>CBESNA010000042.1:0-34574 GCA_965530755.1 uncultured Acidimicrobiia bacterium | reverse complement strand
GAGGTCGCGGTTGATGAGGTCGCGGTTGATGAGGTCGCGGTTGATGAGGTCGCGGTTGATGAGGTCGCGGCGGATGTCGTCGATGTTGTTGAGCCCGAGTTCGATGAGGTCGCGGTTGATGACGTGCGCGACACAGTCGTCGAGGACGAGTTCGAGCTCGATGAGGTCGCGGTTGATGACGTGCGCGACACAGTCGTCGAGGACGAGTTCGATGACCTTTCGGATGCTGAGATCGCGTTCGATGAGGTCGCGTTGGATGAGGTTGCACTGGACGCACCCGATTCTGACCTCGACGATGCTGACTCAGGCGAGTTCGTTTCGGCCGGCGGGTCGTTCTTCGATCTCGATGCGGCGGAAGACGAGACGCTCGATCTCGACGATGGCATGGATCTCGACGATGTCGCAGATGAGGTCGGGGCCGAGGTCGGCGACTCGGATCCCATCGATTTGATCGACCTCGAGGCTGCACACGTCGATGAGGCCGAGATCTTCGATGAGGCGATGGACCTGGCCGATCCTGACTCGGTGTTCGCCGAGAGCGGGACGCCGGACAGCGATGTCTCCCTCCATCCGGTCACCGAGAGCGTTTCCCTCCTCGACCCTGCTCTTGGCGAACACACGTTGGTCGAAGAATCGATCGCCGTCGGCGCGGCCGGGACGGCTGCGGTCAAGGCGGAATCCCACGTGCCGAGGCGGCAGCGACGGATTCGAGCGCGGAAGAGCCGCCGTGTGATTCGACACATCGATCCGTGGTCGGTCCTGACGTTCTCGGTTCTCTTCCACATGGTTGTGTTCGCGGCACTCCTGCTCTCCAGCGTTCTGGTGTGGAACGCCGCCATCGCCTCGGGCATGGTCGAGAACATCGAGTCCTTCATCCAGGAGTTGGGCGACTACGAGACCTTCGAGATCAATGCCGACGTCATGTTCCGAGCAGCGGTCGTCATTGCAGGCATGCTCACACTGGCCTCATCGGTGATGGTCGTGCTGCTCACGGTGGTCTTCAACCTGATCTCCGACCTCGTCGGTGGCATCCGCGTCACCGTCATCGAAGAGGAGACGGTCCGGGTGCCGATCGACAAGAAGCGCTCGAAGGTCTCGATTGAGTAGTGGGCCTTGCGCCCAGCCGCTAGTTTTATCGGGCCCGGGGCTATAGCTCAGTCGGTTAGAGCGCACCCCTGATAAGGGTGAGGTCACAAGTTCGATTCTTGTTAGCCCCACGTGCAACAGACAGGCGAGTCCCTCGGGGCTCGTCTGTCTGGCTTTTGTTACCCTCTGCACATGTTCACGCTCGTTCGCCGCGTCGTCGCTGCGTTGTCGATGACCGGTCTTGTGGCCGCCCTCTTCCGGATCCGGGGCACCGGCGGTGTCGCCCCGAAGACCGAAGGCTGGCGCGAGGTGAGCAGCACGGACCTCCGGTGACCAATCCGACCATCAGCATCGTGGGCGCCGGCGCCTCGGGAGTGCAGTGCGTTCGGGCCCTAGTGCCTCAGGGTGGCCCGACGATCGAGGTGTGTGTCTCAGACGAACGCTCCGAGGCGCGAGCTGCAGTGATCGAGGAGATGGGCCAGCGGGTCGTTGTGTCGGACCGACCGGTATTCGATGCCGACGTCGTGGTCTTGGCGACGCCGGTGGGAACCCACGCAGCGTTGGCGGCGGCGGCCATCGCCAGGGGTTCGAGCGTCGTGTCGATGAGCGACGGAATCGATGACGTCCGCGATCTGATCTCCCTCGACCGAGCAGCCGAGGAAGCGGGGGTCTCACTGGTAGTCGGCGCTGGGTTCGCGCCCGGTCTCACGTGCCTCCTGGCCCGCCACGCCGGCAACAGCTTCGATGAGGTTGCCGAGATCGCAGTGGCCAAGGCGGGCACCGGCGGTCCTGCGTGTGCCCGCCAACACCACCGTGCGATGAAGCAGACGGCGTGGGACTGGTTTGATGGGCAATGGTTGCAGCGCCGCGGTGGGAGTGGCCGGGATCTGGTCTGGTTCCCACCCCCGATGGGGGCGTGCGACTCCTACAAGGCGGCTTTGCCGTCGCCGCTGCTGTTGCAGCGCCAGTTCCCAGCCGCCAACCGAATCGTTTCCAGGGTCACGGCCACGCGCCGGGATCGGCTCACTTCCCGCCTGCCGATGTTGCGCGCACCGCACGATGACGGTGGCCCTGGCGCGGTCCGAGTGGAGGTCCGCGGACTCGTGGCGGGGCGGTTCGAGACGTTGGTGTATGCCGTGGCGGCCGATCCTTCTCGGGGCGCCGGCATCGTCTGCGCCGGAACCGCGACGGCGATCGCCTCGGGGACGTTTCGGACCGGAGCGTTCGGGCTGTCCGAACTGGAGGACCCGGTACCGCTCCTGCGAGCGCTGATCGGTTCCGGATTGCGTGTCATGACCTTTGACGGGACCCAGTAGCGGCGGGTCTGCGTACTGTCATGGCCCGATCGGCTCAGGCAAGCCCATCATTTTGACGGCTTCTCGATGTATTCGCATGGCTCGTTCGACTCATTCGACTGGTCCGTGAGAACCAAACGACCACCGTTCGTCGAAGTTTTACCTCAAGCTTTCACATAGAGTGGTCGTAAGTGTACGTAGCGCAAGAAACTCGAGATTTTCGCTCAAGTTCTGGCCGACTTCTGTCGTAAACCCTCCTGCAAGCACGGATGGCATGCCATCCGCCGTTGGAGGAACCAGAGAGGCGATGAGCGATATGGGTGAACGAATCTTGGAGAAGAACACCGTTGAAGTCAACGAGCGGATCGAGGCGCATCTGCCGCTCGTGAAGCACGTCGTCTTCCAGGTTGCGGTGCACTTCCCCCGCCACGTCGACCGAGAGGAACTGGCTCGGGCCGGCGCTCTCGGCCTCGTCGAGGCCTCGCGACGCTACGACGAGGCTCGTGGCGTGCCCTTCGACCGGTTCGCTGCACAGCGCATTCGTGGCGCCATCCTCGACTCGGTTCGGGCCGCAGACTGGGCTCCTCGCTCGGTCCGCCTGCTCGCCCGTCGCCTCGAAGCCACCGAACAACAGTTGGCCAGTGAACTCGGGCGAGTTCCCAGCCTGGCCGAGATGGCCACCGAACTGGGTGTTGGTCTCGAGGAGCTCGCGAAGCTGCAGGACCGCTTGTTCCGCTCCGTCGTGCTTGCTCTCGATCACGAGACGAGCGACGAAGGCGACGAAGACCTCACGCTGGTCGACGTCCTCTCCGACCGCAACGCCGTCGAGCCGTCCGAGGAACTCGAGACCCGTGAGCTGCACAACTATCTCCGTGATGCCGTGCACCTGCTGCCCGAACGCCAGCGTCTCGTGATCGTCGGCTACTTCCTCGATGGGCGCACCTCGCAAGAACTGGCCAGCCTCCTCGATGTCACCGAGAGCCGCATCAGCCAGCTCCGGTCCGAGGCACTCAAGAATCTGAAGCTGGGCATCGAAGCCCAGTACGAGAACGATGACGACGAAGAGCCGGCCGGGCGTGTCGCCAAGCGGCGTGCCGCCTATGCGGACTCGGTCGGTGAAGCCTCGCCGTGGAAGGACCGTCTCGGTCGCTGGGATGCCGACTACGACATCCCGAGCGAGCCACTGCTTCCGGTCGCCACCGCCTGAGCGATCAGGCGGGGTGGAGTCACTCGGCCTCCGGTCAGAATTTCGCTGCTGCCTGCCAGCGGTCGAGAAGGGTGGCATCACCGAACAGCTGCAAGCGGCTGGGCGGGATGCGGCTCCACAGCATCAACAGAAGATCCGAAACAGGTCCGCGAGCGGCAACGTCGCCCTTCTCGTGGGCCTGTTGCCATTCCAGGCCGCCGTCGCTGAAGTGCACGGTCCATTCGCCACCATCGATGTCGGTGGCATGGAGATGCATCGAGGAACCGTCGGCATCGAGTTCGGCGAAGAGCAGGCGGTGGGGGGCGAAGACATCGAGAACCTCCGCCACGCCGTCGGCGGCGAGGCGGGCGTCGATGGGCTCTGGGCTCTCGATCGCCGCGTAGGCGTCCCAGCGGTGCAGCGATGATTCGGTGGCAAGACGGCGCAACCACCACAACGCTGGCTGCGGGCCGGTCCAGGTGGGCCGGAGCGCGGTTGGATCGACGGTGTCGAGCCGACGGACGAGGGTCGAGCGGCCCTCATCGAACCAGTCGAGGACATCGGTGCCCGCTGGTGGTTCCGGCACCGCGGCGCGGTTGGGCGGGGAGTCGGGATCGGCGTCGAGCGAGAGCGCCACGTAGCGACAGATCCAGCCCGTATGGCCGATGAGGCTGTGCACGGTCCACCCCTCGATGTGGGGGAGGGGAGCGCCGAGGTGTTCGGGCTTCATGCTGCCGAGCCGCGCCAGCTCGACACTCGTCAGGTGTCGATAGTCGGCGGCGTTGAGCTGATTGCCCGTTGGTGGTGTGGATCCCTCATCGTGCATATTGGGCGAGGGTAGCCCGGGACTCTGATCGACCTGGATCCGCGATCAGGGCCAGGGGTCGAGAACCAGCTTGCCGACGAAGGCCTTGGCCACGAAGTGCGCCTGCGCATCGGTGATCTCGGAGAGCGGGAAGATCCTGTCGACCAGCGGCTCGACGCCACCGGCGGTGGCGATGGCTGCCAAGTCGGCGAAATCGGACGGAGTGTGCATGGTGGATCCGATGAGTGTCCGTTGGCGGAGGTAGAGCCGGCGAAGGTCGAGTGGAATCACGGGGCCGGCAATGGCTCCGGCGGTCACGAGTCGCCCATCGTTCCGTAGCCGATCGAGCAGATCACCGAACTCGGCTCCGCCGACGACGTCGACCACGGCGTCGACCTCGGCGAGATCGCTGATCTCGTCGACGCCACGCACCGAGACCTGGGCCACGCCGGTTCGTCGAACCCGGTCGGCCTTGTCCGGGCTGGTGCGAGCAATCACGTGACAGTTGCGGTGGAGCAGAAGTTGGATGGCCGCCGAGCCGACGCCGCCGGAGGAACCGGTCACGAGCACCCGTTCGCCTTCACTACACGCCGCCCGGTTGAGCATCCCGAGTGCGGTGCCATACGCGGTGGGCAGACAGGAGACCTGCGCATCCGTCAGCGGTGCATCGGTGACGTCGTGGAGTTGGGACGCCGCGCATCGATGGAACTGGGCGAAACCTCCGTCGACCTCGCTCCCGGTGATGATCGAGGGGAGGTCGTTGCGGTATTCGACTGTCGGGTCGACGACGACCCGTCGTCGGATCCAGGTGGGGTCGACGTCGCTGGCCACGGCTTCGACGCGGCCGGCGATATCCATGCCCTGGATACGGGGGAATTCGAGTGGCCGACCGCGCCAGCCGGCGACTGCGTCCGGGTCGGCGGCCGTTCCGTATGACCCCTGGCGGCTCCAGATGTCGGTGTTGTTGATGGCTGCGGCGGTGACTCGGACGAGTGCATCTCCGGGGCCGAGTCTGGGCACGGGCCAGTCGTGGTGAACGGTGAGCGTCTCCGGGCCGCCGTGGGCAGCGGTGACGGCGGCGGTCATGGTCGAGGGCACCGGCGCCGACGGGTCTCGATCCGAGCTCATGACGCCTGGTTCGACGGGACGGTCACGTGGTTGCGGAGCTGGTGTTGCTCGCTGACCCACGCGTCGAGTGCCAGCCACTGGTCGTGCAGCCATTGGACGCGAGCTGCGTCGAGATCGGGCAGGTCGGCGATGTGGAATCGCCAGGCCCTGGTGAGGACCGGTTGTTTCGCCGGAAGGTGATCGCGCAAGCCCTTGAACTCGGCGACTCCTTCGAGGCCGACATGGCCGAAGATGACAACATCGTTGGCCCGCTCGAGGAGCGCGAGGGCACCGCCCGGCTTTGGGGGGAGCAGGTACTCGAGTCTGTTGGCAAGGGTGACGAGTTCGTCGTCGCCACGGCGTTCCAGGGATGCGAGGACTCGGCGTTTCGTGGCCGGGGTGGCGTAGGTCCCTTCAGGGAAGAGCACGATGCCGGCGTCGTCCTCGGCACGGTCGATGAGGTCGATGATCGCCGCGACCTCGTGTTCAGTGTTGCCGGTTCGGTCGACGAAGTGGTTGCCGAGGCGGTGTCCGTAGATGTCGATCGACGGGAGCCAACGCAACTCGCGTTTGAGGACGTAGTGGACCGGCCGGTGGAGACGGCTCGGGAACAGATGCGCGGGCAGGACGGCGTCGATCATGCTTGCGTGGCGGCCCAGGACGACGATCTTGCCCTCAGGAAACGCGTCGTGGTCCGGCCACTGCACGCTCACGTCGAGAAGTCGGCCTGCCCAGAGCAGGAGAGAGCCGACCCAGCGGCCTTGCACCTGGCTGTGACGGGCGATGTTCATGGAACGCCCAGCTCGGCCGCGCACCCAGAGCCACCCGGCGTACACGGTGACAACGCACTCGTGGGAGAAGAAGACGATGGCGAACAGCCAAAGGCGAATGGTCGGCAGTGCACGGCGGCCGCCGAGCAGATCGAAGATCGAACCGGCGAGCAGGACGACCGGAGCGAGGATGATGAGCAGGGGGAGCGTTAAGAACACGAGCGGGATCGAGATCAGACGCCGTCCGAGAGCGTGCATCAGTCGAGCCCGCCCTCGTCAGTCTGACTCGTGTCGTCGTCTGATGGGTCCTGATCATCGCCACCGAACAGCTGCCCGGCAGCGGTGGGATCGATGGTGCCCTGCCAAATCGTTCGTTGGGGGAACGGGATCTCGATGCCGACCCGATCGAACTCCTTCTTGATTCGGCCCCGCAACTCGCGGGCGATGGCCCACTGCTCGGTCGGCTCGGTTTTCACCACGAGCCGCAGAGTGACGCCGTCCGCCCCGAAGCTCTCGACGCCCCAGAACTCGGGTTCGGCGATGATCGTGCGGTCGGGGAGGTTGGCGTGCCAGACGTCGTTGGCCGCCCGGAGGAGCGCCGCAGCCGCAACGTCGACGTCGGTGTCGTAGGCGACATCGACGTCGATGACGGCTCGGGCCCAGAGCTGACTGAGGTTGCCGACTCGCTGGATCTCGCCATTCGGCACGTACCAGACGGTGCCGTTGACGTCGCGCAGCTGCGTGACCCTCAAACTGAGCCGCTCGACGACACCGGTCGCGTGCCCGGTGTCGACGACATCGCCGACGCCGTACTCGTCTTCGATGATGATGAAGATTCCGGCGAGGAAGTCCTTCACCATCTGTTGTGCACCGAAGCCGAAGGCGATGCCGACGACACCGGCGCCGGCCACGATCGGGGCGAGGTTGATGCCGACCTCGGAGAGGATCGTGAGCCCAGCGACGAAGATGATGAGTCCGCTGACGATGGAGGAGAGCAGTTGGCCGAGGGTCCCTGAGCGTTGGCGGCCTCGTTCTTGACGGAGTGCGAGCTCGATGCGCTGTTCGTCCGTGAGGCCCGGGTCGGCGTTGTCGGCCAGTTGCTGGTCAGCAACGGCTTGTCGGTTGATGACCGAGTCGATGATGCGAGGGCTGTGTTTGCGGACCAGGCGGCGCAGCACAAAGGCGACCGCAATGATCAAAAGGATCCGCAGCCCCGTGCTGCTCAACGCGTTGCTGCTCGACGCCAGTGTTGCGCTGCCGGTCTGCTCGTAGACGAACCGGCAGATCGCTGATGGGGTGTTCGAACAGGCCTCGTAGAGCTGGGTGGTCCCGTCAGCCTGCCAAAACGGCAACAGACCGAGCGCAGGCTCGGTCTGTGCGACGCTACTCGGGCTGATGATCGTCATCCGCCCGACGGATCAACGCTCTTCTTTGAAGAGGACGTGCTTGCGAACGACGGGATCGTACTTCTTGAGTTCGATGCGCTCGCGAGTGTTCGTCTTGTTCTTGCGGGTGGTGTACATGAAGCCAGTGCCCGCGCTGGATCGCAGCTTGATGATGGGTCGCTTTTCGCCTGCCTTGGCCATTAGACCTTGCCTCCGCCACGTCGAATGTCGGCAACGATGGTCTCGATGCCCTTTTTGTTGATCGTCTTGATGCCCTTGGCACTGACGTTCAGGGTGACCCAGCGGTTCTCACTGGGCAGCCAGAAACGCTGGCGCTGGATGTTCGGGTTCCAGCGACGCTTGGTGACGCGATGCGAGTGCGACACGCTGTTGCCGAAGCTGGGACGGCGACCGGTGACTTGGCAAACCATGGACATGGCAGACCTTCTTGGTGGAAAACTCAGAACAGAGAGGACGATCGACGGCGCGCGCCAACCGAGCACGCAAGACTACCGGATGGCATCGAGGTCCCCACTCGCCGTCGTCTGACCTGATACGGAGGTCGCCTCAGCCCGAATTGACGGTCTTGCGGAGGTGGTCGAGCTCCTCAGCGGATCCGAGGGCGATGATCACCGAGTGCTCGGAGAGGGCGGTGTCCGGCGCAGGATTGGTGTGGTAGCGACCGCTGATGTTGCGGATGGCGATGATCAGTGACCGCCTGCCGTCCTCGCGCCGCATGTCCTTCAGTGATCGTCCGATCATCGGTGAGTCGGGGTGGACGACGATCTCTTCGACGGAGACATCGTGCTGGTCGTCGGAGAGGACCTCGTCGAGGAACTCGGCGACGTGGGGCCGGAGCGCGAGCGCGGCCATACGGGATCCCCCGATCTTGTGGGGATTGATGACTCGGTTGGCGCCGGCCTGGGCGAACTTCGCCTCGTTCTTCGCGTCCGAGGTTCTGGCCACGATGAACAAGTCGGGCCGAAGGGCGCGGGCCGACAGACAGACGAACAGGTTGTCGGCGTCGTGGTCCAGCGCGATCACCAAGGTCTTGGCGTGTTCGATGCCGGCTGACCGAAGGACGTCGTCGTCTGTGGCCTCGGCCACGACGATCGGATGCGGCGATTCGTCGTGGATGGGGTCGCGGTCGATCACCACCACTTCGCCGCCGGCACGCTCGACGTATTCGGCGACGGCGTGGCCGACTTGGCCCCACCCGGCGATGATGGTGTGGTTTCGGAGTTCGTTGATGGCTTTCAGCATGCGACGTCTCCGCAGTTCTTCATTGAGGCTTCCTTCGATGAGGCTGTCGACCGTGGCGCCGATTGTGTAGAACACCGAACCGACGCCGATCACGACGAGGGAAAGAGTGAAGGCGCGATAGGTGGTCGTGTCCGCGGGGTCGGCGCCGATCTCGCTGTACCCGACGGTCGTGATGCTGATGATGGTCTGGTAGAGGGCGTCGAACCAATGGAGTCCGAGGACGATGTATCCGACCCAGCCATAGACGACGACCAACGCCACGGCGATCATGGCGGTACGGAACCGTCGCCACGGCTCGACGGTGTCGTTCCGCTTCCACATCGCTCGCTCTTGCCATGCCATCGGCGTCAGTGTCCCACGAACGGTCCAATGTGCGTGCCAACTGTCTCACGATTTGCTCCGAGGGCCCTGCGCCACCGTTCTGCGTTGCGTTTGCCACGAGAAACGATGCAAACGCAACGCAGAACGCTGGTCAGCCTGGTTCGTGTCAGCGGAACAGATCGTTGATGGCCTGCTCCTCGATGGCGGTGGTGGTGAATGAGAACGTGCCGTGCTCCAACATCTCTCTGCCGGCGGCCTCGATCACGGCGTAGAGCGCCCGGGGAAGCGCTCCACCGGTGCTGACCCTTCTGACCCCGACGTCGGCCAGAGCCGCGACCGACAGCTCGCCACCCCCGGAGCCGATGCCGACGCTGACCGGCCCATCGACGGCATCGACCAGCCGTCGAATGGTGGCGAGATCGGAGGGGCCTGGCACGAAGATGCAGTCAGCGCCAGCACCGAGGTAGCGGTTCGCTCTCTCGACTGCGTCGTCGAACGGATTGTCGATGTCGCCGAAGTAGGACTCGGCTCTGGCCGTGAGGGTGAAATCGAGGTGGAAGCTGTCGGCGACCTGACGAGCGGCGGCGATGTTGTCCGCTGCCTGCTCGATCGGGACGAGGCCAGGTCCGAGCGTGGGGGACTGGTCTTCGATGCTGCCCCCGACGAGTCCCCGGTTGATGGCTGCGCGAATCGTGTCGGCGACTTCGTCAGAGGAGTTTCCGTAGCCGTTCTCGAGGTCGCCGCTGACCGGAAGATCCACCGCGTCGACGACCTGTTGGTACGCATCGAGCATGGTGTCTCGACCGATGGCGTAGACGTAGTCCGGTCGGGCACGGCTCCAGTTCACGCCGCCGCTAGTGGTGCCGAGCGCGGCAAATCCCGCACGTTCGAACATGTGTGCGGAGCCGGCGTCCCACGCACACGGCATCACGAACGTGCCGGTGTCGTGGAGGCGCCGGAACCGTTGTGCCTTGCCTCGTTGCTGATCGTCGACGTTCATCGGTGATGAGTCTCGCGCGCCCTCGGCGCCTGAGCATGAGGAACGGTCGTGGGCAGGTTCACCGACGCCTGAGACGGCTGTTTGGGTCGAACGACTCACTTGAGTTTTACGGTTTGATGTCGTTATGTTGACAACCGCTTGTCGAAGGCTGGAGCGGAGGGCGCCCTTCAGCCGACAACAAAGTGTTCGTGAATGGCTTCCGGTCCTCGGTGGATCAGGCCGAAACAACCAAGCAAAGGTGCCGCCCCCATGCAGTACGAATCTCGTTCTACGTTTACATTTAGCCTCATCGGCCGGATCGCCGCTGTGCTGGCCGTCGTCGCCACCATGCTCGTGATCCCACCATCAGTGGCCCCCGTTGCTGCTGCCGAGGTTCGAGACATCACCCTGCCGGTACCAGCAGAGGCCGTAGGTTCACGAGCCGACGGTGGTGTCTATTGGAGCGACACCTACGGAGCATGTCGGTCGGGATGCAGCCGGAGTCACGAGGGCGTCGACATGCTTGGTCCCAAGCTCACGCCGCTGATCGCCGCCAACGACGGCTACATCTCCTGGATGCGTGCCGACAGCGGGAGCGGCAACAACCTGGTCATCACAGACGACGACGGCTGGGAATACCACTACATCCACATCAACAACGACTCGCCCGGTACCGATGATGGTGCCAACCCGATCGAGTATGCGTTCTCCGGCCGCATCGCCGATGCCTGGGAGTCCGGCGAGTGGCGCAACCTCCGGGTCACTGCGGGAGAGGTCGTTGCGTTCATGGGCGACTCCGGCAATGCCGAGGGTTGCTGCAGCCACCTGCATTTCGAGATCGTGAATCCGAGCGGCGCCAACATCAATCCGACGCCGAGCGTCGACGCAGCACTCGCCTACGCCCAGGACAATCCGCAGGGCCTGACGGTCGATCCGGCGCTTCTCGGCCCGTACGACACCCTCGGCGGGTTCGAACAAGATCTCTACACAACGCTCGTCGGCCGCCAGGCCAGCCGCTCCGAAGCCCTGCAGCTGCGAGCCAGCCTCGAGGCACAGGGGTTCGCCGCCACGATCGCGCCGTTCGTCGACGTCGACTCCCGGAGCGCCGACATCGACCGGCTCTACGTCGCCTACTTCAGTCGCATGCCCGACCTCGGCGGCTACATCTACTGGCACAACCAACTCAACAACGGGTGGGACCTGCAGCGAGCGTCCCGGTTCTTCGCCGAGTCGCGCGAGTACCAGGCGACCTACGGCGACGCCACGCTCGAGGAGTTCCTCGACATCATCTACGCCGAGGTGCTGGGTCGGGCGCCCGATGCCGGTGGCGAGGCCTATTGGCGGGACCGTCTCGAGAACGATCCAACGCTCGACCGGGCCAACATCGTCGCCTTCTTCACCGACAGCCTCGAGCTCCGGGGGATGACGGCCGAGCGAAGCGAGATCGTCGCCCTGACGGCGCTGTTCGACGAGCGGATGCCGTCTGATGCCGAGATCGACGCTTGGCTCTCACTCCGGGCCACGACGTCGCTCGAGGACGCCATCGGCGAACGGTTCGACCCGAATAGCTGAGCCGGGCATCCTTGGGGCCATGTCGGAGAACGCAACACCGAAGGCCAACGACCGCACACCATCGCCAATCGATCGTGCGTTCCTCACCGGTCAGCCTGACACCGGCACGCTGATCCTGGTGCGTCATGGGCAACAGGAGTGGCCGGACCCTGCTACTTCGGTCTCTGCTGATTGGGTCGATCCGCCGCTGTCCGCCAAGGGTCGGGCCCAGGCCGACTGTGTTGGGCGGTGGCTGGCCGACAAGCCGATTGCAGCGGTCTACAGCTCGCAACTGCTTCGAGCGAACGACACGGGCAAGGCCATCGCTGTGCATCACGATCTCGAGGTCTCGGTGATCGAGGCCCTGGCGGAGATCCAGATGTATCGAGATCTGCCGCAGGACCAGCGAGCGGTCGACACGTTGGGCGAGCAAGCGATCCGGGGGGTGTGGGAGCGGTTCGTTCAGACCCAGAAGTGGGACGCCTACCCCTTCACCGAGACGTCGGCCGACTTCCGCCGCCGAGTCGGCTGGGCCGTCGAGTCCGCCATGGTTCCCCACCCTGGCGAGACGGTGGTGGTGGCGTGCCACGGCGGCGTGATCAATGCGTACCTCGCCGAGCTGCTCGGGCTCCAGGTCGACATGTTCTTCCGGCCGTACCACGCGTCTGTTCACCGAATTCTCTTCGGTCAGGGCCGTCGAGTGATCGAGACGCTCAACGAGGAGAGCTACCTCGCCGCAGAGGACCTGCTTTCGCACTGAGCTTCTGCGCCCAGGCCGCGGTGGGGGATTGTCCGCATTCAAGTGGGCCCCCTCCGGGACGTAAATGAATCCATGGCTCTCACCGAATCGGTTTCTCCGCCGCCGCCGCACAGCAGTGCCATCCCGGCCCCGAGCGGGCCTCACTACGCTGCGCCGCCGCTGCCACCCGTTGCCGACCAGATGGACCTCATGTCCGTCGTTGGCCGGGCGCTCATCGTCTGGTTCTGCTCGGCCATGGCGGCTGCTGCTGTTGGGGCTGTAGCCGCGGTGGTTACGTTCATGATGTTCTCCGCCGATGGTGACGCCGGATACATGGAGGGCCTCGGGTCGGTCCTGGTAGCCGTTCTCGCGTTCGTGGTGAGCGGAACGCTCGTCTATGCCGTCGGCGTGATCGTGGGTGTCAATCGGTTCCTCCCGAGCGGTCGGCGGCTGGTGCCAGCGTTGGTGCTGATCTTCCCTGGCCCGATCTGCACCCTGTTTCCGTTGCTGTACGGGGCTGGCTGAAACGGGCGATGTGCGCTTGCTCCAGCCCGAGTCAGGCCACCCATTCTTCTGTCGAGGTGGCACTGCGATCGCCCGGAGCTGCTCAAGTCGAGGGTGTCGGTGGTCGTTCCCTCCTTCGTGGGAACAGGGACACAGATCGTCTTCTTCGTGATCGCTTCTCCCGTCTGGGTCTTCGGTGTGTTGCTGTTCATCCTCTGGCGAGGCGTGCCGGCACTTCGAGGGAGCGATGACCCTGTCGCCGGCGGAGACGTCGTGCAATCTCTGCAGCGAACCTTCGAGCCGCTGTCACCGGGACGCCGTCGTCTCGGTGGGTTTTGGCTGTTGCTGCTCGTCGTCGCGACGGTGGTGATGGGCCGGGTGTCATCCGTCGAGCGCGCCACGAGTTGGCACGTGGCTGCGGTCGTCGTGGTCGGAACAGGCGTGTTGACCTTCGAGCATCTGAAACCCTTCCGAGGTGGCTCCACGGCCATCGGCGTGGTCGCGGGGCATCGGACTGTTCGCGACTCGGACGGCGTGACGAGGTACGAGGCGATCGAGTTCGTCGTCGATCGGGAAACCACGACCTTCGAGGTCATCGGGCCCTCGCAGCGACGAGCCATTGGCACACAGGTGGTGGTCTCGTACCGGCCGGAGAGCCCTGGGTCGGCTCGGGAGATCAGCGAGGCTTCACCGGGAATTTCCTTGCTCTTGGTCGGTGTTGGGGCGGTCGGCGGCTTCGTGTTCCTCGGATGGACGATCCTGCCAGTCCTTGCCGTGATCGGTGGCGCCTACGCCGACTACGTCCGGAGAGACCGTTCGTTCGCCGACCGAGACCGCCGTTCGATCGGTGCTGGCTGATCGTCCCGACAAAACGAAACGAGCCCCTCCTTGGAGGGGCTCGTTCGGTAGTGCCTCAGTGCGCCCGAAGGGACTCGAACCCCTAACCTTCTGATCCGTAATCAGATGCTCTATCCAATTGAGCTACGGGCGCTTGAGCGAGTGAGTGTAGAGGCTGATGGGGCCTCCGCGCCGCAAAAACTTCCCATGTGTGTCAGCCGCTCAGCCGCCCCGCGATGTCGTCGGCGATGGCCTGTGGCGTGCGGTTCTGCGTCTCCACCTGCTCGAAGCGTCCGTAGGCCGCCGCCCGCTCGGAGAGCAATGTTTCGATCCGGGCAGAAGGATCGTCGCCGTCGAGCAGGGGTCGATGGGCGGTGCCGTCGCCGAGCACGCGTTCGAGAATGACTGCGGTTGGAGCGCTCAGACAGAACGTCCTTCCCTCGACAGCGAGCGCCGCCGCATTGGTCTCGTCGAGCATCAGCCGGCCACCGGTGGCGACGACGTGGCTGCGTCGCTCGGCCAGCTCGACTGCCACAGCGGATTCGATGGCCCGAAAGGCGGCCTCACCCTGTTCGGCGAAGATCAGCGGGATCGGACCGTGGTCGGCTTCGATCACCTGATCGGTGTCGACGAACTCGAAACCGAGGAGCTCGGCGAGGAGCCGGCCGACCGTTGTCTTGCCGGTGCCCATGAAGCCGGTCAGCACGACATTGCTTCGGTCGGAGGAGATCACGGGCGTAGCGTAGATCGCCACTGCTCGAGCGGTGGCTGTCTAGTCTCGGTGGATGGCGAACGTCGACGGTCCCCGGATTCTCGTGTTGAACGGACCGAATCTGAATCTGCTCGGTATCCGAGAGCCCGAGGTCTATGGACACACCACGCTCGACGACATCGTCGCCGGTCTCGTCCGGCGAGCGGCTGAGGCCGGCGCAACGGCGTATCACGTGCAGTCGAACAGCGAGGGAGCCCTGGTCGATGCGCTCCACCAGGCCCGTACTCATGCTGACGGTGTGGTGTTCAACCCCGGTGCGTACACCCACACCAGCGTTGCGCTTCGCGACGCCATCAGCGCCATTGGACTCCCGGTGATCGAAACGCACCTCTCGAACGTGCACGCGCGCGAGGAGTTCCGCCGCACGTCGCTGCTGAGCGCCGTGTGCCTCGGAGTCATCGGTGGCTTCGGCCCTCACTCGTACACCCTCTCCCTCGATGCACTGATCGAGCATCTGACGGATCGCTGACGACCCGCCTCGGCGGTTGTTCCCGGGACCGGGCCTGGCAGCTCTCCGGCCCGACCGGTAGCGTCGATCGACATGAAGATCGGAGCGTTTCTCTTTGGCGGAGTCGAGATGGACGACGCGGGGCCCGGGCTTCCGGATCCCACCGACCGTCGCTACACGAATGCCGAGTGTTGGCATGCATCAGAGCGGATGCTCGATATGGGCGTGCTCTCCGACGAGCTCGGCTACGACAGCTACTGGTTGACCGAACACCATTTCCAGCACGAAGGCTACGAAGTCGTGCCCAACGGCCTCATGTTCGGGGCAATCCTGGCCGAACGAACGAAGAACATCCGGATCGGCTCGATGTTCAACATCGTCGGTCAGTGGCACCCGCTCCGGCTGGCCGAGGACTTCGCCACGCTCCACAACATCTCCGGCGGTCGGGCCATTCTCGGCGTGGGGCGAGGCACCGTCCCCCGCGAGGCTCGTGCCTTGGGCACCGACATCGGAAGCTTCGACAATCCCGATCAGGTTGCGGCCGACACCCTGAACCGCAAGCAGTTCGATGAGGCCATGCAGGTCATCGAACTCGCCCTCAACAACGAGACGTTCCGATTCAAGGGTGATCTGTTCGAGTTCCCTCCGCCCGGCATCCCGGATCGCGGTGGGTTCGTCGAAGACCTCACCCTCGTGCCTCGCCCGCTCCACCCGTACGAGACCTGGCAGGCGATCACCTCCCCACCAACACTCGAAACCGTTCCTCGCAAGGGATGGGGCGGCGTGTTCTGGCTGAAGCACCACTCTTTCGCGAAACAGTTCTGGGATCGTTATGCCGAGCTCCACGACGAGACCTTCGGCGGCAGCCTGGCGCCCGGTGCCAAGCGGGCCCTCGTGGTGACTCCCTGGATCGCCGACACGAAGGAACAGGCGATGGCCGAGGTGCGCGACGGGCACGACGAGTTCTGGAAGTTCCTCGGGCCGTACGGATGGAGTCGTGGCTACATGGGCCCAGACGGCAAGCCGTCGCCGGCCGGCCTCATCCCGACCCTCGAGGAGTCGATCGCGAACAAGACCTGGCTCGTCGGCACCGCCGACGATGTGATCGAAGGCATCGAGTTCTACAAGGAACAGCTCGGCGGGCTCGACAATCTGATCATCTTCCCGAACATGCCGGGGGACCCGTACACGCGAACCGCCGAGCAGCTCACCCGGTTCGCTGAAGACGTGATGCCGAAGGTCCAGTGACCGCGCCTCGATCCGACCTCGAAGTGCAGCTCGAGGCGGCGGGCTACTTCCTCCTCGCCGCGCCGGCCGAACCTCACGCTCATCTCGACAAGGCGCTCACCGCCGATCTCGTCGCCAATCCCGCCGGTGATCTCATGGGCGCGATCAACGGGTGGATCGCTCATCGGGAAACCCTCGACAAGGCCGACTTCGTGGCCAGGGCCGAACGAGCCGCCCGGATGTACCTTGCCAACGGGTTCACCGCGATCCGCACCCACGTCGACCTCGGCGTCGACATCGGTACGACTGCGATCGAGGCCCTCATCGAGGTTCGGGACCGCATGGCCGGTCTGGTCGACATCCAGATCGTCGGGCTCACCGGTCGCCCGTCTGGTGGCCCGGCCGGTGCAGACAACCGGGCCGTCCTGCGCGATGCCATCGGTCTCGGCCTCGATGTCGTGGGCGGTTGCCCCCACCTCGACGAGGACCCGACTTCGTGCACGCATGACCTGCTGGCGATCGCGGCCGAGTTCGGCCTCCCGATCGACCTCCACACAGACGAGACGCTCGACCCGTCGCATCTCGAGCTCGAACTCCTGGCCGAGGCAGTCCTCTCATCCGGGTTCGTGCACGGTGCGACAGCGTCGCACTGCGTGAGCCTCGCCATGCAGACCGAGGAGGTTCAACGACGGGTCGCGGAGAAGGTGGCGGCAGCGGGCATCAGTGTCGTTGCGTTGCCACAGACGAACCTCTTCCTCCAGGCGCGAGGCATGGCCGTCGCACCGCCCCGTGGTCTCACCGCCACCGCGGCCCTCGACGCTGCAGGCGCGAATGTTTGCGCCGGGGCCGACAACCTCCAAGACCCGTTTTGCACCGTTGGCCGAGCAGACCCATTCGAGACGGCGGCGCTGATGGTGATGGCAGGGCACGACACGCCGGCGATGGCCTACGAGCGGGTCTCGACCATGGCCCGTCGGGCGATCGGCATGTCGGCCGGTGGCGACGTCCTCGCAGTCCGGGCTTCATCACTGCGTGAGGCAGTGGCCTCGGCTTCGTCCGATCGCATCGTGATTCGCAACGGTGCGGTCGTTGCCGGCACAGTCCCAGACGGCCTGAAATTGACGGCCGGGGGAGAGGCGCCTGCCGGGGCCTGACCCGGACTCGAAACCATCGGTTCCGGCCGGTTGGCTAGTGTTGCCGTGTGCCTGCGGTAGATGGTCCATCGCTCCGTAGTCGTGATGGACACTCAAGACCTGGCGGGTCAGGTACGTCTGGCGAGGAGCAGCCCGAAATCACCGTTACCGGTCCACAACTGCACGACCTCGAAGCCGGCGGCGGACACTTCACTCGTGATTGCCTCGGGCCGAAATTTGCTCGAGATCTCGACCCGGATCTCCTCGTCGGCGGCGAGTTCCACGTCGAGATCGAGATCATCGATACGTACCCTCTGTGCTTCGACGGCTCGCAGCCGCATGTCGACGCGTTGATGTGTCGGGTCCCAGAAGGGAACGTAGGTGAACGCATCGAGATCGAAGTCGGCGCTGAGTTCGCGGTTGATCACTGCGAGTACGTTCTTGTTGAACGATTCGGAAACTCCGGTGTCGTCGTTGTAGGCGGCGACGATCCGGTCGACGTCTTTGAGGAGATCGACGCCGAGAAGGAAGAACTCTCCGGGGCGCAGCGTGTCTGCGAGCTGGCCGAGGAACTGGCGCCGCTCTGACTCGTAGAAGTTGCCGAGCGTGCCGCCGAGGAAGACAACGACGCGTCGACCGATGGCCGGCAGATGCGACAGGTGTCTGGTGAAGTCGCCGGCGACGGCGTCGATCGAGATGTTCGGGTAACGAATGGCCAACATGTCGGCTGCTGCGTGCAAGGTCGCCTCACTCACGTCGAACGGAACGAACTCTTCGAGATGGCCGGCGGCCTCGAATGCGTCGAGCAGGGTGCGGGTCTTGTCGCTCGTGCCGGATCCGAGCTCGACCACGGTGGTGGCCTGCGTGATCGTGGCGATGTCCGCCGCGTGGGCGGTCAGCAGAAACCGCTCGGCCTCGGTCGGGTAGTAGTCGGGGAGCCGGGTGATCGTGTCGAAGATCTGGGAGCCGCGATCGTCGTAGAGCCATTTCGGCGGGAGAACGATGGGCCTGCAGCTGAAGGCCCGCGCGATGTCGTCGTGCATCGCTTGGGTCGCCCAGTCGCTGGCGAGGTGGGAAGTGACGGAGATGTGCTGCACGAAGGGACCAACCAGTCGTCCGCGTCCGGTGTTCCCGGGACTGCCCGATCCTGCTTCGCGAGCGACAAGTCGGACGTCCCTGACTAGAGTCCGCGTCCGAGCCCGAATGAAACGTTGTGTTCACACTTCTACAGCAGTCCATCCATGCTGCAGGCGTAGATTGGGGGGATCGTGCAGGAGTTGATCGATTTGACCGAACCGAAGCGAGCAGGGTCTCCGGCTCTGGTGTTCGATGGGGTGGGCAAGACGTTCCCCGACGGCACCGAGGCGCTTCGCGACGTCTCGTTCGATGTGAAGCCGGGCGAGTTCGTCACCGTCGTCGGCCCCTCAGGCTGCGGCAAGAGCACCCTGCTCCGACTTGCTTCCGGTCTTGACCACGAGACGACGGGAACGTGCTCCGTCGATCGCAGCAACATCGGCTACGTGTTCCAAGACGCCACGTTGCTGCCGTGGCGCACGGTCACGGGCAATGTCGAGTTGATCGCCGAACTGCACGGTGACGCTGCTTCTGATCGTCGGGAGCGAGCACAAGAAGCCATCGACAAGGTCGGGCTCTCGGGGTTCGAGTCCCACTATCCCCGCCAGCTGTCGGGTGGCATGCGCATGCGGGTGTCGCTTGCCCGGTCACTCGTGATGTCGCCGCCGGTGTTTCTCTTCGATGAGCCCTTCGGCGCGCTCGACGAGATCACGCGCGAGACAATGAACGAAGAGGCCCTCCGCCTCTTTCAGCAAGAGGGCTTCGCTGGGCTGTTCATCACCCACTCGATCACCGAAGCGGTGTTCATGAGTACCCGGGTGCTCGTGATGTCGGGGCGACCGGGTCGCATCGTCGACAGCCACGACGTGCCCTTCCCCTATCCGCGTGACGCAGATCTTCGATTTGATCCCGAGTTCGTTCGTGTCAGCGCCGAGTTGAGTCACTCCCTCCGAGGAGCTCACACATGACTGACCTCGAGACCAGGACCTCCACCGCCGTCGACACCCCGGCGGTCAGCCCAGCTGTTGGCTCGACCCGTCGACGCGAGCCGTTGGCCAAGCGAATCGTCCCGCCCTTCGTGGTCTTCGTCGGATTCGTGGGCATCTGGTACGCGTACACGCGGTTCGGGCTCAACGAAAACGGACGCAAGACGGTGCTGCCGTATCCGCACAAGGTCGTCACGAGCTTCTGGGATGGCAAGATCGGCGATCAGCCGTGGCAACTTCTCAGCGCTCTGTGGGTGACATTCGAGGTGGCGTTCGTCGGGCTGGTCATCTCGATGGCCATCGGCGTGACGTTCGCGGTCTTGATGAGCCAGGCCAAGTGGGTCGAGACATCGTTCTACCCATATGCCGTATTCCTCCAGACGGTGCCCGTGCTTGCGCTGGTTCCCCTGATCGGCCTGTTGATCGGATACGGGTTCTGGTCACGGGTCTTGGTGTGCGTGATCATCAGTCTCTTCCCGATCATCACCAACACACTGTTCGGATTGAAGTCGGCCGACGTCGGTCTGCACGAACTCTTTGCCCTACACAACTCCAGCCGGTGGACCAAACTCGTCAAGCTCCAGCTGCCGGCAGCCCTTCCCGCCATGTTCACCGGCTTCCAGATCTCGGCCGGACTCTCGGTCATCGGCGCAATTGTCGGCGGTTTGTTCTTCCAGCGAGGCCCGAGAGACCTCGGCAACCGCATCCTGCTGTACAGCAGCCGCCTGTCGCCGGGTGAACTCGTGGCAGCCATCGTGCTGTCCGCACTGCTCGGCATCGTGTTCTTTCTGTTCTTCGGCTGGCTCGGGCAACGGCTCACGCGGCACTGGCATCAGCCGGTGCAGTGAGGGGCCCGATGAGCCGATCGAATCGCATCGAAGTGAGTGGTGCGCCCGCAATACATCCACACGTTCGTACCTGCGGACGTACTACAGGGGAGAAGCAATGACCCGCACGGAATACAATCCAAGGTGGCTTCGGCTGCTCGCACTGCTCATGGCATTCGGCCTCGTGGCAGCGGCATGTGGCAGCGACGACGCAGCCGACGATGAGGGCTCCTCCGACGCTGGCGAGGACGCAGGGGGAGACGGCGAAGCGATGGCAGAAGGCAACCTCGCCGATTGCCCGAACCCGATCGTCATTCAGACCGACTGGTTCCCTGAGCCCGAGCACGGCGCGGTCTACAACCTGACTGGCGGCGAGGGTTCTGTCGATCCGGACTCCGGGCGGTTCAGCGGCCCGCTGACGGCCGATCCGAGCATCACGGTCGAGGTCCGGGCCGGTGGTCCGTTCCTCGGCGACCAGACCACCATTGCGGTGATGGCCACCGACGACGACATCCTGCTCGGCTACGTCAACACCGACGAGGCGATCAACAACTACGAGGACTTCCCGACCACCGCCGTCTTCGCTCCGCTCGACATCAATCCCCAGATCGTGATGTTCGATCCCGAGACCTACCCGATCTCGAGCTGGGATGAGGTCAAGGACACCGGTGCGGTGATCGCCCACTTCGGTGGTGCGACCTACACCGAGTATCTCTCCGGTTCCGGCCTGGTCGATGCGGATCAGCTCGACGGTTCCTACGATGGTGCTCCCACCCGGTTCATCGCCGAGGGTGGTGCGCTGATGCAGCAGGGCTTCGCCACCCAGGAGCCGTTCAACTACGAGAACGTCTTCACCGAGTGGGGCAAGCCCATCGATTTCTTGCTGATCCACGACGCGGGCTTCGAGATCTACCAGGGCCCATTGGCGATCCTGGATTCCAATCTCGATGATGCTGCCCGCTCCTGCCTCACAGCGCTCGTGCCGCTCCTCCAGCAGTCGGCGGTTGACTTCCAAAATGACCCGACCGCCACCAACGCCGCCATTCTCCAGGCCGTCATCGACATCGACAGCTTCTGGCAGCTCAGCGAAGATGGCGTGGCGAACGCCGTCAGCGAGATGGCCCGTCTGAACGTCGTCGGCAACGGTCCGAATGGCACCCTCGGTGATTTCGACATCGACCGTGTGGCCGAAGTGATCAAAGTGACCCAGGAGCAGGTCCCTTCGATCAACGCCCCGGAAGGCATCACCGCCGAGGATCTGGTGACCAACGAATTCATCGACGAGTCGATCGGACTGTGATCCGACAGATTCATCGAGTATGAACTTGGGTGGGTCATCCCGGCGGAGGGGTGGCCCACCCAAGCTTTTCGAGGGCGTTGATGAGGAGGTGCGGTGAAGATCCTCGTGGTCGATGCCTTCCACAGCGAGCAGCGAGGCAAACAGCTCGTCGACCACGGTGTTGCCGTCTTGGAGCGCCGGGGCCACGACGTTGATCGTCTGGATCTGTTGGCCACCGGGTTCCCTCGGTTCATGACGGAAGACGAGCGTCGCCGCTACCACGACGACGTCAACGTGTGCTGCCCCCACGTCGAGGCTTCGTTGTTGCTGGTGCAGTCGGCCGAGGCGGTGCTGTTCGGATACCGCACCACCATGTTCACGATCCCGGCTCACCTGAAAGGTTGGCTCGAACGGACCATGGTCCCGGGCGTCGGGTTCGTGCTGAACGACAAAAACAAGGTGCGTCCCGGCCTCCCGCAGGTGAGGCGTGTCGGGGTCATCACGACAACGCCACACGATCGCCGGCGGATGCGGTCCGTCGGCGACAACGGCCGGCTCACGCTCATGCGCTCGTTCCGGTCCAACTGCGCATCGCTTTGCCGGCGTAGCTTTCTTTCGATTCACGAAGCCGACGCGCCGGCCGCATCGACCCGAGTCGAAAAGACCTTCCGCCACTGGTGACGGCCCCGGAAGGTGGATCGGGTCAGTCGGGTCGAGTCAGTCGGTGAAGGTGCGGAGATCGGTCGGGACTCGGGCCACGAAATCTGCGCGGGTCTCGGCGTTGTCGGCATCGATGCCGTAGTAGGCAAGCCACTGCCACCGGCACTTCGGCGCGCAGATGGTCCTCACCGAGTCGGCGAAGAGGTGGCGACCGGGCTCGCCGGTGACCCGATTCAGGAGTCTCGGCGAACCGTGGGTGGTCACCGCGGCCAGTCGACTGACCGACGAGATGGGGGACGCCTCGGCTGGGTTCCCGTCGATCCAGGGGCCGAGGCGACGCTCGATCCAATCGAGGAGCAGGGCAGGCGGACCTCCCCACCACGTCGGGTAGACGAATACCAGCGTCTCGACAGCCCGGAGATCGTCGATCGTCGGGTCGTCGCCGTCGTAGAGCGAGGCAGTCACAGGTGACAGCGCCTCCGGGGTGTTGGAGAGCCCGATGATCGCAGCCGTGACCAGGGAGCGATTGAGACTCTCCGGCACGGGGTGAGCGTGCACGATCATCGCGGTCACGCCGGCGGCCTCAATCCCGGAATCGGAAGTCGGCGATCTCCGCGAATGCGGCGCTCAGACGGTCGACGGCCGCCTCGAACGATTGCCGGCCTCGTTCAGGGCTGGCGCCAGTCGGATCGCCGATGTGGCCATCAGGGCCGAAGTCGCCGGCCAGCCAACCGAAGCTCACGGTCCCTCCGAACTTCACGTGATCGTTGGCCGCAAGGTGTTCAGGAACGTTTCTGGACGCCAGATCCATCCGAACCAGTTCGGGTCTGAGGTGGAGCATGAGCGAGGTCTCGCCGACGCCGCCGTGGATGCCGAAACCCAGCTCCTCCTCGGTCGACGGCCCGCCCTGATCCGGGGGGACGTTTGGGTGGAGGAGGAAGGTCTCCAGCCCGTGGTGGAGCCGGAGTTCGCGACAAGCCACGTTGACCAGCGACGAATTGCCACCATGGCCGTTGAGGAACGCCAGCTTGCGGGCCGGGGTCGTCGCCATCGACCGTCCGATGTCGTCGAGCACCCGCAACAAGGTTTCGGGCCCGAGCCAGAACGTGCCGGGGGTGCCGGCGTGCTCGTTCGACTTCGTGAAGGCCAAGGGCTCGAGCAGCCACAGGTCGAGTTCGTCACCGACTCGGTCGACAACCGCCTCGGCGCACGATCGGGCGATCTCGAGATCGGTGACGAACGGCAGATGGGGTCCGTGCTGTTCGACGGCGCCGAGCGGTAACACGAGGATCGACGTCTCGCTGAGGTGATCTAGAAGATCCGAGGCGCGCAGTTCGCTGAGCCGGCGGGAGGACATGCCGAAACGGTAGCCGTGGCCCCTCCCTCTCGCGGTCGACTCGTGTGAACGGACCGAGTCAGTGGTCGGCGCCCACAACTGCGAGACTGGCTCGATGCACGATTACGACGCCATCGTCGTCGGTGGTGGACACAACGGCCTCGTCTGTGCCGCCTATCTGGCCAAGGGCGGACTGCGGACGCTCGTGCTCGAAGCCAGGGAGCAGGTCGGTGGGTGCGCAGGCACCGAATCGGCGTGTGGGGTTCGCGTGAACGTCTGCAACTGCGATCACACGATGGTCCGCAGCATTCCGCTGATCGACGAACTCGGGCTCGTCGACTTCGGATTGCGTTACATCGATCTCGATCCCGGCATGGTGGCTCGAGGGTGGGGGGCCGCCGGGCCGATCCCGATTCGCCACAGCGTGGAAGCCACGCTCGAGTCGTTGGCCATCACGCATCCGGAGGAGGTCGACAACTATCGGCGCTACGCCGACGTCGCGGTGCCGGCCGCTGAGCTGATCATGCGACTGGCCGCCGAACCACCCGCAGCTGCGCATCTGATTCGTCGTTCGCTCGGCCGGCGGTCGACGCCTGCTGCTATCACGGTCATGCGGTGGTCTCGCCGATCGGTCGGCGACGTGCTTCGGAGCTTCTTCGACTCGGAGGATCTGCTCGGACCGGCGATGGCTGCCGGACCGGCGGTGTGGGGGCTCTCGCCCGAGACCCCGGGAACGGGACTCGGGGCCTTGTCCTGGGCTTTCAAACACGTTGGCACGACGGGTCGGCCGGTCGGCGGCAGTGGCGCACTCACCGATGCCGTTGCCGCTGCGCTCGAGGCGGCGGGCGGCGAGATCCGCGTCGGCGCTCGAGTGCAGTCGATCCTGTGCGAGGGAGAACACGTGCGCGGCGTCGCCGTTGCCGGCGCTACAGATGCCGAGACGATCGTGATCGAGGCTCCAACGGTCGTGGTGGCGTGCGATCCTCGGGAGGCGATCGTCCACCATCTCGACAACCCTCCGGGGTCGGCGTCGAGTTTCGTGGCCAAGTGGAGGAATCGCGCTCCTCAGGCCGGATACGAGTCGAAGATCGATGCCCGCATCAGCGGTCTGCCGACATGGAAACACTTCGACGTCGACCGGTTCGCCGCCGCAGGTTTCACCGACCCCCTGTCGCCGAGCACGATCGTGGCGCCGTCGTTGGCCGACATCGACCGGGGTTTCCATCTCATGCAATCGGGCGAGGTCCTCGCTCGACCGATCATGTTCCTGAACGTCCCGTCGATCAACGATCGTTCGGTTGTGCTGTCAGGTGACGTCGACGAGCACGTTCTCAGCCTCGAAGTTCTGTTCACGCCATACCACCTGACCGGCGGTTGGGAGCAGAGCACCGAACCCGAGCGGTGGCTCGACGAGGCCGCCGAGCTCTTCGAACCGGGGTTCCGAGACTCGATCAAGGAGTGGCGGGCGATCACACCCCTTCACTACGAACGCGACTTCCACCTTCCGCAGGGCCACGCGACGTCGTTTGCCGGCGGACCACTTGCCGCGTTGCTCGGACGAGATCGTGAGCTCACTCGCTACGTGACGCCGATCGAAGGCATGTACCTGACGGGCGCCGCCACCTTCCCCGGAGCGGGGGTCTGGGGCGCCTCCGGACGTAACTGCGCCGCCGTGATCATTGACAACGAGGTGGGTCGCTCGGCGCGACGCCGAGTCATCGCCGATCGTTAGTCGAGGTGTTGGCCGCAGAACGGCCAGGGTGACGAGCCGCGTTGTTGGTGGAGCAGGGCCGCTCGCAGATCTTGTTCGTCCGGCGTTGCCTCGGACGGGTCGCCGACGCCGCCGACGGACTCCCACGTGGCGAGGTCGAACTGGTACGCACCTCGATACTTGCCGGAGTCGTTCGTGACTCTGTAGTTGTCGCTCGCCTCGCAGGCTCGAAGTGCGGCCCACTGTTCTGGGGTCGGCTCTGGTCGCTGGGTTGGCGCCGATGCGAACGTGCGGTCGCCCCAGAGGGGCAGCGCAGCCACGGCGGCCGGGGCGCCGATGCCGCCGTACTGGTTCTCGATGTCGGTCCGTGCTGCGTCCGCCAGCGCGCCAAGATCGATGGACGCCGATGCGGATGTGCCCGGCGCGGACGGCGTGGGTGCAGCGAGTACTGCGGTCTCGTTCAGCGTGGCAGTGAACGCTCGCACGTGGTGCGACTGCACGCCAGTCGCCGCGGGGAGCGTTTCGGCGCCGGCCACGTCGGTGATCGACGGATTCGGCCACGCGGCCAGAGCAGCCAGCCCGACACCGGCGGCGAGCCACGGAACGAGGAGTGACGGGGGCCTCGGGGCGTTGGTCGGCGGCGGAGTGATGCGGTCGCCGGTGCTCACCGAAGGAGCCATGTGCAGTGTGGGGCGAATCACCGTCTCGAATCTACGGTCCGTGCGCCGGTGCGCCAACTGCTGGGTCGTTGCTCTGTTGAGAGCGATTCAGCCGATGTGTGATGCCGGTGACCGGTCGGGCTCGATGCGGTCTGCGACTCGATGGAGCAAGTCGCTCAGGGCGAACGGTTTGCCCACGACGTCGTCGTGTGGTCCGGTGACCTCGAGATCGTGGTGCTCGGGTGATCCGGTGATGAAGATCACGGGCAGCTCGGGGCGCTGATCGCGTAGGACGCGTGCGCACTCGACACCATTGCGGCCGGGAAGGTCGACATCGAGAATGGCCAGCGCGGGAGGGTCGGAGTCGAAGACGAGATCGAGCAGCCCACGGCCGTCGCCGGTTGATGCCACGCGGTACCCGGCACTCTCGAGCCCGATCACGACGGCTTCACGAAGCGGCGCGTTGTCGTCGGCAACGAGAATCAACTCTTTGTGCCCTCGCGCTGGGGGCGGCTCGGTCAAGTCGATCGGGATACTGCTCTGGGGTCGGATCGAGGGCAGATGGCAGATGACCGTCGTGCCCAGCCCCAGATCGGACTCGACCTCGATCGTGCCGTGATGCGCTCCGATGATTCCGTGCGTGACCGCCAGGCCGAGCCCTGTGCCCTGACCGACAGGTTTGGTGGTGAAGAACGGCTCGAAGACCCGGGCCAGATGCTCCTCTGACATGCCGGCGCCTCCGTCGATGACACGAAGGGCGGCTTGCGGTGTCGTCCCGGCATTGATGTCCACTTCGACCCGGAGGGGCCCGCCGTCTGGCATTGCATCGCCGGCGTTGATGATCAGATTCGTCAGGGCCTGCCGGAGCTGGACCGGGTCACCAAGAACCCAGACCTCGCTCGCTCCGAGATCGATCTCGATTGTCACGGCATGGGAGATGAGCTTCTCGAGCAGGCCGACTGTCTCGGCCACGAGCGCTCGAAGATCGGTCGGCACTCGAGCCTTGTTGGCCTGGCGGGCGAAGGTGAGGAGCTGCGCCGTCACCGACTCGGCCTGTCCGATCGCCAACTTGGTGCGATCGAAGTGTGCACGGTTGTCGGTGTCGTTTCGTCCCGAACCGGCCAACTCGAGCGAGAGCCTGACGACGGCGAGAGCGTTGTTGATATCGTGGGCGACTCCGCTGGCCAAGGTGCCGATCGCGTCGAGTCGTTGGGCCTGAGCGAGTGTGGCCTGGAGCTGATTTCGGTCATTCTCGGCCGCCTTCAACGCCGTGATGTCGGTGGTGTGGCCGACGAAGCCTGTGAGGCGGTTCGCGTCGTCGCGTATCGGGACGACGCGACTCAGGGCCCATCGCACCGAGCCGTCGACATGGGCAAATCGAAGCTCGTGGTCGAATGGTTTTCCTGTCTCGACCGACCTCTGCCATGCGACGCTGGTGGCCGCCCGGTCGCTGGGATGAAGGGCGTCGAGCCAGCCGTCACCGAGCCAGCTTCCGGTCGGTCGACCGGTCATGTGATGCCAGCCGGCTTCGTTCAAAAGGATCGCGCGTCCGTCGGCATCGGTCTGGAAGACCACATCGTGCGTCGACTCCTGCAGGAGTCGAAGCAGCTGGGAGGTGCGTTCGAACGAATCGAGTCGTTCGCGATGCTCGGTGATGTCCCTGGTCGTACCCACGATCTTGACGATCCGGCCCGAGGAATCTCGGACCGCCTCTCCCCGAGCGCGCACCCAGCGCTGCTCGCTGGTGCTCGTGGCGACCAGCCGGTGCTCGGATTCGTACGTGCCGCCGTGCAGAGAGACACGCTGGTACTCCGCATCAACCAGTGGCCTTTCGGCCTCATTGATCGACTGCAGGACGACATGATTCTCGTACTTTCGTCCTGTCACCCCGAGCATCCTGGCGAACTCGGGTGAGAGGGTGATGACGCCGGACGAAACGTCGATCTCCCACGTGCCCAATTGACCGTCGCGTTGCGTGCGACTGAGCCTCGCCTCCGCCTGGATCAGCTCGGCCTCGATGGCCTGTCGATGGTCTGCGCTGAACACGTAGCCGTAGAGCAACGTCGCGTGGCCCTCGTCGTCGTAGAGGAATCGAATGCGCCCGATCAGCCAGTGTTTGCTGCCGTCCGGCCAGACCACGCGGTGAGTGTCGGAGAACTCGGTTCCCTGTTTGATCGCCTGTCTGGCCGAATCGGCCATGCGCTTCACCTCGGCCGGGTGGATTCGTTCGCGCAGCTGTTCGATCGATGTGGGTGGCTCTGACGGGCTGAATCCGAACAACTCGCCGAACCCGTCGGATGTCTCGAGGCGGCCGGTCCGAAGATCGATGATGCACGTCCCGCCTCTGGTGGTCTCGACGGCGAGATCCAGGAGTTCCTTGGTCAAATCGGGGGCGGCATCGTCGTGTCCAGTGCGACCGCGACCTTCCGATCGGCTGGCTTCGCCCTGAGCGCCCCGATGTGCCATGGGTGGGATCGTAGTTCCCTGCCCTCCCGAGCTGCCGACTCTTTGAGCTGCGCGAGGTGGGTGGCCTAAAACGGCGAAACCCGAACCCCGAAGGGTTCGGGCTTCGGGGATGTCATGGACATCCACCTGGCGGAGAGGGTGGGATTTGAACCCACGGTGGGCGTGAACCCACACCTCCTTAGCAGGGAGGCACAATCGACCGGACTCTGTCACCTCTCCGAGGTTTGCGAGAGTGTAGCGAGGAAAGCCGTCAGGGCCTGATTGGTCTGGACGGGTGCCTCTTGTTGGACCCAATGTCCCGCCCCTTCGACCAGTGTCGTGCCACGGTGATCGCCGCAGGCTTCGCCGGGATCGGCGAAGAGATCCATCCCCGGTACGAAGTGGCGGACGATGTCATCGGCTCCGGCGATGAAGCAGGTTGGGTGCGTGAGTACCGGGTGACCGATGGGTTCGATGTCGTCGCCATCGAGATACTGCGCCCGATACCGATGGAACCATCCGTGCATCGGACCGTCGCCGTGGAAGGACAACATCGCGTCGATTGCGGCGGCGTCCATCCATGCCGGCGCAGGATTGGGATCCTCGAGAGCGTCGAGCATGGCTGTGTCGACCGGCCGTTCGGCGGTCCACGCCTCCACGGGGCTGTCACCTGAGGCTGCGTAGTAGATCTTGCGCAACGCAGCTGCGCGGTCGAGGTCGAAGGCGGCTTCGACCACGCCTGGCTCCTGGAAGTAGCGCATGTAGAAGAACCGATCGGGATGGACGAGATCCCAGAACTCCATCGGGTCGCCGGACGTGGATGGCGAATAGCGAACGCTCATCCCGGCGACGGCTCGGACGACCTCGGGGTGGAGGCGGGCGGTGTTCCACACGATCGGGGCACCCCAGTCGTGGCCGAACAAGACGGCCGGTGCACCCGGTGACAGGGCCTCGACAACGGCTGCGGTGTCGCCGCACAACTCGGTGAGGCGGTACGCCTCGATCGGCTCCGGGCGGCTGCTTCTGCCATAGCCGCGAACGTCCATCGCTGCTACTCGGAAGCCCTGTTCGGCGAAGTGGGCCATCTGGTGACGCCACGAGTACCAGTTCTCTGGCCAACCGTGCACGCACAGGATCAACTCACCGTCGGCGGGTCCGAGCACGGCGACGTTGAGACTGATCGGCCCGTGGTCTGGACTGGCGCGTTCGACTGTGTGGAATTCGACCTGCGCCATCGACGGATCGAGGGTCGATGGGTCCATCGGTGCGGCGGTCATGACGCGATCCTTGCAGAGGTCAGGCAGCGACGAGGCCACGGATGTCGATGTCGGCCGGGTCGGCTCCCGACGCCACAGCAGTGGTGTCGGGCGCGGGGTCCTCGCCGCTTTCGAGCGACAGGATCAGGTCAAACCGTTCGATCGACACGATGTCCGCGGTGCGATACGACGCCACCCGAGTGCTCCACGAGTCGATGATCTGGCGGCTTGAGCCGGTGGAGAAGAACGTGGTGAGCGGGCCCTCGAACTGGTACGTGTCGGCCTCGCTGATGGTGATGGTCTCGCCCTTGCTGAGCTGGATTGCGAACTGGGCCATGAAAATGATCTCCGATCTCGGTGGGAACCTGAGCACCATCTTCGCGATGCCCTGTGACAGTGGCCCGCTGCCCCTCGTCGTTGCCAACTGTGACCAATGACCCGGTCATTCGGCTCACATGGCTCATAGGGTCGCCTGCGGCGTCCGATGAGTTGAGTGCAACGAAGCGACTTCAGGCTGCCCCTCGTTCGCACCATCTGAAGGATCCATGAGCATCAGCACCATCGCAGCGCCAACGCGCGCCGAAACGTTCCGCGCCGAATGGTTGTCGAACCCGCGCACCGATCTCCTGTCCGGCCTCGTCGTGGCCCTGGCGCTGATCCCGGAAGCGATCTCGTTCTCGATCATCGCCGGCGTCGACCCGAAGGTCGGCCTCTACGCTTCCTTCTCGATCGCCATCATCATCTCGATCGCCGGCGGCCGCTCCGGCATGATCTCGGCCGCCACCGGTGCCATGGCGCTGGTCCTGGTTCCTCTCGTCGAGGAGTACGGCGTCACCTATCTCTTCGCCGCCACGATCCTGGCCGGCCTCTTCCAGATTGGCCTCGGTTACCTCGGGATCGGCGAGCTGATGCGATTCGTCCCCCGCACCGTGATGGTGGGCTTCGTGAACGCGCTTGCGATTCTGATCTTCATGGCCCAGATCCCCCACATCGTGCTCTCCGACAGCGAGAACGGGTCGAGCCAGCTACCCCTGAACCTCGCCTTCATCGGCATCGGCCTCGCCCTGATCTACGGCTTGCCCCGCCTCACGACCTCCATCCCGTCACCTCTGGTGGCCATCGTGGCCCTGGCCGGCGCCGCGATGTTCTGGAATCTCGACCTGCCGACCGTCGGTGACATGGGCGAGCTGCCATCGGCGCTGCCGTTCGTCAGCCTGCCGGACGTTCCTCTGACCTTCGAGATGCTCGGCATCATTCTTCCCTTCTCCATCACGCTGGCATTCGTCGGGCTCCTCGAGTCGCTCCTCACCGCTCAGCTCCTCGATGACCTCACCGACGACCCGTCCGACAAGAATCGTGAGTCCCGTGGTCAGGGCATCGCCAACGTCGCCACGGGCTTCCTCGGCGGAATGGCCGGCTGCGCCATGATCGGCCAGTCCATGATCAACTATCGGTCGGGCGGACGCACCCGCCTCTCGACACTTGCCTCCGGACTGTTCCTGCTGATCCTCATCCTGGTGCTCGGCGACCTCGTGGCGCAGATCCCCATGGCGGCACTGGTTGCCGTGATGATCATGGTTGCGATCAGCACGTTCAGCTGGAACAGCATCAAACTGGACACGCTCCAACACACACCACGCCCCGAGATCGCCATCATGATCGTGACCGTCGCTGTCGTGGTGCTCACCCACAACCTGGCGTACGGCGTCGGCGCCGGCGTCGTTCTCGCCGCCGTTTCGTTCGCTCGACACATCTCTGAGGTCGTGAAGGTCACCAGCGTGACCGACCCAGACAACGTCGAGCGGCTCTACGCCGTCAGCGGCGAACTCTTCTTCGCATCGACCAATGATCTGGTGCGTTCGTTCGACTATCACAACGTGAAGGTCAAGCGAGTCGAGATCGACCTCTCCGAAGCTCGAATCTGGGATACCTCAGCCGTGGCTGCACTCGATCAGGTCGTGGCCAAGTTTGCTGATCTCGACATCGAGGCGCATCTCGTCGGTCTCAACCGGCACGCGCTCGACCTCCACGCCCGCAACACGGGCAAGGTCAACGCCGGCCACTGATCCACGCCCGTCGATCGGGCGTCAGCGGTGCCACACTGGTCGTCGTGGCCACGAAACTGATCTTCATTCACGGTCGGAACCAACAGGGCCGCGACCCGGTCGAGCTCAAACGACAATGGTTCGATGCCGTCGTCGAGGGGTTTACTCGAGTCGGACTCGACGCGCCGATCTCGTTGGACGACACGATCTTTCCCTACTTCGGCGACGCCCTTCACGAGTTGACTCGTGAGGACTCCCTCGACGAGGCCGACGCGATGATGGGCGACGAGGCGGGCGCTGGTGGAGATGCAGACGACACGGCGCATTTCGGTCGTGAAGTGTTGGGAGAAGTCCTCGACGCTTCCGGGGTGTCAGCCGAGGCGATCGATGCCGAGATCGACCATGACCGCGTCGACGAGGGGGCCATCGAGGTGGCGAAGGGCGGCGGAGCGCTCACCTGGGAGTGGGTGCACACCGGCCTGTCGATCCTCGATCGTTTCGTCCCGGGAGCCAGCGGGGCAAGCGTTGCGTATGCGACCAGCGATGTGGCCCAATACCTGAAGGACGATGCGATTCGGGCTGAGATCGACGGCGTCGTCGCCGCTGCATTTCACCAGTGCAGTCCGGACGACAGGATCGTGGTCATCGCTCACTCGCTGGGTTCGGTCATCGCCTACAACCTCCTCGCCCACGGGGGTCTCGAGCATGACTACGACGTTGCTGCATTCGTCAGCATCGGTTCTCCGCTCGGCGTCACTGCCATTCGCAAGGCCGTCAGCCCGATGCTGCATCCGCCGACGATCGGTCACTGGCTGAACGCCTACGACACACGCGACGTGGTTGCGCTGTATCCGCTCGATCAGCGCCACTTCCCCGTCTCGCCGGCGATCCTGAACCACGGCACGGTCGACAACACCACGTCCAACCATCACAAGATCGAGGGGTACCTCGATGACCCGACGGTTGCCCTCACTGTTCATCGTGCGCTGACATCGGGTGACCTGCCGGCCGTGCTGCGCCGTCGTCGCCGGGTGCCTGGCGAGCCGGGCATGACCACTGATCTGACGACGCCGGCCCTTGTGGTCGAGTCGGCTGTCTTCGAGGCGAACTGTGCGGCGATGGATTCGGTACGACCGGCGCTGGAGCTCCGACCACACGTGAAGGCGTTCAAGTCGACTGCGCTGGCAAAACGATTGGCCGCTGATCGGCACACTGCGTTCTGCGCCGCGACGCCGCGAGAGATCGAGGGCATGGTGGCCGCCGGTTTCACCTCGGATCTGCTGCTGGCGAACGAGACACTGGACACCGCCCGCCTCGGTGCCTTGTCCGACCGGGCACAGATCACCCTTGCTGTCGACAGCGACGCAACTCTCGACGCCGCCATTCTGGGCGGGGTGCGATCGGTGCTCATCGACGTGAACGTCGGGCTGCCTCGATGCGGATGTGCGCCCGAGGACGCCGGCCGGCTGGCAGAACGGGCTCGGCGAGTCGGCCTCGACGTGCGAGGAGTGATGGGATACGAGGGCCACCTGATGATGGTCGAGAACCGTCAGGAACGCATCGAGAAAGTCGAGGCATCGATGGCGCTTCTTCTCGAAGCCGCCGACGTCGTCGGAGGTGACATCGTGTCCGGCGGTGGCACAGGCACATCCGACACCAACACGTGGTGCACCGAGATCCAGGCCGGCAGCTACTGCTTGATGGACACCCAGTACGACGGGCTCGACCTCCCGTTCTCGATCGCCCTCGAGATCCTGGCGACGGTGATCTCGATTCACCCCAAGGGGTGGGTGATCGCTGACGCCGGGTTGAAGGCGCAGGGTATGGACCACGGCAACCCGTCGTGGGCCCACGGTCAGGTCATGTACTGCTCTGATGAGCACGTCACGCTCATTCCCGATGAGCCTGCGGCCTGGAAGGTCGGCGATCAGGTCAGACTCCAGCCGGCACACGTCGACCCGACCGTCGCTCGCCACACGGACATGTGGCTGGTCGATGGCGAGACGATCGTCGATCGTTGGCCGGTCGACCTCCGACACTGGTGATCACATTTCTTCTGTGTATGTCCCCCCGGGCTCCCCGGTCGTGCGTCTGACCCCTTGTGGTGACCCACCACGGCGCGGGATGTAGTCGACGGAAGGCACATGGAAATGAAGAAGGCAATTGTTGGTCTCGCGGCCGGAGTTTCGGCCCTGCATCTCGGCTCGAGCGGAGCTCTTGCCGCATCGGCCCTTCCTGAGCCACCGACGGGAGTCTCGGCATCTTCGGTCGATGACTCGACGGTCGACGTGTCGTGGAACCCGTCCGTGGACGGACGTGTCGATGGCTACAACATCTACGTCGACGGCGGCTACCGACTCACGGTCAAGGGGGTGACTCGGGGATCGCTTTCGGACCTCGGTTCCGGTTCGTACCAGATCAGCGTCGTCGCATTCGATGACGACGAGGCCCTGTTCTCGCCCCAGTCGCCTGCGGTCTCGGTGACGCTCGCGGCTACTCCGGCGCTGTCGGTGCCGGTTGGCCCGATTGCCGCCCCGAGCGGCGTGCGCGCCTCGGCATCGGCGCGAGCGGTCCTCGTTTCGTGGAACGACGCAGATGATGCTCGGGTGGACGGATACAACGTCTATGTCGACGGTGCCTATCGGGACACGGTGCGCGGCGCGACGAGTGCGTCGGTGAGCGTCGAGCCGGGCCGCCGGAGCGTGAGCGTCGTTGCGTTCGACGATGGTGAGGAGTTGTTCTCAGCACAGTCCGCAGCGATCGAGTTGGAGGTGCCGGGCAACCCCACTTCAGCCGTGATGGATTCAGACGACGACCGGGAGGTTGTCGAGGTCGACGGAGCACCCGACGTGGTCCCGGTTGTCGATGTCGAGCCGACGCCGTCGCCG
>CBESNA010000041.1:0-35721 GCA_965530755.1 uncultured Acidimicrobiia bacterium | reverse complement strand
CTAGGACGCCGGCTTCTCATGCCGGTAGCACGGGTTCAAATCCCGTACGGGGTACCAACATAGAACTCGCCCTCGTGGCGAGTTCTGTTGTTTTTGCAATACACAATCCCGTTATCGTTGGTTGTTCATCAACATACGCGCGGAGTGATCATGTCGTCATCAGAAGAAGCAGTTCGTTCCTATTTACGTTGGTTGGAAGACCCGTCTTCTGTGCATGACCACGAAGCGATCGCACGCGCAACCGAGGAGTCCGAGTCGGCGGCCGATCCTCTCGATCGCCTCAAGGCACTGTCGCGTCTGCAAGCGCTCGAGGCGGTCGACGGTTCGCATCATCGCGAGCTGTTCATCGTGCACGCCTCCGGGTGGGCGAGCGAGAACGGCGTGACGCCGGAGGCGTTCGTCGCGTTCGGGGTGCCGGCCGACGTCCTGGCGGACGCGGGCATCGTGCATGTCAAGACAGCGAGTTCAACGACCGGGGGCAAGCGTCGGCGTCGAGTCTCGCCCGATGCCGTTCGGGCAGCGATTCCCGATGGCATGTTCACCATCGCCCAACTCGAGCGGGCGTCAGGCGCATCGACGGCGACGGTTCGCAAGGTGATCGGTGAAATGACCGAGGCCGGGACACTGAAGGACCACGGCCCCGATCAGAAGCACACCGGTCGGGGCCGGGCCCCGCTGCTGTTCAGCCCGAGTTGATCGTTCGGCGGTCTGGCGCTGCCTGACCGAGCTCGGACTGCAACGTCTCCTCGTCGTAGCCGAGGAACAACAGCGCTGCGAGGCCGTAGAGCACGACGCCGGCCAAGCCGGACAATCGGATGCCGAGGTCGTCGCCGATGTCGCGCCCGAATGAGGTCAGGAGCGCGAAGAGGATCACACCGATGGTCTGGCTCATCTTCTGCAAGAAGGTACGAGCGGCGAAGAACATGGCCGCCGATGCCTCGCCGGTCGTGTTGGCTGAGTGTTCGGCGATGTCGGTGAGGATCCACGAAGGGATCACGCTGAGGATGGCGAACGGCACCGAGAAGATCACGATCAACAACACTGCTTCGAGCCAGTTGGGGAACGGATAGCGGCCGAGAAACACCACTCCGATGAAGTCGAATGCGGCGATGGCGAACGCGAAGACCACCAAGCGTTTTCCGCTGTGTGACTTGGCGATGGAGTTGACGGCTGGATACAGCAGCATGGCGACCACCACCATCAACAACAGCAGTGGTCCGGTGAGTTCTTCGTCCAATTCGAGCAGCACCGTGACGTAGTAGAGCAGACCGGTCTGAATGATCATCAAACCGCAGAAGTAGGCGAGGTCAGCCGCGACGTAATAGCGGAAATAGCGATTTCCGAACACACGTCGCAGCGATGCCGCCAGTGGTGCCTGAGCCGGAGCGTCGCGAGCGGCCCAGATGCGCTCGTCGATGGTGAATCTCGGGACGAGCATGCCGATAGCGGCAACGACACACACCAGGACCACTGACACCTGCCAGGCTCGAACCGTGGACAGTCCGACGCCGACGAACACCGTCGACAGGAATGGCGTTGTTGCTGCGACCACGATCCCCCCAGCCCAGGCGACCGATGTCCAGGTCGCCAGATCGAGTCGCTCGTTCGGCGTCCGTCCGAGATCGGCTACGAGCGAGAACGCGGGGGTGACGTACGCCGTGAGGGCGACGTAGAGGAGCAACTGGACGCCGAGGAGCCACACGATGTTCCATCCGCTGGTGTGGGTGAACGGCGGCGTGAACATGAGTGCCGTCAGGACCGCAGCCGGAACGGCGGCCAGGGTCATGAACGGGATCCGACGGCCTCTCGGATGCCGACTCCGGTCGGAGTAGGCAGCGATCAGCGGGTCGGTGATGGCGTCGGTGAGGCGGCCGGCGGCCGCAACCAGCACGATGGCGTTGAGCACAACGAGGAAGGTCGCGTCTGTGACGAGTTGGGGAAGGCCGGCAGACGCTGGTGGAAGGTAGAAGAACACCAACAGAATGCCCAGGAGATTGATGAGGATCGACATGCCCCCGTGCCCGATGGACAGTCCGACGACCACCCGACGAGGCAAGGGAACGATGGCATCCACCGCGCTCCCATCGGTCGGTCGCTGGGATTCGTCGATTTCCACCACGGCACCGTAGCCACCCCGACCGATGGCATCGGGTTCAATCTCATATCCTCTCCGAATGGTTGCCCTTCGGTCACGCACGCTCGCATCGCTTGCGTTGTGTATCGCGCTCGGCGCATCGTGCACCAGCGAGTCGTCGTCGCCCATCGATTTCGATGCGACGACCACCACGGCCGTGCCGCCGACCCTGCCGGACGAGGACCCGAACGCGCAGGCTCGCAGCCAGCTGGTCGAGTTCGCAAAGGAGCAGTGTCGACTGCATCCCGAGCGCGAGCTCGGCGTGGTCGTCATCGCTGACGCCGACGGGAACGAAGTCAACCGTTTCGAGTATCCCTGTGCCGAGCTGGACGACGCAGGGCAGGAGTAGCAACGGGCTCCTTGCTCAGCTCAGCTCAGCTCAGCTCAGCCCGAGTCCGATCCATGCTGCGCCCACACCGGCGACGAGGGTCGCAATGAGGTACGCAGCGGCCTCGACCCAACGGCGTTCGCGTCCGAGCTCGGCAAGTTGATTGGCCAGCGTCGACCAGGTCGACAGCGCTCCGAGGAGCCCGATCCGAAGACCGGCTCCGAGGACCCCATCGAAGGTGACGGCCCATCCGAGGAAGAACGCAGCCGCCACATTGACCGACGCCGTTGCCACCAGAGGCGGGAGGCGTTCGGCGACGACAGCCCTGAGCACGGCGCCGACCGCACCGAGCACGACCACGGCTACCCAGATCATGATGCTGCAGTGTCGTCGAGTGCATCGAGCAATCGATGGCCGGTCATGGCGGCCGCAACGCAGAGAACGGTGGTGGCGACGAGCGAAAGGGAACCATTCGCCCATCCGCCGTCGGCGATCCGATCGGCCACGTCGACGACGTGAGTGGAGAACGTCGTGAGTCCGCCGCAGAACCCGATCCCGACAAGGGCTGTCCATCGATCCTCGAGGCCGTGCGCGCCGCGGCGAGACCGGTGAGCGATCAGCGCGCCGAGCAGCGCCGATCCGACCACGTTGACGACCAGAATCGTGAGCGACGGACTTCGGTCGAGCGACACGGCTCCGTAGCGCACGCCGCTGCCAACTGCGCCACCGATGCCGACGGCGGCCAGCCGCTCCAGCGGCACCGCTGTCGCCCGGCGTGCTGCGCTCGTGGTCTCCGAGGATGAAGTCATCGAGCCCAGTCTGCTCGGGAGATCGCGCTGATGCGGCCATGGGCGAGACCCGTCGGCGTCTAGTCTGATTCGGTGCCGACCTCAGAGACCGAACTCTCCTCAACGACAGACGGCTTCACCCAGCTCCGCCGTCACTGGCGAGCGGAGGCACCACGAGCAGCGATGCTGATCGTGCATGGCATCGGTGAGCACTCCGGCCGATATGAGCATGTCGGCGCGTTCTTCGCCGAGCGTGGCATCGACACGCTGGGGTACGACCAGCGTGGGTTCGGCCAGTCCGGGGGTCGCAGGGCGTTCGTGAAGTCGTTCGACCAGTATCTGGACGACCTCGAGGTCCTGTTGGCCGAACGACGGACACTTGGTGTTCCGGTGATCCTGCTCGGCCATTCGCTCGGCGGTCTGGTCGTCACCTCCTATCTCGAGGGCGATCGACCCCAACCCGACCTCGCGGTCATCAGCGCCCCTGCGCTCGAAGCCGTCGTCCCTGGATGGCAGAAAGTGGTCGCGCCCGTGCTCAGCCGGGTGTTGCCGAAGCAACACATTCCGTCGAAGATCGAGGGCGAGTTGTTGTCGCGCGACGTCGCTGTGCAGCGGGCCTACCTCGACGACCCACTGGTCATCGCAGGAGCAACCGCCGCTCTCGGTAACGAGATCTTCAGGACCATGACGGCAGCGGCCGCATCACTCGATCGCATCCGGGTGCCGGCCTACGTGCTGCACGGGGCGGAGGACCGACTGGTTCCGCCATCGGCATCCGAGGCGCTGGGTCGGCTGCCCGGAGTCACCAGAAAGGTCTGGGACGGGCTACGTCATGAGTGCATGAACGAGCCGGAACAAGCTGATGTGCTTGCCGCCATCGTCGACTGGATCGACCAAGAACTGCCGGGCTGAGGTCAGCCTCGATCGTCGGTTCCAGGCGCCAACTCGAGCTGCGTTCGGAAGAAGTCGAGGACCCGCTGGACAGCGTCGTACGCGGGGTGCCCAGGAGTCTCGACGACCTCGGTCGTCACCACAGAGTGCGCGCTCCGGGCGAATCCGTGAGGGTTGCCCGGTGAGGAGTCGATCTCGATTGCGATGAAACCATCACCCAGCTCGGACCGGAGCGTGTCGAACCGGGTGCCGACGGCCCGGTCCTCGGTGAACCTCAATCCGAGCACCGGGCAACCGCCATCGACACGCCGTTTGACGATGGCGAGGTCCTCCGGGGACACACCGAGGTCGCTCGCTCGTTTGCTCCCGATGGCCAGCGGAAGGCTTGGCTGGCTGAGGACCGGGGCGACGACGACGTCGTCGACCATCATTGCCAACGCGAAGCCACCGGTGAAACACATGCCGATGGCGCCGACTCCGGGCCCACCGCACTCCTCGTGGAGCGATGCGGCGAGAGAGCGCAGCCACACCGTCACCGGTGAGGCCTTGCCTGTTGCCAGGGCGTGGAACTCACTGCTGACGCAGGCCTTGGGCATCGTGGCGATCAGCGCTCGATTGCTGAGCGGGCGGCCGTCAGTCCCGAAGAGGGACGGCATCGCCACGGTGCACCCGATGTCGACGACGCGTCGTGCGAAGTCGGCCACTGTCGGGGTGATGCCCGGCATCTCGGTCATGAGCACGACACCGGGACCGGAGCCCTTCCGGTACACGGTCTTGGTGATGCCGTCGTACGTGGCTTCGGTGCGATCGAAATCGTTCAGCGGGTCCATGGCCGAACGGTAGCGACGCTCAGGTCGGCCTGCTGGCCGGCGGAATCGTCGGATCATCCGGATCGACATATCCCCGGCCCTCGATCCAGATCGGTTCTCGTGCCGGAGTCGTCTGACCCTCACTCGCTCCGGCGGAATGCGAATCGATCGTCGGCATGGCTGCTGCGGTTGGGCCGGGCCGTGCGGTCGGCTGCTCGGAGACCGGCAAGGACTGGACGACGGTCTGGTCGATCGGCTGACGATGCACCGGCTGCCCGTAGGACTCGACCGGGGGAGGGGAGCTGGCGGCACCGAGACGGGTCGCCGTGGTCTTGGCGCCGGTACCGCGCGGGGCACGGGCCGGCTGGGCGACGCGGGCTGGTTGTCGAGCCGCAAAGGAGTCCCAGAAGATCGAGACGGCGAAGAGGCCGACTCCGGTGGCCGCCATCACGATGGCCGGTGGGACCATCGCTCCGAAGAAGACATCGATGGCCGCAGTGATCAAGGCGGAGGACGCGGGTCCGATGAGGCCTGCGAGGAACGGAACGCCGAACGCGACGATCAACCAGAAGAGCGATGCACCGAGCGCCCAGAATGCGACCCGTCGAAGGATGGCTGGGCGGTCGCTGGTGACGACCAACGCCGTTGCTGCCCCGATGATTGCCGCCAGCCCAGCGAGGATCGTCGCCTGGTCGACAAAGCCCTTCAGCGAGCCCAACAGATTCAGGCCCGTGGTGGGCAATTCGATGCTGGCAGACGGTAGCTGGGGCAGGACCGCCTCGAGATTCGGATTGGTGGCCACGAGCGAGCTTCGAAGGGTCTCGCTGAGGATGGCGCTGTCGATCACGACCGGTTGCACGTCACCTTCGAGCGCGGATCGGTGGGTGTCGACGATCGCAGTCTGGACGAGGGCCTGGACGTCGGGGTTGTCGAGGGCAAGTGACGCTGCGGCTTCGAGCGTCTGACTCGGCACCACGACGTCACCCGGCAGCGCTGCGCCGAGGCTCTCGGCGAGTCGCGACACGAGCACCGATCTGAGCTCCTCGTTCTCGAACATCTGCACCGACAGTCGCTCGGAACGACCGGGGTCGAGCACCGTTCTCGACATGATGAAACCGGCCCAGCTGATGGATGCAACCACCAGCGACAGACCCAGGATGAGACCGGCGAAACCTCTACGCATCGAACCAGTGTCGCGCAGGCAGCGGCGCGAGAGCGCGTGCCCCGGTCCGCAAAGCCCTGAGAGCTACAGCGCCCAGAAGGGGTGGGTTGACGTGTCGGTCGGGGTGGTGAGGATCTCAGGACCGTCGTCGGTGATCAGAATGGTGTGCTCGAATTGAGCGGTGCGCCCACCGTCGGCCGTGACCGCGGTCCACCCGTCGTCCCACATGCGGGCTCGGTAGCTGCCCTGCGTGATCATGGGTTCGATCGTGAAAGTCATCCCGGGCTCGATGATGTCGGTGAGCCGTGGGTGGTAGTAGTGGCAGATCTGGAGGTCGGTGTGGAACTGCTCGCCGATGCCATGGCCGACAAAATCGCGCACGACCCCGAAACCGGCTCCTTCGGCGTACTGCTGGATGGCACGCCCGATCTCGTTGATCGGGTTGCCGGGCTTCGCTGCCTCGATGCCCTTCATCGTGGCGTCGCGGGTGACGGTGGTGAGACGCCTGGAGTCCTCATCGATGTCGCCAACGAAGAACGTGGCGTTGGTGTCGCCGTGCACGCCCTCTTTGAACAGCGTGACGTCGAAGTTGACGATGTCGCCGTCGCGGAGCGGACGGTTGTCGGGGATGCCGTGGCAGATGACCTCGTTGACCGAGGTGCAGAGCGACTTCGGGAAGGGGTCGACGCTGCCGGGGTACATGAGAGGGCTGGGGTAGGCCTCGACCTCGATGGCGCGGGCGTGACACGCAGCGTCGATTTCCTCTGTCGTGATGCCGGGCTCCACGAGGGTGCCGAGGTAGTTGAGCGTGTCGGCGGCGAGGCGACCCGTTCGTTTCATCCGTTCGATGATGTCGGGGGTCTTCACCCAGTCCTCGTCCCAACGCTCGTTGGGTTTGCCGCCCGCCCACATGGGCTGATCGATGGTCGATGGAACATCGCGCACTGGGGTGATGGTCCCGGGCCGGATGGCTTCCTGGGAGTATTTGTGGCAACGCTTGAACTTCTTGCCGCTACCGCACCAGCAGGTGTCGTTGGCCTTCGTCAGGACTCGCATCTGATGAGGATAGAGCGCGTGGGATGCTCCTGCGTGGTCGGGTTCTGGCCCCGACGGAGCCGAGGTCCTACGATCCCAAGCCATGTCGACTCGGGTTTTGGTGGCAAAGGTGGGCCTGGACGGCCACGACCGCGGTGTGAAGATCGTGGCCCGGATCCTGCGCGATGCCGGCATGGAGGTGATCTACACCGGGCTTCGACAGACGCCGCAGATGGTGGCGGCGACGGCGATCGACGAAGACGTCGACGTGATCGGGCTGTCGATGCACTCGGGTGCACATCTCACGTTGGCACCGAAGGTGGTGGAGTTGTTGGCCGAACAGAAGGCGTCGATCCCGGTGGTGGTGGGCGGCATCATTCCGGAGCGGGACGTGCAGCGTCTGCTCGATGCGGGCGTGGCCGCTGTTCTGCATCCGGGTGCCTCGTCAGACGAAGTAGCGGCCGCCGTGCAGGCCGTCGTCTCCTGACCCCCCCGATTGGCGGGGGTCAGATGCTGAGGGGCTCGGTCCAGCGGCCGAATTCGGCCTCGAGCGCTCCGACGATTTCACCGACGGTGGCGTAGGCCCGAACGGCGTCGAGGATCACGGGCATGGTGTTCGCCGCAGGATCGGCAGCAGCCGCGGTCACCGCGGCCAGCGTTGACGACACCTCAGCGTCGCTGCGGTCGTGTTTCACGTTTGCCAGCCGCTTGAGTTGGCGCTCCTCGACCTCCGGCCCGATGTACAAGATGTTGGACTCGCCGTCATCGCCATCGGTGAACTCGTTGACGCCGACGACGATGCGGTCGCCGCTGTTCACCTTGCGCTCGAAGCTGTAAGCCGAGTCGGCGATACGTCCTTGGAACCAGGCATCGTCGATGCCTTTGTAGACGCCTTCGAGAATCGAGCCGTCGCCGAAGTCGTCGAGCGTGTCGAAGATCTCCCGGGCCTGTCGCTCCATCTCATCGGTCATCGCCTCGACGAAATGGCTGCCTCCGAGCGGATCGGCAACATCGACGACGCCGGTTTCATGAGCGACGATTTGCTGGGTGCGAAGGGCGATGCGGGCCGCCTTCTCCGTCGGCAGGGCCAGCGCCTCGTCGAAGGAGTCGGTGTGCAGACTCTGGGTGCCGCCCAGCGCGCCGGCCAGCGCTTGGATCGCCACCCTGGCGATGTTGTTCTCGGGTTGCTGGGCCGTGAGGGACACACCAGCGGTCTGCGTGTGGAAGCGGAGCTTCAGCGACCGTTCGTCCTTCGCCCCGTACCGTTCCTGCATCGTGGTGGCCCAGATCCGGCGAGCCGCTCGCAGCTTCCCGATCTCTTCGAAGAAATCGATGTGAGCATTGAAGAAGAACGAGAGCCGCGGGGCGAAGTCGTCGACGTCGAGCCCTGCCGCCAGAGCCGCCTCGACGTACGCGAAGCCATTGGCCAGTGTGAAGGCGAGCTCCTCGGCTGCGGTCGAACCCGCTTCGCGGATGTGGTAGCCCGAGATCGAGATCGGATTCCACCGGGGCATCTCGGCCGAAGTGAACTGCACGAGGTCGGTGACGAGACGCATCGACGGCCGCGGCGGGAAGATGAACTCCTTCTGAGCCTGGTACTCCTTGAGAATGTCGTTCTGGAGCGTGCCCGCGAGTTGGGCCCGATCGGCCCCGTTGCCCTCGGCGACAGCGATGTACATCGCGAGCAGGATCGGAGCCGGCGAGTTGATCGTCATCGACGTCGACACCGACGCGAGGTCGATGTCGGCGTAGAGATCCTCCATGTCGGCCAGGGTGTCGACGGCGACGCCCGCCTTGCCCACTTCGCCGAGCGAGAAGTCATCGTCGGAATCGCGGCCCATCAGTGTCGGGAGATCGAACGCGGTCGAGAGTCCGCCACCACCGTTGGCCAGGATCTGCTTGAAGCGGACATTCGTGTCCTCAGCGGTGCCGAAACCGGCGAACATGCGCATCGTCCAGAGACGACTGCGGTACATCGACGCGTGAATGCCACGCGTGTAGGGGAACTGTCCGGGGAAGGGCCCGTCATCGTCGCCGTAGGCCGCCTCGACCGGAACACCGGACATGGTTTCGAACGTCTCTTTGCGGAGGTTGGTGGCGTCGTACTGGGTCTGCCAATCGTCGCGTGCAGTCATAGAGGGCATTCTTCCACGGGGACGCTGGGGGCGCCGAATGTCAAGTCGCACCGTGTTCGATCCGATGTTGGTTTCATGGACATGTACGACCTTGTGCAGAGGAAGCAGATCAAGTCGACTCAGGCTGCGGCTGGTTTCGCCGCAGACGAGACCGTGCGCCAAGCCCGTCGAGCCGATCAACAGATCCACGATCTCGAGATGCGAGTCGAGCGGCTCCTGACTCTCAATGAGGCGCTGTGGCAACTGGTGTGTGAGACCACCGGTCTGACCGACGCCCACCTGGCGTATCGGGTCCACGAGCTCGACATGGCCGATGGGGAACGTGATGGACGTCGAAAGGTTCGCGGCTCGAAATGCAGCTGCGGTGCGATGGTGGTGGCAAGTCTTGACAAGTGCCAGTTCTGCGGCGCTGCGGCACCGGAGCGCTCGCCATGGGAGAAGGTCTGACCCTCGCTAGCGTTTGCGCTCATGACCGAGCGTGGATCAGCCCAGACCTTCACCGCCGCCGAAGTTGCCGCCGCCATCGACCACACGTTGTTGTCGGTCATCGCCACTGATGCCGACGTCGCTGCATTGTGCGCCGAGGCCAACCGATTCTCGGTCGCGGCCGTGTGTATCTCGCCATCGCGACTCCCGCTCGCTGCCGGACTCCTCGACGACGGCATCCACCTCGCCACTGTCTGCGGATTCCCTTCCGGGTCACATCAGCCCGCGGTCAAGGCGTTCGAGGCCGCACGTTCGATCGAGCTCGGGGCGACCGAGATCGACATGGTGCTCGATCTCGGTCGGGTCAAGGCCGGAACGTGGGACGCCGTGATCGACGACATCGCCACCGTCAGAGCGAGCGTCGATGCTCCCAATGTGTTGAAGGTGATCATCGAGTCTGCGGCGCTGACCGACGAGGAGATCGTCAAGTGCTGCGAAGCGGCAGAGACGGCCGGCGCCGACTACGTGAAGACCTCGACCGGATTCCACCCAGGTGGAGGTGCCACCATCGCGGCCGTCGAGCTGATGTCGGCAACGGTTGGCGGCCGCCTCGGTGTGAAGGCGAGCGGTGGCGTGCGTACGTGGGACGCCGCAGTCGCCGTCATGCAGGCCGGCGCCACCCGCATCGGGACCTCGTCGACCGAAGCGATCCTCGGCGGCTCTCCGCCGTGAGTCTGTCGCTCAGTGGCCAGTTGTTGATCTCGCGACCCGCAGTTCATGCCGATGCATTCGACGGCACCATCACACTCCTGCTCGAGCACAACGCCGACGGAGCGTTGGGCCTGATCCTCAATCGCCCGTCCGAGCTTTTGGTCGAGGACGCGTTTCCCGCTTGGGCCGATCTCGCCAGTGGGCCGGGTGTGGTTTTCGCCGGCGGTCCCGTCGAGCGGAACTCGCTGATCGCACTCGGCGCAACTCCCGACGCGGATGGGGAGCTGATCTTGGGGCTCCACACCCTCGATTTGGACCGGCAGCCCGAAGCGGGCCCGGCGGTCAACCGAGTGCGGGTGTTCGCCGGGTATGCGGGCTGGGGTGCGGGCCAGCTCGAAGGTGAGATCGCCAACCAGGCGTGGTGGGTCGTCGATGGTCTGCTGGCCGATCTCTTCTTCGATGACCCTCTCGGATTGTGGGCCAATGTCCTGCGACGAAACGGTGGCGAGCTGGCCTGGTTCGCGCACTTCCCCGACGACGCATCGCTGAACTAGTCAGATCAGCTCGACGCCAACTGACCGCTGGCGGGATCAGTCGTTCGCCGGCACGGCGTCGCCGATGATCGATTGCAGTGCGGCCAGATGTGCCGCCAGTGCCTTGCGCCCAGCTCGAGTGATTTTGAAGGTTGTTGAACTGTTGCGTCCGTGGCCCGTCTTCTTGATTTCGACGTAGTCGGCTTCCTGGAGCGCCTTCATCTGTTTCGAGAGGTCCGAATCGCTGACATCGAGATGGTCCCTCAGGAACGAGAACTCGGCTCGATCAGCACCGGCGAGAAGCGCCATCGCCCCGAGACGCTTGGGGGCGTGGATCAGTGGGTCGAGGTCGGCAATGCTCACTGAGCCGAGACCCGTGCCCGTGTTGCGTCGACGGCCCGGTACCAATGTGCTCGATAGAGCACGAGTCCAGCGGTGGACGTCGCCGCACAGAAGACCACGCCGCCCACGACGGACCATTCGAGCAGCGCCATCGTGGCGCCAACCACGACCATCAGCCCGATGAGGTAGCCGGTGAGCACACGTTGGAACTCGGGCGGAGCCGAGCGCAGGTTCGGGTTGGCCCTCCGCATCGACGTGATCCAGCCGATGGCCGCACCCTCCAGTGCCAGCAAAACCACGAGGGCGACAATCCACCATGGGTTGTCCCACATCAGCCGCAGCGAGGCGATGACTCCCGCGAACCAGATGCCGGCGGCCGGGTACATCCACCGAGGCATGTCCTCGGCCTCGGTCCAAGCGAGGGTGGACAGTCGCTCGGCTTCGGCCAACTGGGAGCTGACTTCGGTGGGTTCCGGGAGGTTGGTGTCATAACTTTCCATACCGGCAACTATGCCGATAACTTTCCACTTCGTCAAGTTATTGTTCGCCTTCCGTACAGCGACTGCTGCGCTGACCGTCGACTCGTTGCTCAGCTTCGCCGTTCGTACCAGTTGACATCCTTCGATCCGCTTGACGGTCCGACGCTCACAACACAGGATCGCGTCATGGCTGCACCTCCACTCGGATCAGACCGTGATCGGACCTCTCTCGCTCACACCTCTGTCGATCCCACCTTCAGAGACGCTCGGCTCCTGCTCGTCGACGACGACGATCTCGTGAGGCGCACCCTGGAACACACGCTCTGCGAGGCCTTCGATTCGGTGACGAGTGTCGGTACCGCAGCAGAGGCGCTCGACCTCGCAGGTGAGCCCTGGGCATTCGACTGCGTGGTGACGGATCTCGTGATGCCGACGATGCGCGGCCCGGAGCTCATCTTGGAGCTTCGGCGAACCAAGCCAGAACTGCCGTGCCTGCTCTTGACCGGCGCCGGGGTCAGTACGGCCCGAACCGAGGTCGCCGAGAGCGGGCTGTCCGATGTGGCGATCCTCGCCAAACCGTTCACACCGTCCGAGCTCGTCGATGCCGTTCGGGCCCAGCTCGCTGAGACCGTGGGGCCCGGCGGGCAGAGCGCGCTAGGCGGCGCTCATGTGGGGGATCCCGTCGTCTGACCACCAGACGGACCCGACGCTCTCGTCGAAGGTGGCATCGTCGCTGCGGCCATGCTCGATGACTGCCCGGATCGCCGATCTCGGAACGGTCATGTTCGAGACAAGTTGTGGGTTGACGCCGTGGACGTCCGAAGCGAGCTCGAGCCAACCGGCCTCGATGATCAGTGTGTAGTGCCGCTGATGGTTCCGGACCGCGACGACACAGACCGACCGATGGTCAGACCCTAGGTGGGCGCGAATCTCAGACGGCAGTTCGAGGTCACCGATCATCGCCCGGTGCGCACCGCGCACGACGGCTTGTCCGGTGTCGGCTCCTGCCCATCTGGCTCTGTGTCGTTCGAACAACTCGGCACCCGTCCGGCCGGGCGACGCACCCGCTCTGTGGACGCACCCATCACTGGAGATGCGGCCTGAACCCGTGAGTCTCCCAACAGCACCGAAGTTGGCCGTAGTCGAACCCGGCCCACCGTCCTGATCAACATTGATCAGGACGGTGGCTCGTGCGAGCGTCGACGATGGCAGCGCCAGTGACGTGCCTGCTACGTTCCTGGCTCCACGAGACCGCTGGGGTTGGGTATGGAGCAGATGAGCAGATCGGATGGCGAGTTGGACGACGATCCTCGGTGGATCGACATTCGCCACGAGCTGGGCAACGTGTCGTTGCTCATCGATGCGGTCGTTCGAGTGTCGGTGTTCGATGACGATGGGCGGAGATTGCTCGAGGACGCCAAGCGCCGAATCGATGCGCTGATCGTCGATGGGTGGTCCGCCGGCGTCTGAAGGGGTCACTCGCTGGTGCACTCGACGAAGCTGGTGGCGACGGCTAGGAGTCAGACGGCGGTTCGATGAGGCCCAGCCGAATCGCCTTGATGACGGCTGCGAGTTGGGTGGTGACGGCGAGCTTGCGCCGAATCTCGCGAGTGTGGTTGCGAACGGTGTGCACCGAAACCGTGAGTTGCGAGGCAGCCTCGCCAGAGGTGATGCCCTGCCCCAGCAACTCGAGAACCTCGAGCTCCCGTGAGGTGAGCGAGTCGATCGAGTCGCCGCCACCGTTCAGGCGACTCATTGCTCGGCGCGGGTAGTGGACCGAGCCGCTGCTGGCGGCGCGAACCGCCGATGCGAGCGCATCGACGCCGGACCGCTTCTCGACGAACCCGACGCAGCCGGAGTCGACGATGTCGTCGAGTACTCGGTCGCTGTCGAGCGCGCTCATCACGACGACGACGGCGGACGGGTCACGCTCGATCACGTCCCGAGCGAGGTCGGCGCCAGAGTCCTCGCCGATGCGATAATCGACGACCAGCACGTCCGGTTCGAGGGCGCAGAAGCGTTGAAACCCTGAGCTGCGGGTGGTAGCGGTACCCAACACTTCGATGTCGGGTTCCTGGTGCAACGCCAATGCAATGCCCTCGAGCAGCATCGCATGGTCATCCACCAACAGGACCCGAATCACGGCCACAGGCTAGGTCGGCACCCGAACGTGGGCAGCACCGGGCGACAAACGGTCACGTTCCGGCCAGGAAGGCGACCAGCTCCGGTCCCCGCCGCTCGACTCGTCGTCCGGCGAAGGAAGTAGCGAGGTACCAGACCGCGAAACCGTAGAACGGCGCTACGCCGGCCACGATTGCTCCGGCGCCGGTCAGGTCCCGTGCTCGGGCGAGTCCGTACAAGATGGGCCCCGAAAGCACGAGCCCGACGACTACGCCGGTGAAGGTGATCACGGCAGGGAAGCAGCCAGAGCCGGGCGAGGATGTGGCGAAGGGGTTCGTCGATGACTCGTCCGGATAGAGGCTCGGGGCCAGCACGGAGGTGACCGCGCCGATCCCGGACCCCGTGAACGCCATGCCGACGGCTGCACCCAGGGCGGCCGGAACGAATTGCCAGCCGCCGGTCCACATCGCCGATCCGATGGTGAGGGCGAAGGCGGCGCCGACGCCAAGCGAGGCGAAGGTCAGCGACCTGCCGCGAAGCAAGGGAGTCAACGACGGCAAGGCCAGGTACTCGGCCCACAAAGCCCGACCATCAGGACCGAGTAGGTTGGCGCCGGTGACACCGGCGGTCAGCGCCGGAATACAGCCGAAGAGCACGGCCTCGGGATCGCGTCGGACGATGGCTCCGAGGAAAGGTGCCCCGCCGAGGATCAAGACCGTCGCCTGCGACATGACCTGCACCCGGTAGCGGGGATGTCGAGCGAAGTACCGTCGCTCCTTCACGAAGGTCGCCACGAGTGCCGAGACCGGACCGCCGGTGTCGACGGCGACGAGCGGCTCAGTGCTGGTGGACTCGTCTTCGTGTTCTGTCACCTCGGTGAGGGCTCGCTCCAACAGGACGGCCCAGAACTTGACGGCAACGATCAGTACCGCAGCGGTGCCGATCAGCTCGACCAGGGGAATCAGCAACGCTCCAGTGGATGCCCGCCCGAGCGCATCTCCTGGCCAACCGAAGGGAGTCAGGCGCACGACGTCGGCGAGAGCGGCCAATGAACCGAGTTCGAGCACGTTGCCGTAGACGGCGAACACCTGGAGTCCGACAGCGGCGCCACCGATCGCGAGACCCGTCGCGAGCGTGGCGAGGTCGCGTGATCTGCGTCGACGGAGTCCGGAACCGAGTGCGGTGAGTAGAACACGCGAGAGGGTCGTCGCCAGTCCAACGGTGGCAGCAACCGCGAAGAGGGCGAGCGTCAATGAGGGGATGTCGGGTGCTCTGGTGGCAGCACCTCCCAGCGCAACGAGTGCAGCCAGGGGTCCGGGACCGATCAGTGCCTGGACGGCCAACCCACCAGCGAGGCGGCCGGGGTCGAGAGGGAACAGTGCAAGGCGTGTCGTGTCGATGGTCTCGTCGCTGTTGCCGAACAGCACAGGGCCGAACGCCCAACTGATGACGAAGCCGGCACCGATGATCGGCATCACGATGACCCGCTCGAGGTCGTCGGACCACCGCAGAGCCTGACCGGCCACGACACCGATGCCAAGTGCCATGATCGAGAAAACGACGAGCCCTGGTCCCGCCGAGGTACGCAAGACGTTCCGGAGAAGCCGCAGCTTCAGCCGGATGAAGATCATCGTCATCGGCCAGAGGCTCGGTGTTGGGCGATCACGGCGTCAGCCAAGATCACGGCGTCAGCCAAGATCACTGCGTCAGCCAGCGAAGATCGGCAGTCGTGTCGAGGGCGCCGACGGTTTCGACGAAGACGTCTTCGAGACGACGGCCGTCGCACAGTTCAGCCGTGACACCGCCGGCGACAACTCGACCCTGGTGCATGACTGCGACGTGATCGCAGAGCCGTTCGACCACTTCCATCACATGGCTGGAGAAGACGACGGTGGCGCCGCCGGCGACCAGCTGTTCGAGGAGGTCCCGAATGAGCCGTACCGACAGCGGGTCGACCGACTCGAACGGCTCGTCGAGAAACAAGACCTTCGGTTGGTGGAGGACAGCCGCGCCGAGTGCGATCTTCTTTCGCATGCCGGCGGAGTAGTCGATCACGAGGCGACCGGATGCTTCCTCGAGCCCGAGGAAGCTCAAGAGTTGACGGCCGCGGTGGTCGGCTTCCTGGCGATCGAAGCCGCGCAGGAGGCCGACGTACTGCAGCATCTCCCGCCCGGTCAGTCGTTCGAACAGTCGAAGGTCTTCACCAACCACACCGATGCGGGTCTTCAGTTGCCGCGGATCCTTCCAGACGTCGATGCCGTCGACCTCAGCCGTTCCGGCGTCCGGTCGCAGCAGCCCGGTAGCCATCTTCAGGGTTGTCGACTTGCCGGCGCCGTTGGGTCCGACAAGCCCGAAGAACGTGCCTGCGGGTACGTCGAGATCGACGGATTCGACGGCGACCTTCTTGTCGAATCGCTTGTGGAGGCCCCGTAAGGAGACCGCCGTGCTCACAGGTTGGAGTCCCGAAGGGTCGCATAGCGGGGCTTGATGATCTCGTTGATGATCTTGAGACGCTGCTCGAATGGCCAGAACGCACTCTTCATCGCGTTCAGGGTGAGCCACTCCATGTCGCCGATGCCGTAGCCGAACGCGTCGTGGAGCTTGGAGAATTCATCGGAGAGTTTCACGTTGCTCATCAGGCGATTGTCGGTGTTCACGGTCACCCGGAAGCGGAGTCTTCTGAGCAGCCCGATCGGGTGTTCGGCGATCGACGGCGCGGCCCCGGTGTTGACGTTCGATGTCGGGCACATCTCGAGCGGGACTCGGGTGTCGCGGATGAACGCCGCGAGGCGTCCGAGCTCCGCCTTGCCGTCAGGATCGACCGTGATGTCATCGACGATGCGGACACCATGACCGAGTCGTTCGGCTCCGCAGTAGCTGAGGGCCTCGTGAATCGAAGGCAAGCCGAATGCCTCACCGGCATGGATCGTGATGTGGAAATTTTCCCGCATGCACAGCTGGAAAGCATCGAGATGTCGGGTGGGAGGGAACCCGGCCTCGGGACCGGCGATGTCGAACCCGACGACGCCCTCGTCGCGATGGCGGATGGCCAGCTCGGCGATCTCGAAGCTCCTGGCCTCCTGGCGCATCGCCGAGCAGATCACTCCCCACGTGAGGTCGGTGTTGGCCGCCCCGGAACGGAATCCTCGGAGCGATGCCTCGACCACTTCATCGAGGGTCAGACCCTTCTGCATGTGTTGTTCTGGCGCGAAGCGGATTTCGGCATAGACGACGCCGTCGGCCGCCAGGTCCTCGGCCGCCTCGTGTGCCGCTCGCTCGATGGCGTCTGGGGTCTGGGTGACGCCGACGGTGTGGGCGAAGGTCTCGAGGTACAACTCGAGCTTGTTGCGATCGGCGCCTCGGCGGACCCAGGCAGCCAACTCGTCGACATCGGTGGTCGGCAGGTCCTCGTAGCCCGTCTCCGAAGCCAGTTCGACGACGGTTTCAGGTCGCATGCCACCATCGAGGTGGTCGTGGAGGAGCACCTTCGGTGCCGTGACGAAGATCTCGCGGTTGAGTTCAGCCATGCCACAGCCTAGGCCTCGTCAGCAGGAGCAAGTAGATTGCCATGATGGTGGAAACCGTGGGATTCGATGCCGACGACACCCTCTGGGAGTCCGAGGCATTCTTTGCCGTGACCCAGGAGCGATTCGCGGCCCTGCTGTCGCCGTGGTGTGTATCGGCCGACGTCGCCGCAGCCCTCCTGAACACGGAGCGGTCGAATCTCACCCACTTCGGCTACGGAGTGAAGGGTTTCACGCTGTCGATGATCGAGACCGCGATCCAGCTCACCGACGGAACCATTCCCTCGAACGCTCTCGCTGAGATCATGGAGTGGGGTCGGGAGATGATGGCGCATCCCGTGACGCTGGTCGATGGCGCTTCCGACGTGCTCGACTCATTGGCGGGCCGGTATCGCCTGGTGCTGATCACGAAGGGTGATCTCTTCCATCAGGAGTCGAAGGTCGCCGAGTCCGGTCTCGGCGATCGATTCGACGCGGTCGAGGTGCTGAGCGAGAAGGATGAGCGGTCCTATCAACGGGTGCTCGACCGGCTGGACGTGGAAGCCACCGATTTCGTGATGGTCGGCAACTCGGTACGTTCCGACATCGAGCCGGTGGTTGCGATCGGGGGACACGGGTTCCACGTGCCACATGCCATCACGTGGGAAGTCGAGACCGGGTCAGTGGGATTCGAACCTGACGGGCGTTGGTCCACGCTCTCGTCGATCCGCGACGTGACCGAGCGCGTCGAAGAGTTGAACCGAACAGGATCTGGGCGGACGTGAACAGCGACGAGGGCCTCCCGGCGATCGAGTTCCTCGGCGTGAACGACACCGCCGAGGGCGAGACGCGTGAGGTCGTCGGCAACGGTGGGCACGCGGTCAGATGGTGGCTCTTGATCGTCGTTGCCGGCCTGGGTGCGTGGACCCTCGGTCCTGGTGGCTCCCATGGCGACACCGACCCTGTGCCCGATCTGGCTCCGAGTCCGACGGTGGCTCCGATCTCGCCGATGCTGGACAGCGACCAGGCCATCGGCGGTGTCGACTCGACCTCGACCGAGTCGGTACTTCCTTTCGAGGCCAAGCCTTGGCCGGCGCCTCCCCTCGACCGCGATCCCTATGTCGTTCGGATTCCGGGGCGAGAGACGGCACCCAGCGGCCTCGAGGACCTGACGATCGCGTACATCAACTCGTCCGGCGACCCGACCGTCGTGTCGTTCGCCACTGGTGATGTGTACCGGCTCGATGTCGCCGCCATTCGCGTCCACGAGACCTTTGCCGTCGAAGACGGCGAGGTCCGATCCCTTGCGGGGGCGAACCCGGGACTGCCCGATGCCACCGACGCCGCCGTGGTCTTTCACACATACCGCGACGTGGATCCGCCGGGCGTGGGCGACATCGGCGACATCGGGGGAAGGGGCCGAGGCCCTGAGCTGTGTCTGTCCGATCGATCGTGTGGGCAGTCGACTCAGGCGGAGTACGGCGGTGTGATCGGAGGCGTGGTCATCGAGCGTTTCGATCCTGCTCGCCACCCTCGGATCGCCGAGTTGTTCGACAGCTGGGACCTCGTCGACCGGTGGATCGTGTCGCCATCCGGATTCCGGATTCCGGCGCCGGTCGCCTTCATCTGGGTGATGACTCGTCTACCCCTGTGACAACCGCTCGGTATCGAATCCGCCTGGCAAGATCTCGGCCATCGTGCGGATCGTGCCGTCGCCGTCGACCAGGCATTCGGGGCCCCCTTGTTCGAGAAGGAGTTGCCGGCAACGTCCGCATGGCATGCAGGGCTCGCCAGACCCAGAAACGCAGACGAGGGCGACCAGGCGTCCACCGCCGCTTCGATGCAGCTCGGAGACCACGCCGCATTCCGCGCAGAGGCCCAACCCGTACGACACGTTCTCGACATTGCAGCCGTCGATGATGCGCCCGTCGTCGACCAGCGCGGCTGCACCGACGTGGAAGTTCGAATAGGGCGCGTAGGCCCGCCCGCTGGCGGCAATTGCTGCAGCCCGTAGGTCGTCCCATGGGATGTCAGTCACGACGCTTCTCCCGTCATTTGGTTCCATAGATCCGGTCGCCGGCATCGCCGAGTCCGGGAACGATGTAGGCGTTCTCGTCGAGTCGTTGGTCCAGCGCGGCGAGGGTGATGGCGACATCGGGATGTGCATCGTGCACGACCTTCACGCCTTCGGGGCAGCCGATGATCGAGATCATCAGGACCTCGGTCACCCCAGCTGACTTGAGGTGATCGATCGCGGCAACCGCACTGCCGCCGGTCGCGAGCATCGGATCGACCAGGATCACGGTGCGTTCTGCGATGTCGGTGGGCAGCTTGTTGTAGTACTCGACGGGTCGATGCGTTTCGGGATCTCGAAAGAGGCCGACGTGGCCGACGCGTGCGGTCGGCAGGAGGGTGAGCATTGCGTCGACCATGATCAAGCCCGCTCGAAGGATGCCGACGATCACCGGCGTGTTGCCGGCCAGTTGGCGACCGTCGGTGACCGTGATGGGGGTGGTCACCCGTCGGGATTCGGTGGGAAGATCGCGGAGCGCCTCGTAGGCAGTGAGGAGGGTGATCTCCTGGCACAGGGCGCGGAACTCGCTCGAACTGGTGTCGACGTCGCGCAGCAACGTGATCTTGTGGTCGACCAGCGGATGGCGGATCACGGTGAGCGATGGAGCCGGTGAGTCGGTGGTCATTGGTGCCTCCGATTCATGAGCGCAGCCTCCGCCCGTTTGGCCATGTCTCTGGCTTGTTCCATGTCATCACCCAGTGCGGTGACGTGCCCGAGTTTGTGGCCGAGGCTCGGTCGTTTTCCGTAGAGATGCACGTGGACTCCTTCGATTGCAAGCGCTTCGGCGAGATGGTTGGTGGGGTCAACCGACTCCACCCCGCCGATCACGTTGATCGTGACGGCGGCGGGAGCCAACGCCCATGTCGGCCCGAGCGGGAGGTCGAGCACGGCCCGAACGTGGTTCTCGAACTGCGAGGTCGGAGAACCCTCGATGGTGACGTGGCCGGCGTTGTGCGGTCGAGCCGCGATCTCGTTGACGATCAGTCCATCGGTCGTCAGGAACAGCTCAACGGCAATGAGGCCGACGGCGTCCAGATCATTGGCGATCTTGGTGGCGATCTCCTTCGCCTCGGCGGCGATGCGGTGGCCGACGGGTGCGGGTGAACGGATCTCGCTGACGACTCCATCGGATTGGACCACCTCGGTGAGGGGATAGCAGCGGCTGCTGCCACCGGGGCGGCGTACGACGAGAACGACGAGTTCCTTGACGATGGGCTGGAAGTTCTCCGCCATGAGGCTTCGTCCGCCCTGCTCGGACATGACCCGCATGGCTTCGGCTTCGCTCTCGACGATCCAGACGCCCCGCTGATTGGCTCGCCCGCTGCGGACCGACTTGAGCACGACCGGGAAATCGAACACGGTCGAGAAGTCCATGAGATCGTCAGGGCCACGCAACTCGGCGAAGACGGGGACGGGGAAACCCCGGTTGAGGAGGAGCCGCCGCTGATGCAGCTTGTCGAACGCAGCTCGGAGCGTCTTGGTGCCTGGCCGGATGCAGACTCCGGATTCCTCGAGCCGCTCGAGCAGCCCGATGTCGATGCGCTCGTGCTCGACGGTGAGAACCTGACAGGACTCGGCAAAGGAGTTGATGGCGTCAGGATGGCGGTACACGGTGTCCGGCGATGCCATCGCCGCCGAATCGTCTGACTCCTCGGCGAACAAGCGAGGGGTGATGCCGAGCTTCACCGCCGCTTGATGCGTCATCCGGGCGATCTGGCCAGATCCGATGATGCCGAGGCGATAGAGGGCAGGCAAGTCACTGGACACGTTGCGGAGGGTAGTGCTCGCGTCACGGTGCCCGCGCCACTGTCACACTCGCCCAGCATGATGCTGGTCATCAGCGGCTTGCGCCCTCGTTGCAGCACATCACCCGAAACGAGTCGCCATGTCCCTGTTGTCCGCCAGTCACGTTCGTCGTATCGAGGACGACCTCTCCTCACCCCCGACCACCGATCCGCAGCGCGATGCGTGGCCTCGTCGTGATGCTGATGAGCGTCCCCCGCTCGAGATCGTGGTCCGCGAGGGAGATCTCGCCACCAGTGAGCTCGTCGCTGGCGACCTTCCCGGTCCATGGATTCGTCGTCCTGTACCCGTTGACTGCTCGGCGATCGGTCTCTGCGTTCCGCTCGCCGGGCACAGCCATCTCGGATCGATCGTGGCTCGGAGCGGCCGAGCACAGTGGTTCGGGGTCGTCGACGGGGTCATCAGTTTCGACTCGTCGCCGTCGAGCCGACTCTTGGACGACGCCTGTCGTCGGCGTCTCGGCCTGGAGACCGCACCGCCGCTCATCGGCACGGACTGGTATTGGATCAGCCGATGGCTGCTCGACATCCGGGCAACCGTCGAGCTGCTCGATCCCGGGCTCGGTCTGCAGCTTCGGCTCCTCGACCTCATCACGGTGGCCGGTCTCCATCCGGCAGTCGAACCCGATGACTTTGCAGGTCTGGATCGCCGTGGCATCACACGGCTCGTGATCGAGCGTCACCGAGATCATGCGTCGGTCGCCGACTGGAGCTGTGTCCGCCTTGATGCCCTCGCCGACCGCCATCACCTCGGACATCGCCTGGCCACCAGTCTCGACGAGGGGGCGTTCAGCCGCTGGATCAGCGCGTGCTCAGTGCCGCTCAGTCTGTTGGCCGAGCCGCTTTTCATCGGTTGCTCGCCGCTTGGACTCGAACTGATCGGCTCCGTGATCGCCGATGTGGTGGTGCGCCGCGGGGTCGGGAGCTCGTGACGGCAATACCCTGCTTCGGATGCCAGGCCGCCCGCCGCCTCCTCCGCCCAATCCGAGGCGGCGCATTCTCGTTGCTCTTGGATTCGGCGCGGCAACGGCCGGTATCGGTTGGAAGCTGCCCGGCGCTTCGGGTGTGCTCGATGGGCCGACGGCGGCCGATGTCGACCTGACCTCGGCCGGCACAGCCGAGACAGGCACCGAGATCACGACGCCCTCCTCCACGATTCCCGTGTCGACCCTCGATGAACCTCCTGCCATGGCCGATGCCGGGCCCGAGGTCAATCTTGCGACGCACGTGTTCGATGTCGTCATCCGCGGCGGTCGGGTGATCGATCCGATGTCGGGGTTCGACGGTGTCATCAATGTCGGTCTGAATGCAGGCGTCATCACGGCGATCACCGCTGAGAGCCCGCTTCCGGCGGAGGTCGAGATCGACGGGACCGGACGCGTCGTTAGCCCCGGTTTCATCGATCTGCTCTCCTATGAACCGAACCCGTTCGGTGTCTGGACCAAGGCAGCCGACGGTGTCACCACCAACCTGGCGATGCACGGTGTCAACAACTACGCAGCGCCGTTCTTCGAGCGGTACGACGGTTCATCCCCCATTCATTTCGGCGGTGCATTCCACCAGCACTTCATGCGGGGACACGACCTCGGCGCCCGTCCGGATGTGGAACTCGATGCCGGTCAGATCGCGGCCTTCGTCGACCTGGCAGAACAGAGCCTCACGGCTGGATTCGCAGGAATCGCGTTCTCTCCCGAGTACTCGCCGGCCACGTCCGCGGCCGAGATCGATGCTCTCGCCGCCGTAGCCGCTGACTTCGGGGATGTCGCGTTCTTCCACACCCGCAGCAGCGACCCGCAGACGAGCCTTGCCGGCATCGTCGAGGCTCTCGACCTTGGTCGCCGTTTCGGCATCGGCATCCACATCTCGCACTTCCACAGCACTGGCGCCACGAACCACATGGCCGACGCCATCGCCGCCATCGAGTCCGCTCGAGCTGATGGGGTCGAAGCGACGGCTTGTGTGTATCCGTACGACTTCTGGGCGACCACGCTGCAGAGCTTTCGGTTCGTCGGCGACTGGCGCACGCGCTACGGGATCGACTACGGCGATCTGCAGGTGGCGGGCACCCCTCAGACGCTGACCGAAGCCAGCTACGACGCTGCGTTCGCCGACAACAAGCTCGTGGCCGCCCTCGGATCGATCGACCAGGGCGAGATCGACATGGCTCTCAGCCGACCCTGGGTGATGATCGGGTCAGACGCCATCCTCACGGATGATCTCAACAATCACCCGAGAGCCAGCGGCACGTTCAGCCGGCTGCTCGGACGGTATGTGCGGGAGCGTGGCGTGCTCGATCTGCCGACGGCGTTGGCCAAGATGACCAGCGTGCCGACGAAGCGGGTCGAGTCGATGATCCCGGCCATGCGACGGAAGGGCCGCCTCCAACGAGGTGCCGACGCCGACATCACGATCTTCGATCCGGCAACCGTGATCGATCGCGCGACCGTGGCCGACCCCGCCGCGACTGCGTTGGGTATCGAGCACGTCTTCGTGGACGGGCGCCGCGTGGTCGCTGACAGCGAGCCCCGTCGTACGGTGCTGCCGGGACGCCCACTGCGATCTGGCTGAGGTCGATCCGGCCTCAGCGAGTCCTAGTGGTCGAGGAGCTGGCCGAGCGAGGCGCGCACCTGGTCGCAGAGGTGTTCGGAGCACCGACCCTCAGCGCTGAGGCCGTCGACCAATGCCTGCACGATGTGCATCATGAACGGCTCGTGCAGATCTCGTTCGATCGCGGTGATGCGATCGATGAAGGTCTGCGACTGGAGGCATCGGTCGATGCCGTGCAGCAGGTACTCGGCGAGTTCGGGTTCGATCGACTCGGACCAACGGAACTCCGAGTCGTTGCTGAGGGCATGGCGCTCCCAGTGATCGATCAGATCGGTACAGCGATCGAGGAAGTCCGGCGTGGCGACGCCAACGAGATCGACAGGATCGACTCGCAGTTCACACACCATGCGACGGGCGAACCGCGTCCACCTCTGAACTGCCAACGCATCTACGGGACCGAGCTCCAACAACATCGCTCGGCAGGCTACAGAGATCAGACCGCCATTGTCGTGTCGAACGCGTGTCGATCAGATGCCGATGGCTCTTTGCCCGCCGGCCCGCCGGTCGGGGAGTCTCATGGCCTCGTCGGCCGGCGGTGTCCAGGTGGCTCGCTCCGGCATACGGTCGATGTGTCGCCTGGCTTGAGCCCACCGTCGTTCGGCCAGGACTCTCGCAAGACGCGCGTCGCGTGAGGGATCCCGGGGGGCGAGATCATCGGCAGGCGGAATCATCGATTCGGGGTCGAGCTTGCTCCGCATCGGATTCCACCAACGATTACTGGCGTCGTAGACCCGTCTGAGCTCGAGGTGTTGATGGCTGTACCAGTCGCTGCACCACGGATGGGCGAGATCGGCGAGCACACTGGTCGGAGCCGGACGGTGATCAGGTCGCAGGCGGAGTCCGCACTCCAGCCCGACCCGCCTCGCTCGTTCGGCGAACAATGGGAAGTCGAGAATCGAGCCCTGCCACGACACGACCACGCCGGGCGGTAGCACGGCGAGGCGATGATCGACGAGGTGCAGGATCTCGCCCTCCTCACCGTCGTAGACCTCCTCGCCCGAGGGCGTGCTCAGCCCGATCTTCGTGATCCGGTGGACGGTCGGATCGATCGAGGAGGTCACCGTGTCGGTGCACAGGTCGAACCCATAGACGAGCGGCTGGGGCAAAACGAACTCCGGAGCGGCGTGCGGGCAGGGACAGCCGTCAAACTAGGCGCACATTCGCAGTCGCTGGTGGATGGAGGTGTCTGTGTCGCTGCGCACCACCGTCCTCCTCAGGAGCGGTCGAGGACGGCGAGGATGCCGGCGACCACCGGCGCCTGGCCTTTGTGCAGCTTGACCGACGCCTGGTCGATGGAGAACCACTCCACCCTGTCGACCTCGGGGAACTCGATCGTGCGATTCGATCTCGGTGGCCACATCATCGTCACCGGGCTGCGATGACGATCCTCGGGGTCGATGGAGGCCGGATCGAAGTCACCCTCGACGGCGAAGGCGTGGATCGTCTTTCGCCCGGCTCGGAACGGCGGAATCGTCGCCGGAGGACTGGTGGCCGCAGCCGGGGGAGCGGTCCCGAGCTCCTCTTCGAACTCGCGTCGGGCGGCATCGACGGCGGCTTCGGTGTCCAGATCGAACTCGCCCTTCGGGATCGACCACGCGTGCTCGTCCTTGTTCGCCCAGAAGGGGCCGCCCGGGTGGACCAGCAACACCTCGAGCGCCGCTGAGTTCGTCGGTGGTCGACGACGCCACAGCACGATTCCGGCCGACTGGATCATGGCGCGACGCTAGCGTGTGGCACATGTCGACCGATCTGACAATGGGCGTGCTCGGCGCAGCGAAGATCTCCGGCCCCGCATTCCTCCAGCCTGCGCTCGACACAGCCGGCGTCGCCGTCACGGCGATCGCCGCCCGCGATCGGGCGCGCGCCCAGGCGCAGGCCGATCAATTCCGGATCCCGCGTGTCCTCGACTCCTACCGAGATGTGCTCGCGAGTGACGTTGACGCCGTTTACATTCCGCTGCCGATCAGTCTGCACCGAGAGTGGACCCTGGCAGCTCTGGCCGCGGGCAAGCACGTGCTCTGCGAGAAGCCGATCGCTTCCAACGCTGTGCAGGCGCTCGAAATGGTCGAGGCAGCCGACGCGGCTGGTCTCGTGCTCGTCGAGGCATTCCATTGGCGATTTCATCCGCTTGCCGATCGCATTGCCGAACGGCTCCCCGAGATCGGCACCGTGTTGCACATCGATGCCCGGTTCACGGTGGAGATCTCGCCGAGCGACGATGTGCGGCAGAGCTATGAGCTCGCCGGCGGTGCGCTCATGGACCTCGGTTGTTATCCGGCGCAGTGGATTCGTTTCGTTGGGAACGGTGAGCCGACCGTGGTCTCCGCCTCGATGGTCGAGGGACGGCCCAACGTCGACATCACGACCGATGTGAATCTGCGGTTCGACGATGGTTCGACCGCTCACCTGCACACCGCGATGCATCCCGGATGCGAGGCGTCAGCGTCGCTCGCGGTGCGGGGCGAAGCGGGCGTCATGCTGGTCCAGAATCCGATTGCCCCCCATCGAGGGCATGTGCTCACGGTGCGATCCTTCGATGGCACCGAGAAATCCGAGACGGTCGAGGGTCTGACCACCTATCACCACCAGCTGGAGGCATTTCGCGACGCTGTGGTCGATGGTGTTCCCGTCCCCACCGGCGGTTCGGATGCGGTCGCCAACATGGTCTTGATCGACGGGGCGTACGCCGCGGCCGGTCTGCCGGTGCGAGGCGTCTGAACGGTCAGTACACGATCTCGGCTCTCCGGCCTGCGGCGTCGATCTGGTCGCCGAGCCGCCGTTCGCTGCCGCAGACGACGTGGGCCGCAGTGATTGTCAACACGATCGCGTCCACGAGATCCACCGGAGGTGCCACCCGATTCGCCACGGTGTGTGCCAGCTCATCGGAGTCGAACCTGCCGCTCCGCTGGAGCAGGCCGGTCCTGAGCAGCCTGCCGTCGGTGGTCGACTTCGCATGAATGAGGGGTTCTCCGTTGTTCAGTCTCAGGAAGGCGCACTCCGGGTGTGCCTCGGCAATGAAGTCCTGGTCGTCGGCCTCGATCAGCGAGTGCAGCTGACGAATCTTCGGCATGAGGTTCCACGCTTGCTTCGAGAGCGCCTTCCCGCAGGCACGGCGCGACCGAGCGCAGGCGTCCTCGTAGTCGGCGGCCGCCACGACGACCGAGAGTGGCGTCGGAAACACAGAGGAGCGCCGTGGTCCGAGGATGCGTCGCGCCTCGACATCGGCGGTTCGGGGGTGGACGTCGAGCAGCCCGATCGGCATGTCGATCGCCAGGTAAGCCAGTGACCCCGCTCGCGTCATGGCGACGAAGGTGTCGAGCCTGTCGGTCGCCACGGCGCGCAGTGCACGACATCGACCATCATCCGGATCGAGGTCGGCGGTCGCAACGACCCACCCGCCGGGACACCCGTCGGCACCAGCGATCAACATTCGATCAAGGCTCGCTCTTCAGAGATCGTCGATCAGCTTGAACACCTCGGCCATTGACACGCCGGTGGCGGTGCCGGCAGTCGTGAGCTTCGCCTCGACTCTGGCCCGGAACGCGCCCAGCTCGTCGGAGTCCTTTGCCTTCATCGTCGATTCGAACTGGCTCGCGTGGGCCAGAAGGGCGGCGTACTTCGCGTCGAAGTGGCCCGTGACGTCCTCCACGTGGTCCGGTTCGTCTGCCTCCCAGAGCAGCAGCGAGTCCGGCCGGTGGTGCGGGAGGTTCTGTTCGGGGAAGAACTTGGGGTCACGAGCGGCGACGATGCCATCGCAGGTGAGCCAACCGGCGTTTCGATGGTCCGGGTGCAGGCGGTATCGCTTCCACGGATCGTGGCCGAGGACGACGGTCGGGCGTAACGTGCGGATCCAGTACGCCACCTCCCAGCGTTGCCTCACTGACGCGTCGAGTTCACCGTCCGGCCAGCCGAGGAAGACGACCTCGCCGGTCGCACCGAGCGCAGCGGCCGCCGCTCGCTGTTCGTCCTGCCGGGTCGCGACCAGCTGCGCAGTGTCGGCGGTCGGATCCCAGGTTCCCTTGGATCCGTCTGTGCACACGAGTGCACTGACCTCGCAGCCGTCTGCCGCCCACTTGGCCAACGTTGCGCCGCAACCGAAGTCCACGTCGTCGGGATGGGCGCCGATGGCGAGCGCCCTGGCCGGGGTGGGCAGATCCCGGCTCGACACAGAGATCGAGACGGCGGCGGGGGTCAACGGATTCTGCGCTGATGTCACGAGCGGTCCTCGGTGGGGGTGTCGGTTGGAGTGTCGCTCGGCAAAAGGTCAAGACGACTGTTGGCAGTGTCGCGGAACCCCGGCAGAACGGCGAGATCCTCGGGGAGGTCGACGTCCCATCCGAGCCGTTCATCGACCACGACCTCGATCGAGAGACCGCATCGCTCGGCTTCGGCGGTGTGGGCTGCCGCTGACCCGGGCCCGTAGTGAAAGGTGAAGCCTCGGTTCAACGGGATGGAGAGGACGTTCGATCCGTCGTTGCGACGATCGGGGACGAGGACGACGGCATCGGGATCGCAGGGAACGAGCACTGAGAGGTCGCTGGCGAGCGGGAGGTCGGCGTGGGCGATGACGGCTCGGTCGAACCCTCGCGCGGCGAGAGCCCGGGTGCCGTCGACGATCGCACGGTCGAGGCCTTGCGGCGGTCGCCAGATCACGTCTGCCCCGTTCGCTCTCGCAAAGTCGGCGACGTCGTGATCGCCGCACACGACCCACGCCGGAAGGTCGTTCGCCGCTCGAATCACGGTGGCCGCCATCTCTCGTGCCAACGATGCGCGCTCGGCCGGTGCAATCGCCTCGGCCAACCGGCCCTTCGCCAAGTCGAACGACTTGATCGGGATGAGGACGGCGGCCGGCGACACCTCGGCAGCGTACCGAGCAGGCCGAGGCCCGCCCTGCGCACCCGGCGAGCAGGCCGAGGCCCGCCTGGTGTGGCAGCCTGGGCTGATGCAGGAAGATGTGAACCCCGTGGAATCGCCGGATCGTACCGATTCGCCGATTCGTGTCACCGTGCTGGGTGGTGGCTCATGGGGGACGACCGTGGCCCACCTCTGTGCCCACAACAGCCCCACCATGTTGTGGGCGCGCGACGAAGAAACGGTCGCCAATGTCAACGAGCGACACGAGAACCCGAAGTATCTGTCCGGCTTCTCGCTCCATCCGTCGTTGGTGGCAACGTCTGACTTCGCCGCGGCCGTGGCCGACACCGACCTGTTGATCATGGGGGTCCCGACGGGGGCGTTTCGAGAAACGGCTCGTCGTGCAGCACCGCATCTCCGACCGTGGGTTCCAGTGGTGAGTCTCGCCAAGGGTTTCGAACAGGGGACCCATCTTCGGATGACCCAGATCATCGAGGAGGAGCTCCCGAGCCGACCGGTCGGCGTGCTCACCGGTCCGAACCTCGCCAAGGAGATCCTGTCCGGCGACCCGGCCGGTGCCGTCATCGCCCTCACCGAGTTACACATCGCCGAACGGCTGCAGTCCGTGTTCACCACCATCAACTTCCGTGTGTTCACCCACCACGACGTGCTCGGCTGCGAGTTGGGTGGGGCGCTGAAGAACGTCTACGCCGTCGCCGCTGGCGTGGTCGAGGGCAGCGGCATGGGCGACAACGCACGGGCGACGCTCATCACCCGCAGTCTTGCCGAGCTGATCGCTCTGGGCACCAAGATGGGCGGCGAACCCCTCACGCTCGCCGGGCTCGCCGGTATGGGTGACCTCGTCGCCACCTGCATCAGTCCCCAGAGTCGCAACTCGCACGTCGGTCGAGAACTCGGTTCGGGCAAGTCAGTCGACGAGATCCTCACGGAGATGGACCAGGTGGCGGAAGGAATCAAGGCAGCGAAGGTGGTGCGCGAGCTCGCAACAAAACACGAGGTCGACATGCCGATTGCCGATGTCGTGTATCGAGTGTGTTGGGAGGGCGAACGCACGATGCGGGCCTTCGGTTCGCTGGTCCGAGGGGCCGTCGGCCACGAGTGACCGCGGGCGATTTGGTGCCCGCCGCCGTACATTGCGGGAATGCCAGATGGTCTGTCGCTCGGACCTCGCTCGGTTGAACGTCCTGCCGACGCTGGGTTCACTTTCGTAGCAACCCTCGATTCCGAGGAACCGGCACGAGTCGACGCGGGTGGGCTCGTGCAACCCTTCCAGGCCGCGTGGTCGGTCGACTGGTTGGTCAGGGCAGACGATCGTTGGTACCTGCCGGCCAAGGAACCGTCGGTTCGTCAGCGGCGGATCGGCGCGGGTGCCGTGCTCGAGACGGCCGTGCGTATCCCGTCCGGCGATGCCATCCAACGCGTCTACTCAGTGAACGCAACCGGTGGGGACGCTCTCGTCATCGAGATCGAAAACGCATCCCCGGTACCGATCGCACTTGCGGTGGCATTGCGTCCGTACGACCTCAGCGGCTCGTCAGCACCGGCGGACATGGAGATCCACGACGATCGAGTGACCGTGGACGGGCGGACGGCTATGATCCTTCCTCGGCCACCGATCGAGCGCCAGGCTTCAGCGGGTGTCGACGTGGTTGCTCGGCTGGCGGCCGGCAACGTCCTCAACGGTGACGCGTCTGCTCACGGCGAGGCGCCCACTGCGGCCGTGGTCTACCCGTTGCCTCACGGCGCAACGCTTCGATTCGTGGTGCCGCATCCCTCGGCACCGTCGAAGATCGGGCCGCTCCCCGACGTAGAAGCTGTCGCCCGAGGCTGGTCGGCGGTCATCGAACGCGGCGGCCGCTTCTCGTTCCCCGATCCGGGGATCACGCAGCAGGCGATGGCGGCTCGCGCTCGTTTGTTGGCCGAGACACCAGGACTTCCGGCGCGCGTGTCCGAGCTCGAGCGGGGTGCCGGCCGATTGCTCGAGGCTCTGGCCCTCAGCGGGGCGGTCGGCGAAATCATGGGGTCGCTCGGTGCTCTGGCCGGCACGTTCCCGACGTCGCTGCCCGGGGATCCCGCCGATGCTGCTGCCATCATTTCCGGCGTCGGCCGGGCGGCGCGTCTCGTCGACGATCTTGCCGTTGCCGAGGCCCTGCTGGAACCGGTGGCACAACTCACCTATCTCGTGGAGAAGAAGGGCACGCCCACCGACAGCAACGAAGCTTTGATGGGCTTGAGCCGCCTTCTGATCGCCGCGGGACAACGCGACGTCGCCGAGGAACTCCTGCCGAGAATCGTCGACCCGAACGCACTGGCGGGCGTGCCGCGGACGATCGAAGAACTGACGGCCCTCGCCGAGCAGGCGAGTCCCGCAGGCAGTTGGGGCGGCGACGATGTCGTGCGTGCGGCGGAGTTCTGGCTCGGGGCCAGGAACCTCGTGCTCGGTGGCGACCCGCAACACCTGGCGCTGCTCCCGTCCTTTCCCGGTGCGTGGATGGGTGGCGACGTCGAGATCCACAATGCGGTCACCACGCACGGAAGGATCTCGTTTGCCATTCGTTGGCATGGCGCCCGCCCCGCGCTGTTGTGGGATCTCGAGGTCGCCGACGATCACGGACTCGGTCCGATCGAGATTCGTTGCCCCGGTCTCGACCCAGACTGGTCGACCACCGAGCCGCAGGGTGATGCCCTGCTGGCCGGCACGCCGGACGGGCTCGAGCGGGTTCCGGACGAGGGCGACAGTTTCGCCTGAGCAGCGCTGCCGACCTCCGACGGCCGACGCAGACTCGGGCGACTGCGAAGAGCGCTTCGCCCGCCCATTCGGACGACCTCATCAACCACGTCATGGCGCCGAGAGCGAAATCGATGTTGGTCAGCACGCCGATGTGCTCGGCAATTTCCGCACGCATCTGGTCGACGAGGTCGAGACGTGGATCGTCGGTCCACGCGAATGCGGAACGCAGCCACGCTGTCGACTGGCTGCACATGGCGGTGGGTATGGCGCCTTCGCCGGAACAGGTGCGCCTCGTCAGACGTCTCGTCGCCACGATCGACCACGGCTTCAACGCCTCGACCTTCGCCGCACGCGTCATCACGAGCACGGGAGCCGATGTCGCGGCGGCGTTCGCCGCCGGGATCGCAGCGCTGTCCGGGCGCTCGACATGATCCAGGCCATCGGTGCGCCGTCGAACACCGAAGCCTGGGTGACCGAACGGCTTCAGCGGGGCGAGAAGATCACGGGCTTCGGCCATGCCGTCTATCGGGCTGACGATCCGCGGTCGGTCCTCCTGCGGACTCTCGTCGTCGAGGTGGCGCCCGATGTGGGCGGGATCGAGATCGTCGAGAGACAAGATCTTGCGACCCAGCGCTCGCTACACGGGTCCCGAGCCCATTCGGGGTGGCTAGATTCGGGTCCGTGGCTGCGACGACGGTTCCCAAACTGAGGAAGGCGTTGCGGAAGCGCCCTCCCGGTCTGGTCGAGGAACGTGCGTTCTGGGAGGCCGGGGCCGATGTGGTGGTCGGGATCGACGAAGTTGGCCGCGGCGCGTGGGCCGGCCCGCTGACACTGGCTGCAGCGATCGTGCCGAAGGACCGCAGGCTGAACAAGGTGCGGGACTCGAAGATGCTCACCGAGACCGAGCGGGAGGCCATGTTCGATCGTGTTGCCAATTGGCTCGACGGGTTCGCCGTCGGCCACGCAACGCCGGAGGAGTGCGATCGACTCGGGATGTCTGCTGCGCAGCGGCTTGCCGCCCGCAGGGCCATCGATGGTCTGGGTGTGCCAGTCGACGCCGTCATTCTCGATGGCAAGTGGGACTTCGTCGGCCATCCGAGGACTCGCAAATTGGTGAGGGCCGATGCCATCTGCCTGTCTGTCGCCGCTGCATCGATCATCGCGAAGGTGACCCGAGATCGCATGATGCGGGCCGACGCCGAGTCTTTTCCGGGTTTCGACTTCGACACCAACAAGGGCTACCCGTGCCCTCGGCACCAGATGGCGATCCAGGCCTACGGGCCGACCTCGATTCATCGTCGGTCGTGGGCCTTCATGGACAACGTGGCATGGTCTGCCGTGCGGCGTGTCACGCCTGCTGCACAACGAACAGAAGTGCCGGGCCAGGGCTCGCTCCTCTAGCGCTCGACTCTGTACTGGACTCTCTGTATCGGGTGTGCGGCTGCCGGCCGCGACCCCGTCCGACGTGGGCGACCGTACGATGATTCGAATGCCTCCCCGCCGCCACGCTGCTTCTCTCGTCGTGGCAACGGCGACCATCGCGGCGGCGCTGGTTGGTTGCGGCAGTGAGTCCGAGCCCGAAGCTCAGTTCTGCACCGACGCCCGTGCCTTCGTCGATTATCAGGCGGGACTCGGTCTGGCCGTGTTCGTTCCGGACGAGACCCAGACGTTCTTCGCCGGCTCGGTCGAACGCATCACTGCTCTCGCAAACATCGCCCCGCCGACCGTTGCCGACGAGGTGGCGGTCGTGCGTGATGGCTTCGTGCGACTCGATGCCGATCTCGCCGCCGTCGAGTACGACGTGACCGCACTCACCGCTGAACAACTCGACACGACCGAGAGCGACGCCGCAGCGGACATCATCGACGAGTTCCTGGCCACGGCGTGCCGACGAGACGGCGACCCATTCAGCGGATTCGCCGATGACCCGTTCGCTCCGTTGGTCCTGAGTCCGGCCGAGATCGAACAACTCGACGAGACGGTCGTCGGCCAGGAGGACGACCTCGAGGCCCTGGTGGCATTGCAGTTGGCGGAGGAGTTCGGGATTCCGCTCGATCAGTCGACCTGCATCGTCCAAGGTCTCGGCATGAGTTTCATCGCGTCGTTCACCGGCAGCGGTGTGGTGTCGGAGGCCGACTCCGAACGGTTCCTCTCCGAGCTCGAAGCCTGCGGAGTCGACCTCGACGACGTGGTCGGTGGATCATGACCGGCATGCGATCGCCCACTCATCCGCAATGGTTGCTTGCTCTCGGGGGCTGGACCTTCTTCGTCTGGTTCCAGCGGATCGGCAACGTGTTGAACGACGACGAGCTCGCTGGAAAGGCGCAGGCATGGCGCCTCGCCGTTGCTGTGGTGTTCGTCGTGGCAGCTGTCGTGCTCGTGTTCGCCGTCTGGCGATCTCGGGCGGGCCGGTCCGGTGACGGCGGGAGCGGTGAGGGCAGGGCGGAGGTGATCGTGACGTCGGGTGCCGCCGGATCGTGGACATCTGGTTCGTGGGCATCGACGTTGGGGCTCGGCCTTGCGGCGCTCGGCTCCACGTGGTGGATCGTGCGTGGTGGACAGATCGTGGTCGGCGACTGGGATGCGTCGTTCAAGCTCGTGCACACGGTGCTCGCGGTGATCGTTGTCGGACTCAGCGCGATGGTGTGGCGGACACGCGGCTACGATCGCCTCTGATATGGGTGAACCAGTGAGCGTCATCGAGAAGCCGTCGGCCAACCACGGGGTGGTTCGATTCGAAACCAACCGTTCGTTCACGGGTATGGGCCATGAGCGGTACCTGTCGACTGACGTGATCATCGACAATCGTCCGCCAGACGCGATCGCTCGCCTGCTGATCGCCACGGGCAAGGTCGACAAGGTCCACGTCTACGCCCAGACCATCACGGTGACGCTGCACCAGGGCGCGTCGAGCGAGGGTCTGAAAGAGATCATCGAGGGGCTGTACGTCCACTACAAGCCGGGTGTCCCCATCCCCGACGAAGCCTCCTTCACCTAACGCCCCGCAAACCTCGGGTTTGTACCCCACAAAATCGGGGGTCATAGCCTCGGGTTTGACCCTTGGGCGAAGAGCAGGTCTTGATGCAGCATCGTGCGCCGGCCAGAGTCGGCATTCTGGGCAATCCATCGGACGGGTATGGCGGCCGCACCATGGCGCTGGCCGTCGATGCCTTCGCAGCAACGGTCGATCTGAGTGTCATCGACGGTGACGAGATCGTGCTGCTCCCCGAGCCGGCCGACCTGACCAGATGGCGAGATCCTGACGACCTCATCGATCGGATCGACCGTTTTGGCTATGGCACCGGGCCGCAGCTCCTGGCCGCCGCAGTTCGCACCTTCATGGACGTCTGCGATTCGGTCGACCACCCACGGCCGTCGGGGTTCCAACTTCGCTACCAGAGCACGATCCCTCGGCAAGTGGGCCTCGCAGGGTCGTCGGCCTTGGTGGTCTCCGCCATGCGGTGCATGGCTGACCACGCCGAGCTCGACGTGCCGGACGAGGTGATGCCCTCGATCGCTCTGCGGGTCGAGACCGAGCAGTTGGGGATCACGGCAGGGCTCCAGGACCGTGTCGTTCAGACCTACGGCGGCCTCGTGTCCATGGACTTCGGTTCGATGGAAGTCGACGGGCGGTTCGGCGTGGCTCACGGTCAGTACGAGCGTGAGGATGTATCGGCGTTGCCGCTGCTCTTCCTCGCCTATGGGGAGGGCGCAGCCGAGCCCAGTGGCACGTACCACGCCAGTCTGCGTGCCCGGTTCGAGGCCGGCGAGGCTCTGGTTCGCGACACGATGCGGGCCTTGGCCGGCGTCGCATTGGAGGGCCGGGCCGCGTTGCGTTGGTCTGCGCGGGAACAGTTCAGTGAGCTGATCGGCGAGAACATGCGCCTGCGTCGTCGACTCGGACCGCTGCCGGTTGCGCAGCTGGAGTTGGTCGATGTGGCGCAATTGCACGGCGCGCCATCCACGTTCACGGGGTCGGGCGGCGCCGTCGTTGGTGCATACGACGACGCTGCGCAGTTGGCGGATCTCACGAGCGCGTTTACCGCGGTCGACGCGATCTGCCTCCCGATCAATTGAGTCGCAGAGTCATACCCGAGGCTGTGACCCCCGATTTTGTGGGGTACAAACCCGAGGTTTGATGCTGGTGGGCGGGTTGCGGTTATCGAACAGGTGTTCGATAATGGGTACATGGCGGGAGAAGCACGAGCGGGAGAAGCACGAGCGGGAGAAGCACG
>CBESNA010000040.1:0-36544 GCA_965530755.1 uncultured Acidimicrobiia bacterium | reverse complement strand
CCGACCGACACTCCGACCGACACTCCGACCGACACTCCGCCGGACACTCCGGGCAAGCGAGCGGGAGCGACCGCTGTGTTCGCCTCGGCCGCCGTCATCGGGTCCGCCATCAAACTCTGGCCGGCGTTCCTCATCGCCGCCGCCATCGGAATCAGACGCACGAGGGCGGCGGTGGCCGCCAGCTTGGTCGGCGTCGCCATCGGCGCGGCGTGGCTTTGCGTGTCCGGCGTCGGGGCGCTCGAGCAAATCACCAGCCTGCGCGGCGTGACCGGTTGGCATGTCGAATCCATTCCGGGGACGCTCGTTTCCCTCTTCGGCGACGAACCGGCGCGATTGGAGGCCGACGCCTACCGCATCGGCAGGCTCGACGACACCGTTGTCTTGGCCGGCCGACTCCTCACGGTTGCCATCACGGTGACAGCCGTCGCCCTCGCTCGTCGACGACGCTTCTCGAGCGAGCCGGCCAACGTCGCGGCCTTGGTCATGCTGGTTTCGGCGACCGCCCTCATCGTGACCGCTCCGCTGGTGTCGCCGCAGTTCATCCTCTGGATCACGCCCTGGGCCGCGATCCTCCATCGGGACCGGCTGCTCCTGGGGCTGACCTCCATCGCTCTGGTACTCACCGCTGGGATTCTGGCCACCTTCGGACCTCCCCAACTCGATCACCCGATCGCAGCGGCCGGATTGCTGTTCCGCAACGGGATCCTCGCCGCGATCGTTGGCGTCGCACTGCTACGCCTGGCCCGATCAGACGGGTTCCAGCACGCCTGACCTGATCTGTCCCCCGACTCCGATGCCGGCCCACGGGCGGGAAGTTCGCAGTCGAAGATCGGCCAGATGGCCCGCCAGCGTGATCCCCTGCCGCCAGGTCGCCTTCGAGACGCCGCCCACACGACCCCGGAACTCATAGGGAAGTTCGGCAACAGAGATTGCGGGATGGGTGGCGAGCACCTCGACCAGGATCTTGAACCCGTCTGGCTGGAGCCGAGCGAGGTCGAGCCCGTCGAGTGCCACGGCGAAGCAGCCCGACAATGGATCGGCCACACGACGAACACGCACCGGGAACAGCAGGCGGACCGAGCCGCCGAGCAGGATCGAGAGTCGCCGCCGAAGAGGCGACAGCCCGGTTCCGTCGGATCCGCCCGAGATTCGGCGACTGGCCACCGCCAGCTGAGAACCGCTGTCGCACTGCGCCACCAATCGGGGAATGATCGACGGCGGGTGTTGGAGATCGCCGTCGATCACAACCGCGATCCGTCCCCGTGCCGAAGCGAAACCGTCGACGACGGCCCCACCGAGGCCTCCCCAGCGCTCTCCAGGGTCGCGATGCATGACCTCGACGTCGATCGCAGCGGAGCCGGCGCAGCGGCGGATCTGGTCCCCAGTACCGTCGTCGCTGTCGTCGACGAAGAGCATCTCGATTCGCCGACCGTTCGCGCGGAGCGGCCTTGTGGCGGCCACGACGGCGGCAATCAGCGGCTCGACGTTGTCGCGTTCATTTCGCGTCGGAACGATCACCGAGACGGTGTCGCCGACGAGGCCGCTTCTCACCTGCGTCCTCGACTCCGCCCGAGGGCTGAGCGTGAGCATCGCCAGTCCGGCGAAGGCAACGACGAGGGACACGAAGGTCGAGTTCTCGAGCAGGACGAGACCCAGCTGAGGACCGACCGGCAACACCACGAACGCGGCTGCCGAGCAGCCGACGACCAACCATCGGTTCCGGTCACCGGCGGTCGCTGCCGCCATCAGCAGCAGGCCCCAGGTCAGGTACCAAGGTTGTGTCGTGGGATGGAGCACCGCGATCAGCAGCAACGCCCAGGCCAAGCCGACGAGGCCCGAGCTCCGGCGATTCAGCAACAACGCCAGGACCACGGCAGCGGCAACCACCAGCCCGCCCAGACGGGCGACGGCGAGCACCGACGCCGCGTCGAGGCCAGTCGAGAGGTGTACTGCTCCTCCGAGCAGGCTGGTGACACTGAGATAGGCGTCGACCGGTGACGCATCGATCAGGGCATCGACCCACCCCCAACCCCATGGCGTCGAACGCGTGGCGAGGGTGATGACCGCCATGATCTCGGCGCCGGCCAGCGCCAGCCGGCCCGCCCGGCGTCGCCAGTCGACCACGGTCACGATCCACGGCCACGCCAAGAACGCCGCCCCGAGCACGGCGGGCACCTTGATGGTCGCGGCGAAGGCGCACAACACGATGCCGAAGTGCCGAAACCGGGGGCGAGACCCGATAGCGAGGCCCGACATGAGGAAGGCGAGCATCAAGGCCTCGTTGTGCGCTCCCGACACCAGATGCAAGAGGATCAGCGGGTTGGCCACGGTCAGCACCATCGCATCGGGGGTGTCTCGTCCCAGCGAACGTGCCAGGTCACACACCGCCCACGCCGCGACCGCAAGGCTGACCACCGCGATCAATCGGTACGCAAGCACGGATGCGACGACGCCGTCACCGGTGCGTTCTGCGACCTCAGACGACAAGGCGACGAACACCGGGCCATACACCACCGGAGCATCGAGATAGATCGGATCGACCGAATCGAGCACAGGGTTCTCGCCCATCGCCGACGGACCCTCGGAGAAGACATCGATGCCCTGCGCCGCGAGTCGCCCTTGCGCACCGTAGGCGTAGACGTCACGACTGCCGAGCGGCGGGCCGACCAGGAACGGCAACGCCCAGATGACGGCGACCACGACCACCGCGCCGACACCGAGACCCCGCTCGAGTACCTGGCGTCGGAGTCGGAACCACGATCGGACGAAGACGATCATCCCGCCGTAGAACAACGAGAGAGCGACAACCAGATCGGTACGGGGGCTCACCGGGACCGTGGGCACCGACCACAGCCGCCCGGACGCCCCGGGGGCAGACGCGCCTGCCAGCGATCCGCCGATCACGATCGTGAGCGTGGCAATGAGACCCACGGCGACCGTGATGGTCGGGAAACCGCCGTCTGCCGCTGCCGCCTCGGTGACACGTCCCCTACGACGTTGACGGCCCTCCACGGACGACAGGCTAGGTGGCTACATCACGAGCCCGCCGGACCCAGACCACTTCCCGACGATCTCGCATGCTTCCATTACTTGCTTTTTCCGTGTGTTTATGCTTATTTACGTTCACTTACTTCTATCAACTCAAGGAGACCTCATGACCATGCTCGGCGCCCAACTCGATGACCTCCAGTCACTCAGTGCGCAGCTCACCTTGATGGGAACCGACGTCGCTGCTTGCCGCGACGATTCGGTGATCACCGCGTCACAGGTGATTGCCGACGTCACTCAGGCAACCGCGCTCGCTCTGCAACAGATCAACGCCCACATGGCCCGCCTCGAGGGTTCGGTCCACGCCGCAGTCGGCCATGCCGAGGCGGCGCAGTGGACCGGAGCGAACGCCGATCGCTTCCGCCAGGGTGCGGCCGACTTCCAAGCGTCCATGGGCACCGGACAGGCAACCACGCGGGAGGCCTTCGCCTCGTTCCAGCAGTCGGCAGCCATGATGACCGAGACGCTGCAGGATTTCGTGACCGGATTCTCCGCCGCGCTCACCGAGGCCAGCGGCTCCGCCGGCGACATGTCGGCCGCGGTCGAGGCGCAGCGGGCGAACCTCGACAGCGTGATGAACCTCGGTCTGTCGATCGGCTGATGCCGACCGCTGATCAGTTCGAGAGGGCCGCCAGGAGGTTCGACGGCATCGCCGACGCACTCGGCGACCTCATGTCGACGACACCGCGCCTCTTCGGTCCGAACACGCTGGCCGGCGGGACACTGACGCTCGTCGCCGACCTCACCATCAGTACATCCACCGCGACGGCGACGAACGCCGGCCAACTGGTCCGTGACCTGGCCGACACCTGCAGGCGACGCGCTGACATCTGCCGGACGTACGCAGCCGAGGTCGATTCGTACCAACGAGCGCTTCGTCAGTTCGAGGCCGAGAACTCGTCACTTCTCCAACGACCAACTCGACCACGGCGACCAGCGACTTGGGTGGAGGTCTGATCCGGTGTCGGCAAGTGACAGCGGAACCGGTCGGGGGGCGGCCGGGAGCATTGCCATCGACCCTGACCGCGTCCGCAGCGCAGCAACGCACCTGCGGTCGCGAGCCGATGCCGCCATCGATCTCGATCGAGAGATCCGTTTGACGTCGCTCGAGGTCGATCTGGCACCGATCGAGGTCCTCACGGCATGCGCCGAGATCGACGAGGAGCTGACCTTGCTCGCCTCGATTCTCTCCGCTCGCGCTGATGAGGCCGACGGCTTCGGACTACCCGGCAGCGACTGGGACCTCGAGTCGACCTTGCTCGGATCACTCCTCGACAACACCGGCCATCGAGCCTCCATCTCCGGCTCGCTCGCCCTTCGCCTCGTCGTCGAGCATCGCCTCGGGATCGTGGGTGACGGCGACGACACCGCCACGAGCATCGAGCTCCTTCGACACATCGCCCACGACCCGCGTCGACCCCCCGAACAGGCCGCTGCCGCCGCCTACCTCGTGAATCACCCATACGCAGTGTCAGACACTCGGCCATGGTTCGCCACGGCCCCGGGCCTCCCTGGGATGCCGATTTCCCACATCCCCCTCCGCGACATCGAGCGGCTAATACAACGAAACGAGATCATCACCCTTGCGATCGACCGATCCACGCGGCCAACCGGAGCGTGGACCACGCTCGATGACGCCGACCTGATCGCCGTCGGCATCGATCCGATCGAGTTCGATGAGCTCCACCTCCCACGCGATCAGCACGAGCTGATGGTCACGGCCGTCGAACACGGGACGTTCACCCACAGCCCTTCGGCAGCGCGGGCCTTCGTCGCCACCCTGCCGGTGCACGCCGAGGACGCGATCAGCATCGACATCGACGCCACCGACCCTGACGCCGTGCTTCGGCTCCACCACGCAGCTACCAACGACCTTGGCGGCTCGGACGAGGAATCGGCTCGGAGATGGCAGGTGATCGCCCACCTCCCGGAAACCACGACAGGCGTGCGCAACCTCCTCTTCACGCAGTCATACGCCGACATCGCCCACCGGATCGACATGGACCTGAATGAGGGTCGCGGACCAACCGACGCCGACTTTCGCGGGCACAACTGGTTCCATCTCGGTGTCGTGGCGTCCGACAGCGTCGGGCCGGTGATTCGCAGCGAACTCCGGATCTACGCGATGCCCATCTCCTTGGCCGTTCGTCAGGACATCGCCAATGGGAACCAGGCGATCTTCGCTCATTTCACGGACGCGCTCACTCGACGGTGGCGCGGCGAACCACCCCGGTCCCACATCGTGGGCCGAGCGTTCGATCTCATCGACGATTCCGCCGCCACCGACGATGTGGCTGCATCCCAACTCGACATCGCCGAGTCGACTGCCCTCTTCGCCATGGCCGAACAGCTCGTTGTCGACCCCTACCTCCAGCTCGACGCACTCCGGACGCACGAGCGCATCGGCACGCAGGTGATCAGCGGCATCGCCTCGTTCGGCACGGACATCCGCACGGCTGAAGAAGTCATGACCGACGTCGGCCTCCTCGAGTTCGAGCGAGACGGCGATTCCATTCGCGAACCCATCGCGATCGGCGCTGAAGTTCCGCGGTCGACAGCGGACAACAACCTGGTGGATCCGACTGCGCTCGAACGACGGCTGGCCGACGTCATCGGCTCGGACCTCATCGACTGGAATCTCGACGTCGCCGAGAACTGGAGCATCTACGACGAGCGAATGCCGATCATCGTCGACGTCGCTGTCTCGACGCTCACCGATCCCGCATTGACCGAGCTGACCGATCACCACCGGACGAAGCTGGATCGACCAGACCGGCATCTACCAGAGGGTCAACCCCGCTGACAGCACCGCCGCTACCGGCCGACGCACCTGCCTCGAGATGGTCCATTCGGATCATTTCGATCAACTCCGGACCCCGGATCGGCCGATGCGAAGTGAGTGACTTCGATCAGACGACCACGTGGCGCCCTGGCTGCGCTCGCAGCACTCGCTGCATTGTTGAGCTCGATGCTCATCGGTGTCGTCGGCATCGACGGCGCAGGAGCCTCGGATGCGAGCACGTACAACCCGTGGGGTTTCCGCGACGGTCAGATCCTGACCGATGCCGAAGCGTCCGCCGTCCTTCTCCATCAGGTCAACCTCCAACGGTCGCTGATCGGACTACCCGGCCTGACGATGTCGAGCAACCGTTCCGGGGCGATCTGCTCGGCCGACAAGCTGGCCGACACCCTCGTCTTCCAGCACTACGGCGAATGCATCCCGCCCAATCACCACGAGAACATCTACGGCAGCTTCAGCAGTGGCAGCGCGCTCATCGAGGCGGCCGGACCGTGGACCACCAGCACGAGCGGCCACAACGAATCGATGTACTCCCCGACCGCGACCCACGCCCAGATGGCCGTGCGGTGCACCACTGCTGGAACATGGGCCAGCTCTGGATATGTCGCCTTCCAACCGGTCAACGTGAACGGGTACACCTCATCGAGGTCCTCTCGGGCGAACGTCGCCGTGCTCCAGAACACGAACGCCCTCTACGCCGGCACTGGCGTGGCCTGTGACGGCGCCACCCTTCGCTTCCGTCTGCACCCCGACCTGCGGGCAAGTGCCTCGTACCTCGTCTACGGCGAACGCGCCGTCGACCCGGACAACCCTGAGCTGTGGCACCGATTCCAGGTCGCTCGCCTCTACGACGCCTACTTCGATCGTGCCCCGGACAACGGCGGCTGGGCCTACTGGAACCAGCGCTCCGTCGACGGGATGACCACCTGGCAGATCTCCGACTTCTTCGCCGACTCGACCGAGTTCGAGGCCACCTACGGCTCCTCGATCTCGAACCGGCAGTTCATCGACCTCGTCTACCAGAACGTCCTCGGCCGAGCGGCCGACGCCGGCGGCAAGAACTACTGGCTGCAACGCATGGCCGGCGGCCTCACCAGGGGCCAGGTCATGGTGCACTTCTCGGAGTCGACCGAGAACATCGAGCAGGTCGGCCCGGAGATCACGGGTGGCTGCTGGAGCGGGAACGTGTCCGGCGCGTATCTCTGTGCCGTACCGAACACGGCCCGCCCGGACGGTTCCTGATCGGCCTCACGATCGGGCCGACCTCGGTCAGGCAGCGACCTGGACCACGGCGACCTGGACCACGGTGACCCGACCACGATCCAGCACGGCGGCGCGCCCTCGAGGCTGATCGGTCAACTCCGGCATCGACACTCGTAGTGCCTCGCCGTCGCTCCGGGCGGCATTCAGAACGATCACAGTCGCTGTCGAAAGCAGGCCGGCAATCGGGGATCCGAAACGTCTGGCTACGGCCGAACTGCCGGCGATCGACAGCGGGATGCCCCTCTCCCTGGCGCCATCGATCCGGGCGAGGAGGTCGTCGTCGGTGAGGAGATCGGCGTCGTCGATGACACAGACTTCATCGTCGATCGACTGCGCAATGGTTTGCAGCGTCGTGGTTCGACCCCTGCCGGCGTGAGCCAGTACCACGACAGGCCGGGCCACCGACACATCGACCCAGTGCGGCGCGAGGTCGAGGTCGAGGCCGATGGGAACTCGCCAGCCCTCCGGGCTCCGCTTGGCCGCCGGTAGCTCGGCCCGGTCGATCCGAGACCCGAGGACCCGAATGGGTCGCGGCCACGACTCTGGGGCATCGGCCGACTCCGTCGGCCAACGAGCCAGACGACCGGCCAATGACGTGCTTCCGGCTTCGTCGAGTCGCCCGATCATGCCGGAGAGCCCCGTGGCCGGATCGACACAGGCGGCGCCGCCAAGCGCAGGAATGTCTGCCAGGCGAAGCCCGAATGCCATGTAGCCAGCGGGATCACCGAGCCGGTGCACCACACGGCAGCCGAGGTGGGCGGCGACGCGCTGTGGCACGTCCCGATCCGATCTTGCGGTCACGACGACAGCTCCGGCTCCGGAGACACATCGACGCACGAGCCTGACAAGACGATCCGACGCCGATGGGCCGCCCTGATCCGAGAGGGCGTCGACCACGGACTGCCAGTCGTGCACGACCAACGCGAACGGTCGTTCGACGGCACTCAGGAGATCGACCGCCTTCGCCAGTCGATCCGGCTCCGCTACGCCGACCACATCGATTACTGGGTCGAGTTCGAGCAGGTGGCGCACGCTGTCCGCCCCGTCACGACGGCCGTCGAACACGAAGGTCGGCAGCGGTGCTGAGTCGCAGCGGTCGAGGAGCGCCGCCACCGCCACGGCGGCTGAGGCGGCGATCTCCGCCTCGTCGACGCCGACGATCAAGAGCCCGTCGCGACCTGGATCCCACGACAGCGGAACCACCCGGCGACGATCGGGATCGTCGAGCAGACCGATCGCGACCTCTTGCTCAGTCATCGGCGACCCATCACCACGATCGAGGGGGAACGCGACAGCTTGGAGGCGCTGACGCCACGGAGGCGATGATCTCCCGTAGCCGGAGGCCCGGGCCGCTCGGACGATCTGGGCAACCGTGGTGTCAGTCGACCGATCATCGACCTCACCGAGCCGATTCGACCGCCATCGTTCGATGACGTCGATCGCTGCTCGTTCGCTCTCGGATGCGGGAATCGCCTGATGCACGACGAAACGCTCGACCGATGCGGTCGATGATGTCCGGCCGATCTGTGCGACCTGAACGACCTCGCTCGCTCCCCCGCCTCGCTGAACGACCGCCCGACCGGGAACCAGCGGCAACAGTGCAGCATCCGGGCGATCGATCACATCGGCGCTGTCGGCCCGGTCCTGGACGCGCAGACAGATACGAAGGTTCGTGTTCGCCCGGATCTGACCGGCGACCACACCAGACGGTCGCTGCGTGGCGAGTACGAGGTGGACGCCGAGCGATCGTCCCCTTCGGGCGACGTCGACGAGACCGTCGAGAAAATCGGGCAACTCGTCGGCGAGAGCAGCGAATTCGTCGATCATCACCACCAGCCGGCCGAAGGCTCGAGGATGTCGACGGTCGGTGTCCGCGATGTCGCTGCACTCCATGTCCCGAAGCCGATGCTCCCGGTCGAGCAGCTCGGCTCGCAGACCCCGAAGCGCACGTGAGGCTTCAGCCGAATCGAGATCGGTCACGACCGCAGCGACGTGCGGCAGTTCCGCGACGGCGTCGAACGCTCCCCCACCCTTGAAGTCGATCAAGACGAAAGTGACGAGGTCGGGTGGCTGGCCCGCCGCCAGGCCAACGACCAACGTACGCAGGAGCTCACTCTTGCCGGCACCGGTCGTACCTGCGGCAAGACAGTGGGGACCGTCGGCCACCAGATCGATCACGTGCACACCGTCGGCGTCGATCCCGATCGGCGCCACCAACGCCCCAGGCGTCGCTCTTCGCCAAGCGGCGTGCGCAGCGTCGACGTCGCAGATCTCCCCGATCGACACGTTCAGCGGCAAGCGGCCGCCCACGTCGTCGACCTCAGGGTCGACAAAGGGCGCCAACCATCGCGCCACATGTTCTGCTTCGTCGAGTTCGAGCCCGTGCCACTCGAGCCTGCTCGCGTCGTGACCGGCGCGTACAAACCTCGCACCACCACCCGGCGCGACTTCGAGTCGATCCCGACACCCTCCCGGCACATCCTCGCCTGCGCCGAGCCAGAGCAGACGCACGGCGCGGATGCGCCCGGCCATGACTCGTGCAAGCGGTCCGGGTGCCAGCGGTTCGCCACCGTCGACCACCACGAGAACCGGCACGTCTCGAGAGGCCGTCTCGAGGAGAGCACCATCACTGTCGACACCGACGACGATGCATGTCTCCAGGGACGGGACCCACTTGAGCCAGTCCCAGTCGACGCAGCGATCCGCCGTCGTCACGACGATCACGCCGAGGTCGGCCGGCCCGATGTCGGCGACGGTCGACGCGACCAACCACCGGGAGCAGGCGAGCATGTCGGAGCGATCGCCACACACCGCGAGGCCGTCTGCCACGGCGATCGTGATCGGCACGTCGTGCATTGTCGCCGTCGCCGGCTCGCCGAGAAGCTCGGGGAGCCTCGTATCGGTGCATTCGATCGGGGCGTCGACGTCGCCACGGCCGATGGTCAACCCAAGTGCCTCGTCCGGTTCGAGACGATCGCTCCACGGCGAGCGGTCACCGGCGCTCGCTTGGAGCAATCGGGTCGGACCGTTTGCTGTCTCCCGCCGCCTCACAGTTTCCGCCTCGAGCCACACCAACACTCGAGACCGCCAGATCGCCTCTGCGTGCCGGCGTGTTCGTTCGCGCCGCTTCCGGGCCCGTCGGCGACCAACGATCGACCCGAGCCATCGACCAACCAGACCCAGCGCCGAGACCCCCGCCAGAATGGCGAAGATCGGCGAGAAGAAGACGGCAGCCACACCGGCCGTCACCCCAGACGTGAGCAGCGAGATGAGGGGGAATCCCACAGCGACGGGCTCGAGGTCTTCGATGGCGAGGTCGAAACCTCCGCACTCCACCGGGAGAGGCGGCATGGGAAACCGGCGAGCCATCCGGAGCGCAGTGATGTGACCGTCGGGATCAGGTCGACGAGATCGCCGGATCGGTTCGGGCTTCTCGACATCGATCAGATCGCCGCGAGCGAAGCGCCCCATGACCGGCGGATCGCCGATGGCAGCAGTGGGCATCCGCACGTCGATCGCCACACCACCCGGCGCGAGCAGTCGCCATTCGCATCGAGTCTCGGCTCGATCTTTGAACCCCTTCAGCATCGTTTGAGCGTAAACAACCGCAGTTCAAAGTGCAAGGCCGTCAATAATGCGATCGAGGATCTCGTCGAGAATCTCGCGGCTCGTCGCCACATTGAGCCGGGCGTGCCCTTTGCCGAGCGGACCGAAATCGAGGCCGGGCGAGAGCGCCACACCGCACGACCGGAAGAGTGCATCGGAGAACTCGCCGTCGAGTCCGAGGCCATCGCCGTCGAGCCACGCGAGGTACGTCGCCTCCGGCCGCCGCCACGTGACACCGGGCAGATCAGCTGCGAGTCGTGCCGCCAAGTGGTCGAACTGGCTGATGAGATGCGCTCGCAACTCGTCGAGCCACGTCGTTCCCTCCCGCCAGCAGGCGAGGGTGGCCTCGGCGCCGAGGGTGTTCACATGCCCCCGGAGAAACGGCGGAAGCTCGTCGAAGACCTTCCATGCCCGCTCATCGCCGATGTGGGCAACGGCACATCGCAGACCGGCGAGGTTGAACGACTTGCTGGCAGACGACACGGTGATCGTCCGCTCGGACAGTCCCGGCACCAGAGCGGCCGGTCGATGGACCGAACCCGGGTGGACCAGGTCGGCCCACACCTCATCACTCAGAACGAGCAGGGCCTTCTCGTCCACGACAGTCGCGAGCGCCGCCAGCTCATCGGTGTCGAACACACGACCGGTCGGATTGTGCGGGTTGCACCACAGAACCGCAGCAGTGGATTCGTCCACCACCTCGGCCAGCACATCGGCGTCGAAGCGCCCTGTCGTCGCGTCGAGCGGACAATCGATGATCCTTCGACCCGCACCTTCGACGAGCTTGATGAAAGGCGGGTAGATCGGCGTGATCAGAACGATGCCGTCGCCGGGCTCCGTCAGGTGCCAGATGGCGTACTCGAGCACGTGAAGCACATCGTTGAAGAGCTGCAGCCGCTCGACGTCCGGTCGCCAGCCGTGGGCAGATTCCTGCCAGTCGGCAAACGCCTGCGGGAGTTCGTACGCAGCGGCCAGGTTGTATCCGATGTCCGCTCGATCGACCACTGCCCGCATTGCATCGAGCGCACAGTCCGGACTGGCGAAGTCCATGTCGGCCACCCATGCAGGAAGCATGTCGTCTCCATGACGACTCCACTTCGCGCCGTCCAGCGAGCGCAGCCGCTCCAGGTCAGCACCGACCAGCCGGCTCACGGCCGGATCTCGAAGTACCGATTGCTGACGTCCTCGTCGAACTCCCGGAAGTCGAACGAGGTGAACCCCGCACCTTCGACCAGCCCGCGGAGTCGCTCGGGGTGGAGTCCCAACGTGCCGAGTCCGGCCCCTTCCGGCTCAGACATCGCCGAGTTCATGCAATACACGACCGACATCGAATAGAAGAGTCCGATCATCGGGTTGCGACGGTTTTCCTCGAAGGTCGGGGCAGCCTTGATGTCAGCGACCAACCACACACCGTCGTCTGCGATCGCATGACGAGCCGCGACCACCGCGTCGGCCGGCCGCGGAATGTCGTGGAGGACATCGAGGGTGAGCAGGAAGTCGACCGATCCCGGCGCCAGATCGTCGAACGTCTGCTCCGCGAACGAGACGTTGGTGAGACCCAACCTCTGAGCCCGCTCCCTCGCAGCTCCGATGGCATGAGTCGATGGATCGATCCCGATCACCGTCGAATTCGGGAAGGCCTCGGCGATCACACAGGAGGCGACGCCGCTGCCGCATCCTGCGTCGACGACGCGAATCCCTGTCTCCAGGCGTTCGATCAGACCATCGACCGAAGCCAACACGACCGGCACCAAAAAGTGATTCTGCCTCCCTGCTGACATCGATGCCTGCATGTGGGCTGTGGCACCGCCGTGATCTCCCCAGCCGAATCCCACGCCGGTTCGGAATGCCTCGGCCAGTCGATCGATGGTGTCGCGCGACACCGGAGCACCGAACACGGCACCGGCATACGAGGGATCCTTCGGACGGGCGAGAATCGCCGACATCTCCGCCGACAGATGGAACCGTTCATTGCTCGACTCGTCCTCGTCGTTGCGGCCGTGCACGACCATGCCTCCCGCCGACACTGCGTAGAGCCACTCCCTGACCCAGCGCTCGTGCAGCCCGGCGGCGGTGGCGATCTCACGAGTCGAGCGTGCGACACCGTCGACCATCACCTCGAACAGGCCAAGGCGCTCGCCGAGATGCAGCATCACGGACAACATCTCGCCCTGCTTCACCTGGAAAACCGTGAAGGCAGCGAGCGGCAGGAGCTCGGGGTCTGGCACCGGGAGGCCAGACTCCTGCTCGGTGTCAGGCGTGTCATCAGAGGTCGCAGAATCCATCGCCGGATCCTGCCACGTTCAGTCGCGCAGCGCCCCTCCATCGTGCACGGCCTCTCAGTCCTGCCGCTCAGTCCTGCTGTGCCTCGAGCTCCTCGGAGAGCTCCAACCACTCACCCTCGGCTGCTGCCATATCCACGTCGATGGTTGCCAGATCGGCGCCCAGGCGACCCAAGGCCTCATGGTCGCCAACGGCTGCTTCGAGATCGACCAGCAGCGTCGCCTTACGCCTCTCGAGCTTGGCGACCGACTTCTCGGTCTGGCGGATGGCGTTGCTCAGGGCGTTCGGGGTACGAGTTCCCGCCTGCGCCCGCGTGTCGCCCTTCTTCTGCCGCTTTCCCTGGCTCGTGCCGCCGGACGAGCTCGCAGATCGGGTCGATCGCCTGTGCTCGTCCCACGAGTCGAAGCCGCCGGGCCAACGCACGGCGCTGCCCTCACCGTCGATCACGAGCGCATCCGCAACCACGCGACGCATGAAGGCCCGGTCGTGGCTCACCACCACGACTGCCCCGGGCCAGTCCTCGAGAAAGTCCTCGAGTGATCGCAGGGTTTCGAGATCCAGATCGTTGGTCGGCTCGTCCAACAGGAGAACGTTCGGCTTGGCCGCCAGCACCTGCATCAGCTGGAGTCGGCGCCGCTCCCCTCCGGAGAGCGTGCTCACTTCGGCCCATTGGGCGTCGGAGTCGAACCAGAACGCCTCGAGGAGCCTCGCGTCAGTCCAGTCCGGCGACCGATTCGGTCCGGCAACCACTTCCCGGACGCGAGCCGATGGGTCCAGCTCGGTGCCGTGCTGGTCGTAATAGACGAGCTCGACGGTCGTACCCCAGCGCACCGTTCCCACTTGGGGTTCTGTCCGTTTGGCGATGAGGTCCATCAGGGTGGTCTTGCCCGAGCCGTTGGGGCCCACGATCCCGAGGCGTTCGCGGCGATCGAGGGTGAGATTCACATCGGAGAACAGCGTGCGGCCGTCCGGGGCCGTCGCCGTCACCCCTTCGAGCTCCACCACGATGTCGCCGAGGCGAGGAGTCTCGAACTCCAAGTGGAGCTGCGACGGCCGCGCCGCACCCTGCCGTTTCTCTGCGACGAGCGCCTTCGCCGCTTCGACCCGATACTTCGGTTTCGACGTACGAGCCTTCGCCCCGCGCCGGAGCCATGCCAACTCCGATCGGGCCAGGTTCTTCCGAACCGACTCGGCCTCATCTGCCTTTGTCTCCCGGTCGGCCTGCGCCTCCAGATAGTCGGCGTAACTGCCCTCGTGGAGGAATCCGGTCCCCCGATCGAGTTCCAGCATTCGGTTCACGAGGCGATCGAGGACGTACCGATCGTGCGTGATCAACAGCAGACCACCACGGAAATCGGCAAGACGATCCTCGAGCCAGAGAATTCCGTCGACGTCGAGGTGGTTCGTCGGTTCGTCCAGGATCAGCAGATCGGCCGGTTCCACCAGTGCCCTCGCAAGGCTGACGCGTTTGCCCTCACCCCCGGAGAGCGACGAGGTGTCGCGGTCGAGGAAGTCACCCATGCCGAGCTTCGACAGCACCGACTCGGCTTCCCAGGTTTCCGCCACGATGTCAGACCATCCGGCACCGGTCACTGCATCGCGGACAGTGCCCGCCGGAAGTGGAGCGTCCTGATCGAGCATGGCGATTCGAACGCCGCTTCCTGGCCGCAGCTCGCCGGTCTCGACCTCCTGGCGCCCCGCAAGCACCCGGAGCAATGTCGACTTGCCAGTGCCGTTGATACCGACGATCCCGAGGCGGTCCCCGGTGCTCATCGTGAGCGAGATGTCGGTGAAAAGGGGCCGGTCGGGACGGGACACACCAACGGCCAGGGCATCGAACAAGATCACTGGCGCAAGGCTAGGCCCGCCGCAGGGCACACTCTCGCCGTGGACACCGTCCCTCCTCTCATCGTGAAGCGCTCCGGGCGCGGACTTCGCGCCGTCGGCCTGGTCATTCCCGGTGTCCGTCGAGTGAACAAACAGATTGCGCCGTACACCGAGTGGTGGTCTGAACAGAACCAGCAAGCGCTTGTGTCGCAGGGCCCGCTCTGGGTGTCAGTCGGCGACTCGACCTGCCTGGGTGTCGGAGCGTCGGAACCCGAACTTGGATGGGTCGGGCGGACGCTCGCTGGGCTGCGCGCCGACGACCCGACCTGGCGGGTCATCAACTTGGCCATGGCCGGGGCCCGCATGAACGACGCGATCGAGGTCCACCTGCCCGTCGTCGAGCAGCTGATGGCCGAGGGGCGCACACCCGCCCTGACCACGGCCTGCGTCGGGACGAACGACGTCATGTGGGACCGGGTCAACGTGGTCGAGCTGCGGGCGCAGGTCGACGAGCTGGCCTCACGGCTCCCCCGTCCGACCGTCTTCGCCACCATTGCCGGCAGCTCGAGCCGGGTGGCCTTGACCAATCGGGCGATCAAGCAAGCTGCCACCCAGCACGAGGTTGCCGTCGTCGACCCGTGGCGCGAGCCGGGCGCCGGGATTTTCGACCGTGTCGCAGACGACCGATTCCATCCGAACGACATCGGTCACGAGTTGATGGCCGACGCGTTCCTGCGTGCCATCACCGAGGTGCGCGGCAGGAAGTAGCCTCGGATGGTGAGCGGGATTCTGAGCGACCTCGACATGCACGAACCTCGGCGCCGCAAACCGGCGTGGCCTGACCTTCCTGCGCCGAAGGGCTTGCTCGTTCGCCACCGTTCAACGGGATACGTGGGCACGGTGCAGCGATGCACGCCGGACTGGGTCACGATCCGCGACCAGAACGGACGGACACAAACACTCCGGAACGAGCGAGGCGCCTTCTCCGTGAAGGGAAGCAGCGTCACCCTGGTCAAACCCAAACCCAAGCCGGAAGTAGCCTCACCAACGCAGTCGGCATCCGGCAGCGTCGCCGTCGAGGCCAAGGCCCGGGTCGCACAACCGAGCCGCATTCTGGTCGAGGGCATCCACGATGCCGAGCTGGTCGAGAAGGTCTGGGGTCACGACCTCCGCCTCGAGGGCATCGTCGTCGAGCCGCTCCACGGGGCCGACGATCTCGCCGCAGTCGTCGATGCGTTTGCACCGAACCCTCAGCGCCGCCTGGGCATCCTGCTCGATCACCTGATCGACGGTACGAAGGAGACTCACATCGCTGCCGCCGTCCGCCATGCAGACGTCGTGATCACGGGCCACCCGTACGTCGACGTCTGGCAGGCGATCCGACCTTCGACGCTGGGAATCTCGGCATGGCCGGTCATCCCGAAAGGAACTGACTGGAAGCTCGGCATTTGTGCAGCTTTCGGGTTCGACGGGCCGCCGGCGGTGCTGTGGAAGACGATGCTGAGGCGGGTGACAAGCTACGCCGACCTCGAGCCCGGCCTCGTCGGCGCCATGGAAGAACTGATCGACTTCGTCTCGCCTCCTGTTCCGGACGAGGAATCGAAAGGCGTCTAGCCGCTAGCCCCTACGGGCCGGGCGTGGACGCAATCCCACCGGCAACCCGGAAGGACTCGGCGCCGCCGCGGCAAGGCCTCGAGAGACGTCGAGCGGTGAGAGACCCGGCGCCGACAGAGGCGTCTCCGGAGGGGTGTCCGGGACGAACCACGACGCAGGATCGATGCCGTTTGCCGCCACCGGAGCGTTGAACAGGTAGCCCTGCATGATGTCCACACCGAACCCGCGCAACTGATTCACCTGCTCGATCGTCTCCACGCCCTCGGCGACCACACGAAGGTCCAGAGCCTTGGCCATCGCCACCACCGCTTCGATGATGGCCCGATTCGAGTCGCCGTCGCTCATCTCGCGCACGAAGATCTGGTCGATCTTGAGGGTCGAGACCATGTCGAACTGTTTGATGTAGCTGAGCGACGATTGGCCGGTGCCGAAGTCGTCGATGGCGAGGGTGACGCCGAGGTCGCGTATCCGATTGAGGACGCTCAACCCGTCGAGGTGGTCGACGATCACGTTCTCGGTGATCTCGAGCACGAGCTGGTCGGCCGGCAGACCGGACCACATGAGCACATCGGCCACGGTGTCGGGGAAGTTCTTGTCGATCAACTGTTGTTCGGCGATGTTGACGCTCATCTTCACGTCGCGCGCGTTCGGATTGAGATGATTCCACACGGCCGCCTGTGCCGTGGCTTCCCGAAGCACGTACTCGCCGATGTCGGCCATCATGCCGGTCTCCTCGGCGACGCCGAGGAAGTCCCCCGGACCGATGAGCCCGCGAGTCGGGTGATTCCATCTGACCAGGGCCTCGAAGGCATACAGCCGTCGAGTATGGACGTCGACGAGCGGCTGGAAGAAGACGGTGAGCTGCTTCTCCTCGAGCGCCCTCACGAGATCACGCTCGATGTCGAGGCGATCGACCGCCTCGGCCCGTTGCTGGTCGTCGAAGAGTGCATAACCGGATCGGCTCCGCTTGGCCTTGTACATGGCGGCGTCTGCATCGCGCACCAGATCGTCGGCCCGCCGCATCTCGCCTGGTCTGGCGATGGAAACCCCGATGCTGGTCGAAACCACCTGGGCGCCGCCGAACAGGGACACTGGCCGCTCGAACGTGTGGAGGATCTGCTCGACGACGGCGATCACCGACTTCTGGTTGAGCAGGCCACGGACCACGACCAGGAATTCGTCGCCTCCGAAACGAGCGACGAGGTCAGAGCTGCGGACCGTGGAGAGGAGGCGCTCGGCGACGATCCGGAGGAGCTCGTCACCGGCCTCGTGACCCATCGAATCATTGATCACCTTGAAACGATCGAGATCGAGGAACAGGACACCGACCACCGTGTCGTTCTGACGAGCGGAGATGATCGACTCGTCGAGCTGGCGAACCAGTGCGTTTCGGTTCAAGAGGTTCGTCAGCGAATCGTGGTTCGCCTCGTGCTCGGCCCGTTCGAGAACACCACGAGCGGCCCGTGCCCGATGGGCCTGGACCAACGATCCACAGGTCCCGGCGGCGGCGCCGATGAGTCCGGCGCTCGTGATGAGGACCGTCTCTCGACCGCTGATTCCGACCAGTGTGGACATTGCCGCCGTCCACAAAGCAGTGCCGATCAGCCCCGCGAGGAGCACTTGCCCCGGGTGGAGGGCGAGACGGGTCTTCTTCATTGTCTTGGAAAACGGCCTCGGAGCACCAAACTTGAGGGTTTGTTGGGCCTGGGGGACCTGTCACTGGGTCAGGGTGCCCAGAACTTCGCCCCCACCTGCTCAGACCCGGCGCGAAGGTGCCGATACCCCAAGTGACCGCCCGGACCGAAAGCAGCGACGCCGCCCGACGATGAGTGCACCACGACCCGACCTCCGCGTGAGCAGGCACGGCCAACTGGCCGAGGCCTTCGAGGTGTTTGCGCTGGGCATGGGCCCGTTCATCGATGAGAAGATGCACGAGCACTTCGCCCACGAGATCTCTTGGACCGAGGCCGCCGCCAACCGGCTCGGGCGCCCCACCGAGCACGGCGCCACCGACCCGCTCTTCCAGCTGCTGGTTCTCCGCCGCTTCTGGAGTCCCGTTTTCTCGAAGACCTTCCACAACGATCTGCGACGACTGGTCGAACAGCTCATCGAGGCCCGCAACCTCTGGGCTCACTTCAGCCTGCCGGACGACACCGCCTACCTCGACCGCGTCCTCCTTGCGATCGAGCGGATCCTGGCCCCCGTCGAGCCCGAATCCGTCAGCGATCTGCGCAAGATCCGCAGCCGCCTCAAGAATCCGGCCTCGACCGAGAACGACGGCAGCCATGTGCCAGACGTCGATCGGATCGCCCTCGAACGACAGCTCACCGAGACCGAGACGGCCTTCGATGACCTTCGGCGCCAACAGGAGCGACTGGCGAACCAGCTCGATGTGGCGAGGCGAGCGAATGCCGGCCGCCAGCACCGTCTCACCGAGATGGAACAGGAGCTCCTGGAGGCTGCCGGTCGATCCGAGGTGCTCGAGACCTACCTTCGCAACGAACGCATGACCCGGAGCCGGATGGAATGGCTGTTCGTCGGTTTCATCGCGGCGATGCTGGTCGTGATGGTCATGCTGGCGACCTGATCACGGCCCCAACAACGACGCGGTGACTGCGGCAACGGCGTCTGCACCCGAGGATGTGAGGAGCACTGTGGCCGGATCGGCTGCGGGGAGACACACGAGCTGCCCGACCCGATCGGCGATCGCGGTTCCCGGGTCCGGGAGCGACCCCGAGCCAACGACGACGGCCCGTGCGAACGACGGTGGCGCGGCGAACCCGTGGGATCGGAGATGGGCCGCACTGACATCATCGGCCTCCAACGAGGCCCGGTCCACCCGCCACTGGTATCGATCCTCGAGGCCACTGATGCCGTGAGCGAGGAAGCCGTCAACGTGCTCGACATCGAGGCCGGCCATCGCCGAATTGGCCCGCCAGCCGCGTCCATGCTCGAGCCGATCCCGAAAGGTTCGACCGATGGCGGCGGCGAACGGATCCGTCGCGTGCGCTTCAGGAGCACTCGCTTGAGGAGCACTGACGACGCCGATGGTCAATACCGCCCGATCGGGAACCTGGCGTTGCAGCGCATCGGCGACGACGGCGCCAAGGCCGTGGCCGACCACGAGCGCGTGGTCGACGTCGAGTTGATCGAGCATCGCCGATACATCGGCGACGTGGTGGTCGACACCGGTCGACGGCCGGAGGCGCCATGCCGAACCCCTTCCCCGAAGGTCGGGGGCGACGATCGCGACGCCTGCGGGCATGCGCCGCATCACGAGATCCCAGGCGCAGGCGTTCATCGCCCGGTCGTGCAGTAGCACCACAGCGGTGTCCGTCCGGCCGACCGGTCCACGAGCCCACGCAGCGCATTCGACCCCGTCGAGCACGATCTCGATGAACCGCCGATCCTCCACATCCGGGACCGTATCGGCGAAGTCGACGGGCAACCCGGCCGAGCGACGACCGGCGTCGAGATGACGCCGCCGAGCCGCCCCACTACGTTCCTCGCATGCAGAACGACACAGCGTCCCAGAACGGCCCGACCCCAATGGACTTGACCGGCAAGGTCGCACTCGTCACCGGTGGATCGCGCGGCATCGGCAAACAGATCGCGATCACCTTCGCCGCCGCCGGCGCCAAGGTGATGATTGCAGCGAGGAAGGCGGAAGCCCTCGAGGCCGCAGCGGCTGAGATCGACGAAGCGTCGGGCAATCCCGGCTGCCTCTGGATGGTGGGCAACACCGGTCAACCCGAGGCAGCGCAGGCGCTCGTCGATGGAACCATCGAGCAGCTCGGCGCCATCGACATCCTCGTCAACAACGCGGCCACCAACCCGTACGCCGGCCCCATGATCGACGTCGATCTCGGACGGTGGGACAAGACCATCGCCGTGAACCTCACCGGCCCCCTCCTGCTCACTCAGGCCGCGTGGCGAGGTTGGATGCAAGAACACGGCGGCGTCGTGATCAACATTTCGTCCGTGGGTGGGCTGATGACGAGCGAGGTCCTCGGCGTCTACGACCTCACCAAGTCGGCAATGATCCACATGACCCAACAGCTCGGTGCCGAGCTCGGCCCGCAGGTCCGAGTCAACGCGATCTGCCCCGGGTTGATCAAGACCGACTTCGCCAGGCTCCTGTGGGAGGGCGAGGCCGGTGAGCGGGTCGCAGAGACATACCCACTCAAGCGTCTCGGCGAGGTGTGGGACATCGCCAACGCTGCGCTCTTCCTTGCGTCAGACACCGGCAGCTGGATGACCGGCCAGCACATCGTGTTGGACGGTGGCGGACTCGTCGCCTTCAAGAAGCCCGGCTGACACCGATCGGGCAGCAGACCTGGGGCACACTGGTGCCGTGCGCGACACCATTCGTCTCGGCCGGATCGCCGGCATCCCCATCGGCGTGAACTGGAGCATCCTCGCCGTTGCCGTCTACCTGGTGATCAGCCTTGCATTCGGAGCGCTTCCCCGATGGTGGCCCTCGGCCGACCTCGAGGCGCGCCTGATCACGAGTTGCAGCATCACGCTGCTGTTCTTCGGATCCATTCTCGGCCACGAACTCGGCCATGCGGCGGCGGCCAGGCACCACGGGGTCGCCGTCGAGGGGATCACACTCTGGGTCCTCGGCGGCATCGCGAAGCTGGCACGGCAGGCACCGACCCCACGTGCCGAGTTCGTCATCGCCGCCGCCGGTCCCGCAGCGTCACTGTTCCTGGCGGCGGCGTTCGCCGGGACCGCGCTGGGCCTCGATCGTTGGTCGACGTGGGGACTTGCCGCTTCGGCCGCGAGCTGGCTGGCGATCACGAACGCGTTCCTCGGGGTCACGAACCTGATCCCGATTGCGCCGCTCGACGGTGGTCGAGTCCTCACGGCCGTGATCTGGCGGGCCTCGAACGATGCCGAACATGCCAGACTCCTCAGCGCTCGAGCTGGGCTGGTCGTCGGCTCGACCGTGGTCGTTTCGTCAACACTCCTGTTCTTCCTCACGGATCGAATCGGCTCATGGGTCTACGCCCTCACCGCCCTCACCGGCCTGTTCATCGCCCACGCAGCGTGGCGAGAGATCATCGGGGCCGTCATCCGCAAACGACTCGACCGCACCACCCTGAACGACGTGATGGTGTCCCGGCCGTCCTCGGTCAACGACGACTTGATCATCGAGAGCTTCAGACAGATCAGCGGACCGTCGAACGTGGCTCGCCCGGTGGTTCGGTGGTCACACGACCCGATCGGGTACGTGAGCCTCTCGGCTACCGAAGCCATCCCGCCGTCCCAACGGTCGTGGACCACGGTCGCCGAGGTCATGGCACCCCTCGACGCCGTGCGCCGAGCATGGTCGACCGAGACCGTGTCTGACCTCTTGGCGCGAGAGTCCATCGATGGATACGACGGTTCGATCGTCGTGGTGCACGACCCGCACGACGGTCAGCCGACCGGAACGCTGACCCCCGCCCAGATCGAGCATTTGTTCGTCGCGCCGAACCCGTGGGGCGTGAGTCCGCTGGTTCCACCTCCGCCGAAGGTCCCCTCACCTCTCTGACCCCATCGCTCTGACCCCATCGCTAGAGTCGCTCCGTGACCGAACTCGCCGGCGTCGACCACGGGCCGAACCACCCGGAGGCAGCCGCCGAATCCTCGATGCCCCCATGGGTTCGTCGAGCCATCATCTTCTGGTGGTCGATTCTCGTCGGGCTGTGGATGCTGCTGATCGTTGCCAGGGAGCTTCGAAGTCTGTTGATCCAGGTCGCCGTCGCTGTCTTCCTGTCATTCGCACTCGAACCCGCGGTCAGCGCCCTCGAGGATCGCGGTGTCAAGCGGGGCCGAGCCACACTCATCAGCCTCCTCGGCGTGTTCGTGGCGTTCGGGATCTTCGTCACCCTGATGGGCCAACTCATCGCAACGCAGCTCAGCGAGCTCGTCGCCGATCTCCCCGGGTACGTCCGCAGCAGCACGGCGTGGTCCAACGACCGCTTCGGCACCGAGATCGACCCGAGCGATCTGATCGACCAGATCGAGACCGGCCAGATCACGTCATTCGCCAATGACGCTTCGCGCTACCTCTTGTCGATCGGCACGACCCTCGCCGGGGTGCTCTTCCAGGCGCTGACGATCCTCCTCTTCACCTACTACCTCACCGCCGACGGGCCACGGTTCAGGCGGCTGATCTGCTCGCTCCTTCCGCCGAGTCGGCAGCACGAGGTGCTGCGAATGCTCGATCTCGCCACAGACAAGACCGGCGCCTACATCTCGTCACGTGTGGTCCTCGCCGTTCTGTCCGGGGTCTTCCATTGGATCGTGTTCGCCGTCCTCGGCCTCCCGTCCGCCGTTGCCCTGGCCCTCTGGGTCGGGGTGATCTCGCAGTTCATCCCCACCCTCGGCACCTATCTGGCAGGGGTGCTGCCGGCGCTCGTCGCGGTCGGCGACGATCCCTCGAAAGCAATCTGGGTGATCGTTGCCGTCGTCGCCTATCAACAGGTCGAGAACTACCTTCTGCAACCGCGGATCACGGCCCAGACACTCGACCTCCACCCGGCAGTGTCCATCGGGGCGGTCTTGGCCGGCACCACTTTGTTCGGGGCAGCGGGAGCGCTGATGGCCCTCCCGGTGGTGGCAACCGCAACCGGGTTCTTCTCCGCGTACATCGAACGCCACGACGTCGTCGCCGAGAGCGACCGCCGGACCCGTCAGCGCAACGACGTTCCGGCAACCACCGACGAGGCGCCGGAAGATCCGGACCCTGACCGGGGTTGACCGCATCATGAAAAGCTCACCCGCGGACAATCCCGCACTCACAGACGATCTCGACGCCATCCATGTCTACTGGCGACCCGGGTGTCCCTTCTGCATGAGCCTCGATCGGGCCCTGCGCGACATCGAGATCCCGCTCGAGAAGCACAACATCTGGGACGACCCCGAGGCGGCCGCCTTTGTCCGGTCCGTCGCCAATGGAAATGAGACCGTCCCGACAGTTCGCGTCGGCGGCGAGTTCCTGGTGAATCCCACGGCGCGCCAGGTGGCAGAGGCCGTGGCCCGAGTCGCGCCTGATCAGGCCGAGAAGATGGCATCGGTCACCGCCCCCGGCCCGCTGGGAAGATTGCTCGGTCGACTCACTGGTGGCTCTGGCACCAACTGAGGCCAGATCGTGGTACAAACATGGCGCCGGAATTCTCGGCACCGCCGCACAAGAGAGCAACCAGAGAGAGGGACGTCATGTCTCAGGACAAAGGCCGGAAGGCCTTACATGCGTACGTCAGTGACGACGCGCACGATCAATGGCATGGTTTCGCCGCAGAACAGGGTGTCAGCGTCAGTGCGATCCTCGAAGCCCTCGCCCCGGAACTCGACACCGATGCCAGCCCGGAGCCGAGCGATCTCGGGTCGCGGTTGGTCGGCGTCGTGAGAGCTGCCCGCAAGATCGACGCTCAGCGCCGTCGCCGACGCCGCTGAGCCCATCGGCTCCGGCCGATTCCACGCGTTCGCTCCGGCGTATGCGACCATGACCCCCATGTCCGGATCGTCGATCAGCTTGCGCGCCGCTGCGGAGCGACTCGACCTCCACTACATGACCATCTACCGGTACGTTCGAACCGGCCGTCTCGCCGCGACCAAGAGCGGCGGACAGTGGTGTGTCGACGTCGCCGATCTCGACGACCTGGTGATCGGTTCGGACCCGACCGCACGCCACGGTTCACGGGCTCGGGCCGCTCGCCAGCTCGAGGACCGGATGATCGCCGCAGACGAACCCGGTGCCTGGTCGGTGGTGTCCCAGGCTCTCACCTCTGGAGCAGAGCCCGCCGACATCCACCTGCAGATGCTCATCCCGGCGATGCGGTCCATCGGTGACCGCTGGGCTCTGGGCGACATCACGGTCTTCGACGAGCATCAGGCGACGGTGGTCGCCACGCGCCTGGCGGCCAGGCTGGGTCCCCGCTTCCGACTGCGGGCCGAACCCAAGGCCCACGTCGTCGTCGGAATCGTCGCCGGCGACACCCATGCGCTCACCACCGCGATCATGGCCGACCTGCTGCGCGGAGGTGGTTACGAGGTCACTGACCTCGGCGCTGACACTCCCCCCGAGAGTTTCGTCGAGGTGATCGAATCCACATCGATGCCGTTGGCCGCCGTTGCGATCTCGTCCAGCTTGTTCGAAGCGATCGACACGGTGCAGGCGACGGTGCAAGCAATACGCGTCGGCCGACCCGACCTGTCGATCGCGGTCGGCGGGACCGGCATCATCGATCAGGAGCAGGCACGGGCGGTCGGCGACACGGTGGGGGCGAACGACATCGGCGAGCTGGTCCTGGCACTCGACCTCCTCACCGACGATGCGGAATCGCTCGCCTCGACGGATGACGAACAAGCGTTCGGGGTGCCCCGGAGACGATAGGGTTGGCGGGTCCTCAGAGCGACGAGGTCGGCGGGAGAACAGGAGACAAGATGGCATCCCAGGGTGAACTGCTGCCCTTTGCACGAGAAGTGATCGACGTGCCCGTGTCGGAGGAACTCAGCGAGTCATTCCTCGCGTACTCGTTGTCCGTCATCACCTCCCGTGCCATCCCGGACGTCCGCGACGGTCTGAAGCCGGTGCAACGGCGAATCCTTTTCGCCATGCGGGAGATGCGCCTCTTTCCCGATCGGCCACACCGCAAGTGCGCCGGCGTCGTTGGAGAAGTGATGGGCAAGTACCACCCGCACGGCGACAGTGCGATCTACGACACCCTCGTGCGGCTGGGGCAGGATTTCGCCCGCTCGATCACCCTGATCCATCCCCAGGGCAACTTCGGCAGCCTCGACGATCCCCCGGCCGCCATGCGATACACGGAGGCCCGCCTCTCGAATGCGGCCCTCCACCTCCTGGCCGAAATTGATGAGGAGACGGTCGAGTTCCGCCCCACCTACGACGGTGAGAACGAAGAGCCGCTCTACCTCCCGGCGCTGCTCCCGAATCTCCTGGTCAACGGCACCACGGGTATTGCGGTCGGCATGGCCACCAACATGGCACCACACAACCTGGGGGAGATCTACGAGGCCATCAAACTCGTCATGAGCCAGCGGCGCCCCAAACCGACCGTCGACCAACTCCGGGCCCTGGTCCCCGGGCCCGATTTTCCGAGCGGCGGCGTGATGATCGACGACGGCATCCAGGATGCATACGAGACCGGACGCGGTTCGGTCCGGCTTCGGGCCTCGGCCGAGATCGTCGACATCACTCGAGCGCGCAAGGGCATCGTCGTCACCGAATTGCCCTACATGATCGGGGTCGAGCGAATCGTGGCCAAGATCAAGGAACTGGTCAACAACGGCAAGGTGACGGGGATCTCCGATGTCAAGAACCTCAGCGACCACACCTCTGGCATGCGCCTCGTGATCGAATGCAAGACCGGGATCGACCCGAACGTCCTGCTGCAGAAGCTCTACCGGCTCACGCCGCTCGAGGAGACCTTCGCGATCAACAACGTCGTTCTGGTCGATGGTGTGCCGACCACCCTCGGGCTCTACGACCTCTGCCAGCATTACATCGAGCATCGACTCGACATGGTCGTCAAACGATCCGAGTTCCGGCTCCGCCAGCGTCGCGAACGGCTCCACAAGGTCGAGGGTTATCTCATCGCCATCGACAACATCGACCTGGTCGTCTCCATCATCCGGAACGCCGCTGACTCAGCGACAGCGCGCGAAGGCCTGATGGAACAGCTCGAACTCAGCCACGATCAGGCCGAGGCGATTCTCGAACTCCGCCTCCGTCGCCTGACAGCGTTGGCCTACACCGACCTCGTGGAGGAGCGGGTCAGGCTCGAGAGCGAGATCGACGACCTCGAGAAGATCCTCGGCTCGGAGCAGCGGCGGCGCACGATCGTGATTCGCGAGCTCGGCGAGTTGGTCAACGAGTACGCAACCCCGCGCCGCACACGCATCATCTCGCCTGACGAGATCGAGACGTACAGCGAATCGGCTCCCGAGATCGATCTGACCGTCGCCGACGAGCCATGCCTGATCAGCCTCGCAGCCTCGGGTGTCGTCGGACGCGAACCCCTGGGCACTTCGCGCACCTACACGCCCAGCCGCCACGACGTCATCGACAGTGTCGCTGTCGGATCGCTTGCATCAGACGTGTTGGCGATCACCGACCGAGGGCGTCTGCTCCGTTGCCGAGCCGCCGATCTGGCCGAGGTCGGCGGCCGCAGCCGCGGCAAGGAGGCCAACGAGACCTTCAACGCCGAACGCGGCGAACAGATCCTCACCATTCTCTCGTCCACCGATCCCGAACCCGATGCCGGCGATCAGCTCCTCGTCGTCACGGCATCCGGTGCCGCGAAAAGGATCGAGCGGTCGGCGCTGGCCGATGTCAGCCACGGCCGTCCCGTCATGAAGCTCGCCGACCGCGACCTCGTCGTCGCTGCTCGCGTGATCGACCCGGCGGTCGACATCGTCTTCGTCACCAGCGATGCGCAGAGTCTGCGCACCCCGGCGGAGAACATCAGTGTCCAGGGTGCCGGGGCCAAGGGGGTCGCCGGCATCGCGGTGAAGGGCAACGCCAAAGTCATCGCCGCCGGTCCCGCCATCGACGGCGCGGTGATCATCACGGTCAGCGACCTCGGCACCGTGAAGTCGACCGATGCCGCCGAAGTGCCGACCAAGGGCCGAGGAACCAGCGGTGTGCGCCTCACCAAGTTCAAGGACGAGCACCGCCTCGACTTCGCCTGGATCGGAAACCCGGAACGGATCGTGGCCATCGTCGGGCAGGAGGACGCCCCCACCAGACCAGACAACACCCCGGACCCCGTGGCCATCCGTCCCACTCGCAGGGATGGCCCGGCCACCACCTCGGCTCGTCGTATCCTCGCCATCGGCACCCTCCGCTGGTAGCAACCAAGAAACCACATGGCAACATCATCAGACTCCTACGACGCATCGAAGATCCAGGTCCTCAAGGGCCTCGAAGCGGTGCGCAAACGTCCCGGCATGTACATCGGCGGCACCGGCAACGACGGCCTCCATCACCTCGTGTGGGAGATCATCGACAACGCCGTTGACGAGGCCGCCGCCGGTTATGCCTCACACATCGACGTCACCCTCCAGAAGGACGGTTCGATCGAGGTGGCGGACGACGGCCGCGGCATCCCGATCGGCAAGAAGCCAGACGGTCGCACCGCGCTCGAGGTCGTGTTCACCGAACTGCACGCCGGCGGCAAGTTCGGCTCCGGTGCGTACAGCGCGTCGGGCGGACTCCACGGCGTCGGCGCCTCGGTCGTCAATGCGCTCGCGTCGAAGGTCGTGGCCGAGGTCGACCGCGACGGGGCTACATGGCGTCTCGTCTTCAACGAACGGATCCCGGGCAACTACCTCAAGAACGGCACGTTCAAGCCCGGCTCGAAGCTGGCCAAAGTCAAGGCCGTGCCGGCGTCACGTACTGGCACGCGCGTTCGTTACTGGCCCGATCTCGACGTCTTCGACCCCGATGCCCGTGTCGAGTACGACCGCGTGCGCGACCACGTTGCCCGCGTCTGTTTCCTCGTACCCGGCCTGCACATCACCCTTGTCGATCGTCGCGGGAGCGGGCGAGAGCGGGAGGAGTTCGTTGCCGCCGGTGGACTCTCCGACTACGTCGACTACCTGTCGGTCGGCGAGAACGTCACCGACATCATCAGCATCCGCTCCGATGACACCTTCGAAGAACAGGTTCCCGTCGACGGGAAGATGACGGTCGTTGCTCGCTCGTGCTCGGTCGACATCGCCTGTCGGTGGGTGAAGGGATTCGACACCACCATCGTCAGCTTCGTGAACACCATCCCGACCTCCGATGGCGGTACCCACGTTCAAGGATTCGAACGAGCGCTCACCAAGATCGCCAACGATCACCTCCTGGCGGACACCAAGAAGCTCAAGAAACTCGCCAAGGGCGGCAACGACAAGGCGCTTCCGAGCGATGCCCAGGAAGGGCTCGTTGCCGCTGTCAAGGTCACGTTCGCCGAGCCACAGTTCAAGGGCCAGACCAAGCAGGAGCTGGGCACGCCCTCCATCCAGAAGATCGTCAACGAGGCCACTCGGGCCGGTTTCGCGAACTGGATCGACGGTGGCGGCAAGAAAAACCAGGTCGCAGCGGTTCGCGACAAGATGACGCAGGCCATCTTGAACCGGGTGCTGTCGAAGCAACAGCTCGAGGCCAGGCGGAAGGCGTCGAGCCTGTCGTCGAACGGCATGCCCGACAAGCTGGCCGATTGCCGCGTGCACGGTCCGGACTCCGAGCTCCTGATCGTCGAGGGCAACTCGGCGGCGGGCCCAGCGAAACAAGGTCGGAACTCAGAAACCATGGCCGTCCTGCCGCTTCGAGGCAAGGTCGTCAACGCCGGCAAGGCGACGCTCAAACAGGTCGTCGAGAACACAGAGGCGCAAGCGCTGATCACCTCGATCGGGGCCGGCTCCGGAAAGGACTTCGACCTCGAGGCGTGCCGGTACGGCCGCATCATCATCCTGTGCGACGCCGACGTCGACGGAAGCCACATCCGGTGTCTCCTCCTGACGCTGCTCTACCACCAGATGCGGCCACTGCTCGAGGCGGGAATGGTCTATGCCGCGCAGCCGCCGCTCTTCGCGGTCAAACACAAAGGCGAGCAGATCTACGCCTACACAGACGAACAACGCGACAAGCTCCACGCCGAGCTTGGCCTCTCAGCCGACAAGCGCTGGCAACGGTTCAAGGGCCTCGGTGAGATGAACGTCAACGAACTCAAGGACACCACGCTCGATCCCAGCACGCGTGTGCTGAAGCGCTTGACCATGGCCGATGCCGAGCACGCGCTCGAGGCAGCGAAGCTGTTCGAGGTCTTGATGGGCAGCGATGTCGCCACTCGACGCGACTACATCGTCGCCAACTCCACGCTGATCGACCGCGACGAACTCGACGTCTGACCACTCCAACTGCCAGCGCGACACGTACCCAGAGCGACGTGTGGCGCTGGCAGTTGGGGCGTTTAGGCGAGTTCGACGATCGTGAGCGACTGCACGGCGCGGGTCATGGCGACGTACAGCTGCCGCAGTCCGTACTCGCACGCTTCGATCGCATCAGGATCGACCACGATGACCGCGTCGAACTCGAGGCCCTTGGCCTGGTCGGGTTCGAGCAGGGCAACGGCGGATGATCCGGGTAGGTGAGCGACCGAGCCGATGTCGAAGCGGACGACCTCGCGGTCAGACAAGCCGGCAACGAGGCGGGCGTGGTGCATCGCTGGGGCGATCACGGCGATCGAGGCTCTGATCGACCCATCCCCGTCGTTCGCCAACTCGTCGATGACCGACCCGACGACGATCGGGATCTGCCCGACGTCATCGAACGAACGGCGTCGCGGGGCCTCGCCGCCCGGGCGAATCGAACGTGCCGGGGTCACCGTCGGCGCCGCTCGGGGCAGCAGTGCATTGGCCTCGTCAAGGATGGCCGCCGGCACGCGATAACCGACCGTGAGCTCACGAACCACAGCACGGTCTGCGTCGCCACACAGGTGGCGTGCGGCCTCCGCCCAATCGTTCATCGATCCTGGCATGGTCGCCTGGGCCAGATCACCGAGCACGGTCATCGAAAATCCCTTGGCTCGCCGGCCCAGCATGCGAAGGGCCATGGCACCGTGATCCTGGGCCTCGTCGACGACGACGTGCCCGTAGTTCGCCTTCACGCCGGCGGCGAGGGCGGTGGCCTCGTCGAGCAACGGCAGATCGCCCGCCGACCATGCCTCATCGCGCGCCTTCTTGGCGACGGAGCGATGAAGGAGCGCCTGTTCCTCGTCGGTCAACAATCCGACAGCGGCCCCCCGCCGTTTGGTCGGCGATCCAAGGATGTCGCGAACGACCGTGACCGGCGAGAACGCCGGCCACATCCGATCGACATCGTTCTTGAACACACGATCGGCCCGTATGGCGGCAAGGAATCCCGGCTGGCTACCAGGGTCGGCAGCGACTCGGCGCTCGTAGGAGCGCCAGGCCTCCTGCAGGAGGATCGTTCGAAAGACGTCACGGGCGCTGTTCAGGGGGAGGTTGCGCTCGAGCGCCCGCCGTTGCATCTCGGCCACTGCCTCTGCATCGAATCGGATCACGGACACGCCGGAGCGCACCTCGAGCCCATCATCGGGGACCGAGATCTTCCGCACCATCGCACGACGCAACACCTCGGCCATCCGAGCATCAGCCTTCATCGCAACCACTTCCGGCGGATCGATGGCGTGCACTCGATACTTGGCCGCGAGCAGCCCGGTCAGCGTGGTCTGCACGACCGATCGTTCACCCAACGATGGGAGAACCTCGGCGATGTAGCGGAGGAACACAGGGTTCGGACCGACCACGAGCACCTGATGATCGGCGAAGTGATCTCGATGGGCGAAGAGCAGGAACGCTGCCCGATGGAGGCCGACGGCGGTCTTCCCCGTGCCCGGTCCGCCCTGCACGATCAAGAGTTCGTCGATGCCGGAGCGGATCACTTCGTCCTGCTCCCCGGCAATGGTGGCGACGATGTCGCGCATCTGGCCGGATCGGCCCCGGTCAAGTTCGGCCAGCAACGGATCGGGCAGGCCTCCGGTGGCAGAGTCGGGGTCGGTCAGATCCTCGTCGAACACGGCGACGATCGTCTCGTTCTCGAGGCTGAATCGGCGACGCCGCTCGAGCCCGCACGGATCGACCGCCGTTGCTCGGTAGAAGGGTGCAGAGACCGGCGCCCGCCAGTCGACCACGACGGGCTGCCCGTCGCCGTCCTCGACATGTCGCCGTCCGACGTACCACACGTCGCCTGGCGACCGCACCGGGCCGTCCTCGTCGATCCGGCCGAAACACAAGGGCCCGCCGCCGGCGTCGATGGCGGCGCGCCGAGCCGCCATGGCAGACGCGGCGATGCGTGTGTCGGCGGTCTTCTCCTGGTCGGCCGCCCGCTTCGCCGCCTCATGAACGGCGGCGGCACGACGGCTCATGGCGCCGAGACAACCGAATGCGTGGTCGACATGACGTTGGTCGCGGCGATGCTCGTCGTCGACCTCGATCCCGCTCACGAGGTCGAATCTAGTCAGAGACCCGAGGGTTCGCTTCGGTAGATGGCGAGCATCGCCGATGCCCAGACGGCTGCAGCAAAACCGGAGGCGAGGGAGTTGATGAACTGCACAGCCACGAACGCCGGGACGCTCGACCCCACAACGTCACGCAGCACGACATTCCCGGCACCAGCCTCGGCTCCGCCGAGACTCTGGAACGGAGCGGCGACGAAGGACGAGATGAGCAAGATCCCGAGAACGATGGTCACCAGCAGGATGTGTCTTCCGAGAAGGGGCCACGTCCGGCCCTGCGTGAAGGCGACGCTGGCGACGACGCTGCTTCCGGGTCGGGCCAGAACGGCGTGGGTGGCGGCCACCGCACACCGCACCCACAGCACGGCGACAGCGACGATCGACAGTGGCCCGACCACGATTGCGGCGCCAGGAACGAGGGTCGCCACCACCCCGAGCACGAGCCCGAGGACGACGGCCATGAGCACGACCTGCACCACCACACCGACGACCCTGGGCGCCCGCCTCACGCCGGCCACGAGCGACGCCCGCCAACGAGCGTGCTCGCCTCGCCTGACCCGGTCGACATGCACCGTTGCCGAACTGAAGATGATCAGCTGCGCAATCATCAGCACGGCGATACCGACGCCAACCATCACAGCCTCGCTCGTGGTGAGACCTTCGACCGAACGGATGGCGCCGTTGTCGACACGTGTCAACACCGCGCTGCGTGAGCCGAACCACAGGAGTGGCGCGACCGCGGCGGTGCTCACGAGGCTCACGACGGTCAGAACGGCGAAGAACTCACCGAAGCCGCGGACGAGGCTTCGGGTCGTGTCCGTCAACCACTCCCCGACGTCGAGCAGCGGACGCGTCGCCACGTTCTCGACCGAGCTGGCATGTTCGACCGGGGTCGTTGGCGGGCCGGAGGGCGGGGGTGGCCCCGAGGTCGGCGGGCCAGAAGCCGGCGGGCCAGAGGTCGGCGGGCCGGTCGGCGGAGGAGCGTCAGTCACGACTCGACCACCAGGTCGGCTGCCGTTCGACGGTCGAGCTCGACCACGACTCCGAAATGGTCGGATGGCACGACCGGGCGGGCCGACGTGCCGAAGAGATGCGCCGACAACGGGTTGGCAGTGGGTTTCGGTCGGGGCCACGCCACGAACACGGCATCGACTCGACGACGTGGCCACTGCGCAGTGGCCGAGTGAGGGTTGTCCCTGCTCCATGTGTGGCCGTCCCCATCTCCGACTGCAGCCCAGGCATCGGTGAAGACCACCGAATCACCGTACGGCTCGGCGAGCCCGGTCAGGCGACGGATCTCGTCGCTGTCGGCAACGGCGTTGAAGTCGCCGGCCAGTACGACGATCGTGTCGGGTTCCCGGCTTCGGAGCCGTTCGATCTCCTCCACGATTGTCCCGAGCTGACGAGCCCGGAGCCGGCTCTGCGAGTATCGCCACTCGAGGTGGGTGCACACGATCCACCACGGCCCGACGGCATCGGGAACCTCGATGCGACAGAAGAGCGCGGACCGGTGACTCGGCTCGCCGTCGTCACCCGGAAGTGTTGTGGTGTGACTCTCGAGGATGGGCCAGCGACTCAGTACTGCGTTGCCGAATCGATGTGCCGCGCCATCGCCGTCTTTCGTTCTCGCGACGTGCATGGCGAGGTCAGCACCAATGGTCACCGCCTGGTCGACGCCGCTGTCGGCGTAGACCTCCTGCAGGCAACAGACGTCGGCGTCGAGCTCGGCCAACTCATCGATGATCGGGGCCTGGCGGGCTTCCCACGGGCCGAACTTCCACCAGATGTTCCACGTGGCGACCCGCATGTGATCGATGGTGCCACGGAATGCGGGCATTGCCTGACATCGGCGCACGGTTCTCCACCTCTGGACGCGATCTCGTACCGTGCTCTCGTGCCATCGGGTGACGTCACGCTCCAACAAGCCGCCGACGAGCTCGGCGTCCACTACATGACCGCGTACCGTTACGTGAAGCTCGGCCTCCTCTACGCCGAGAAGCGCAGAGGGTCCTGGATGATCGCTGCCGAGGACCTCGAGGCGTTCCGGGACGCCCAAGGCAGCAGCAGCCAGGCAAGTAAAGGCGACTCCCCCACCGCGGTTCGATCGACCCAGCAGGTTCGACCGACCCAGCAGAAGAGGGGTGCCGCCCTCGAGGACACGCTGGTCGCCGGCGACGAGGCTGCGGCGTGGAAGATCATCGAGGAAGCCATTGCCGAATCGGGCGACCCGATCGACCTCCATTTCGATCTCCTGACGCCGGCGCTCGTCTCGATCGGACGACGATGGGCGAAGGGTGAACTGTCGATCGCCGACGAACACAAGGCATCAGCGGTGGCAACTCGCCTCATCGCCCGCCTCGGCAGCCACCTGACGAATCCCGGCCGGCGCCGGGGCACGGTGGTCGTAGGCGCGTGCCCCGGTGACGTTCATTCGATTCCGTCCGCGATGTTCGCCGACGTGCTTCGTTCCCACGGCGTCGCCGTCATCGACCTCGGCGGGTCGCCGGACATCGACTCATTTCTCGAAGCAGTGGACCGCAATCCAGACGCGGTCGTGGCCATCTCGATCACCGGACCGGGACACGACGACGAAGCCAGGAACACAGTTCACGCCATTCGGCAGCGGGGCACCGGGGAGACCCCGATCGCCATCGGTGGTGGTGCCGTCACCTCGGAGGTCATGGCCGCTTCACTCGGAGCAGGTCTCTGGCATGCCGATCATCGAACCGCTGCCCGGTTGATCGCCGACGCCGCGGCCGCCCGCCGCACCGCGTAGCGGCCCCAGAGCACGCGATCCCCACAAGGTGTGACGTTCTCCACTTCTGAGCCATTTTCGCTTGCCACCCTTCTTGTTTTAGTGCTAAACATGTCTTTAGCACTAAAACCCCTCCCGCACGAAGGATCGAACATGGACACCGAGTTCACCGCCCACCCCGAAACCGACCTCAGCTGGCAGGACGAAGCGGTGTGCCAGGGGCTCACCGAGGTGTTCTTCGGACCCGCCGCCGAGCGTCCGGAGCGTCGAGTCGAACGTGAGGCACTGGCCAAGAGTTACTGCCTCTCCTGCCCCGTGCTGCTCCCGTGCCGACGTTCAGCCAGACTCAACCGAGAACACGGCTTCTGGGGCGCGGAAAACGACGAAGAACGTGCCGCGGCCGGACACGCACCCCGCTCACCCAGCCGACGCTCGGTGATCCAGGCTCGGGACAATTCACGCCAGGCCTCTGACGATCAGGGCTCGCACGATCAGGGCTCGCACGACATCGACATCGAGCTGGTTGCTTCCTGAACGCCGACCCGCACGGCACACTCTCCCCATGACGACCGCGCTGCTCTTGCTGTCGTTCGGGGGACCCGAGGGTCCGGACGAGGTCATTCCCTTCCTTCGCAACGTGGTCAAGGGGCGCAACGTCCCTGACGAACGGTTGGCCGAGGTGGCTCGCCAGTACGAGATCTTCGACGGCGTTTCTCCGATCAACGCCCAGAACCGGGCGCTGAAGGCCGCCATCGAAGCTGAGCTCACCGATCACGGCATGGACCTTCCCGTGTACTGGGGCAACCGGAACTGGGCTCCGTACCTCGAACCAACGGTGGCGCAGATGGTGGCCGACGGGGTCACGAAGGCGTTTGTCTTCGTGACGTCCGCCTTCGGTTCGTACTCCGGGTGCAGGCAATATCGGGAGAATCTCAAGGCTGCCGCCGCGCTCGCGACCGATGGCGCCATCACGCTCCAGAAGCTTCGGCTTTTCTACAACCACCCTGGGTTCTGCGAGCCGGCCGCCGAGCGTCTTCGTACCGCGATCGAAGAGCACCGAGTCAGGCATGTCGACGCCGCTCCGCCTCGCGTGGTGTTCACCGCGCATTCGATCCCTCTGTCGATGTCCGCGTCGTGTGACTACGAGGCGCAACTGCGAGAGGCCGCCGCCATCGTCTGCGACCTCGCCGGCGTCGACGGGCCGTGGGATCTCGTGTTCCAGAGCCGCAGCGGACCTCCACAGATTCCTTGGCTCGAACCGGACATCGTCGATCACCTCGCCGAACTCCACCAGCGCTCGGTCGACGACGTGGTCGTCGTGCCGCTGGGATTCGTCTCGGATCACATGGAGGTGCTGTTCGACCTCGACACCCAAGCAGCCGATGCAGCCGCAGCGTCCGGCGTCCGCATGACTCGGGCCGGGACCGTGGGCACCCACCCGCGGTTCGTGTCGATGGTCCGTGAACTGCTCGACGAGCAGATCAATGAGGGGCCGAGGCTCCACCTCGGATCGAGCGGTCCGTGGCCGGACAGCTGCCCTGACGGACACTGTGCGTCTCCGAGTCGACCGACGGGTCATCCAGAAGCGTCAGCTCAGAGGCCGTAACGCGACTGTCCTCGCTTCTGCCGCCATGCCTCGATCGCTTCGCCGGTCGGGGTCGACGGCGGAGCCGATACGAACGGCCACAGTTCTTCTGCGATCCGGCGCCAGTTCGCAGTGGCCTCGAGCCGAGCGAAGAGGCCCATCAGCCCGAGGGTGATGCGTTGGAGCACAACAAACGACGGCGGCACGTTCAAGGTCCGCATCAGCTCCCCGTGTTCAGAGCTCGAATCGAAGAGCTGTGAGACCCCCTGGGATGCGTACGCCTGATCGATCGTGACGAGTTCGTCGTCCATCACGTAGCGGTAGAAGAACTGGAAGTACTCCTCGACCTGCTCGTCGGTGAACGGAGCATCGGCGCTCAGCAGCCCGGCATCCTCGACGATGGCTCGAAAGGCGGGGCCATCGCGGTCGATGACCATTGTTTGGATCAGGTCTTCGAACAGCTTCGTCTCGCCGGGATTGAACCGCTTGACCAGTCCGAAGTCGAGGAATGTGACTCGACCACCCTTCTCGAACAGATAGTTGCCCGGATGCGGATCACCGTTGAAGGCGTGAAGCCGGTAGATCGAACCGAAGGAGAAGCGGAACAGCGTTTCCGCCGCAAGGTTGCGCTCCTCCTCACTCCACGTGACGACCTCGGCGAAGGTTGCCCCAGTGGCCAGTTCGGTCGTGAGGATTCGGCCGGTTGAGTACTGGTCGACGACGTG
>CBESNA010000039.1:0-36664 GCA_965530755.1 uncultured Acidimicrobiia bacterium | reverse complement strand
ACCGGCAACTACAAGCACGGCAACGAGCGTCAAGGTCGAGATCACCCTCGGAACGCCGGTAAAGATTGAACGATCAGAGGCGACGAGTCCGAAAGCGCCGATTGATCCGGTGATTTGGTACGGATTCAGATTGCCGCTTGACTCTCCCCTATGGGGAGGGACGACGCTGCAACAGTGATGCTGATGCCCATCGGACGATTCGCCCGAGCTTCTCGATTGTCAGTGAAATCACTGCGGAACTACGACGAGTCCGGTTTGTTGCCGGCAGCGTTCGTCGATCCGCAGTCTGGCTACCGGTACTACCGGCTCGAGCAACTCGCCCGAGCCGACGCGATCCGTTCGCTGCGCATGGTCGACATGCCGCTGCCTCTGATCGCTGAGACGCTCGACGGTGAAGATCCCGAACAGGTGTTGATGTCACACCTCGTTGCGTTGGAGATCCAACGCGACGAGATCGACCACATGGCGCAACAACTACAGCGCCGCATCCACCTCAAGGAGTACATCATGTCAAACGACATCACCGTCAAGTTCGCACCGGCCGTCGTCGTGGCCGCCCACCGGACCCCGACCACCTACGTCGAAATCTTCAACGATATTCCAACCGGGTTCGCCACCGTCATGGCTGCACTGAACGATGCCGACATCGATCCGGCTGGCGTCCCGTTCACTCTGTACCACCAAGCACCTGACGGCGATACAGCCGGCGACATCGCGATGTGTGTCCCCATCGCCGGCAACACTGACGGCGTCAAGGCCATCGAGCTCGCTGCCGAAACAACCGCATCGGTCGTGCATCGCGGGTCATACGACGACATGGGCAAGTCCTACGCGTCAGCGGCGAGCTGGATTCATGAACACGGCCACCGGATCGTAGGCCCGACCCGAGAGATCTACCTCAACAGCCCGGCCGAGGTCGCCGAAGACGAGCTACTCACCGAGATCCAGTTCCCCATCGATGCCGAAGGAGACCGCTGATGCTCGCAATCCACAACACGAGCATTCCCGCCGAGGTCGCCGCTGTCTTGAGCAGCTGGACCGAGCCGGTCCAGACGGACTTGCTGAGCTTGCGGGAACTCATCCTCGCCACAGCAGCCGAAACTGACGGAGTCGGCGCGATCTCCGAAACGTTGAAGTGGGGGCAACCCGCATACCTGACCAACGAGACGCAGAGCGGCAGCACGATCCGAATCGCGCCGACCAACCCACGCTCGGCCCACGACTACGCCATGCTCTTCATCTGCCACACGGGCCTCGTCGCCAGCTTCGAGACGCTTTTCGGTGACACGTTCACCTACGAAGGCGGTCGGGCCCTCCTGTTCCGCTCCGGCGACCTGCGCCCAGCGAACGAACTGCGTGAGTGTGTGGCGATGGCGCTCACCTATCACGTGACCGACCCCTGAATCTCCGTCCGGCTAATCAAGGCCGTCGGTACGTCCAGATTCGACTACTCACCATCGACGAAACAACAGAAGGGGTGCCCGGCCGGGTCGAGCATGATGCGGAGGCGTGTCGGATCGCGGTCGGGCGGCTGATGAGCCGCTTCGGCTCCTCCGCTCCCGACGACAAGGTCAACGGCGGCCTCGAGATCGTCGACCAAGATCTCGAAGTGCATCATCTTCGCTTGATGCCCGGGTTGCTCTGGCCACACCGGCCGGACGTAGCTCTCCTCCGTCTGAAGGTTCAAACCAACTCCGCCTGCAGGATTTCGTAGCTGCACCCATCCTGCGCCGTCGCCATTCGTGACGTCCCAGCTGAGTACGCGTTCGTAGAACGCGCCGAGCCTCTCAGCGTCGGGGCAATCGAGGGTGATCGTGGTCCAGGTGATCGATGGGACTGACGCCATGACACAAATCTCTCATGCCGGTCAGAAGAGCTGTTGCGGGTCGTCCGGTGGTTGGAGACCGAGGTGTTCCCACGCCGACGGTGTCGGCACTCGCCCGCGAGGCGTGCGAGCGAGCAGGCCCTGCTGGATCAGGAATGGTTCGATGACGTCCTCGACGGTCTCGGTTGGCTCGCCGACGCTGATGGCCAAGGTGCTCAGCCCGACGGGTCGGCCGGCGAAGCGAAGGCACAGGTTTTCGAGCAGGGTGCGGTCGACCTTGTCGAGCCCGAGCTCGTCGATGCCGAAAATCTTGAGCCCGGCGGCCGCCGATGCTCCCGTGATCGTGCCGTCACCCCGCACCTCGGCAAAGTCCCTCACCCTGTTCAGAAGGCGGTTGGCGATTCGAGGCGTGCCTCGACTGCGACGAGCGATCTCGTCGGCACCTTCCGGTGTGATGTCGATTCCGAGAATCAACGCTGCCCGTTCGACGATCACGCGGAGGTCTTCGGCGTCGTAGAACTCCAATCGGAACGTGAAACCGAAGCGGTCGCGCAACGGACCGGTGATCAGGCCGGTGCGCGTGGTGGCACCGACCATCGTGAACGGCTCGAGATCGAATCGAATGGAGCGGGCGGCTGGACCCTTGCCGAGAACGACGTCGATCTGGCCGTCTTCCATCGCCGGATACAAGACCTCTTCCACCATCCGAGGAAGCCGGTGGATCTCGTCGATGAACAGAACGTCGCCGGCCTCCACCTTCGTGAGAATCGAGGCGAGGTCGCCAGCTCGCTCGATGGCCGGGCCGGAGGTGATGTGGAAATGGGACCCGAGCTCTGAAGCGACGATGCCGGCGAGGGTGGTCTTGCCGAGGCCGGGAGGACCGGCGAACAGCAGGTGATCGGCCGGCTGATCCCGCTGCTTGGCCGCATCGAGGATGATGCCGAGGCGTTCCTTGAGTTCGCGTTGGCCGACGAATTCGGTGAGGGTCCGCGGTCGAAGCGAGATCTCGTCACCGGGATCCGGAAGCTCGCCGTCCGGCATCGGGTCGGCATCGACCCATTCGTCGCGGGGCATGTCAGGCTCCCGCCAGGGCTCGCAATGCCGACTTCAGGAGGGCACCGCTGTCGAGATCATCGAGATCATCGGGAAGCGCCGCCATTGCCAGCTTGATCTCGTCCGGCCCGTAGCCGAGCTCGTTGAGCGCCTGGCGAACATCGGCCGCAGGGCCGGAACCTGCACCGTTCACGCCACCGCCGGCCGGGGTCGCAACACCGTCGATGACGGGGAGCACGAGGGTCGATTTGAGCTCGACGAGCAAGCGCTGCGCCGTCTTCTTCCCGACACCGGGAACCTCGCACAGCGCGTCGAGGTCGTCGTTGTCGAGGATGCGGGCCAACTGCTGCGGGCCGTGCGTGGCGATGATGGCGAGCGCCAGGCTCGGGCCCACTTTGTGTGCGGCCAGCAAACCCTGGAAGGCAATGCGCTCGTCCTTCGACTCGAATCCGAACAGTTTCTGGTCGGCTTCCCAGAAATGGTGGTGGACGTGGATCATGACCTCGCCTGCGGCGGGAAGCGACGCGAGCGTCCGCGGCGTCACCGTGAGGTGGTATCCGACGCCGCCGACCTCGATCACGATCTCGGCCGATGCTTTGTCGACGTCGGCCTGGCGTTCGGAGATCGTGCCCCGCAGCGAAACGATCATCCGCGACCGATCTTGCTGCTGATCCGGTTGGCGAGGAAGCCGGATGGGTCGTTGGCGAGATGGCACAGTGCGATGGCGCAGGCATCTGCTGCGTCAGCCGGCTTGGGGAACGTGGACAGGTTCAGCAGGACCTTCACCATGTCCTGCATCTGTCGTTTGTCTGCACGGCCGTCACCGGCTACGGCAGCCTTGACCTGGTTTGGCGAGTACTCGGCCACATCACATCCTCCGGAGATGGACTCGGCGATGACCAGGCCAGATACTTGAGCGACGCTGACGGCGGTGCTGACATTGTTCTGGAAGAAGATGCGCTCGACGGCCACGACCGCCGGATGGTACTCACGGATGAGCGCCCGGACCTCGCGCTGGATCTCGGCGAGTCGGTGCGGTGTCGGGTCGCTCGGTGGCGTGGTGATGACGCCGATCGCCACGGCTTTGCCACGGCCGCGCCCGTCTGGCTCGACGACGGCAAAACCACAGCGGGACAACCCCGGATCGATTCCCAAAACGAACACCTGTACGACGCTAGCGGCTCGCCGATCGATCGTCGGGGATCGTTCACTTGATGCCGGACCGCGAATGCCGATACCCCAGGGGTGAACAATGCATCTTCTCTCACCGTCGACGTCGACGGTGTTTCTCAATGGTTCGGCGACGTCCAGGCGCTCACGAACCTGAGCATCCAGGTCCCCAAGGGGTCGATCACGACCCTGCTCGGGCCCAATGGAGCGGGCAAGACCACGGCGATCCGCATGATCACCGGCGCACTCGAACCGGGTGCCGGATCGGTTCGGGTCTTCGGGCTCGATCCGGCGAGCGCAGACGGTGAAGAGGTCCGGCGACGCTGCGGTGTCTTTTCGGCAAAACCATCGCTGTACGACCGGCTCGACGGCTGGGACAACCTTCGCTACGCAGCCGAGCTCTACGGTCTCGGCCGCAAAGCAGACGCCCGCATCAGGGAGGCCGCCAACATCTTCGGCATCGACGCGGCACTCGATCAACAGGTCGGCGGGTACAGCACCGGCATGAAGACGAGGTTGGCACTAGCCCGAGCCATCCTGCACGAGCCAGACCTCCTACTGCTCGACGAGCCGACCTCCGGTCTCGACCCCGAGTCGGCGGTGTCGGTTCTGTCACTCATCCGTCAGATGACCGGAGACGGGCGCACCGTTCTGCTCTGCACTCACCTCCTCCTCGAAGCCGAAGGTCTGGCTGACGAAATCGTCATCATGGAACACGGCACCAGCCTGGTGGCCGGCGCACCCAACGATCTGGCCCGCCACTTCTGGCCGTCCCCACAGGTCACGATCTCCACCGTCGGTGGTCATCACCTCCACACGCTCGAAGGTGCCGATGGCGTGCTCTCGTACCGCCTGGCCGAGCATCGGGCGACGCTCGAGATCGATGATCTCGCGATCGTTCCCGAACTGGTTCGATCATTGGTCGCTGCCGGCGCCGAGATCACCCATGTCGCGCCGTTCGTGCCCAACCTCGAGGACCTGTATTTCGCCGTCCGAAAGGGCCGCGATCCCGGTCACGAGCCGCCCCCTCCACTGTCGGATGATCGACGCTCGCACGTCGCTGCTGCCGCCATCGCACCTCGCCGGGACCACGCGGCCGCATTGAACGCAACCTCAACGACCGCTGCCACACCGAAAGGACCGGTTGCTCGATGAACTGGAATCAGACCGCCACCGTTGCCAGAACCGACTTGAAGCAGCTGATCCAGGCCCGGGACTTCTGGTTCCCGATGGTCATCCTCGGCTCGCTGTTCTTCTGTGTCGTTCCACTCCTCCTGCTGCTGCTCATCACCAAGATCGGCTCGGTCGACGCGGTTGCCCAAGTGTCGGGAGCCCTCGAGGCCCTACCCGAATCGGCGAAGGAACAGATCAGGGGTGACACCCCTGAAGCGCAGACGGGATACGCGCTCGCCGTGTTCCTGTTCGCCCCCGTCGCTGTGATCGTGCCACTCACCATCTCGACTGCGGTCGGAGCCGCCACGATCGTCGGCGAACGCGAGCGGGGCACGGGCGAATTCCTGGCCCACTCCCCTGCGGGAGTCAAGGAGATCTACATCGGCAAGCTGATCGCGTCGTTGGTACCCGGCTATTTCACGACGGCTGTCGGCTTCGCGGTGTACTCGCTGATCGTGAACCTGGTGGTCGGCCCCGAGGTTGGGGGCTGGTTCTTCCCAACAGCGCAGTGGTGGCTCATGATCCTGTGGGTCCTGCCGCCGTTCCTCGCGATTTGCCTGTCTCTCGTGTTGCGCCTGTCGGCCAAGGTCAAATCGACTGCCGCCGCGCAGCAGGCATCAGGACTCGTGGCTCTGCCACTGATCATGATCGCCTACAGCCAGAGCACTGGCGTGCTGTTCGGCGCCGGCTACATGCCGATCGTGGTCGGTGCTGTGGCCTGGGTCGTGGCGCTGTGGAGCCTGAATCGGGGCGTTCGTTCCGTGACCCGCCAACGCCTACTCGGCGTGGCCTCCGCCTGACCAAGACCTATTCGAGTTGGGCGATGATCGCGTCGTCCAGATCAATGTTGGTGTGCACGTCCTGCACATCCTCGTGGTCATCCAGCACGTCGGTGACCCGGAGCACTGCGTTGGCTGCGGAGACATCGTCGATCGGAACGAGATTGGTCGGCTTCATCGTGGTGTCGGATTCGAGCACCTCGATCCCTTCGGCCTCGAGTGCGTCGCGAAGCCCGTTGACGTCGGTCGGCTCACAAGTGATCTGCCAGAACTCGTCGAGATCTTCGAGATCCTCGGCGCCGTTGTCGAGGCCGATCATCATGATGTCGTCTTCCTCGGCGCTCTTGGAGACGTTGACGTAACCCTTGCGTTCGAACTGCCACGACACGGCGCCCGGCTCGGCCAGCGAGCCACCGTTCTTCGACAGCAACGAACGGATCTCGGACCCGGTTCGGTTGCGGTTGTCGGAGAGGGTCTCGATCAGCAGCGCCACGCCACTCGGCGCGTATCCCTCGTACGTGATGCTCTCGTAATTGACACCCTCGAGCTCGCCGGTTCCCCGCTTCACGGCTCGCTCGATCGTGTCGAGCGGAACCGAGTTGTCCCTGGCCTTCTGGAACATGGTCCGAAGCGTCGGATTGGCCTCCGGATCTCCCCCACCTTGGCGGGCGGCAACCTCGACCTGCTTGATGAGCTTTGCGAAGAGCTTGCCCCGCTTGGCGTCAGCGGCGCCCTTCTTGTGCTTGATGGTTGCCCATTTGGAGTGACCCGACATTGGGCCAGCTTAGGCAGTCACGACCGTTTCGATGAACAGCCGGTGCAGCCGAGTGTCGTCAGTGAGCTCGGGATGGAACGAAGCGACGAGCACGGAGCCTGATCGACACAGGACCGGAACGCCGTCCACCTGGGCGAGGACCTCGACACCATCACCGACCTGCTCCACCTTCGGGGCGCGGATGAAGATCGCCCGGAACGACTCGTCGAGGCCGACGACATCGAGATCGGTCTCGAATGATGCGATCTGGCGCCCGTAGCCGTTGCGCCGAACCGCAAGATCGATGCGCCCGAAAGGGACCTGATCGGGGCGGCCGTCGAGAATCTGGTCGGCCAGGAGGATCATCCCGGCGCAGGTTCCGAACACCGGCATGCCGGCCTCGAGCCGTTTCGCCAACGGCCCATGGAGCCCCTGCGAAACCAGGAGTTTTGACATGGTGGTCGATTCCCCACCGGGGATGACCAGGGCGTCGACCGCGTCCAACTGCGGCGCTGTACGGACTTCGACGGCATCCACACCGCAGGCTCGTATGGCATCGACGTGTCGTGCGAACGCTCCTTGGAGCGCAAGCACGCCGATCCGGCCCTCGTTCACCAACCGCGCTCCGCGAACTTGATGGTGTCGTCCATCCCGATGCCGGTCATCGGCTGGCCGAGATTGCGGCTGACCTTGGCCAGGATGTCGGCGTCCCTGAAGTTGGTGGTTGCCTCAACGATGGCCTTCGCCCGTGGCGCAGGGTCGGCACTCTTGAAGATGCCGGATCCGACGAAGACCGACTGGGCGCCGAGCTGCATCGCCATGGCCGCGTCGGCCGGGGTGGCAAGACCGCCTGCGCAGAACAGCGGAACCTGGAGTTCGCCGGTCTCGGCGATCTCCTGCACGAGCGGCAGCGGGGCTTGCAGTTGCTTGGCCCATTCGAACAGCTCGGCCTCGTCGGCCTGTGTGATCTTGCGGATGTCGCCGAGGATGGACCGGAGATGGCGGACCGCCTCGACGACGTTGCCGGTGCCGGCCTCACCCTTGGACCGGATCATGCAGGCGCCCTCGGCAATACGACGAAGGGCCTCGCCGAGGTTGGTCGCACCGCACACGAACGGGACGTCGAACGCGAACTTGTCGATGTGGTGCGTTTCGTCTGCCGGTGTGAGGACCTCAGATTCGTCTATGTAGTCGACCTGCATCGCCTGGAGGATCTGCGCCTCGACGAAGTGGCCGATGCGGACCTTGGCCATCACCGGGATCGATACGGCGGCCTGGATCCCTTCGATCATGACCGGGTCGCTCATGCGGGCGACGCCACCATCACGCCGGATGTCGGCGGGAACCCGCTCCAGAGCCATCACGGCAACCGCGCCGGCGTCCTCGGCCACCTTGGCTTGCTCTATGTCGACGACGTCCATGATGACGCCGCCTTTGAGCATCTCGGCGAGGCCTCGCTTGACCCGCGTGGTTCCGGCGACCGTTTCACGTGTTTCCGACATGGTGAGAAAACTACAACGACCGGCCAAGCCAATCACCAGCCGAGCAGGCCAATTCTGTTTTGCCCGAGACCGAGCAGATCAGCCAGTCGGGAGGCGAACGTCACCGGACTCGGGGAACAGCACCCAGGTCGAACCGGGCGTGAGGGCGATGGCGCGACCCGAGCTATCGGCCAGCATCGGCTTGGTGTCAGCAGCTTCACGAGTCCAGGTGCCCTCGATCACCTGCCCGTTTGTCAGCACGAACAGCTGGCCAGACCCGACGCTCACCAGTTCAGGCGAGATGGCATCAGCCGGGCTGGTGACGTAGTCGGACACCATGATCACGACGTTCGTCGGCGCCAGTTGCGCGCCGTCGGCGTTGGTGTGCGGCTGACCGTCTTGTGTCCGCAGCCAGCCTCCGAGCGTTTCGTCCCAGGTGTGGGTCACGAGCGGGCCGCCCCGGTAGGCGATGGTGACCGGTTCCTGAACCGAGCGGCCGTTCGGATTCGGCGACGCCGATTCGGCTCGATAACCGAACCACGGCTCCGGCGGTGTGGCATCGGCCGGAGCCAGTGCGAAGAGCGCCGAGGTGTTGGTGTAGAGGTTGTGCGGCGCCGATCGCGCCCCGTTGCGGTAGTACTCGGTGCGGGACAGCGCAGTGACCGAGTAGATCGGCAGGTTCCGCAGTGCGCTCGCCACGTAGTCGTTTCCACCAGACGATGCGTAGAGCGGTGTGTCGAGCCCCCGGAGGATGTCGAAGTCGGACGTACGACTGGACCGAACCGGCCCGATCGCATCCGGTGAAGTGGAGTGGAAGACAGCGAGGAACCGCGTGATGCCCTCGACCCGAATCTCGAACACGAGGTCAGCGAGATCGAGCCCGCTCTGCGGCCGGGCCAGTGGGTGGTTGTCGATCTTGACGGCGAGGGCCGGTCGATCGAGCGCTTCGGCGTCGTCGACGGGTAGCCCGGTCAGCGGAGCTCCGTCGGTCACCAGCTCGTCGGCGGGAAGCGTGCTGGCCGTGGTGGTGGTCTCCTCGACGGTTGAGGTGGTGGTCGCTGCCGTGGTCGCCGGAGTGACTAATTCGTCACCGTCGCTTCCGGAACAGGAAGCCGCTACGAGGGCGATGGCGAACGCGCCACAGATCAGGCGAGTGGCTGAGAATGGGGATGTCACTTAGATCTCCGAGAGAACGTCGAGCCGCCAGTTGATGGGAGTGTGCGGGACCGCTGCGTCCGGGCGGGGCGGAGCGAACCACAGATGTTGCAGTCCCAGACTCGTGCGCTTCGGCTCGTACGGACCGATTTCGATCCGCGCGAGCGCTGCGCTGAGGCCAGGGGGGTACCGAGTCACGGAGACCGCGCCTTGGTCTCCGGCAATTTCACGATCGGCATCGAACAGTCGGCCGAAGGCTGCCCGTGCCAGTGGCGATGCGATCGACCCGAGGGCCGAGTCGATCAAGGGTCGGCCGATCAAGGCTGCCCCGAGGGTCGCCCGTTCGGCGTCGCCAAGTTTGAGGCGGACCAACAGACCGGCGACCACGCCTTCGAGTTCGATGCGATCGCACGCATCGAGCAGGCCGGTGGTGACGACCAACGCTCGTTCACCCGACCAATCGAGGGCAGCACCATTGAGGGAAGCATCTTCTACGACGTAGAGCTCGGGCTCGGACAGACCGGTGGACAACGACAGTCCTTCGACGATGTTGTCGAACCTCGGATACTCGTCCTCACCGAGATTGCGGGCCCCGAGCGCTGTCAACAAGCGGGGAACGCTGTTGCGCAAGAGGAGCCAGACAGCACCAGCGGCGAGCAACGGTCCGACGACCAGCCCGATCCAGAACGGCAGTCCGACCAGCACCAGGACAACGAGGAGGACCAGCGCGACGAGCACGGCCAAGGGGGCCCAGACCAGGGCGACCACTGCTCGAAGATGGGGCTGCATCACGGCTGGCGAACTCCTGGACGGGCGATGGGTGGAGACTAGACGGGGCGACGCGACTTTCCATCGCGTCGTCAGGCGAGAATGCGCTCGTATCGCTCGACGTAGGCCAGTGCCAGACTTCGCATCGAGTGGGCGGACGCCCACTCCCGCCCACTCTCCACACGCATCGCCACCTGCTCCGTCGGCTCGATGCTCTCCGTGAGAGCGAGCGCCAGATCGATGACGTCGCCGTTACGGAACAGGCGAGCGTCGAGGCCATCGCGCGAGGTGCGTCGGTAGGCCTCGATGTCGCTGGCGACCACCGGGGTCCCCGCTGCCATTCCCTCGAGCAGGACAACTCCGAAGCTCTCGCCGCCGAGTGACGGAACGCAGAACACGTCGGCCCCGCGCAATCTGGCCGCCTTCTCGTGGTCGTCGATCGATCCGAGCCACTCGATGCGCGGATCGGGGAAGCAGCGCTGGAGCTCGGCCGTCTGCGGACCCTCCCCGCCGATCCACAGACGCACGTCTGACCGCAGATGAGGGAGCGCCTCGAGGAGGATCCGCAGTCCTTTGCGCTCCTCGTGCCGCGCCAGGAAGAAGATCGTCGGGCCATCGGTGGGGGTCGGGGCGACGCCGGCAAACCTCTCGATTTCGATGCCGTTCGGAAGAACGTCATATGTGCCGCCCAGATGGCGTTTCGCCATCGATGCCGCTTCGCTCGACACGGCAACTCGCCAGTCGAGGCGGCGGGTGAGGCCACGGACGAGCGGCCGCAGCCATCGGTAGGCGGCGATGGTGCCGTTGGCGTGGAACGTGCCGATCAACGGCGCCGGCTTCACCGTGAGTGTGGTCAGGGTCGGGCCCGGTGCAAGCGGTTCGTGCAGGTGCAGCACATCGAAGCGTTCGTCCCAAACCGCTCCGAGAACCCGGAGTTGGGCGGCTGGATCAGGAGCGAGGGGTGCCAATGAGCCGTTCTGCGCGTACGGAATGGAGTTGCCGAGCGGCGTGACCCACGGCTCAGGTGGGAGACCGTCACACGGCGCGAGGACCTGCGCCTGGTAGCCCTCGGCTCGCAAGGCTCGACCGAGGCCGAGGACCTGCGCCTGCACCCCGCCCCACACGCCGAGGCTGTAAGGGCAGACGATTCCGATTCGCACCCTCGGAACCTACCGGTCCACAGCGATGGGCTGCAGAACATGCCACTGGTCAGGTGCCGCCTCGATGAGCTCCTCGAGTTCGCGGGCGAGGAGCTGGGTGGCGGCTTGGAGATCGCTGCGCAGACGACCGGACGTCGGTACCGATATCGGCGGTCGGATTCGACAGATGCGCCGATTCCCATCGAAGTACACCGCGGTGGGTAGCAACGGAGAACCGGTCCGCCTGGCCACCAGGGCCGGGCCGACTGGCAACGTGGTCGTTGCCCCGAAGAACGAAACTTCGATGCCGCTGTCCGAGAGATCTCGATCGGCCAACAAACACACGACGTGGCGGGCCTTGACCGCTGCGACCACGGATCCGAGCGCGTCCGGTCCGAGTGGCACGACATTGATGCCGTAGGAGCATCGGAGGTCCCGGAACCACTCAGCGACATCCGGCGGTTCGAGCGGCTCGACCACAGCGGTGACGGGGATCCCCGCCACTCTGCCGAGCCATGCCGCTGCCCACTCCCAGCCACCGAGATGGGGCAGGACCATGATCGGACCGAACCCCGCTGCCCGTGCGGCGCGGAGGTGTTCAAAGCCTTCGACGTCGAATCCCCGATCGATGACCTTCGGCGAGAGGCTCGGGAGTCGAAGGGTCTCGGCCCAGTAGCGCCCGTACGAGGCGAAACCCTCGATGGCCAAGGCTCGAAGATCTCCCGGCGACAGCTCTGGCCGGACGAGCCGCAGGTTCTGCTCGAGACCGCTGAGGCGGCTGGCGTCGCTTCTCGCGATCGCACCGCCAGCGACGGCGCCCGCCCGTCGCAGGAACGACACCGGGAACGGGCGGACCGCGATCGAGCCGAGGTCGAGAAGCCGCCTGGCCCGGCTGGTCATGCTCGGTCACCGAAACGCATCAGAGCCCTTCGAGAAGGCCGCCGATGAGACCGGCCAGAATCTCGAGAACCAGTTCAACAGCCGCCCGGGCGGCGGGATAGAGCAGTCGAGCGCCCATTTCGACCAACGCCTCGAGACTCGAATCGCCGAGGAAGTCGGCGACGCGCGACATCCTGCCGCCTGGATCTTCGGTGGCCGCAACCGGAGCTACGACGGCAAGCCCCGCATACTTGTCTTCGAGCTCGTGCTGTCGGTTTTCCCAGCGATCTTGCGCCGTCGAGAGGCGATGCTCGATCGCATCGCGGCGACGCGGCGAGAGGCGCCGCTTCATCGCACTTCCGAGCTTGCGGGGCCACCGACGGTCGTCGTTCAACGCGGTCAGCGGCGACGCGAGCTGCGAGGAGCGCGCTGGCGCCAATCGGTGCGGGCTCGACCCTGACGGCGGCGAGCGCGACGTGCCGCCGGCGTGCCAGCGCGAGCAGCGACCGGAAGTCCCCGAGCTGCCGTGGCTTGACGCCACACCTTGCGGAATCGCGTGATCGCAGTGAACACGGTGAGTGCGAACATCACCCAGAGCACCTCGACGAAGATGGCGCTGAACAGCAAACCGAATCCGAGGGCGATGAAACGTTCGGCCCGCTCCATGAGGCCGCCCTTGGCATCGAAGCCCAACGACTCGGCCTTCGCCCGCTGATACGAGACGAGCGAGGCGGCGATGAACAACCCGAATGGCAGCATCGCCATACGGGGTTCGTCTGTGCCGGCGAGGTACCAGGCAGCGCCGGCGAACAACAGGCCGTCGGAGAGTCGGTCTGACACCGAATCGAGATAGGCCCCGCGTGGGCCCGAGCTCCCTGCCGCCTTCGCAACGGCACCGTCGAGCGCGTCCGGCAGTCCGGTGAGGGCCAACAGAAGCACGGCGAGCGGGAACTGACCGAGGCCGATGGCTACACCGCAGGCGGCGGCCATGACGACGCCGACACCGGTGATGACGTCAGGCGACACGCCGGCCCGGTGGAGACCTTGGCCAATGGGCATCGTCGCTTTGTCGACCGTGGTGCGGAAGTTTCCGTCGAACATGAGAGGGGCGTCCTGTCGCTGGCGAGCATGGGCTCGAACTGCTTGCAAATGTTAGCAGGCAGAAGAACTGGGGGTGCCAGTCTGCATCGAAACGACCGCGATCCCGAACTAGGTTCGCATCATGTCCAGCCACAATCGAGACCAATACGACAAGCTCTCGCCACGAGACCTCGCGATCACACTGCGATCGGTGCCGAGGCGCTTCACCGCGGTGCGGTCCCGGGCCGACGCGGATCGACTGGTGGATGTGATCGAACGGACCGGGCCGAGCGGCGCCAGACTCGACGATCTGCTGACGGGCGCATCTCGTGGTGCCGCCCTTGTCGGCAATGCGCTCGACGCAGCGCTGACGTCCAACGATCCGGTCGTTGCCCACGCCGTCCTCGACCCGTCCGAGCGGGTGTACACCGATGACCGAGTCGTGCGCTTCGACATCGCGGTCGACACCATCACGACGGAGGCGGACGACGCGGCCGACCGAATCGAACATGCCACGGCGGACGATCTCAGCCGCGATGTCGCCGTCACAGGCGGAGAGACCACCACTCCCCTGGCAATCGGCCAACAGCTGGCCAGAGAACTCATCGGCGCCCTCAACCTGGCAGAACTCCACGTCGCGTGGCTCGAGTCCCAGGCCTAGCCAGACGCATCAGTCGTCGAATTCGGACCAATCCTCGGGATTGTCCTCGACGAACGAATCGACCACCTCGCCGTTGACACCGTCGACCAACACGAAGCCTCGCTTGGCCGGCGGCTCCTCGTTCGAGTACAGCAGGATGCGCCACGTCGGCCGCGAGAGCAGACCCCGCCAGCCCATCTGGGCCGATGCATGCCCGACGGGGAACCCGACTGCCTTCGTCGACTCCACGAGCGCCTGGCGCTCGTCCACGTCCAGACTCCAGCCGGAGATGACGCTGTAGATGCCGAAGACGGCCAAACCGACCCCACCGAGGAGCAGACCCCGGTTGACGAGAACGCCTTCACCTCGCACGACGTAGGCGCCGATCATGAACGCCGCCACGACCAGGTAGATGAAACCGGGAATCCGGCGTCGGTTGTTGTTGGGGAAGATGTAGTCGTCCTGGTCGACCAGGGCAGGCTGCAGATCTTCAGGAAGCTCGTCGACCACGCCACGACGCTACCGAGGCGCGAGGCCGGCCGCTCAGTCAGGCCAGCTCTGACGGAGACGCTTCCAAGTGTCGCTGAGCGCGACCGGCAGGACTCGGGCGTTGGCGGTGGTGGTGATGAAGTTGGTGTCAGAACGCCAACGCGGGACGACGTGGACATGGAGATGGTCCGGCACCGAACCACCACCGGCCTCGCCATCGTTGATGCCGATGTTGACGCCGTGGGGTCCGAAGGCGACCTTCACTGCGACCGTGGCAGATCGAACCGACCGCCAGAGCTCGGCAAAGGTCTCTTCGTCGAGGTCCTCCATGGACCGCTCCGCTCGCTTCGGCAGCACCATCAGATGTCCCGGCGTGTATGGGAAGACGTTCAGGATGGCAAAGCAGCGTTCACCCCGCCACACGATGTAGGTCTCCTCGTCCGGATGGTCACTCTGTTCGAGCGCTTCGAACAGAGTGCGCTCGTCATCGGGATCGACCTGCACGCTCGGCAAACCGTCTGCCGCGTTGCCCTGGCCTCCCGCGAACCGCCACCCGGCCCAGATGTGGTCCATGGATTCGCTGCTCAGGACGACACAGCCGCCGGCGTGGCGGCGCGTGAGGCATTCTCGGCGACGGCCCGTTCGATGAACGCGGCGAGTGGAATGTCGCGATCGGCGCCGTCGGATCCACGGACGTTGACGCCGACCGTTCCGTGCTCGACGTCGTCACCGCCGACGACCAGGATGTACGGCGTTTTCAGCAGCTTGCCGTTGCGGATGCGTTTGCCGAGAGGATCGTTGGCCTCCACGGACTCGACCCGCAGACCGGCCGCCGCCAACTGCTCGACCACGTCGTTTGCGTAGACCTCGTGATCCTCGGCGACGGGCAGGACCAACACCTGGACCGGAGCCAGCCACATCGGGAAGTTGCCGGCGTAGTGCTCGAGCAGCACACCGAAGAACCGCTCGATGGACCCCAGCAGCGCACGATGCAGCATGATCGGCCGCTTCCGGGAGCCGTCGGAATCGACGTATTCCAACTCGAATCGTTCGGGAAGCTGGAAGTCGGCTTGGATCGTCGACAGCTGCCACGACCGTCCGATGGCGTCCTTGATGTCGACGTCGATCTTCGGTCCGTAGAAGGCGGCATCGCCTTCGCTGACCGAATAGTCGAGCCCGTGTTTTTCCAGCGCGGCGCGCAACGCGTCGGTTGCGTGATCCCAGATCTGGTCTGTGCCGACCGACTTCTCCGGATCACGGGTCGAGAGCTTGAACTCGAAATCGTCGAATCCGAAGCCCCGAAGGACCGACAGGACGAAGTCGAGCAGTCTGGCGATCTCGTCTGCCAGTTGATCCTCGGTGCAGTAGATGTGGCTGTCGTCCTGGGTGAAGCCGCGGATGCGCATCAGACCGTGCAGCGTCCCGGCCCGTTCGTAGCGATAGACCGTGCCCAACTCGAAGAGGCGGAGTGGAAGCTCCCGGTAGGACTTCTGCGAGTCGCGGTAGATCAGGCAGTGCATCGGGCAGTTCATCGGCTTCGGGTAGTAGTTCCCGTTGTCCATCTCCATGGGCGGGTACATGCCGTCGGCGTAGAAATCGAGATGGCCGCTGGTCTCGAAGAGCTTGCCGTTCGCCAGGTTGGGCGTGACCACGAACTTGTAGCCGCCGGCGAGATGCCGCTCGCGGGAGTAGTCCTCCATCACCTTGCGGATGATCGCTCCTCGCGGATGCCAAACGGCGAGACCGCCACCGAGCTCGCTGGGGAACGACAACAGATCGAGCTCGCGGGCGAGTCGTCGATGATCGCGTTTCTCGGCCTCTGCCAGCCGATGCAGATGCTCGGCCAGTTGCTTCTTGTCGGCCCAGGCGGTCCCGTAGATGCGCTGGAGCATGGGGCGCTTCTCGTCACCACGCCAATACGCGCCGGCAACCGACATCAGCTTGAAGTGGCGGAGGTGGCCCGTGTGCGGCACATGAGGACCGACGCACATGTCGACGAAGGCGTCAGTGTTCCGGTAGAAGCTGATGACATCGCCGCCGGCTTCGCCCGCCAATTCGTTGGCACTGGCCCTCTCCCCCGAGCTGACCGCCTCGATGATCTCGCGTTTGTAGCCGTGGTCTGCCATCAGCTCGAGCGCCTCGGCCGCGGGCATCTCCGACCGAACGAACGGCTGGCGAGCCTTGATGATCTCGCGCATCTTCGCCTCGATCCGCTCGAGGTCGTCGTCGGCGAAGGTCTGGCCGTCTGGCAATTCGAAGTCGTAATAGAAGCCGTTCTCGATCGGCGGGCCGATGGCGAAGGTGGCTCCGGGCCAGAGCTCGAGAACTGCTTGGGCCAGCACGTGGGCTGTCGAGTGACGCAGCGTGTGCAGGCCCCGGTCGGAGTCCGGCAGGACGATCTCGACCTCGGCCCCATCGGCCAGCGGAACCGTGAGATCGACTTCGACGCCGTCGACGACGCCGATGACGGCGTCCTTGGCCAGGCGCGGCCCGATGTCGGCCGCGAGGTCGGCAACGGTGGCGCCCGCGGGAAGTACGCGCTCGGAGCCGTCAGGAAGCGTCAGTGAGATGTCAGCCACGGCAGCGGAGTGTAGGACTCGTCTGGGCCGGCCTCGTGCCATTTCGGCCGAACGACCTCGCGTCGGCGCGTCGAACAACGGCCGGCGTCGACTCAGACCCGCACGCCCAAGAGCATCGCAGCGATGCTCACACCCTCCCCCCGAGCGGCAGCAGCATCGATGGCCGCCACTGCAGCAGGGGTGTCGAGATCGTTGTCGAGCGCAGCGCGGACCTCGGTGAGCGCACCCTCGCCCTGGCCGGCTGCGATCCAGCGTTCGAGGCGAGCGGCGGCCTCCGGCATGATCTCGAGGTGCCACTCCCACTCCGTGCGGTAGTGATTGGCCACGATGCCGAGCCGGATCGCCCTGGTGTCGAACGTCTTGCGGAGGTCGCTGACGAACACGAGGTTGCCGAGCGATTTGGACATCTTCTCCCCGTCCATGTGCACCATCGCCTGGTGCATCCAGTGGCGAACGAAGAGCTCACCGGTCGCCGCTCGAGACTGCGCCGCCTCGCACTCGTGGTGGGGAAAGATCAGATCGCTGCCCCCACCGTGGAGATCGATGGTCTCCCCGAGCTCACGCATGACCAGCGCCGAACACTCGATGTGCCAACCGGGCCGGCCCGGTCCCCACAGCGACTCCCACGCCGGCTCACCGTCGGCCGAAGGCTGCCAGAGGACGAAATCGAGGGGGTCCTTTTTGTTTGGATCCTCGATCTTGCCACCCCGTTCAGCCGCGTAGACCAGCATCGTCTCGCGGTCGTAGCCGGAGACGGACCCGAAACCCTCGTAGGTGCTGATGTCGAAGTAGACCGCTCCTCCCGCCTCGTAGGCGTGACCCTGATCGAGCAAGGTGCCAACGAACCCGCGAATGTCGGCGATGGCCGATGTCGCCCGCGGCTCACTCCAACTTGGCAGCATCTCGAGTGCGATCATGTCACCGTCGAAGCGTGCGGTCTCGGCGGCAGCGAGATCGAGATAGTGCATCCCGATCTCGCGAGACTTGCGAAGCAGGTCATCGTCGACGTCGGTGACATTGCGGACGCAGCGGGTCTCGTGTCCACGGTCCCGGAGGCGGCGTTGGAGGACGTCGTAGCCCATGTAGACCGCAGCGTGACCAAGATGGGTCGCGTCGTACGGAGTGATGCCGCAGGTGTACATGGTCACGATCGGGCCGGGCTCGAACGGCACGACCTCGCGCTTCGAGGTGTCGTACAGGCGCATGGGTGCTTCGCTCACCCGGGCGAGGCTAGCTGTCGAGCGGGACTTTCTCGGAACTGGCCGAGAGGCGGTAACCCGATGTCGGATGTGGGAGTCTGACCCCACCATGGGACTCCTCGAGAACAAGAAGCTGCTCATCACCGGTGTACTCACTGACGACTCGATCGCGTTCGGCGTCGCAAAGCTGGCGCAAGAGGAGGGGGCCGAGATCGTCCTCACCGGATTCGGCCGGGCCATGCGATTGACCGAACGCACCGCCAGAAAGCTGCCGACCACGCCTGACGTGCTCGAACTCGACATCAGCAACGCCGACGATCGGGCTGTCGTCCACCAGCAGTTGGCCGAGCGGTGGGGACAGGTCGACGGCGCGCTGCATGCCATCGGCTTCGCTCCAGAGGCATGTCTCGGCGACGACTTCTTCGGCGCCACCTGGGACGACGTGTCGGTCGCTCTCGAGGTGTCTGCCTACTCGTTGCGCAGCCTTGCCGACATCGTGACGCCGCTGATGCCAGACGGTGGATCGCTGGTCGGGCTGACGTTCGACGCCACGGTGGCGTGGCCCGCCTACAACTGGATGGGCATGGCCAAGGCGGCGATGGAGTCGCTGAACCGTTACCTCGCACGCGAACTCGGGCCGCAGCAGATTCGCTCCAATCTCGTGGCGGCCGGTCCGGTCAAGACCATCGCCGCGAAATCGATTCCCGGATTCGTCAAGTTCGAGGAAGAATGGTCGGCCAGAGCACCGCTGGGCTGGGACGTCACCGACTCATCGGCTGTGGCGAAGGCGTGCGTCGCCTTGTTGTCCGATCTCTTCCCCCAGACCACGGGTCAAATCATCCACGTTGACGGCGGCTACTCGATCATCGGCGCCTGAGGCACCCACCTCCCTCGCGAGCGTTCACCAACGGGGGTTGTCGATCGCCAGCTGCGCTTCGGCCAATGCCAGCAGATCGGCGCGCAGCCCAGCCGCTCGCTGATCGAGGCTTCCGGACCGGATCGAAGCAGCGAGCGCCTCGTCATCTGATGCTTCATATGCGGCCAGAATCGAGAGACGGCGGTCCTCAACCCCATCTCCGAGCTCGAGTTCTCGCTCGATGATGGCGAGCACATTTCGGACGACACGAGCCTCGAAACCGCCGAGTGGGCGATCGATGGCTTCGTCCAATCGCTCGCGAACCGCTTCCGCCAACTCAGCAATGGTCGGCGCCTTCATGTCACACCTTCACGTTCGGTCCGCTCGATCAGCGACAGAACATCCTGCTCCTGCTCGACGATTCGGCGGCCGATCGCTGCCAACTCGACCGATCGATAGACACCTGACAGGTGCGCTTCGGCCTGGCGACCGCACATGATGCCCCATTTCAACGAACCCAGGATCTCCCACCAGCGAAGGGCTGCTCGGTCAACGATTCGACCCGTGACCTCGGTGTAGCCATCGAGCAATTCGTCGTAGCTCCCGAGGCCGGCCACTGGTTGCTCGCCGCCGAATCGCCAGGCGCGGACACAGAGCCAGGCCAGGTCCTCCATGGGCTCACCCAGGTGTGCCAGTTCCCAGTCGATGATGGCGGCGAGGCCTTCCGAAGCGATGATCATGTTGCCCAAGCGGAAGTCACCGTGCACCAGCGTCAGGACCCCGGGGGTCGGACGCTGCTGCTCGAGCCAGCGAAAGGCGAGTTCGAACGCCGGGCGAGCCAGACCGAGTTCATCGGCAGCTCGTCGGTACTTGTCCAGCTCGTCTTCGCGTTCGAGCCACGAGAGTGGCGCTGTTTCGATCGAATGGATCCGCGCCAGCGCGACACCGAATTGCGTCGCGAGCTTCGACCGAGCTTCTGCGAACTCGTCGTCGCGCAGGATCCTCCGGGCGATCGTCTCGCCGGCAACGGCTCGGGTCACGAAGAAGCTCGACCCAAGAACGGCGTCATCGACGTCGGCGTTCGACACGACGACCGTGGGAACGGGCACACCAGCGACCGCAGCCGCTCGGACAACCTCTGCCTCGGCCGCCATCCCCTCGGGTCGGCGCTGGGTCCCGGGACGCTCACGTTGGAGGACGTAGCCGGTGTCGTCCACCGTGAAGCGGTAGGTCTCTCGGCTCGCTCCACCAGTCAGGCGGGTGAGCCCGACCACCGGACCCTTCACCCCGACTGTGGCGAGGGACTGCTCGAGTGCTCGTTCCAGTACCTCGGTCGACCTCATCACCGGACTTCGTAGCACGAGGACCCCTGACGCGGCCAAGCACGATCAGTCGAGGGGTGCTGCCATACGTCTCGTTATGGCGCTGTCGCCATCGACGCCATCCGCCACGCGAGCGGCGAATCCCTGGGCCACGCCGGCCCGATCAGCATCGGTGCGGTTCTGGCTGAGCTTGCGTTTCCCGATGACCCGATCGATCGGGATCTCGATGCCGACGATGCCCTTGAGCTGCGCGTCCACGAATTCAGGAGGCGCATCGACCACCGACCATGGCATGCCATCGAGTCTCGATTCGTGGTGATCGGTCAGACGGCTCACGAGCTCGAGTGTCCACATCGGGTCGTCGTGCAAGATCAGAGGGCCCCACACATGGACCGATTCGTAGTTCCAGGTCGGAACGACCTTGCCGTGCTCGGCCTTGGACGGATACATGGATGGAGAGACGTAGCCATCGGCCCCGGCGAAGATCGCCAACGCCTCGACCGGCTCACTCAGCGGTCGTGCTTGGGGGTTCTTCCTGGCCAGGTGCCCGATCAACCGAGGCGTCCCTGCGACATCGTCGTAGAGCAGCGGGACGGTGGTCGCGAAGAGCGAGCCGTCGACGACGCTCACGAGCGAGGCGATGGACGCTGCGTCGATGACTGAGCGGAGAACAGCTGGATCTCGCTCGGCGAAGGCTTCCGGCACGTACATGGCTTCGTCAGCAGGCAGCGTTGGTCGCGGGGTACGGGTTGACCGCTGAACCGCCACCGGGATGGATCTCGAAGTGCAAGTGCGGAATGCCGCGGGCGTTGCCGTCGTCCCCGACGTACCCGATCACGGTGCCCGCAGTGACCGATCCCGATTCCCCGTATCCGGACATGTGGGTGCCGTAGTAGTAGTTGCCGTCGTTGCCGTCGAGGTGGAAAGAACGACCGCCGACGCGATTCGATCGATGCGTCACCGTCCCGGAAACTGGCGCCACGATCGGCGTGCCGGTCGTGGCCATCATGTCGACACCCTTGTGCGATCGACCACCCGATCTGGAGTACCCCCAGGAGTCGATGAACGACACGGCGCCTTGGACCGGACAGTAGGCCAATTGGCCACCCGTGGGAGCCGGCGTTGTCGCCGGGGTCTGGGTCGATGGCGTGTCGCCCACGACCGGGTCTGCTGCGGCGGGAGCGCCCAACCCGGCACGAACAGCGGCTTCGGCCGCAGCCTCCTCCGCCGCCCGCTGCCGCTCGATCTCGGCCTGCCGAGCAATCTCGGCGAGACGTTCCCGTTCGAGCTCCTCGAGTCGGTCCAACTCGATGTCGAGCTCCGACCTCGCAGAGGCCAGCGCATCGAGTTCGATGTCCTTCGCCGCACGTGCCTCGACAAGACTCGCATCGACGAGATCGAGATTTCTCAACACGATGCCGTACTCCTCGAGTGCATCGACATCGATGCCCAGGGCCGCTTCGCCCAAGGTCTCGCCTCGAAGGGTGGCCGACAGATCGGCGCCGTTGAACAACGCAGGCGGATCATTGGGCCGCGCGAAACTGTCGATGGCGGCGATGGCGACCTGATCGGAGAGCGAACCAAGTTCCTCGACGAGGATCGAGCGCGACGACTCGGCTTCTGTGATCTGCGTCTCGAGTTCGCCGAGTGCGACCTCGGCGTCGTTGATGTCCCTGCTGAGGATCAGCGCCCTGGCTCGAGCCTCGTCGAGACCAGGGGTCTCCTGGGCGTCGACGGGAACGGCGACCAGCGCCGCCGTCGAAATGGCGACAAACGCCACGGCGACGATCGATCGACGGATCAGTCCCTTTTGACGAGGCACAGCACGGAGCAGGAACACGGCGGGCGATGATAGCGGGATCACCGCAGAACACGCCCTCCGTGGCCAACTGCCACTGTGTGTGGCCATACGGCTGCATCTCCGATGCGAACCGCCCGTTGACTGCTCCGCCGTTGCCTGGGCAATCAGACTGATTCGTCAGTGGTGGGTGGACCCTGCCGCCGACACGTCCACCTCAGGAGGATCCTGTGTGAGTGCTTCGACGATCTCCTCGACCGAGATCACGCCGATCGGCCCCGTGGTCTCGGCGACCAACGCCATCTGGAGCCGCTGCTGTTTCAACATCCGAAGCACCTGGACGAGCGTCTGGTCGGGACGCACCACCACCATGTCGCGCCGCAACGAGTCCGGCACCGGCTCGTTTCTCTCGGCCGAGGCCACGAGCAGATCCTTGGCGTGCACATATCCAACGATGCGGGTGGTCCCCCGCGTGATCGACCGAACGGGAAGTCGGGTGACATTGTTTTCGGCCACGGTCCGCTCGGCGACGGCGAAGGTGTCGCCTCGTCGAATCGTCGGGGTCTCAGCGAGTGGCCGGGCAACGTCACCAACTGTGCGCTGGGCGAAGTCGAGGGCGCCCCGCAGACGCTCAGCATTGTCCGATTCGATGCCTCCACCGACCGACGACAGGTGGAAGATGGATGCCAGCTCCGAAGCCGAGTGCGACGACGTCAGCTCATCACGAGGCTCGACACCGACCAGGCGACAGCCTGCGTTCGCCAAGGTGTTCAGGAGCAGGATCACCGGCCGGAACAACCCGACGTAGACCTTCGCCGGCAACACCAGCCATCGGACGGTGGGTTCGGGCGCCGCGATCGCAATGTTCTTCGGCACCATCTCACCGACCACGAGGTGGAGGAAGGACACGATGAAGAGCGCCACCACGAAGCTCACGACTCGAGTGACGTCCTCGGACAGCCGCTGATCGAGAAGGTTCTCGAAGACGGCAGCGAGCACTGGCTCCCCGACGTAGCCCAGGCCGAGCGTGGCCATCGTGATGCCGAACTGTGCGCCCGCCAGCTGCATCGAGAGGTCGGACATGGCATCGACGGCCGCTCGCGAGATGCGCCGGCCTTCCTCGGCAGCTGCTTCGAACGCCGACTTCTTCGCCGCGATCATGGCGAACTCGTAGGCCACGAAGAACCCGTTGGCGATGATCAGGGCAACGGCTGTGACAAGCGACCATCCCGTCGACAGTCCGGCTGCGTTCCCGCTTGCGAACATCATTGCTGCACCTGCATGTCGGCTGACCGGTCGGTGGCACCGTCATCATCCGGAGCGATGATCTGGACAGACGCGACCCGGAGCCGGTCCATCGCCACGACCTCGATTTGCCAGCCCTCGTGTTCGAGGTGGTCGCCCTCGTCCGGTATCCGGCCGAGCACGTCGAGCACGAAGCCGGCGATTGTCTCGTAGTCGCCTTCCGGCATCTCGAAGCCCGTGGCCTCGGTGACCTCGTCTGCGTGCAGCGTGCCCGCAACCACCGAGACTCCGCTGCGGGTCCGCGTGGTGCGAGTGGCAGCGTCGTATTCGTCGTCGACGTCACCCGCCAGCTCCTCGAGGACGTCCTCGAGGGTCAGGACGCCTGCCATCCCTCCGTGCTCGTCGAGCACGATGAGCAGATCGGTCTCGACACGGTTGAAGTCATCGAGGATGGCCTTCAGGTCTCGCGTCTCGGGGACGACGGTGGGCTCTCGCATGATCCGCCGGATCGGTACCGCATCCCGATCGGTCTCGCTGAGCGAGAAGACCGCAGCGATGTCCACGACCCCGCGGACGTCGTCGAGGTCATCTCCGTAGACCGGATATCGACTGTGTCCGCTCGACCGGGTGAGCTCGACGAGATCGCCGACCGTCGCATCGATGGGGAGACCGGTGACGTGGACCCGAGGCGTGAGGGCGTCTGCGGCGTCCTTGTCATTGAACCGCAGCGACCGCTCGAGCAGGTCGACAGCGTCTGGCGCGATGGTCCCGGTCTCTCCGGACGATCGGATCAGGTATTCGATCTCCTCGAGGCTGCGCACGGCGCTCAGCTCTTCCCGCGGTTCGATGCCCAAGCGACGGACCGTCCAGTTGGCGGCACCGTTGAACAAGATGATGAAAGGGCTGAGGATGGTGTGGACCATCTGCGCCGCCGGCGCCAAGGCCTGGGCAACCGCCTCAGGCTTGGCGATCGCCAGGTTCTTCGGGATCAGCTCGCCGAGCACGGTCTGCAGCACGGTGGCGATGGCGATGGCGATGGCGATCGTGAAACCCGAGCCGGTGCCGACCAGCGGCTCGACCAAAGGCTCGATGAGCTCGCCAACGAGCGGCTCGATGAGGAAACCGAGCACGAGGCTCGTGATCGTGATGCCAAGCTGCGCACCCGACAAATGGAAGGACAGGCGGGAGAAGATGGCGAGCGCCTGTTTGGCAGCCCACTTGCCCTCGGCTGCTCTGGCCTCGAGCTTCGAGCGGTCGGAGGCGACCAGCGCGAACTCGACGGCGACGAAGAACCCGTTTGCCGCGATCAGTAGCAGGACGAGCAGGATGCCGACGAAGACGTTCATGATGCGGGGCAGAGGGTACTGGGCGCGACGGTACGGTTCGTCGGGTGTCGAACAAGTCTCGCTCAAATCCTTCCCCGCCGGTGCTCGAGCTCGACAACGTCAGCCGCGTGATCGATGGCCGTCTGGTCGTCGACCAGATCTCCCTGGCGGTCGGCGCCCATGAACACTGGATCGTGATCGGACCCAACGGTGGCGGCAAGTCGACGGTGCTGAAAATGGCCGGACTGCAGATGCACCCGTCCGCCGGGCGGGTCATCGTGCTCGGAACGGAACTCGGCACTACCGACATCCGGGGACTTCGAGCATCCATCGGTGTCAGCTCCGCCGGATTGGTCGATCAGCTCCGTGGATCACTGACCGGCGAGGAGGTCGTGCGTTGCGGTCGTTTCGGCGCGCTCGAGCCATGGTGGCACTCCTATGACCCCAAGGACACCGAACGGGCAAGCGACCTGCTCCACCAGGTCGGCATACCGCATGCTGTCGATCAGTCGTTCGCCACACTGTCGTCCGGCGAGCGCCAGCGAGTGCTGTTGGCCCGCTCGCTCATGGCCCGCCCCGCTGTTCTCTTGCTGGACGAGCCGACGGCCGGGCTCGATTTCATCGGACGCGAGCAGCTGATCGGCTCGCTGGACCAACTCGCATCCGGCGGAGCCCCAGCGACCGTCCTCGTCACACACCACGTTGAAGACATTCCGCCATCTTCGACGCACCTGCTCGCCATCGCCGATGGCCGTGCTGTTGCATCCGGGCCGATCGAGGACATCCTCGACGAGTCGCTGCTCGGCGATCTGTTCTCGATGGCGGTCTGCCTGAGCCGTCAGGGCTCGCGCTGGTCGGCGAGTGCCGCCTCGGCGTCGAGCTCGAGTCGCATGTTCAACAACGGATAAGGGTTCACCGGTCGACCGCCACCAGGGTGCATCTGCATGTGGACGTGCGGCGGAGTTCCGACGGCGTTGCCGGATTGGCCGACGTAGCCGACGACGTCGCCGGCCTCGACGAGATCACCCTCGCGGAGTTGATCGTTGAACGCGGAGAGATGTGCGTAGTACCAGTCGGTGCCGCTCTCGCCTCGCACCCACAGCTTCAGTCCTCCGAGTCGACCAACCCCAATTCGGGTGATGATCCCGCGTTCGGTGGCGTACAGCGGCGTTCCGGTCGGCGCGAAGATGTCGATGCCCTCGTGCCAGTGCTGGTCTGGTGTTCCCGTCATACGGGCAAAGCCGAAGGAATCGATCAGCGGTGTCTCGACGCCGGTGCCGACGGGGAACACGAGTCCATCGATGAAGACCTCGCTGCCGGCTGCGAAGGCTCGGAGCTCCAGCTTGGCCTGGTCGATCTCGAGCAGCGCGGCCTCGACATCGAGGATCGCGTCGGCTTCGAGGCCCTCGACGAAATCGAGCCGGTCGTGGGCGGCAGCAACATCGACGCCGAGCTTCGATCGGAGCGTCTCGATGTTCTCGATCGCGACCTCGTCCTGGTCGAAGACCGACTCGACCATCGTCTGCTGAGCCATCGACTGGAGGATCGCGTCGTGGTCGATCGCTCCCATCGATTCGAAGGAATCCCCTCGTACGAACGCGGTCAGCGCCCGGAGTTCGAGCAGAGTCTCGGCCGCCTCGAGCTCCTCGATCGTACGGACGGTTTCATCGTCGAAGCCGGCGATCTGATCCCGGAGCTCTTTCATCCGAAGGCGCAGGGACTTGACGGTCGCCACCGCAACGAGGTGTTGGTTCTCTGCCTCGGCCAGTCTGGCCTCCGCTTCACGGACGCTGCCCCAGAGAACCTGAGTTTCCTTGAAGTCGGGTTGCCCGTTGTAGCGACCGTTGCGGTCGGGAATCTCGACGTCGACGACGGGCACGGTCTCGGACGGCTCCTCGCCGACGAGTGGATCGGTGGCCTCCGGCGAGTCCGGATCGATGGTCGTGGTCGTCTCATCCCCCGGCTGAGCTCCGGGCGCGGTGGTGTCGGTCGACGAAGCCGGCCCAGCTCCCGCGGTCGACGGCGTCGCGGGGGAGGTCGTGGTCGGAGCGGCAGTGGTCGGAGCGGCAGTGGTCGGAGCGGCAGTGGTCGGAGCAGCGGTGGTCGGAGCGGCAGTGGTCGGCGGCTGCGTCGTGGTGGGGTCGGACTGAGCAGACGCCGGTGACGTCACGGAGGCCCCAAACGCCAGAGCGGCGACGAAAACAGCCACGTAGCGACGGCTGCGTGCGGCGCGTTGGCTGCGGGCCGTGGAGGAAGCGGAACCTCGTAGGTCCTCGCAGGCAAGGTTGTGCACGAACTTCCATCGGCACGCGCCCCCATGAACCTGAGCAGTCCATGGGCCGTTGGGCCTGGGTCAATCGACCCGTCTTGTCACCGAGTGTGGTGTGCGTCACCCGCCGTGAGCCGTCTGATGTTGCCATCGACCTCCTCGAGCAGCAGGGCGCCGTCGACGCTGACGTCCACAGCACGACCCTCGACGTCGCCCGTCGGCGTCTCGAATCGGAGGGAACGGCCGATCGTGAGGCATTTCGAGCGATAGGTGTCGATCGCAGCTCCCGGAGAACGCTCGAGCTCATCGATGCAGTCGTCGCATGCGTCCAGAATCGCTTCGACCAGCGACGGGCGGTCGATCGAAACCGCCCCGGGGGCCGTGGCCAGCAGGGTCTGGAGATCGACCGCTCTTGCCCGGACGTCGGGCGGGACATCGTCGCGATCGAGTCCGAGATCGAGATTCGTGCCCATCCCGACCACGACACGGATGGTCGGAGCCGAGCCGGCGGCGCGAGGTGTCGCCACCGCCTCGGCCAGGATCCCGGTGAGCTTTCGCTCGTGATGACCGGGCGCCAGCACGTCGTTCGGCCATTTCAGACCCGTCACAGGCACTCCGACCGTGCGGTCGATGGCCGTCGACACCGCGGTTCCGACGACCAACGGCACCAGCGGAGCAAAATCTGGGTGGATGTCGATCGACCACGACATGAGCAGGCTCGAATCGGGCCGGTCGAACCAGCTCCGGCCCTGCCGTCCCCGGCCCGCCGTTTGATGTCGGGCGATCAGGACATCTCCGGGCGGAGCCCCTTCGTTCGCCCGCTGCACGAGATCGGCATTCGTGGATCCCGTCTCGTCGATCACGACAACAGACTGAAAGCGACCAGAAGTCCGAGCGGAAGGTTTCCAAGAGGCACCCATCTCGGCTAACCATACGGGCGTGCAGATGAACGATGCTTCCTATCCCAGCCTCGCCAGCGAGACCTTCTCCAAGGTCCTGATCGCAAACCGCGGTGAGATTGCTGTTCGCGTGATCCGTGCGTGCAAGGAGATGGGCATCGGAACCGTCGCCGTCTACTCCGAGCTCGACCGCGACGCGCTCCATGTGCGGCTGGCAGACGAGGCCTACGCCCTCGGTGGGCAGACCGCAGCCGAGAGCTACCTCAACACCGAGGCCATCCTCGACGCGATCGAGCGATCGGGCGCTCAGGCAGTGCATCCCGGCTATGGCTTCTTCAGCGAGAACGCCGACTTCGCCAGGTCCATCACCGAGCGGGGTGTCACCTTCATCGGCCCGCCGCCCGAGGCGATCGAGATCATGGGCGACAAGATCAGCGCCCGGGAAGCCGCGGAGAAGGTCGGCGTTCGCGGGGTCCCCGGCGTGGCCCAATTCCTCTCGGGCCACGAGGAAGTCACCGCGTTCGGTTCTGAGTTCGGCTGGCCCGTGTGCATCAAGGCCGCGTTCGGAGGCGGTGGGCGCGGCATGAAGGTCGTGCGCAACGCAGACGAGTCAAAAGACGCGTGGGAGTCCGCTCAGCGCGAAGCGCTTGCGTACTTCGGTCGCGACGAGTGCTACGTCGAGCGGTACCTGGTGAAGCCTCGCCACGTGGAGATCCAACTCATGCGCGACTCGCACGGCAACGGGGTGTACCTGAGCACGCGGGACTGCTCCGCGCAGCGCCGCCACCAGAAGCTGGTGGAAGAAGCACCGGCACCCGGTTTGCCGCCGGAAGTCTCGAAGGCCATGGGCGAGGCGGCGCTGAAGGTCGCCGACGGCTGCAACTATACGAATGCCGGCACGGTCGAGTTTCTGTACGAGGACGGCGAGTTCCACTACCTCGAGATGAACACGCGACTGCAGGTCGAACACCCCGTGTCCGAACTCGTGACCGGCGTCGATCTCGTTGCGCTCCAACTGCATGTCGCCGCCGGTGGCAAGATCCCATTCACCCAGTCCGATGTGATCGAGAACGGGCACGCCATCGAGATCCGCATCAACGCCGAGGACCCAGCCAAGGGCGCCTTCCTTCCCTCCCCCGGTCCGATCACCAAGCTGCGGACACCGTCCGGATTCGGTGTTCGATTCGATGGTGGCTACGAGGAAGGCGACGAGGTCAGCCAGTATTACGACAACCTCGTCGGCAAACTCATCTGCTGGGGTCAGGATCGGCCAACGGCGATCGCTCGGACGTTGCGGGCCTTGAAGGAGTTCGAGATCGAGGGTGTGGCCACGACGATTCCCGCCGACATCGCCATCCTCGAGCACCCCGACTTCGCTGCCGTCGCACACTCGACCAAGTGGGTCGAGGAGGTCCTCGATCTGAGCAACATCAGCGCCGATGTCGCACCGGCCAGCGACGACGGCGAGGCCCGGGTGAAGCGGTCGGTGACGACCGAGGTCAACGGCAAGCGCTTCGAGGTCACGATGTGGGTCCCGGAGTCAGCGGGCGTCGCAGCTGGACCGGCGGCGAAGAAGCGTCCGAAGCGAGCCAGCTCCGGTGGTGCCGGTGGCGGATCCGGATCGGGCGATGTCGCAGTGCCGATGCAGGGCACGATCGTCAAGGTCGTGGCCGAGGTGGGACAAGAGGTCGAGGTCGGTGACACGATCGTGGTGCTCGAGGCCATGAAGATGGAGAACAACGTCAACGCCGAGAAGGCGGGAACGGTGACCGAGATCATGGTCGAGACGGGCCAGTCCGTCGGCGGCGGCGACATCGTCGCCAAAATCGCCTGATTTCGTTTTATTCGGCGGCTTCGCCGAGGACTTCGGCAAGTGCCGGATGGACGAACAACGACTCCACCAGGTCGGTCACCGTCAGACCCGCTGTCACCGCCAGAGCCAGCACCGATATCAGTTCGGCCGCATGCCGACCGACGATCGACCCGCCCAGCACCACACCGGTCGCCGGATCGGAGACGATCTTCACGAACCCGCGACTGTCGTTGTTGATCAGCGCCTTGGCCGACACCGAGAACGGCACCTTCGTGACCCGGATCTTCCGGCCAACGCCGAACGCCTCGGTCTCGGCGAGACCGACATCGGCGATCTCGGGATCGGTGAAGATCGCCGACGCAGCCTTTTCGTAGTCGATGTGGCGATGGGGACCGGCGTGCAGCCCCATTGCATGCTCGGCGATCTTGCGTCCCTGCATCGACGCCACCGACGACAGCGGCAGCTTGCCGGAGATGTCACCGGCGGCGTAGACGTGTTTCAGATTCGTCGCGCAGTTGTGGTCGATCGTGACGTAGCCCCATTGCGAATCGATCCCCGCCTCTTCCAGACCGAGATGTTCGGTGTTCGGGATCGAACCGATCGCGAGCAACACGTGCGAGCCCTCGATCACGCGGCCGTCGTCGCACATCACCTTCACGCTGCTGTCGGTCACCTCGAGCCGCTCGGCTCGGGCACCCATCACCAGCTTGACGCCGCGGTCGATGAAACTCTGCTCGAGTACGGCGGCCACCTCGGCGTCCTTGCCCGGCAGCACCTGCTGGCGGCTCACGATCAAGGCCACTTCGGAGCCGAAGGCACTGAACATGTTGACGAACTCCACGCCGGTGACGCCAGAACCGATCACGATCAGCTTCTCTGGCAACACGGGCGGTGGATAGGCGTGGCGTGTGGTGAGGACTCGCTCACCGTCGATGACGGCCCAATCGGGGATGCGGGGCCGGCTGCCGGTGGACAGAAGTACCACGTCGGCGTGGAGCTCCTCGGTGCCTCCGTCGTTGCGATCGACCACCACCGTGTGAGGGCCGGTCATCCGACCCGTGCCTTCGATGAGGTTGACGCCCTGGCTCTCGAGCAACGTGCTCACCGAGTGTTCGAGTCGGGCCTCGATGCTCTTGATGCGGTCTCGAATTGCATCGAAGTCGAGCTCGACGTCGACCTTCGCCAGACCCATGTTGACGGCCTGCTTCATCTGGTTCATCGCTCCACCGGTGGCGATCATCGCCTTCGACGGGATGCAGTCGAGCAGATGGGCGGCGCCACCGATGATGTCCTTCTCGATCAAGGTCACGGACGCACCGAACCGGGCTGCGTAGGTGGCACATGCCGTTCCCGCCGGCCCACCGCCGATGATGACGAACTTCTTTGTTTGGCCAGCCATACAACGAGAGTATCGGTACCTGCTCCCCTGATCTGACCACTACGGCCTCGGCTACGATCGCCACCCCATGACGGCCTCTCCAGACGACCACCTCCCGTCCGCCGCCTCTGGAGGGTGGTCTCGTCAACCGACGTTGGCGATCGATCTCTCGAACACGATCGAGACGGCATCGATCACGGGAGTGCAGCGTGTGGCGCTCGGCGTGACCGAAGCGTTGTCGTCGCGCTGGCCGCTTCTCGTGCTCGATGGGCGTCAGGGCGCTCTGGTGCCAGCTGACCGCCTGGCTCGATCCCGGCTGCGGCGCCTGCAACGCGGGCGTTCCGGCGCCAACTCTGTCGGGCGAGCAGAGTCCCGCCTGCGTCGCCTCGGCGCAGGGCGGTACCGGAGCGAGAGCAGCGACGACCGGCTGACGGCCGGCGATGTCCTGATCGATGTCGAGTCGAGTTGGCATGCTCCTCAGGACCGGGCCGACCTGCTCACCCGTCTTGCCGGGCGGTCCATCACCAGCGCAGCACTGCTGCATGACATCCTGCCGCTCACCGACCCGCAGTGGTTCCCTCCCGAGTCCGTTGGTCGATTCACGCGGTGGTTCGACGCCCATCTCACCGCCGACTCGGTCCTCCTGTCCGTGTCGAACACAACGGCGGATGCTGTCGCCGACCGAGCCGGCCGCCGCCCGATCGTCATGCGAATGGGCGTCAGCACCGACACGAACGAAGCCGGTGCAGCGGCCACGACCGGCCGCTCCGGCCTCATGATGCTCGGGACGGTCGAACCCCGGAAGGGGCACGCTCTGATCCTCGATGCGCTCGATCTTCTCGGGTCCGGTGCGCCCACCGTCGACGTGGTCGGACGCCCCGGCTGGGTGGAGCCTGGACTGATCGAGCGGCTCGAGTCTCACCCACGAATTCGCTGGCATCGAGACGCAGACGATCGACAGGTCGATGACCTGTGGGATCTGAGCGGCCTCCTGCTGCAGCCCAGCCTCGGTGAGGGCTACGGACTGCCAGTCGTCGAGGCGCTTCGACGCCGAGTGGCGGTCGCCGCGTCCGACCTGCCCGTGATGCGCGAGGTCACCCGTGGCCACGCGAGCTTCGTCGCCGACGAACCTGCAGCGTGGGCCGATGTCCTGGCCCGTTTCAGCGCCGATCCGGCTGCCTGGCCGAGCCCGGAACCCCTCGGCTGGCCGACATGGGACGACAGCGCAGACGATGTCATCCGGGCCCTTCGGATCGCCGGCCGATGGCCTGAAGCCGACCCGGCCACCCGGTAGGGTCACGCCCACTGTGCAGATCGTCTATCTCTCGAATCGCCCCGCCGTCCTGGCCGGCACCCTCAGTGCCGTGGCCCGCTGTCAGAACTGGGTCGACCATGCGGTCGTCTGTGCTCCCGCACGGTTACACGGGAGCATCGCCGATGCGGTTGCCGATGCCTGGCCAGGCCGCCTGACGCTCCTCGACGAGAGCGAGATCAGCAATCTCAGCGAGGCGCAGATCGCCGATCTCGGCCACGTCGAACGCAACGTCTCACTTCGTCGAGCGATGATCGAAGGCGGCCACACCGACGACGTCTTCCTCCTCAGCGACGACGACTACCGACCTCTGACGTCGATCCCGATCACCGATTACATCGCCGGCGATGGACGGCACCACGGGTATTACTTCTACGAGCTGAGCCGGTGGCCGGGAGATCAGACCTCGTACGACCTCGCGCAGATCCGCACGCTGGGCGTTCTGCAACTCCTCGGGTTCCCGACGCTCGCGTACGGAGCCCACATGCCCCAGATCATGACCGTCACCGGTTGGAGACGAGCGTTCGAGCTGAGCGATCGAGTCGGTGGCGGCGACCTCGTCGACGAGTGGTCCCTCTACTTCAACGCTGCGGCCGCAGAGCGGGCAGACGAGATGGCGCCGCCCCGCCCGTTCCGCACCTTGGCCTGGCCGCAATGGCCTCACCAGTGGCCATTTCACGTGCGGCCGGATCCAATCCGCTTCGAAAACCACCATCCGGAACACGAGGCGACGGGTGGCCTGTTCGCGGACCTCGGGCCGGTGAACTCCGACGCCGACGCACTCGAACGCATCGTGGCGTGGCGAGCGGCCGAACTGGCGATCGGCGAGCTGCGGTTCGAGGATCGATGGGACGATCCGTGGACCCGGGGCAAGCCTCACCGGCGCGGCATCGCCACCGCAATGCGGGCCGTGGCCAAGGTCCGCAAGTACTCGACCCTGGCCGACGATCAGATCCAGTGAGCCCAGCGCCGACCATGGTCGTCCAACGGATCCGCACGCGCATCCTCGCCGAACGGTGGGTACTCGACGCCGTTCGTCGTCGACCCGAGGTGCAGTCCCTTCGGCGATCACTGGAGCGACAGCGAAGCAAACGCATCGTGGCTACCGAAGGCTCCGTCGATGCCGCCCTCGACCGCATCGTGCGAGACGCCATCGCGTCGTCAACCGAACAAGGTCGGTCACCGCAGGCCGAATCGTGAAGGGCATCACCGGCGAGCGGCGCCGGATCGCTGTCGTCACTCCCCTGCCGGTGTCCGGGATCGAGGGAGGCAACGAGCGTCACTGGCGGTCGCTGACCGCCGCACTCAACGACGCGGGCCACGACGCCCGCCTGGTGGCCGAGGTCAGCCCCGAGGCCAACCTGCGCGAAGTCCTCGCCTCCTACGCCATGTTCCACGCCATGGATCTGTCTGATGTCGACGTGGTCATCTCCGGCAAGTACCCGTCGTTCATGGTGCGCCACCCCTGCCACATCCGGCATCTCAACCACCCGCTGCGGGGCCTCTACGAGCACTATCCAACGAATATCGACACGGCAATCGACGCATCCCTACGGGCAGGCATCGACGCGTGTGGCAATGATGTCGATGAACTCATCGGGTGGGCCGACAGAGTTGCCGTCGAACGGGCAGGTGACCTCGCTGTCGCCTTCCCAGGGCCGTTCGCCCGGGCTGTGGTGCATCGGCTGGATCGCATCGGACGCGACCGGTTGACGGCCGAGGCAACCGTGTCGGAGACGGTCGCCAATCGGCCGGACTACGTCGATCCCGACCGGCCGATCACGATCATTCCACCACTCGGTGACCTCGTCATCTCTAATCTCGAGCCCGGCGATCTCGACGTCTTGGTCGCCGACGTCCCAGCGACTGGCGATGCGCTGCCATCGAGGCCGTTCCTCTTCACCTTCGGGCGCCTCGACCGGGCCAAGCGGTTCGATTTGATCATGCGAGCGTTCGGCGTCGCCCGTCGACTGCCGGGCATGGGCGACGTACCTCTCGTGGTGGCCGGCGACGGTCCCCTTCGCGACGAGCTGACTGCCTCGGCTGGGCACAACGTGCACATCGTCGGCCGCCTCGACGACGACGCGCTCGCCTCTCACCTGCGGGCCGCTGCGGCCGTGGTGCTTGCGCCGATCGATGAGGACTACGGACTCGTCGCCGCCGAGGCCATGGCTGCAGGAACGCCTGTGATCACCACGTCTGACAGCGGCGGCATCGCCGAACAGATCAGACCGGGCCGCGACGGGTTGGTCGTGCACCCCCGAGTTCCGCTGCTGGCAGCAGCGATGCGCGATCTCGCGACACGCCCTGACCGCGCTGCTCGCTTGGGACGGGCCGCCCAGGACGCCGTCCGGCCGCTCTCGTGGTCGCCCATGCTCTCCCTGATCGCCGAGGTCTCCGAGCCTCAGGAGCGGCGACGCGTTCTACTCGTCTCCACCTTCCCGGCCGATCCGGTCGAGAGCGGTGGCCAGCGGCGTCTGAGAGGCATGGCGGCCGGACTCGCCACCCTGGGCTGGCGGCCGACGGTCCTGAGCCTCACCAATCGACTGGCGCCGGGTGGGATTCGCCGACGTCGCACTCCCGATGGCGTCCGACACGTGATGGTTGGGCGCAGCCAGGCGCACCTCCGTGCCGATTTCGCGATGGCCAGCCTGCTCGGCTCACCGATCGACGACGTTGCTGCAGCCGAACTCTGGCCGTCGAGCCCGGCTTTCAGCGACGAACTCCGGGCCCAGGCGGCCGAGGCCGACATCGTCGTGTTGAGTCACCCGTTCCTCGTCTCGGCGTTGGCCGACCTTGCCGCTTCGGACCAACTGCCACCCGTGGTCTACGACGCATTCAATGTCGAGACCGATCTGAAGCGCGAAGTCTTTGCCGACCGTGAGGGTGGATCGTGGGTCGCCGAGCGGGCGGCCGAAGCCGAAACGGCAGCGTTGGAGTTGGCCGCTGTGGTCTCGGCGACGTCCGATGGCGACCTCGACCGATTCCGCACCCTCCACGGCGTCACGTCGCCCACTGCGGTGGCGGTGAATCCGCTCGCCGCAGAATTGTCAGCAGCCCGTTCACCCGATGAACACCGATCTGCCAGGCGCCGCTTCATGCTCGACCTCGCCTCGTCAGGCGACGCCCGCCCCATCACCCTCTTCATGGGATCGGACCATCCGCCCAACCGCGCTGCAGCTCGGCGCTGCGTGGCCCTGGCTGCCGCCAGGCCCGATCTCCACGTGGTCATCGCCGGAACGGTCAACGTCCCCGACATCGACTCCTCGTCCCCCGCGAGGCCGACGGTGCTGGGTTCGTTCGCAGCTCGTGATCTCAGACGACTCCTCACCATGGCCGACGTCGTGCTGAATCCGATCGAGACCGGGTCGGGGACGAGCCTCAAGCTCATCGATCCACTCAGTCTCGGCATTCCCGTGGTCTCGACGGCCCTCGGGGCTCGCGGTCTTCCCGATCCCGACCGTGTCGTCTGGCTTTCCGGGCCAGACCCGGACGAGCTCGGGGCGACCATCGATCTTGTCTTGGCAGATCCGGAATCGGCACAACGTCGGAGCGAGACGGGGCGGGCAATCGCTCGACGGGCTCTGCCTGAGAACGCCATGAGTGAACTGTCGGACCGGATGGCCGCGGTGCTCTCGGACGACCCGGACTCGTAGCGGACAGCCCGAACGCGTACCATCGCCGAGGTGACAGACGATCTTGCATCCTGGAGGGCCGCCGCCAAGAAGGAACTCCGCGGCCTGCCGCTCGACGACCTCACGGTGACGACGCCCGAGGGGATCGACGTCAAGCCGCTCTACACCGAAGCCGACCTCGACGGGCTCGACCATCTCGGTTCGCTTCCGGGCGCTCCCCCGTACCTCCGTGGCCCGCGGGCCACGATGTTCACGAACCGACCGTGGACGGTCCGGCAATATGCCGGGTTCTCCACGGCCGAAGAGTCGAACGCGTTCTATCGGGCCAACCTCGCCGCCGGCCAGATGGGCCTGTCGGTCGCCTTCGATCTCGCCACCCACCGGGGCTACGACTCCGATCATCCGAGGGTCACGGGAGACGTCGGCAAGGCAGGAGTCGCGATTGATTCGATCGAGGACATGAAGATCCTCTTCGATTCGATCCCGCTCGACAAGATGTCAGTGTCGATGACCATGAACGGTGCCGTGCTCCCGATCATGGCGTGTTACATCGTGGCCGGTGAGGAACAAGGGGCCACCGCAGATCAGCTTGGCGGCACCATCCAGAACGACATCCTCAAAGAGTTCATGGTGCGCAACACCTACATCT
>CBESNA010000038.1:0-37149 GCA_965530755.1 uncultured Acidimicrobiia bacterium | reverse complement strand
TCGTCGACGCAGCCGATCTCGTCGACGCTGCCGAGCGAGTCGTCGTCCTGACCGGTGCCGGCATCTCCACCGACTCCGAGATCCCCGACTTTCGAGGGCCACAAGGACTCTGGACGAAGAACCCGGGAGCGGAGAAGATGGCCACGCTCCAGCACTACATCGAGGATGCCGAGGTCAGGCGCCGTGCATGGCAGAACCGCCGATCGTCGCCGGTGTGGGACGCCGAGCCCAATGCGGGGCACCGGTCGCTGCTCCGATTGGAGGCGACGGGCAAGCTCGAACTCCTCATCACCCAGAACATCGACGGGCTGCATCACGCCGCGGGATCTGACCCTGACCGTGTAGTGGAGGTTCACGGATCGGTGCGCGAGGTCGTGTGCTTGAGCTGCACGTTCCGGGCCGAGATGGAGCACGCCCTTCGCCGGGTCGATGCCGGCGAAGAGGATCCGTCGTGTGTCGAGTGCGGCGGCATCCTGAAGTCCGCCACCATCAGTTTCGGGCAGAGTCTGGTGGCCGGCGACCTGGAACGGTCCGAGGTCGCAGCTCGGAGCTGCGACCTCCTTCTGGCAGTCGGCTCGACCCTGTCGGTCTACCCGATCGCCAACGTCGTCCCGGTTGCGAAGTCGACGGGCGCTCGGGTCGTGATCGTCAACGGTTCGGCGACCGAGATGGACGGTCTGGCCGACGTCGTGGTGCGGGGTTCGATCAGCGAGCTCCTTCCGGCCATCCTGGGTTGAACCTGCTCCGGCGGCAGGCCCCGGCGAAGAAGGAATACGGTGTTGACTCCAATTGTTGACCGGCTCAGTAAACATTTCTCGAAGGGGGCCGTTGATGGCCAGTTTCCGCGAACTGCTCGCACAGACCAAAGCCGAGATCCGCGAGGTTGACACCGAGCAGGCTGACGCCATGCGTCTCGACGGTGCCACGATGCTTGATGTTCGTGAGCCGGACGAGATCGCTCAGGGCGTGATTCCTGGTGCGGTCGCCATCGTTCGAGGGAACCTCGAGGCGCAGGTGGAGAACCTGATTCCCGACAAGTCCACGCCGCTGGTGGTGCTTTGCGCCGGCGGCGTCCGCTCCGCGTTCGCCGTCAAGACCCTCGAAGCGCTCGGCTACACCGAGCTCGTCTCGATGGACGGGGGTTTCAACAAGTGGAAGGACGAGGGTCGCGACTGGATCATGCCCCAGACCCTCACCCCAGAGCAGCGCAATCGCTACAGCCGCCACCTGTTGTTGCCCGAAGTGGGTGAAGCCGGTCAGCAGAAGTTGATGGGGGCCAAGGTCCTGATGCTCGGTGCGGGCGGCCTCGGATCGCCGGCTGCCCTGTACCTGGCTGCGGCCGGTGTCGGAACGATTGGCATCGTCGACATGGACGTCGTCGACGAGTCGAACCTCCAGCGTCAGATCCTTCACAATCTGGATCGCATCGGCGAGCGCAAGGTCGACTCGGCGAGGAAAACGCTGGAGCTGATCAATCCCGATCTCGTGGTCAACACCTACGACACTCGCCTCGGCGCCGACAACATCCTCGGCATCCTCGATGGGTACGACGTCGTGGTCGACGGAGCGGACAACTTCCCCAGTCGCTACATCCTGAACGACGCATCAGTGAAGCTCGGCATCCCCGTCGTTCATGGATCGATCTTCCGCTTCGAGGGCCAGATCACCGTGTTCGACCCACTCGACGGGCCGACCTATCGCGATCTGCTGCCTGAACCGCCACCCGCAGAACTGGCGCCGAGTTGTGCCGAAGCCGGAGTGCTCGGCGTGTTGCCAGGGATCGTCGGATCGATCCAGGCTCTGGAGGCCATCAAGATCATCCTCGGTCTCGGTGATTCCTTGCGGGGCAGATTGCTGGCGTTCGACGCGCTCGAGATGACGTTCCGGGAGTACAAACTCCAGATCGACCCGGACAATCCGGTCACGTACGCCAACCGCGAGCTCATCGAGGTAGTCGAGCTCGATGGTCTGTGCATGCCGCGGGTGCTCGAACCCGCGACAGCGACCTGAGCCGGAGTACGGCGACACCAAAACCGACGCCGAGTTGCGGGTCAGGACATGGTCGAATCGGCTTCGTTCGATGGTGACCGTTCGGACCGCCGGGGACGAACTAACGTCTCGGGCCGTGCACCAACGTCTGTGGTTGTTCTGCGCCTGCATCGCCACCGCAGGATCAACACTTGTTGTCGTGCCCGTGTCGGCACTGCCTGCAGCGACCGTCGAACAGGCTGACGGGTTCGAGGTCACTACTTCGTCGATCGAGTTCGGCTCGTCGCCGGCCGGGCAGCAACGTGTCGCCCCGGTCAGCCTGCCGCTCGCCAACGAGCCGGAGATGGTGATCATCGACACCGGCGGTGCCGAAGCGACGTTCACGATGCGTTCGAACAACGACGGCGTGTGGAGTGACTGGGTCGACGTCGAGACACCGGTCGATGAGGCGCCCGATGGTCTCGCAGGCGAAGAGGGGAGTGTTCGGGCCTCCGCCATCGGCCCGATCTGGATCGGCGACGGTGCACAGATCGTGGAGATCGGCCTTCTGGACGGCGCCGTCGACTCGGTGCGAATCGAGACCCTGCGGTCGACGATTTCCGATGATCCCGTGCTCGCGGTGAGCGAAGACCGAGCTGACGCAGCGACCGCCTTCAGCCTGGAGGCGCCCAAGCCAGCGATCCAGCCCCGCAGCAGCTGGGCGACCGATGGCTGGCGATCAGCCAACAGCGGATGCGAGGGTGGTCCGTTCTATGCCGAGAACGTCCGCTCGATCGTGGTGCACCACACGGTCACGACAAACAACTACGCGCAGTCCCAAGTCGACGACATGCTGAGGGGGATCTACCGGACGCACGCCGTGATCAACGGTTGGTGCGACATTGCCTACAACTTCCTGGTCGATCGTTTCGGCACCATCTGGGAGGCCAGAAGTGGGGGCACCGACCTTCCCGTCATCGGAGGTCACGCCAAAGGATTCAACACCTGGACCGTAGGTGTCGCGATGCTGGGCGACTACCACACCGGCGGCTCGCCGACGGCGGCAGCGCTGGCTGCTGTGCAATCGGTGGCGGCATGGAAGCTGTCGCTCCACGGTGTCGACCCGCTCGGAGTCAATTGGCTCCAGAACCGGTCGAGCAATCCTCCCATGAAGTATCCGACCCGGGCGTGGGTCGAGGTGCCGGCAATCGTCGGCCACCGGGACCTCGGCCTGACGGCCTGTCCGGGCAAGTTGCTGTATCCGTCGATCCCCGGCATGCGTCAGGCCCTCGATGCAGACCACATCGCGGCTGCGCCACACGTGCCGGCCGGTCGGAATCCTGCCGAGTTCGGTCCTGCGCTGTTGACGGTTGAATCGACAGGTGGCCTCCGCTCCGCCGGGGCAGCGTGGTCGCGTGCTGTCGATCCGCTCCCCGCCGGTCGGGTGGCCGTTGCCGTTGGAGGCCGGAACAATCGGGGACAGCTGCTCGATTCGAGCGGGCGCCTCACCCCGTTCGGCGGCGCAACGTCGCTCGCCGGACAGCCGGCCGGATCCAAGACGGTGGTCGACCTGGCGCTGGGCTCCGACGAGAACCAGGGCTGGGTCCTGGCTGACGATGGCAGGATCCACAGATTCGGTGCAGCGCCGGACCGCACGGCGGCAAGTCGTCCGCCTGCCGGCACCGCGGTGGCGTTCGCGCTCAACGCATCCGGTACCGGGTATGTCCTGGGCGCCTCCGGCACGCTGCATCCCGTGAACGGAGCGGCCGCTCGGTCGATCGCCTCTGCCGTCGACGCCATCGACATTGCCTTGTTCGACGAAGGGGCCAGCGGCTGGGTGTTGGATCGCAGCGGACGGATGCACCCCTTTGGTGACGCACCAGCGTGGCAGCCCGAGCGTGCGGTCGGCCAGGCGCGAGCGATCGTCGCGCAGGGTCGATACGGCGGGTGGGTGCTCGACAGCGAAGGTCGATACGTTCGATTCGGCTCCGAGCGGCGCATCCAGCCGATCAGCACCACGGTCGGTTCGCCACTCGCTGTCGATGCGGCCGTCGTCGATTGGGACACCAGCCTCGACAGTGACGACATGCGGTATGCGGCTGCCCTGCGCACGCTCTTCCTCGGACAGGCGGGAAGTGGTCGGGACATCGATCAGCTGGCCCATCGCGCCGTCGAGCTCGGTCCGCCGACGGTTGTGTCTGAGCTCGCCGGCTCCGAGGCCTGGGCGGGTGCGCTCCTCACGAAGATGTATCAAGACGTGCTGGGCCGTGCCCCTGATCCTGGTGGCATGCGGTTCTGGCTCGACCGGCTGAAGAACGGCATGTTGACACAGCAGGTCGGTGCCCAGTTCTATTCGTCTCCTGAGTACGTCGATGCGGCGGGCAGCACCGACGCATGGCTGCGTCAGCTCTACCGGGCGCTGCTCGAGCGCCAGCCGGATGGCGCAGGCCTGGCCTACTGGAAGGATCGTCTCGCTCGTGGCACCTCGCCGTACGAGGTGACGGCGTCGTTCTACTCGTCTCCGGAGTCCCGCAATCGGCGGGTCGTCGGGCTGTACCGAGAGATCCTCGGTCGTGCACCCGACAGCGGCGGGCAGACGTTCTGGGCAGATCAGCTCAACAGAATCGACGACATTCGCCTCGCCGTTGAGCTTGCGACTTCGGGTGAGTACTACGATCGTGTGACGAACTAGCGTTCAGTTCGGGCACCCGCCCGCCGATGGAAGACGTGATGGTTCGCCCGCCCGCCGAGTCAGAAGAGTCCTGTATGCACCGTTCCCGCCCGATGCCCGCACGAGGCCCGATGTTCGTATTGCTCGCCGCCCTCGTGTGGTCGGTCCTCGCCGTCGCGCCCGGACCTGCGGCGGCACAGAGGGACGATCCCGTGCTCGTCCCCGTGAACGGTCGGGGCTGGGGCCACGGCCGGGGCATGAGCCAGTGGGGTGCGCAGGGGTACGCCCTCGACCACGGGTGGAGCTCAGCGCAGATCCTCGACCATTACTACTCCAACACGTCCGCCGCGACACTGCCCCAACCGCTGCGATACGACGTCAACCCGACCAACCTCAGGGTGGAGATCCGATCCTCGGCTTCGTCGTCGAGCAACGAGGCTCAGATCGGCACTCCGTTGCGCTTCGACCTCGAATCGGGCACCGTCGACCTCACCGACATCCGAGGTGTGGTGGACGTGCCGGACATCCCCGCGGGTATGGCCGGCCGACTCGCCAGCGTCAGCGGCGGTATGGAGCTTCGGATCAAGGCGGGCTGTGGCGGCGACTGGAACGGCGCTGATGTCACGGTCGTTCCGCTTCCCGGTGTGATCGCGGTGGACGCTGTGCCGATCACGGCGCCAGACGTCGCTGGCAGTCTCGGTCTGCTTCGTGTCTGTCACAACGACGGATCGTCGACCTGGTACGAAGGACGGCTGCGGGGCGAGAACGTCGGCAACACGACACGCACGATCAACATCGTGTCGATCGAGGAGTATCTGCGAGGCGTCGTGCCCCGTGAGGTTCCGAGTTCGTGGCAGCCGGCTGCACTCCAGGCTCAGGCGGTCGCCGCTCGCTCGTACGCATTGTCAGGCGATCCTCGCTACGGGAGCGGCAGCTTCGCCGACACGTGCGATACCACGCGCTGCCAGGTCTATGGCGGGCGCTACATCCAGACTGCCGCCGGATTCAAACCGACGTTCACCGCGAGCACGGATGCCGCCATCCAAGCCACGACCGGGCTCGTTCGTGTCTTCAAGACAACCGGGGAAGTGGCCCGGACCGAGTTCAGCTCCAGCAGCGGGGGCCACACGCTCGATGCGGTCGCGCTCGGCGGATTCCCCGCGGTTCCGGATCTGGGCGACGCCACTGCTGCCAACCCAAACAAGACGTGGAACGTCACGCTCGATCTGACGTCCTGGGTGAACGCACAGGGCAAGGGCGACCTCCTGGCGATCGAAGAATTCGAACGCACCGGCAACGGTCCAGATGGTGGCCACGTCACGCAGGTTCGGTTCTTGTTCGCCAGCGGCACTGTGACGCTCACCGGTGAACAGGTTCGGGCGCAGTGGCGCGGGTCGCCGGTCAGTGGTAGTCCCGGTCGACCGACAGGGATGCTCTCGACCTGGTTCACATTCGACGACTCCCAACTCGACCTACTGACCGCCAACGGCGTGTACGTCGATTCGGTCTACCGGCTGTTTCTCCAGCGCGACGCTGGCGGCACCGAACGCAGCTCTGCCGCCACTGCCCTCGCCCAGGGAGCCTCCCGCCTCGGCCTGACATCGGCGTTGTCGCTCTCGCCGGAGTGGGCCGGTGTCGAGATCGACGAGCTCTATCCGATCGTGTTCTCCCGCCCCGCTGACTCCGGGGGTCGGGCGTTCTGGCTCGAGCAGATGGCCGGCGGGCGGCGCCTCCAGAGCGTCGCAGCCGAGTTCTACGGCTCGCCCGAATTCTTCGTGAAGGTCGGATCGACGAACAAGGGCTTCGTCCGAGCGCTGTACGAGGAGATCCAGGGCAGGCCGGCAGACCCAGGCGGTCTTGCCTTCTGGGTCGCTCAGCTCGATACGAAGGCGATGAACCGAAGCCAGGTGGCGGCCGGTTTCTATTCATCGCCGGAATCTCGCGAGGGTCGAGTGGCCGATCTGTACCGACAGGTGCTCGGGCGGGGCCCGGAACCTGGTGGTCTCAGCTACTGGAGCGCACAGCTGCTCACCCGAGATGATGTCGCTCTGGCCGCCGAGCTGGCCGCCTCGGACGAGTACTTCCGTAACGCCCAGGAGTGAGGCCTGGCTTCGTGTCCATCGAGGTCTACGCTGCGACAGCATGGACCCCGATGCTGACGCCGACAACGGTCTGATCGAACGAAATCGCCAGGCCTACAACGCACACACCGTTGCGTTGCTCGCCGACGACGATGTTCACGCTGCCGCCAAAGCCATCGGCTCTCCGAGTATCGAACACTTCGAAGCCTTCGGGATGATGGAGGCAGATCTCCTGCGGCAGTACGGTCTCGACCCCGGTAGCACGGTGGTCGACGTCGGCTGCGGGTCTGGCAGGCTGGCAGTGCAGCTACGGAGTTGGCTGCAGGGGAGATACGTAGGTACGGATATCTCGGCTCCACTTCTCGACGCGGCTCGGCGGGCATGTGATCGCGATGACTGGTCGTTCGCGGAGGTCAATGGCCTGGCAGTTCCGGTGGAGGACGACATCGCAGACGTCGTGTGCTTCTTCTCTGTCCTGACCCATCTGCGCCATGAAGAGAGCTTCATCTACCTCCAGGAGGCGCTCCGGATCGCTCGCCCCGGTGCGATCATCGTCTTCTCGTTCCTGGAGTTCGAGGTCGGATCGCACTGGGACGTGTTCGAAGCGACGTTGGCATCTCTCCGCGCCGACGGAGGACTCCATGTGAACCAATTCATGTCCCGGGACCTCATCGCCGCCTGGAGCGAGAAGCTGGGTATGGACGTCATCGACGTCCATCGTGGCGACGTTCCGCACATCGTCTTGACCGACCCGGCACTGGTGGCCCCACACGGTCCTGTGGTCGATGGTCGAGGCAGCCTGGGGCAGTCCTCAGCGATCCTCAGAGTGCCGGATCCTCGCTGACCAACGCAGCGAGATAGTCCCCGTAACCGCTCTTGCGGAGCGGTTCGGCCAGTGCGAGGAGCTGCGAATCGTCGATCAGTCCCAAACGCCACGCCACCTCTTCTGGGCTGCCGACCTTCTGCTGCTGGCGTTGGTCGATCACGCGCACGAATTCGGATGCCTCGACCATGGAGTCGAAGGTGCCGGTGTCGAGCCATGCGAATCCTCGGTCGAACTGGGCGACGCTCAGGCGGCCCTGCTCGAGGTACTCCTGGGTGACGGAGCTGATCTCCAGTTCACCTCTTGCTGAGGGCGTCATTGTTTTCGAGATTTCGACCACGTCGGCGGGAAAGAAATACAAACCGGTGACGGCCCACGCTGACCTCGGTGCTTCTGGCTTCTCCTCTATCGAAAGGGCAGCACCGTCGTCGTCGAACTCGACGACTCCGTAGCGTTCCGGGTCGGAGACCTTCTGGGCGAACACGCACGGCCCGTTGTCTTGGGACACGCGTTGGAGTTGGCTGCTGAATCCGCTGCCGTAGAACAAGTTGTCGCCGAGGATGAGACAGCACGGTGAGCCGTCGAGGAATCGCTCGCCGATGATGAAGGCTTCTGCGATGCCGTTTGGTGCGTCCTGTGTTGCGTATTCGATGGTCACTCCCCATCCCGAACCATCGCCCAACAGTCGTTCGAACGCAGCCCGATCCTCGGGCGTGGTGATGATCAGGATCTCGCTGATTCCGGCCAGCATGAGTGTGGTCAGCGGGTAGTAGATCATTGGCTTGTCGTAGACGGGCAGCAGCTGCTTGGACACCGCGAGGGTGACCGGGTGGAGTCGGCTACCCGTGCCCCCGGCGAGAATGATGCCCTTGCGGCCCAGCGGGTTCAGATTCGACGGTGCGTCAGCCATGTGTGTGATCCTGTTGTTGGAGTTCGGCGACCACCCGAGGGAGCGATTTGCGCCACGAGGGCAGAGTCAATCCCAGATCTCGTTGCAGGCGGCTGGAATCGAGCCGGCTGTTCGCAGGCCTGATCGCCTTGGTCGGGTACTCGGGTGTCGTGAGCTTCTTGCAGGTCCCGTCGAATCCGTGAACAGAAGACGCAAAGATCGCCATCGCGAACTCGTGCCATGTTGCGTCGTCCGGCGAGCAGACGTGATAGAGCCGCTCTGGCGGAGAGGCGCCGTTGGCGAACTCGTCGACGAAGCGCACGACGGCAGTCGAGATGTCCGCGGTTGCGGTGGGACATCCGAATTGGTCGTCGACCACGCCGAGTTCGTCGCGCTCACTGGCCAAGCGAAGCATGGTGGTGACGAAGTTCGAGCCCAGCGCGCCATAGACCCAGGCAGTGCGGAGGACAACTGATCGGTCAGCGGTCAGTGCTGCTGCCTCTCCTGCGGCTTTCGATCGCCCGTAGGCGCCGACGGGGGCCAGCGGATCGTGCTCGACGTACCAGCGCTCGTTGGTGCCGTCGAACACGTAGTCGGTCGAGACGTGAATCAGAGCAGCGCCGACCTGGTCGGCGGCCGCCGCCAGGTGTCCCACCGCCTCGCCATTCACCAAGGTGGCGAGCGCTTCTTCGTCCTCGGCAGTGTCAACCGCGGTGTAGGCAGCAGCGTTCACGATGACGTCAGGTCGGATCTCCTCGACGACACGACGGACGGCGGCTGCATCGGTGATGTCGAGTTCAGAGGAATCGACAGCAGTGAGCGAGGTGAAGTCTGGCCACTCGGCTCGCTGCAGTTCTCGGCCGAGCTGGCCGTTGGCTCCGGTGATCAGAACCGTGGTCATGCGGAGGCGGCTCCGGTGCCGAGCCGCTGGCCTTGGTAACGATCGCCAACGAGCGGACGCCACCACGCTTCATTGTCGAGGTACCACTGCACGGTTTGGCGAAGGCCTTCCTCGAAACTCATCGATGGTTCCCATCCCAGTTCGGATCGTACTTTCGACGCATCGATGGCATAGCGAAGATCGTGGCCGGGTCGATCCGTGACGAAGTCGATGAGGGAGCGACGGCTGGTCCCGTCGAGATCGCCCACCAACTCATCCAGCAGGTCGCACACTGCGTGCACGACATCGAGATTGGTTCGCTCGGCGTTGCCGCCGATGGCGTACGTCTCGCCGGGAACTCCGGTCTCGAGGGCGGTGATGATCGCCCGGGCGTGATCGTCGACGAACAACCAATCTCGGACATTCTCGCCCTTGCCGTACACGGGCAGCCGTTCTCCGGCCAGACCCTTCAGGATCATCAACGGGATCAACTTCTCCGGGAAATGGAAAGGCCCGTAGTTGTTCGAACAGTTCGTGATGATGGTCGGCAAACCGTAGGTTTCGTGCCAGGCCCGAACCAGATGATCCGAGGCCGCTTTCGACGCCGAATACGGCGAGCGCGGATCGTACGGCGTTGATTCGTCGAAGGCCGGATCCGTCGGTGACAACGCCCCGAAAACCTCATCGGTGGAGACATGGAGGAAACGGAACGAGTCGAGGACACCTCGCTGCTCCGCTGACCCCAGGGCTGCATGCAACAACTCGAAGGTGCCGACGACGTTGGTCTGGATGAACTCGCCCGGTCCGTCGATCGAGCGATCCACATGACTCTCCGCGGCAAGATGGATCAGAGCGTCTGGCTCGAATGAGTCCATCGCCGACCGGACCGCCTCACCGTCGACGATGTCAACGTCCGCCTGGACGTACCGGTCCGAACTCGCCACGGACGCCACGGAGCCATCGGTGGCAGCGTACGTCCGTTTGTCGAGGTTCAGCACACAGTGATCGGTCTTGTTGATGAGCCTGCGCACAACGGCAGAACCGATGAACCCGAGTCCACCGGTGACCAAGATCTTCATGCCGTACTCCCTTGTCGCTCGAGCTGATCGATCTCACGGATGATGTCCTGGTATGACAGGCCGCGGCGGTCCTTGTCGGCCAACGTGACGTCGTTCTCGTCGACCGGCCAATCGATACCAACGGTTGGATCGTCCCACGCCAGTGAACGCTCGGCACTCGGGGTGTAGGTGTTGTCGACCTTGTAGACCACCTCGGTGTCCGGCTCCAACGTGCAGAACCCGTGGCCGAAACCACGTGGCACCCACACCTGGTTGCCAGACGTCGCGTCGATCTCGATCATTGCATGATTCCCGCGCTGCGCCGACCCCGGTCGCAGGTCCACGACGACGTCGAGGATACGGCCCTTGACGACTCGCACCAGCTTGCCCTGCGCAAAGGGAGCCATCTGCAGATGTATCCCACGCAACGTGCCCACCGGAACCGATACCGAGTGGTTGTCCTGGACGAACGGCTCGGTCATCCCCAACTTCGCCGCAACACCCACCTCGTAGGTCACCGCAAACGAACCGCGACCATCGCCGAAGCGCGGCGTGGACAGCTCCAGCACGTCGTCGAGGTGTGTGGCGACGATCTGCATTCGAACCTCCGGTGGATGGCGGGCCAGCGACTGCGTTGGCACCGGGTGAAACTCTATGGCGAAGCACCGGAGGGCCGAGGCACCCTCTCCACGTTTCTGAGCTGCCGTATACTCCGGAGCGATGTCCCAACCAAGCCAGCACGGTGGATCGATCGACGATCTTCGGGCCGCGATCGCCCAGCTCGAAGCGGATCTCGATCTGGCACGGGAGGCAGCTGCGACGGCCGAGATCGAGCAGGGGCGGCTGCGGGGAGAGCTGCTGAAGGTCACCGATCTCTGGTCGGCAGCCTGTCATGCCCGAGAACAGTGGGACATCTTGTTGTCCGAGAACGTCGAAGACCTGCGTCTGGCAAACGAGAAGGCGGAGGTCGCGGAGCGGCGTCGCTTCGAGATCGAACAGTCCACCACGTGGAAGACGGTCCAGCTGGCACTCGCTCCGTACCGGCGGCTTCGAGGTATTCGTTGACCATCGACCTGACGATCCTCGTGCTCGGCCTCGAGGGATCGCCCGGGGCCGAGGCAACCAGAGCGGCACTTCGACAGGTCATCGAGAGGGGGTCTTGCCAGGTGTTTGTCGTCGATGGTCTGTCGGAGGCTTCGGCGTTGGTCGAGACACCCTTCGTTTCGTTGCTGATGGCCGGCGACCTGCCCGGCAGGGACGCAGTGTCGTCGATTCGCGACGCGATCCAGGCTCGGCCTGATCTCGATGTGCTGTACGGGGATGAGGACCGGATCGATGCAGACGGGCATCGTACCGATCCCTTCCACAAGCCGGGTTGGTCGCCGGAACGCCTCTGGGGTCAGGGCTACCTCGGATCGATGGTCACCTACCGGTCCTCCTTGATGGCCGAGACCATCGCCGACGGCGATGTCGATGTCGAGGAGGCCGTGTCGAGCCAGATGCATGAACTCAGCCTGTCGGTGTCGTTGCGGGCACGCGTCGTCGGCCATCTCCCTGCGGTGCTGTGCCATCGGCCGATGCCGACAAGCGAACGTTTCCCCAGCAGCATCGCTGCGGTCCAACGACACTTCGATCGGATCGGTCTCTGCGGTCTGGCCATCGAGACCGGGCCGAGCGGAAGCGATCTGATCGGTTTCGAACCGGCGCTGCAGGGCCACCCACCACTCGTCAGCATCATCATTCCGACCGGAGGGTCGAAGCGGACGGTCCGGGGCCGGTCGTTCGTGCTGGTCGAGAACGCCATACGGTCCGTCATCGCCAACTCGACCCATCAAGTATTCGAGATCGTCATCGTGGTCGATGCGAAGAGCACAGACGAACTGGCGACGAGACTCCGTTCGATTGACCCCAGAGTGCGGACTGTGAAGGACGACCGCCCGTTCAATTTCGCCGCCGCATGCAACCTCGGGGTGGCCCAGTCGTCAGGAACGATGGTCGTGTTGTTGAACGACGACACCGAGGTCGTCACTGCGAATTGGATGGAGCGCCTTCTCACTCTGACGGCCCTCGATGACGTCGGGGCCGTCGGGGTGAAGCTCTTCTACGGCGACGGGCGGATCCAGCACGGGGGCGTTGCGACGAGAGGCACCGGACCAGACCACCTCTATCACGGCTACCCGGGCGACGATCCCGGCCACGGAGATTGGCTCCGCCTCACCGTGAATTGTTTTGCTGCAACTGGCGCCTGCCTGGCGATTCGCCGTGACCACTGGGAGGCCGTCGATGGCATGGATGAGCAGTTCCCGCTCAACTACAACGACATCGACCTCTGCCTCCGTCTTGCCGATCAGGGTTGGAGGACCGTTGTCGACAACCAGACCGAGCTGATGCATCTCGAAACCTCGTCTCGGCCGCCCGGCAGCGAGAGCTGGGAAGTGGAGGCGTTCCGTGCTCGATGGGGCCGTTGGCTCGACAACGACCCGTACGACAATCCGAACCTCGTGACGATGGGTCTGTTGCAGGTGCCGCCTCCGCCTGCGCTCACCGCCATCGCCGAGCATCGCGGCACCGGCCGTCACCGGCTCAGGGTCTGGACGACGAAGAACGGCTTCGAGCTGCCAGTGGTCGACGAGCGCATGCAGTCGCAGCACTAGGCTCTCGGCGTGTCTCAGACTGACGTCAACGATGAACCGGTGGGCGACGATGCTCCCGACCTGTACGGCGCGAACTACTACGCCAACGACCTGGGTCTGCCATACGAGCGAAGCGACCATTGGCTTCGGTTCTTCGGAGGCGTGGCCGACCGCATCGTCGCAGACCTCGCTCCGACCACCTCGCTCGACGTTGGCTGCGCCTTCGGCTTTCTCGTCGAAGCACTTCGTGATCGTCAGGTCGACGCAAAGGGCCACGATTTCTCGGAGTATGCGATCTCGCAGGTGGGTGGATCTGCGGTCGGGCACTGCACCGTCCGGTCGGCGCTCGAACCGATCGAGGGCCACTATGACCTGATCACGTGCGTCGAGGTGATCGAACATCTCGCACAGGGCGACGATCGGGTTGCTCTCGAGCGCATGACTCAGGCGTCCGACCGGATCCTCCTTTCGACGACACCGTTCGACTACGCCGAGCCCACCCACATCAACGTGCAGCCACCCGAGTACTGGGCCGGCCTCATGGCGAGCTTGGGCTACTTCCGCGATCTGGACTACGACGCCAGCTACCTCACGGCGTGGGCCGGGCTCTTCGTTCGGCGAGACCCCTCGATCCGCGAGGTGGTCACCGGCTATGAGCGAGTCGAGTGGAACTTCAGGAACGAGAACCGCACGCTGCGCCGCGAGCTCACGAAAGTCCACGCCATGACGTCACCGGCAGAGGACGGTCTTCCTAGTGAGCGGCATTTGGCCGAGGCGCTCGAGCGGCTGGCTGCTGCTGAGCTCGAGGTGTGGGTGGCCAGGGATGCGGCCGTTGGAGCCGAAGCGGCTCGTGGGGCTGCAGTGGCCAAGCTTCACGAGACCACGGTTGCATTGCATGCTGCTCACAACCACCAACAAGCGTGGCGAGAAGTGCTCGATGCTGATCCGCGCGTTCACCAGGAAGACCCGGTGTCACTTCGGCGTGAGCTCGACATCTCACGGCAACGCCTCGACGACATGAGGCACTCTGCGACCTGGCGTCTGGGGTCGAAGCTCCTGGCGCCGTACCGAAAGCTGCGTCGATGACCTTTCTGTCGATCGTGGTGCCGGTCTACCAGCCCGAAGCCGATCACCTCCGGGAGGCGATCTCCTCGGTTCGCAACCAGACGGATCCAGACTGGCAATTGCTTCTGATCGCCGACGGCCCGCAGCCGTCCGCAGTTGACAAGGTTCTCGACGGGTGCAGCGACGAACGAATCGTCGTGCTCCGGCGCGCCGAGCAAGGTGGCATCGTCGCAGCGTCCAACGCCGGCATCGAACGGGCCGACGGTGAGTTCCTGACCTTCCTCGACAACGACGACACGCTCTCGGATCGTGCAGTCGCTGTCTGCCGCTTCACGGTGAACACGCATGACGACGTCGACGTCATCTACTCCGACGAGGACAAGCTCGATCTCACCGGCCGTCGAGTCGATCCATTTCACAAGCCAGGCTGGTCACCCGAGCGACTGCTTTGCCAGATGTACGTCGGCCATCTGGCGGTTTATCGACGTTCCGTGGTCGAGGCCGTCGGTCGGCTTCGCCCGGAGTTCAACGGGTCTCAGGACCACGACCTGGCGCTCCGAGCGACCGAGGTCGCAAGACGAATCAGTCACGTTCCCCAGGTCCTCTACCACTGGCGTCAGTCGGCAACGTCCACCGCCTTCGATCCCTCGACCAAGGACTGGGCATTCGAAGCAGGTGTACGGGCGGTGCAGGATCACCTCGAGCGGGCCGGCGTTCCGGCCGTTGCACAGCGCGATCACGAGCGAGTCGGGGTGATCGCCGTCAACCCCCAGCTCATCGATCATCCGCTCGTGAGCATCATCATCTTGACCGGCGGTCGGCGCCGGATTGCCCGCGGCGAGGACTTCGTCCTCGTCGAGACTGCGGTTTCGTCCGTTGTCGAGCGATCGTCGTATCCCAACTACGAGATCGTGGTGGTCCTCGATCGTCACAGCACCGACGATCTTGCTGCCAGCGTGCTCGGCATCGGCAACGGTCGGGTACGGATCGTGCGAGACTCGCAACCCTTCAGCTTCTCCGGCGCCAACAACCTGGCGGTGAGTCATGCGTTCGGCGATCATCTCATCTTCCTCAACGACGACACCGAGGTGATCACGCCCGACTGGATCGAACGATTCGTGCTTTGGATGTCCCTCGAAGGTGTGGGCGCCGTCGGTTGCTGTTTGGAGTATCCAGATGGTCGCATTCAACATGCAGGCGTGGCTTCTCGAGGGGGTGAGCCGAGCCATCGATACGCCGGTTACTCGAATTCAGCCCCCGGCGCGTTCGGCGTGCTCGGGCTGACGACGAATGCTCTGGCCGTCACGGGCGCATGCCTTGGCGTCACGAGAGAAAAATTCGAAGCGGTCGGCGGCTTCAGCACGATGTTTCCGCTGAACTTCAATGACATCGATCTGTGCCTCAAGCTCGTAGACAGCGGATGGCGGACCGTCCTCGACAACCGGACCCGCTTGGTCCACTTCGAGACGTCGAGCCGGCCGCAGGTCGTTGAGTCGTGGGAGCACCTTGCGATGCTCGATCGATGGGCGCCGCTGCTCAACGACGATCCGTGGGACAACATGAACCTCCACGGCTATGGCGTGGAAGAGACGCCGGCCCCGACACAGCTCACCGAGATGAGGGAACGGAGCGGTTGGGCACCGCTGCCGAGGAGCTGGCCACTGGAGACAGCTGGCTGACGCGCTCCCCGATCAGCGAGTGGTTGCCTCGGTCCAGCGGGCTCCGAACTCGAGCATGCCGTAGCGCTCAGAAGATGAACCGGGCTGAACGATGAGCCGGTTGCTGCGATCCCACGAATCGAAGCAGTGCAGCAGATCAGCCGAGTACACACCGGTGGTGAGAAAGTACTTGCCGTCCAACAGCGGCATGCGATCGACGATGACGTCGATGAAGCCGGTCCCTTTCGGGATGATCGGTTGTTCGGCCTCAGCAAGCCGGCTGTTCGGGCCGGAGAGATGCGTGCCGTTCTCGTGGTAGATGCCGAGACCGAAAACCGGATGCATCACCGTGGTGGCAGCCTCGTAGTTGAGGCGGATGACGAGCGGGTCGCCGCTGGCGGCGGTCTGCCGTGATGAACCATCGAGGTCGAGGTACTCCACGCTGGTGACGCGAATCTCTCCAGAGCCTCGGCGATCGGCATCGACGACCTCGATGGTTTCGGCGAGCGCCGCGGCATCCTCCGCCTCTTTGACGAGTCGCTTGTTCTCTTGCTCGTTCACCCGGCCGACGTAGGACTCGATCGTCGGTGACGGGTCGCCGACTGATTGCAGCTCGCCGTGGTCGAGCCACGCCACCTCGTCGCAGAGTGACTCCATCGTGCTGGAGTCGTGAGAGACGAGCACGATGGTGGTGCCGCGTCGTCGAAGCGCGTAGATGTGATCGAAGCACTTCCTCTGGAAGGCTTCATCGCCGACGGCCAGAACTTCGTCGACCAGGAGGATCTCGGGCTCGACGTGCACCGCAATCGCGAAACCAAGACGGACGTGCATGCCGCTCGAGTAGACCTTGACGGGAGCGTCGATGAAGTCGCCGATACCGCTGAACTCGGTGATCTCGTCGATGGCCTTCGCCATCTGCTTCCTGGACAGACCGAGCATCGCTCCGTTGAGGAACACGTTCTCTCGACCGGTGAGATCAGGGTGGAACCCAGATCCGAGCTCGAGCAGCGCCGAGATCTGTCCGTTCGTCGTGATGGTGCCGGACGTTGGCTTGTGGATGCCGGCAGTGAGCCGGAGCAGTGTCGACTTTCCCGAGCCGTTGTGGCCGATGATGCCGTAGAAGGAGCCCCTCGGAATGTCGAAGGTGATGTTCTTCAGCGCCCAGAAGTCCTTGGATTCGGTTCGACCCCGCCGCAGAAAGGCTTCCTTGATGGATGCCGCGCGATCCGCCCGCATCACGAACTTCTTCGATACGTTCTCGATCGAGATGGCCGGCGCCTTCGACTGTGGCAACATCACAGTTCCTCGCTGATTTCCATCGAGCGACGACGGAAGTAGGTCAGCCCCAACGCGGGCGAGATGGTGGCTGCGGCGAGCATGATCGCGATGCGACCGAGCGATGGGACCTCGAGGAAGTACACGACGTCATGAGCAGCCTGGACGAACTCGCTCACCGGGTTCCAGCGGACGATCTGTCGTGCCGGCAGCCCATAGGTGTCGATGTCTGGGTCGTCGAGCAGGCCGATGGGGTAGACGATCGGCACGAGGAAGAACTGGAGGCTGAGCACAATGCCGGTGAGATAGCGCACGTCGCGGTAGCGAGCGTTGAGGATGGCGACGAAGAAGCCGATGCCGAGGCCAAAACTGGCGGCGCCGAGCAGGATGAACGGCAGGAGCAGGAAGGTCCAGTTGATGTTGCCGAGAGCGATCATGAGCACCAAGAGGACCGCGATCTCGAAAATGGTCTGCACGATCGTGGCGATGGCGCCTCCGAGAATGGCGGTTTCGGTCGGGAAGTAGGCCTTCTTGCGGAGGTCCATGACGCCGGTGAGCCAGTCCATCGAGCCGTTGATCACGCCGGAGAACAGATTCCAGACCACAATGCCAGTGAACAGATAGACCGCAAAGATTTCCGCCTCGCCGTTGCTGGTGACCGGGGGTTTGGTCCGGAGGAAGACGCCGAAGACCAGGCTGTAGATCAGCACCGTGGACGCAGGGTTCAACAGCGACCACAACCAGCCGAGCAGGCTGCGCTTGTAGCGAGCCGCCATCTCCCGCTGAGCGAAGTTGATGACGAGAGGAATGAAGTTGTTCGCTCGTGGCTTCGTTTCGGTCATCATGATTCGTCCGGCGGTCAAGCTATCTGTTCGAGGTCGAGAGCCGGTTCATATGTGAAGGCTGGCAGCTGCCGCCGACAGGCACAGACAGATCGTTGTCCAGCCCGCGATTCGAAGTTCGCGCCGACTGTCGAAGAACGCCGCGACCAGGACGAGGCTCGCAGGGACGAGTCCGATCGCGTACCTGGCATTCGGTGCCTCATGAAAACGGTCCTCGCCGAAGGCCAGGTAGGCCTGGATGAGCAATGCCGATGCCACGGATCCGGCGAGAACTCCCCACGCAAGGCTGCGCACGCGACGTTCGGTCGCGACCAGGGCGGCGCCCAGGGCGCTCAGGAACACGACGGTGAGGATCTTGAGCGTGGTTGGCTGGAACGGCGTACGTAGTGCAGGCGGCACGAACTTGATGTTCGTCGGAGGAACGTTTTCCGCCAATCCAGTGAGCGCCTCGTCGACCGGGTTTCCGTCGATCGCAACCGTGTTCCCCATCCCTATCGGATCGACGTAGCTGTCCAGGGTTCGAGCGTTGACGACCGCGGTCCACACGCCGAGGGAGAGCAGAGCGGCGATGCACGCTGCCGCTGCCAGTGCGACGGACCGCCAGCGGCTCGAGTCACGTCCACCGGATGGCCAATGGTTCATTGCGATGGTGATCGAGAGCAGCCCGATCGGAAACAAGGCCGTCTGCTTGGTGAGACCCGCGACCACGCCGAGCCCGAGGACGGATCCACGCCAGCGGCGGGTCGATTCTCCCTGTCGAAGAGCGAGGGGCAGCACAAGTGCGCCGACGAGCAATGCGCCGGCGTCGCTATTGACCGTCGATGTCGCGTGGAGCACCAGGGGCATGCCGAGCGGGATCGCGGTAGCAATAGACCACGTCAGCATGCGGGAGGTCCCGATCATTCTGGCGCCGACGACCGTGAGGAGCATGGTTGTCCAGAGGAACAGGATTCCGGACAATCGCGCCGCTCCGAGCGGAGACGTGCCGGTGACGCTCGCCGCAGGTTGGGTGAGTGCGGCAACAACGGTGTAGTACAGCGGGCCTGTCGGGTTTCGTTGGATGCCCCGCCCAGGAAAGTCATCTGGCAGGAACGCGGTGTCGCTGCACGGGGGCAGGTTCGTGACGTCAGAGTAGGCGCCCCTGCAGGACCATTCGCTGAACACACGTTGGTCGTAGGGGGTCCCCAGAGCAGGAAGGTCGAGAGACGCAATGGTGAAGACGTAGTCGATGTGCGTCGCCTCGTCGTAGGGCGAAAGCTCCGGAAAGACCTGCATGTGTCTCCACACCGCCACTGTGCACAGGCAGAGCGCTATGAAGGCTGCGACGATGTCGCTGAGAGCGAGGCCGCGCAAGATCCGCATTCCCACGAGCCTGTCACACCGTCGATCGAATCCGTCGGACATCGTGCGCATCTCGTGGTCCCCGGACTCGTCTCAGTGTCTGGGTACGATTGCGGTTCGCTTCGGCCGGAGAGACTTTTGTATGACCAAGCTCGTCGTGTTCTCCATCTGCAAGGACGAGGCAGAGACCATCGGGCAAGTGATCGACGGCGTTCCTTCGAGCATCGAGGGGATCGACGAGATTGAGGTCATGGTGATCTCCGATGGCAGCACAGACGGAACGGCGGAAGTTGCCGCCCAGCACGGGGCCACAGTGATCGACGGGGCCGCCCAGCGGCGGCTCGCTTTCCGATTCCAGCAGGCGGTCGAGATCGCGTTGTCCAGCGGCGCAGACATCGCGGTCAACATCGATGGGGATCTGCAGTTCGATCCGAAGGACATTCCCCTGTTCGTCGAGCCGATCGTCTCTGGTCGGGCAGATTTCGTTGCTGCCGATCGTTTCACCGATCCGGTGTCCGGTCAGCGCCGACGTCCTGACAACATGCCGCTCGGGAAGTACCTGGCCAATCGCCTCGGCGCCCGAATCGTCGGCAGCTTGAGCGGTGAGCGCTTCGCCGATGTCACGTGCGGATTCCGCGGCTACAGCCGTCAGGCGCTTCTCTCGCTCAACATCAACTCGAAGTACACCTACACACAAGAATCGTTTCAGATGTTGGCCCACCACCGGCTCGACATCGAGTCGTTGCCTGTTCACGTCACCTACTACCCAGGGCGAAAGTCACGGGTGGTCACGAGTTTCTGGCAGTTCCTCACGCTGTCTGCAGTGAACATCATGCGGGCTTACCGAGACTTCGCACCGCTCCGGTTCTTCACCGGCCTCGGAATGATCCCGTTCGTGGTCGGAGCGGCCTCGACGCTGTTCGTCGGCGTGCACTGGCTCCGGACGGGTCAGACCTCGCCATACACGTCCCTCGGCATCCTCGGGGCCTACCTGTTCTCGCTCGGACTCATCATCTTCGTGGTCGGCTTGTTGGCCGACATGCTGGGTCGGAGCGCACGAAACCAAGAGAAGATCCTGAGAGAGCTGAAAACGTTGCGCTTCGAACCAACAACGGAAGAGTCGATTCTCGATGATTGAAAAGGTGAAAGCACTGGTCTACCGCCTGCTGTCGATCCCGATCATTCGTCGGATCTACGTCGGCACGAATCGGGCGACCTTGGCCGTTGCAGGCTCGAGCCGCCTTGCGAGCCACGCCTATCACTCGCTGAATCCGATTCCCTTCAGCCGCGAAGAACACGCGGTCCTCGCGGGGCGGAAGGCCTACTACCAACACCTCCACCAGCCTGGCCGCTCGATGGTTCAACTACGACGGAACATCCATCGGCTGGAGAAGGGGCTGCTGATGGAACCGCCTCGGCCCGTGTTTGCAAAGGACTACATCGGGGAGACGGTGGAGTTCTTCGAGGCCGCGACTGCCGACCGGCCTGAAGGGTCGCCGGTCGACCACGACGAGATCCGTTGGGCGCGAGACGTTCTGATCTCGTACTTTGATCGGGTCACGACCGATCCGGATGTCAACAACTGGCGGAGGCGCTTCGAGGCGACATCAGATCGCACCGACGACCTGGACTCGCCAGAGAACCACACTCCGAGAACGCCCTACCGCCGAGACATCACTGACCCGCCGGTGAGCTACGACGCCATGCTGGCGCTCGCAATGCAACGGCGATCTGTTCGTTGGTTCGAGCAGCGGCCAGTGCCGCGAGACTTGATCGACAAGGCGTTGCTCATCGGCCGTCAGTCGCCAACAGCTTGCAACCGGATGCCGTACGAAATTCGCATTTTCGACGATCCAGAGTTGGCGCAGCAGGTGGCGGCGATCCCGTTCGGCGCTGCCGGGTATTCCCACAACATCCCCGTGATCGCCGTGGTCGTCGGTCGACTCGACAGCTACTTCTCGCCCAGGGATCGCCATGCGATCTACATCGATGCGTCCCTCGCCGCGATGGGTTTCATGTATGGCCTGGAGACGGTGGGGCTCTCGTCGAGCGTGATCAACTGGCCAGACTTCGAGCCGTTGGAACGCAAGATGCAGAGAACGCTCGGCCTCGAGCTCAGTGAACGGCCGATCATGCTGATCGCCATGGGATACCACGACCCCAAGGGCATGGTTGCGGGATCGGTCAAGAAAGAACTCGACACGTTTCGGTCCTACAACCGGGTCGGGCCGGAGTGGAACGAACCCAGTCCGTCGTGAGAACGAGCTCTACCGAGACATCGAGGCAACGAACGCGATCAGTGGTGTCAGCGGCGTTCACCGCGCTGGCGATCGCATTCCTCGTACGGGCGGTTCTTCGTTCTGACATCGGGTGGGATGCGCTGACGGCCGTGCCCATCGGAACGGGGTTGGCTGTGGTGGTCGTGTTCTTGGCGGCGGTCGTGGTCTCGGGGGTCCTCTGGGCGCGGCTCCTTCAGCGTCTCACCGACGCGCCGTTCGACGTCGCCGATGCGACGTGGGCACACGTGCAGTCATGGCTGTTGAAGTACGTACCCGGTCAGGTCGGCACAGTGGCGGCAAAGATCGTGTGGGGTTCGCAGCGAGGGATCGCTCGGTCCAGAGTCGCCACGTCGTTCGTGTACGAAAACCTCTTTCATCTTCTGGCATCATTCGTTGTCAGCCTTCCAACGGTGCTTCTCCTGGTGCCAGAGAGCCGCGGCCGGTACGGGGCAGTGATCGCGTTGCTCTGTGTGGCGCAACTCGGAGTCCTGGCATTGCCCCGCGCCGTCGGTCCGATCGTGGAGCGTCGAACCGGCCGCACAGGTCTCTTCCTCGACGTGTCGACGGTCCTTCGCCAGGAGGCGCTCTACCTCGTTCCCAGGCTCATGAACGCAGCTGGGTTCGTCCTGTTGGCCGCTTCGGTCGTCAAGCTCGGCGGGGTCGATGACGTCCTGGTTTTCGGTGCGGTCTACGTCCTCGCCGGCATCCTCGGGATCTTGGCGTTCATGGTGCCGAGTGGCCTGGGGGTTCGTGAGGCGGTCATCACGGCGCTGCTATCGCCTCGCATCGGAACCGCCGACGCGCTGACGATCGCCGCATCGGCTCGGCTCTATGCCACCGCCACCGATGTCGTACTGCTCTTTGGGTATGTGGGAATCGGTCGTCGCGTCCAGAGCGCAGCGCGAAATCGTTCCGACGTCTCACACGTCGGCAAGAACCTCGAGCTCGAAACAAGGGATCAGCCTCAATGACGAAATACTCGGTGATCGCATCGGCACTGTATGGAAACAAGGGGGCGGCTTCGATGCTGGAGGCCTCGCTTCAACTGCTCGACGACGGCGAGTCGACCTTCACGCTCCTCAGCGTGTATCCAGAGCAGGACCAGCGCCGGAATCGACACCCAGAGCTCGCCATTGTCGATGCTCGGCCGTTCCGCCTCGCCTTGGTCACCAACCCGCTTGCGATTCTGCATCGTCTTCTGCCCCCGATTCGAGGCCTGATCTGCCGGCTCGATCCTGCGGTTGCGTGCTTGGCACAGGCTGACGTGTTGTTGGACCAAGGTGGCATCACCTTCAGCGACGGTCGCGAGAAATTCCTTCCCTTCAATGTGGCCACAGTATTGCCGGCGCTGATTCTTGGCGTTCCGGTCGTGAAGTGTGCGCAAGCGATGGGCCCATTCGAGGGACGCCTGAATCGAGCGCTTGCGAAGGTGATCTTGCCCCGTATGGCGGCAATCATCGCTCGAGGCGAACACACCGCGGTCATGGTGGAGGATCTCGGTATCCCTGTGGAGCGCGGCGTAGATCTGGCGTTCGCGCTCGAGGTCGACATGCGAGGAGTCGATGCGCTCCTCGAGCGGCTCGGCCTCGCGCGGCCGAGCGGCGGTCGAATCGGCGTGTGTCCAAGTGAGGTGGCTCGGCGCAGCGTCGCGTCTCTCGAAGGGCAGGACGAAACGAGCTACGAAACGTCGCTTGCAGCGGTTATCGATCGAATCGCAGCGGATGGCTTGGAAGTCGTCCTCATTCCCCACAGCTTGCGCCCCGAGACTGACGCCCCGCACAACAACGATCTACCGCTCTGCCGGCGGATAGAGGCGCTGACGGCCCCCGAAACCGCTGTCCATGTCGTCGACGCCGAGCTGCATGCCGACGAGCTTCGTCTCGTCATCAGCACCTGCGACGTACTCGTCACGTCTCGGTTCCACGGCATGATTTCTGCGTTGGCCGTTGGAGTTCCGCCGCTCGTCCTCGGCTGGGGCCACAAGTATCGAGAGGTTCTCGAGCTGTTCGGGATGTTGGATGCCGGGCTGGACGCAGCCGAACTGGTCGACCCCAGTGTCGTCGAACGAGTGATGGATGTGTTCGAGTCAGCTGATGTCCGGCGAGAGTTGATCGCGAAGAATCTGCCCGGCGTCGTCCGACAGGCGCGTGCACACGCGGCCACGATCGCAGCCGTGGTCCGGAGGGCCGACCCTCAAATTCGTTCGTAGAAGAGGAACGACAGCTGCTCGTACTCCACGATCTCGATCAGCTCGAGGCAAGAGCTCACGAGTGGGTGAGGAGCAACGATGTAGCGGAGATCGACCGCATCACTGAACTCGTCGCATGGATCGAGGTGAACGGTGACGTAGTTGCGTTGCGTCAACTCGAGCCAAGTTCCGGGGCGATCAGCGAGTTGGAATGCGAAGTGGGCTGACCGGTCGACGATGCGTTCGGTCTCGGCATCGCGAGCGTAGAAGGTGGTCCACCAGTCCACCTGCGTGCTCGGCGTGCTTCCGGAAATGGAACGGGCCCCGGCCTCGACGGCCAGATTTTCGAAGACGAGGCCACCCAGCACGGCCCACGCAGCGTCAGGGTCGTTTCCGGCGATTGTCTCGATCCGATCGACCACAACCGTGTTCATCACCGGATCGAGTCCTCGGTAGAGCGGATTGATCGTCGCCGAGCTCGCCAACGAAAGCCCGACGAGAGCGGCGAGCCCGGTGCGGGGATGGCCGTGCAGACTCCACACGAGCCCGGCTGACACAGCGAGAATGGTCGAGACGACGATGACGCGGCCGCTGACGAATCCTGGTGCCGCGCCGATGACGATGCGGTTGCCCAGCAGGATCATCGCTGCTGTGCCAACGCCGATCAGGGCACCCGACAGGTACCGGGCGAGAGGTTGCAACCGCGGATCGGCGTCTGGAGCGATCGTGGACTCCGGCGGCTCGCGCAACAGCACGACGAGGAGCGCGAATTGCGTGAGGCCGAGCATGAAGACGAATCGGTTGATCGGGATCTGATCGAACAACAGGACCCGGAAGGGTGCCGAGACACCTGGGACGAAGAGCCACACCGCCATGATCGCGGCGAAGACGACGAGCGCGATCACATCTGGCTGCAGCGATCGGCCTGAACGCCGATGGCGGAACTGGCGAAAGATTCCAACCACGACCAGGGTCGGAAGCAGCGGGAGGAACCCGGCGGCCTCGCTCTGGTTCATGAAGTAGTTGGCTGCACGGCCATCGCTGAGAAACGATGGCGCCAGATTGCCGGACATCAGATGGCCGAACGAACGCCAGGTTCCCTCACCGCTCGAAAAGGATCGACCGCCGGGGTGTTCGCTGGCCCCGATCGCGGCGATGAGGTCAGCTTTCGTCACGACGAACACCAGCCCGGTGACCCCGACGATGAGGCCGGCCGGCAGCCCCACAAGGAGGAATCGTTCAACGAGAACTCGTTGTCCGAGTGTGGTGCGCAATCGTCCCATGTGCGATGCCAAGAGAACCAGCGAGGGCAAGGCTGCCGACAGGAGATAGGGCGGGTACTGAAGCATCAGCGCGGCTGCCCCGATGTACCCGATTGCGAACCCGATCAGCACAGATCGACGTCGAGACGGTGAGTCGAGCGCGGCGAGGAACATCACCACGACGAGCATTCCGTAGCTCGCAGCGAGGAACGCCTGACTCTGGTACCACCAGTGAAAGAAGGGGGAGAGCGCCCAGAGTGCGCCAGCGAGCATTGCCGCCGGTGGCCGCAGCCCTCCCAGCCTACGAGCGAAGACCGTCGCGGCAAAGAAGCTCGTTGCAAGGAGGCCGAACCACTTGAACGCGAACGCGAACTCGGGGCCCGGGCCGACGTGGAACATCGCGTGTTGTGGTTCGAAGAACGCCGTCCAACCACCGTGGGGCACGTCGTAGATCACCGCCAGGTCGACCCCGTCGCGCAACGACGGGTTGACCTCCGGGTAGCCCAACTTCGCCTGGGACGCCACCAGCGGTGTCCAGCGCAGCCACTCATCGCTGCGGATACCTCGGGGTTCGCCGAGTATGAGGTTCGGGTCGGCGGCCTCGGGTCCGTCGAAGATTTCGTGGTAGGTCCCGATCGACGAGCCATGCAAGTTGAGCGCAGCCAGCGCAGTGACCAACACGAACAAGCCGAGCGCCAGCTTTGCGGGAAAGGTGAGGATGAGGCGTGGCCGACTTCCCACCTTCACACGTGACTCCGGCGTGCAGTGACCATCGTCCACGGCACCGGCGATGCAGTGGACACCACATCAAATTGGCTTGACACGAGCCGTCGGAAACCTGATCGGCTCCAGTGGTTGATGTGACCCGGGGTGTTCCCGAATTGGCGGAGGTAGGAGCCGCGAGCCATGTTCAGGAGCCGCCAGATCGGTTCGTGCGGCACGGACAGCACGACGGTTCCCGTGCAGACCCTGGCGATCTCTCGAAGCATCGATTCGGGATCGTCGACGTGCTCCAACACCTCGATGGCAAGACAGAGGTCGAAGGTGTCGTCGGCGAACGGGAGCGCAGTGGCGTCAGCGACTGAAGCTGCGAGGCCGCGCTGCCTCCACTCGATCTGGAGTTCGGGATCAGGCAGGTCGATGCCAGTCGACAACGCGTCCGGATATCGGGTCCGCACTCGTTCCATCACTTCGCCCTCGCCGATTCCGACTTCCAGGATCTTGCCGGCAGACGGAGGCAACGCATTGTCGAGCGCAGCGAGGAAGCGGGCCATGACCCGTCGCTCGATCGGATTGGTGGAGGCGTACTTGTCGTAGGTGTTGCCAGTCGGGATGTCTGTCATCTGGGCCCTTCGTCGCGATGGCGTGTCGGTCGAAGTGCCAATCCCACCACGGCGCCCACCGTATCGGCGAGGACGAAGAGCAATCGTGCAACCAAGGCGATGGCCAGCGACTCGCTGGGATCGAGGCTGGACGGCGCCAGCGCGACGAACGTCGCTTCTCGAACGCCGACGCCGCCGGGAACGAAGACCACGGCGAAGCCGACAAACCACGCTGCGGACGTCACGACGACCGAATCCAGCAGACCGACCGACAAATCGAGCGATCGGGCCACGACGTAGGTCGTGAGTCCGATCAGCAACCACGCGGCGCTGTAGCGCACAACGACAGCGGCAAACTCCGTTGCCTTCGTTCGCAGCCGCCAATAGACCGCCGGCAACACGCACAAGAGCCCGAGCGCGCAGACGACCCGCGCTGCGAGGGGCCAGCCGTCGAATCGGAGAACGGCGACGGCGGTGGGCACCGACGCAACACCGAACAGAAGAACAAGCGATGCAGTGACGGACCGATACGCCGGTCGGCGACCGATCTCTTGACCAACGAGTTCACCACGCCCGACGAGCGCCCAGATGCCGCCGGGAATGTACTTGGTGATCTCTCCGACGAAGTACCAAGCGACGATGCCGGCCGCGCTTGCCGACGTCTTCGTCGTCCGCAGCAGCACGGCCCACCCGAGCGCCACCGCCGTCATCGCAGCAAGAGCGAGCAGCGCAGCAAGGCCGATGCCGCCAACGGACGCGGTGCGAAGGACATCGAGGGCGTCGCTCATGCTCGAATCCAGCCGCTTGAAAACGAACCAGAGGACCACGATCGAGGCGATGAACAACGCGGCCCGTTCAGCTGGGCGCAGTCTTCGAAGGGGGGTCGCTGTCATCGGTGTGAACCCGCCGGTGGAGCGAGGCTGTCTCCACGGTAGCGACACCGAGGGTGCTGGAGAGTGACCGCCGAACCAAACGAGTCGGACTACAGTCCGAGCCCGAGGTTCATCGTGCTGCTGATCATCCAGATTCCCTGCCTCAACGAGGCGGAACAACTTCCCGCCACGCTGTCGGAGCTCCCCAGAGAAGTCGAAGGTTTCGACAAGGTCGAGTGGCTCATCATCGACGATGGTTCGACCGACGACACCGTCGATGTTGCCCGGCGGCATGGTGTCCACCACATCGTCAAGCTGCCGCAGAACCGCGGCCTCGCGTTCGCCTTCCAGGCCGGCCTCGACGCCGCGCTGAAGCTGGGTGCAGACGTCATTGTCAACACCGACGCCGATAACCAATACGACGCCAAGGCCATCCCGGCGCTGGTGGCACCGATTCTCGCCGGTGAGGCCGACCTCGTCGTCGGCGATCGCGAGGTGGCGAGCGTCGCCGATTTTTCCCGACTGAAGATCCGCTTCCAGCTCGCCGGTAGCTGGGTGGTGCGAAAAGCGAGCGGAACGAACGTCCCAGACGTGACGTCGGGGTTTCGCGCCTACAACACCGAGGCCGCCATACAGCTCATCGTGGTGAATCGATACACCTACACCTTGGAGTCGCTGATCCAAGCAGGCAAGCTCCGCTCTGCTGTGGCATCGACGCCGGTCGGAACCAACCCGGCAACCCGAGAGTCGCGATTGTTCGGGTCGATGTGGGGCTACATGCGGCGAAACGCAGGGGTGATCACGAGGGTCTTCGCCGCATACGAACCTCTCCGCTTCTTCGGCAGCCTCGGAATTCTGCTGATGGGTCTGGCCGGGGTCTCGTTCGTGCCCTTCTTCGTCGACTGGGCCGTCAACGGAGATCGCACTGGGCACCTGCAATCCATCGTGCTCGGGTCTCTCTTCGTGATCGCCGCCATTCAGATGTTCGCCATCGGATTTCTCGCCGATCTGATTGCCTCACATCGCTTGGTCACCCAACGCACGCTCGAACGCGTCAGGCGGATGGAGCTGGCGGCAGGGATTCCACCGTCGTACTACGAGGTCGGTGCCGCCATCGCCGACGAGACTGCGTCGTCGAGCTCTGCATGACACCGAGCCCAGGTGTACGTTGACGGAACCGCTCGGCATCGCTCGATCAGCTCGAGCGCCAATCCGGGCTCGTCGACGATGCGCCTGACTCCAGCGGCAATGGCCTGAGGTGTCGGGTCGACGATGAGACCGGCGCCGGTGTCGTTCACGATGTCGACGAGCCCTCCGCCGTCTGAGCAGACGATCAGCGGTCGCTGCCACTGCATGGCTTCCAAGGCCGTCAGCCCGTAATCCTCTCGGTACGCGGGAGCCACGACGACAGCGGCACTCGCGTAGCGGTCGTTGCGTTCCTCGTCTGAGAGCGTCCCGAGTATGAACGCAGTCGACGGAGCTCCCGATGGCGGCGCTGCCGTGTGACGGGCCGGGGTCATCCAGAGCGCGTCGGCGTCCTCGACCCCTTCCGGAGCACGCGTCAGCTTGGCATCGAGGGCTCGAATGGCGCCGAGTCGACCACCGCCACCGATGAGTTCGACCCGCCTGTCCCGCAGCAGCTGGGCTGCAGCTACGACGAACTCAGATCGCTTCGGCCATTCATGTCGACTCACGCAGACGACTGCTCCGTCACGATTCCAAGGCGGAAGGTCGGAGGGGGCCTCGGTGAGTGGAGGCGCGTGAATCAGCGACACGTTGCGGTCGACATCCCAATACTCGTCGAGCCGGTTGGCGCACTCCTGGCTACCTGCCAGCCAATGTCTGACCCCGGACAACATCGAGAGGTCGGTGGTGCGAACGATTTCGGTGGCCGCTGCATGCAGATCGGAGTCGACCTCACCGAACGCCAGGAATGGTTCGTGCAGATCGTAGAAGATGCGGGCGTGGTGATAGAAGAGCGACAGCACCCGCGGGTGGTCGGCGAGGTAGGTGGGCGGCTGGGTGCTCAGGATCAAGTCGTAGTTGTCGAGATCCATGCGACGGACGTCTTCCAGCAAGGCGAAATAGCGGAAGAACTCGGGATGTTGCGGCCAGCACTCCAGCGCAGCCGGAGTGCCCCATGACGAGCGAGGCGTGATCAGGCCAGGGAAGTTCTCCTCTGTCACTCGATGCCCGGACGCGACCAAGTGCGCCAGCAATCGATCGAGCAGACGCTCGAACCCGCCGGCCACACCCCAGTCGGGTTTCAGGACGCCGATGCGGAGTCCGCTCACTCCAGCACCTCGAGCCTGCGGTGCAGCGATCGATTCTCCGCCGTGAGCGTCTCGACGGTCTGGCGGAGCTCGCGCTGCTCGGCCTCGATCGCACGAAGGGACACAGCGAGCTGCTCGACCGCCTCGACGATTGCCTTGTTGTAGATCACCTGTTCGTTGGTGAACGCGTGGCCGACGCGAATGAGCGCCCTCTTCGGTCCACTGAATCGAGCCCCATCCGGAAGGCTTCGACCGATGTTACGGTTCTCGTTTGCCTGCTTGAGGCGCTCTCTTAGTGCCGGGTCCATGGAGACCTCCTGAGGTGACGGCGGCGTGGTCATGGCCCGCTGGCCAAGAATCTGCATCGTGGCAATGACGGGGTTGGTCGACGGCGGAGTAGTCGATGACAACGTCGGCCGCCATCGACGGCTGGTGCGTTGCCGAGTCGGTCCCGGAGTGAGCTCGAGTGCCGTGAGAATTCCGTCCGCCCACTGATCTCCGAGGATGCCCCAGTCGAATGTCTCCTCGATCAGGCGCCGGCCGGCGACTAACGAGGCGGCGCGTTCTGGCGACGGTTGTCTGGCGCGGTCGATCGCATCGGAGAAGCTCGTCACGTCCGGATCGGCGATCGTGGCGTAGCGGCTCGCATCGGGCAGCCCGCGGGCGCCGATCGTCGTGGTGACGATCGGAGTGCCCACCGCGAGGTAGTCGAACAGCTTCAGGTTGGTACCGCCACCGGACAGCATGGGGTTGAGCGCGACATCGGCACCTGCCAGCAAGGGCCACAACAGCGGTTCGGCGAAGACTGCGATGAGCTGGACGTTGTCGGGGATGGACTCTCCGGCGAACTCGCTGGTGTGGCTGCCAGCGAGGACGAAGAGCCAGTCTGAGCGTTGTCGAGCGAGTTCGAGGACGAGGCGCGCAGCCTCGATGTTGGGCGGATGCCACGAGCCGATGAAGACACCGATCGGGCGCTGATCATCGGTGGCGCAGCCGGCGAGAGCGAGCAACTCGGACCGAGAGCGGCGATGTTCTTCCTCGGTCTTGCGAGGCAGAGCCTCGGCGTCGACTCCGTTGCTCACCACGACGCTGGTGGGTGTCGGGGAGGGCGCGCCGGCGCTGAGGAGCTCGAGGTCTCGTTCCGTGCACGCTGTCACGACCGCAGCGCGGCGTCCTGCTTCGGCCTCTGCCGCCACCGCTCGTTCCAGAAGCCAGTGACCTGCCGGCGTTTCGGGGAGAAGGCCCGCCTTCAGCAGGGATTCGACGTTGTGTGAGTCATGCACGATCGGAATTTCGGTCGGCGGAACGCAGGGGAGCAGGAAGGTCTGGGTGGCGATGATTGCGTCGCAGTCGACCAGCTGACTGGCGAGCTCGGCCCCGAACGCCGGAGTCGCTCGGCTGAGTTCCGCCGCGGTCAGGTCGTCGATCGGTATACGGCCCATGGCGTGGTACATGTCCAGCTCCGCCGCCAGTTGAGCCTCGCTCTTGGGTACTTCGATCTGTGTCAGCCCGGGCTCGATGAGGCGACGGCGCACTCGATCGCCGGGACTTCTGTTGACAAGGACGGTGACATCGCACTGGAGGGTGAGGCCCCGACTGAGATACCTGGCCCGCCGCTGGCCACCCCCGACCATCGGATCGAACGGGTAGGTGCTCACTGCAAGGAACCGTGGTCTGTCGGCCGGGGAGGCGAGGTCGGCCAGCTCGTCGAGGACAGACGCCCAAGTCAGTTGCGCTGCTGCCCGTTTGGCCTGCAGACCCATCTGCCAGCGCAAACGAGGGTCGCCGGCTACGTGGCGAATGCCCCAACTCAAACGCTCGGTCGTGGGTTCGATGAGGACGCCGTTGACGCCGTGCTCGACGATCTCGACGATTCCACCGGCATCGACGGGCGCAACGAGTGGTGTTCCGGCCAGCATTGATTCGGCGCCGAGATGAGACCATCCGAGTTGGGTCGCAACCAGGACGGTCGAGCAGGCTGCCTCGAGCTCGTTGCTCCTGGTTGTGTCATCGATGGCGCCCAGAAAGCGAATGCGGCGGTCGTGAGTCGCCGCTTCGATTGACGGACGATTCGGCCCGTCACCGGCAACTCGGAGTTCGGCGTGGACATCGTCGATCGTCGCGAATGCTTCGATCACCGTGGGCAGCCGGTCGTCGCCGTCAAAGCGGCTCTCGGTGAAGCAAATGTTCCTCGCTGGCGTGTGGTCGAGGCCGAGCAGTGCTGCGGCGGCTGGGGGAGCAACCATGATGGGTTCGCCCCAGCCGAGGGTCTCGAACCTGCGGGCAGAGAACTCCGACGGGGTGATCAGGCGCTTCACGCTCGATCCGCTGAAGAGGAGATGTTCGAGGCGCGATGCGAGCCATTTCTGCATGTGGGCGGGAGCGGCAACAGGGTGGCTGGCATCGCCGGCGGCCAGCATCGTTCGGGAAGCCCGGATCAGGTCGCTCGGGCTCTCGCATGCCTCCAGCCGATCGAGATCCTCAGCCACGGTCGACTCTTCTGGTGACGCGACCAATCCGTCGCCGGAGGACATGACCACGAGTCGATCGTGACGGACCAGCCAGCCGGGTGCCGACGCTGCGATGACGAGGTCGAAGTCGCCGAGTTCGAGGCTGGAGCAGTATTCGTACGCGTCGAGTTGTTCGGTCACGTCGTCGCTGAGTGGAGGTACCTGAACCGTGGTCACCTCGGTCCCAGCGCCGAGCAGCTCGGTCTCGAGCTGTTGCATGGCAAATCGGTCCTGCTCTGGATCGCTGGTCGACCGGACGAGGCCAACTCTCATGATGCGGCCGAGTTGGTCTCGACTGCCCTTTCGATGAGGAACTGGAAATAGGCCGCATCGTCGGTGAAACGGGCGCGTTCGCGACGGCGTCGCTCGATCTGGGCTGGGTCTTCGATTGCAGTTTCTTCCGAGCCCGAAGCCTCAGCTCGCTCGGGCGACGGAGCTTGGCTTCGCATTCTGCGGACTCGTCGCTCGATCGCCGCAACGAAGCGGTTCATCCCCATGGCCGGGACTGTAGCCATCAACCCGTCACCTCGATCATGACGGCATCGGCGAAGTCGGTCCATGCGATGCCTTCCTGCACGATCGAAGCCACGAGCAAGTAGGTGCCGGGTTGGATCGACGGATCAATGTCCTCCGGACGCAGCTGGCGGGAGAGCTCGACCGCAGTTCCTTTGGCCACTGCGACGGGGATTCGAATTCGGATGGGTTCGTGTCGCCGGACATCGGGTTCTTCGAGGCTCCGAAACTCGAGGCCCAGGTTGGTCGAACCCTCGATCGTCGCGAACCCTCCTTCGGGGAAGAGGCCGAGGGGCCCCCGATTCTCGATCGTTGCCACCGCCTCGAAGGAGTCGCCGAGAGCGACGGACAATGGCGGAGTCTCGATGTCGACAACGATCTCCTGGTCAGCTTCGAAGGCAGCGAGCGGGTCGGTGATGGTCGATCGTTGCGAGTTGATGACGTCCTGGCGAGCGCCGGGCAGGACCCACAGTGCTTGACGGCCGAAGGGTTCGACGGCGATGACCGATGCGCCGGGTATGAGGTCGTCGAGGTCGGATCGTTGAGAGATGATCAAGTCTGAGCATGGCGGCTGGGGCGTCGCACTGCTCCAGTACTCGAACCGTTGTTGGTCGAGTCGCAGCCGGTAGTTCTCCTGATGCCAACGATCCGGTAATTGCCAGATGTCCAGAGCCACGCAATCTGCATCGACAGCGCTTTCCTCGATGGCCGTGATCAGCTGATCCTGGGTGTCGAGCACATCGATGGCAGCCGCGGAACGATCGATGGCGAACGAGCCGAAACCAAGGAAGACGGCTGCGAGGACGAGGCTCCCCGCGACGAAATGGCTTCGGAGGAGCAAACCGACCACGAGCATGGCGGCCACGCCGTAGAGCGCCAGCGTCGAGAGCCGAATGCTTCCCACGACGTCGACCACGGGGAACACGCCGGCGATGTTCAACAGGAGGGTTCGCCCTTGAAAAGCCTCAGGCCCGCGTACCAGAACGAGAGCGCCTGCCAGCAACGGCAGGCCGACACAGAGCCGCCAGATTCGATCTCTCGTTGTCGCCGGCGACGAAGCCGACGCCACGAGCCCGGCCACGAGGAACGGGACGAGCACTCCCTCGCCGTACCGCCCGTAGATGGCGAAGTCTCCTTCGCGTCCTGCGAGGAACAGCGATGAGATGCCGACGGAGGTCGCAAGGATCAAGATCGCGAGGATCCCGACCGAGCGGGCGCTGTCCGATTCGCGAGAAGACGACAGCACCGCGTCCGTCAGGTGCCAGAGTCCGAGAGCACCGAGCCCGGCTGTGGCAGCGAGAAGGTAGAAACCCTGACCAGCGGCACTCAGGATGGCATCGGCCGCGCCACGCACCGATAGGGCGCTGCGGAGAAGGGCGCCGGGGGAGCTTCTTGGCGCTCCGGAGTCCACCGAAGTGTCAAGGGTGTAGGTGACCAGCAACAACGCAGTTCCGAGGCCGGCGGCCTGGCCGGCGAGTGCTCCCAACAACGATCGGCCCCGAAGCACGAGGAGTGCTGCGCAGAAACCGGCAAGGGTCAGAGCGATCGCCCTGCTGTGGATGGCAAACGAAAGGCCTGCCATCAACCCGAACACTGCGACGTCGACTCCGGTCGATCGGCGAACGGCTCGCTCGAATGCGAGACACAGCCCAACCGTCCATGGCACGAGCAGGTTCTCCGAGAGCGCGAAGGCGCCGAACAACCGATACGCCGGGTAGGCAGCGACGACGAGGCCGATCGCCGCCAGCGCAGGTTCGGTGAGGTCCTCACCCAACCGTCGCGCCAGCTGCATCGCGAGGAGGGCGGTCACCACGCCGAGCAGACCGTTGACGACCTGGACCAATCTGGTGAGCGTCTCGAGGTCGGTTGTCAACGCCGTCAGCGGGGCGAGGAGCGTGCTGTAGCCGGGAAAGTAGTCGAGGCCGGACGGAGCGCCGCCCGTACCCAGGCGGATGGCGTTGAGCAGGAATCCACTCTCATCGGGCAGGTTGAGCGGACGCCATATCGGGAGAACCATCAGCTGGAACACCGCGGCGGCCGCTGCCACGAACACGTGGGAGCGGCGGGGAGAATCGAACCAGGTCACAGTCGACGGGCGAACGCATCGACGACCCGGCGGGCTGCGCCGATTGCCGACAGGTTTCCACTGCGGACCGCAGTTTCGAGGTCGCCCAGGTTGACTCCCGCGAGCTGTTCGTCTCCGAGCCCAAGGACGAGATCGAGCAAACCGTCGTTGACATGATGGCGGAAGGATGTCGCTGACTGATCTCTCCGCAAGACTTCGAGGCGGCCGTCATCATCGAGGCGAGTCCACAGCCGTTCGATCGCGCTCCAGACATCGCTGACCCCTTGGTCCTCGAGCGCTGAACAAAGCATCACGTCGGTCGGTTGATTCGGCCACTTCGGTCGTACGAGGGACAGCGCTGCTCGGTAGTCGTTCTGGGTGACGTGCGCGGCGGCGAGTTTCTCGCCGTCGGCCTTGTTGATGGCGATGAGGTCGGCCATCTCCATCACCCCGCGCTTGATCCCCTGGAGATCGTCGCCTGCTGACGGTGCGACGAGGAGGAGAAACAGATCCGTGAGGTCGCCGACCGTGGTCTCGGACTGACCAACGCCGACGGTTTCGATGAGGATCACCGTGTAACCGGCCGCTTCACAGAGGAGCCGGGTCGCAGCAGTCTCGGCGCCGACGCCACCCAGCACACCGGAGCTGGGCGTGGACCGAATGAAGGCGTTGGGGTCTCGCGACAGCGTCGTCATCCGCGTGCGGTCACCCAGAATCGAGCCCCCGGTGCGCTGTGACGATGGATCGATGGCGAGGACGGCGACCCGTTCTCCTCGACCGGTGAGGTGGCCGCCGAGCGCTTCGATGAATGTGCTCTTTCCAACTCCCGGTGTGCCGGAGATCCCGATGCGTTTGGCGCGACCGGTGTGGGGGAGGAGTTCGTCGATCAGCTCGGCGGCGAGGTCGGCATGGTCTGGGCGAGTGGACTCGACAAGCGTGATCGCACGGGCGAGAGCCGAACGATCCCCGCTGAGAATCTCGTTGGCTGTCGGGGCACGCACCGAAGGATCGTACAACCGTACGGCGGTCCGACTTGACAAGGCTCGACAATCCGTCGATCGGACGGCCGGCCGGCGTCAACTCGGAGCACTCGGTCAGGCGGAGGCGGTGCCCAGGAGTCCGATGACCTCAACGGCGGCGTCGCAGATGTTGGTGCCGGGGCCGAAGATGGCTCCGACACCGGCGGAGCGCAGCGTGTCGTAGTCCTGGGGTGGGATGACCCCGCCGCAAACCACGATCACGTCGTCCGCACCGGCCTTGCGGAGTTCGTCGATCAGCGCAGGCACCAGTGTGAGGTGTCCGGCCGCTTGCGAGGACACGCCGACCACGTGCACGTCGTTGTCGATGGCATCACGGGCGACCTCTTCGGGGGTCTGGAACAGTGGACCGACATCGACGTCGAAGCCGAGATCGGCGAACGCCGTGGCAATGACTTTTGCTCCACGATCGTGTCCGTCCTGGCCCATTTTCGCGACCAGCATGCGAGGACGGCGACCCTCCGCCTCAGCGAACGCGTCGACCTTGGCGAGAACGGCGGCGAAACCCTCATCGCCCTCGTAGGCCGCTCCGTAGACGCCGGAGATGGTCTGGGTCTTGGCCTGGTGGCGGCCGAACACGGTCTCCATCGCATCGGACATCTCGCCGACCGTAGCTCGTGCTCGCGCTGCGTCAACGCAGGCAGCGAGCAGGTTCCCGTCTCCCTCGGCCGCCGCGGTGAGCGCCGTGAGAGCGCCATCACAGGCTGTCTGGTCTCTGGTGGAGCGAACGTGATCCAACCGAGCGATCTGGGATTCTCGGACGGCGGTGTTGTCGATCGACAACACGTCGACCATCTCGGGGTTCTCGACGACGTACTTGTTCACGCCGACGACGACTTCTTGTTTGCGGTCGACCCGGGCTTGTTTCTTGGCTGCGGCTTCCTCGATCCGGAGCTTGGGCATCCCGGAGGCAATCGCCTTGGTCATGCCGCCGAGACCGTCGATCTCGCTGAGGATTGCGCTTGCCTTGTCGGCCAACTCAGCAGTGAGAGACTCGACGTAGTAGCTCCCGGCCAGGGGATCGACGGTGCGGGTCACTCCGCTCTCCTCGGCCAGGATCAGCTGGGTATTGCGGGCGATCCTGGCGCTGAACTCGGTCGGCAGGCCCAAAGCTTCGTCGAAGCTGTTGGTGTGGAGGCTCTGGGTGCCGCCCAGCACGGCGGCCAGGCCCTCGATCGTGGTGCGGATGATGTTGTTGTACGGGTCTTGCTCAGTGAGGGACACCCCGGAGGTCTGGCAGTGGGTCCGAAGCATCGATGAGCGGGGGTTCTTCGGCTCGAACTGTGCCATGAGTTCGGCCCACAGCAGGCGGGCTGCTCTGAGCTTGGCCGCCTCCATGAACAGGTCCATGCCGATTCCGAAGAAGAACGAGAGGCGGCCGGCGAATGCGTCGACGTCGAGGCCCTTTGCCAGGGCTGAACGTACGTACTCGAGGCCATCAGCCAGGGTGAAGGCGAGCTCGAGTTCGGCCGATGCTCCGGCTTCGAGCATGTGGTAGCCCGAGATCGAGATCGAGTTGAACTTCGGCATGTTGTGGGCCGTGTATTCGATGATGTCGGCCACGATCCGCATGCTCGGCTCGGGTGGATAGATGTAGGTGTTGCGCACCATGAACTCTTTGAGGATGTCGTTCTGGATGGTGCC
>CBESNA010000037.1:0-37517 GCA_965530755.1 uncultured Acidimicrobiia bacterium | reverse complement strand
CCGGCCAAGAAGGCGGTGGCGAAGAAGGCGCCGGCCAAGAAGGCGGTGGCGAAGAAGGCGCCGGCCAAGAAGGCGGTGGCGAAGAGCGCGCCGGCCACGAAGGGCCCCAGCGCCGGCACGACGACCAAGAAGGCAGGAAGAACCTCGGTGGCAAAAAAGGCAGCGACGACACTCGAAATTCCGTCCTGGATCAAGGACAAGAAGTGGTTGAAGCAGCAGCGAGCGGCGCTCCTCGAGGAGCGTGCAAAGCAGACGAGTCACGCCGAAGTGCGTGAAGCCGAGGCCGCGGCGTTGATGGCGGACCGTGACCCGGGCGACGTCCAGTTCGACGAGGAATCGGGCGAGGGTGACACGCTGGCAGTCGAACGAGACCGTGATCTCGCTCTGTCGGCGAAGGCGCGAGAGATCGTCAACGACGTCGATGCTGCGATCCAGCGAATCGATCAGGGCCGGTACGGAATCTGCGCAAGCGGCGAGGACATCATTCCCAAGGAGCGGCTGGAGTTCCTGCCGATGGCCAAGAAGTGCGTGCGTCACCAGACGTCGATGTTCTGATCGGTCGTCGTCGCCGCCTGCTCGTCGCGCTGACGATCGCGGGCGGCGTCATCGCCGTCGATCAGGTGACCAAGGCCTGGGCGGTGCGAAATCTCAGTCGATCCTCGTGTTCGGTCCCCGACGCCTGCATCGACGTGATCGGCTCATTGCGCTTTCGATTGTCCTTCAACCCCGGCGCCGCCTTCAGCAGCTTCGCCGGCGGCGGACCCGTTCTCGGGGTCATCGCATTCTTCATGTCGATCTATCTCATCTACTTGACCTTGACCACCACCGATCGATGGTTGGCGATCGCCTTCCCCGTGGTGGCCGGTGGTGCGGTCGGCAACCTTGTCGATCGGGTGACGCGGGCAGATGACGGGTTCCTGAGCGGCAAGGTCGTCGATTTCATCGATCTCCAGTTCTGGCCCATCTTCAATGTCGCCGACATCGCCGTCGTCGGCGGCGTCGCAACCGTTGCGATGCTTCTCTGGCGCCAACCGCCGAACGATCGGGCCGCCAATGTCGCCGACACCTCAACCAAGGCCGCCGATGTCTGAGATCGAAACAGTCACCGAGACGCTCCCGCCGGCACTGGCGGGGCAGCGCATCGACCGAGTCGTGGCACTCGTGGCCGACGTCAGCCGAAGCGATGCCGCCGCGCTCCTGGTCGACGGCCACGTCACGATCAATGACCGGGTGCCTTCCAAGCCGTCCGAACGTGTGGTTGAAGGCGATGTCGTGGTGGTGGTGGTCGAGCGTTTCGACGGTCAACTGGAGGCCGACTCGTCAGTCGAAGTGCCAGTCGTCTTCCACGACGATCACGTCATCGTCGTCGACAAACCGGCGGGGCTGGTCGTCCATCCCGGCGCCGGCACTCTGCATGGCACCATGGCCCACGGGCTGCTCAGCATGTTCCCCGATCTGCGGGGCGTCGGCCCCGACGTACGGCCCGGCATCGTTCACCGGCTCGACAAGGGCACATCAGGCTTGCTCGTGGTGGCCAAGTCAGTCGAAGCGCTCGAGGTGTTGAAACAGCAGCTCGTCGTTCGGTCGATGCTCCGGCAGTACCGCACGCTGGTCGATGGTCGTGTCGGATCGAGCGAAGGTGTGATCGATGCACCACTCGGACGCTCACCTCGAGACCCCACCCGTCATGCCGTCGTGTTGTCGGGGCGAGATGCTCGCACCCGCTACGAGGTGATCGAGCGTTTCGAACATCCGCTGGTGACGCACATGCGCTGCCGTCTCGAGACCGGACGAACCCACCAGATTCGAGTCCACCTCGAAGCCATCGACCATCCGGTGATCGGCGACGATCGCTACGGGGGATCTCAACCGAACCTCGGACTCGATCGCCCGTTCCTGCATGCCGAGACGCTCGGGTTCACCCATCCCGGCAGCGGCGAATGGATGTTGTTCGAGAGCCCCCTTCCCGCAGACCTCGCGAACCTCCTCAGTCGGTGTCAGGACGGGACGATCGAGGCCTCCAATGACCACGATGCGTGACCGCGTCCAGCTCGGGTCGGCTCCGTCCCGCTGAGCGGCCGGCCTGGTCCGATGCATCCGGTTCACCGATGGCGATCGTGCACACCAGACGTCGGTCGCGCGGGACGTCGAAGGTGGCCTTGACGTCATCCTCGTGATCGAAGAGCCCGAAGAGGCAGGCTCCCAGCCCACGGTCGTTCACTGCGAGGAGGAGGTTCTGCGCCACCATTCCGGCGTCGATCCACCAGAACGGCTGTCGCCACGCCTGGGTGTTGCTCCCGAGCTGTGGTCGAGCCTTGTCCGCCTCGGCGTAGCGCTCGACGTAGGCACCCGGTCTGGTCACGACCACCACCAGTACCGGCGCACGGAGTAGACCCTGCCATCGGAATCCGATTCGCCGTTCCTCTGACATCGTGGTCGCCCAGTACGCAGAAACCGAGTCGAGCGTGTCGAGCACGAGGTACTCGACAGCGCCGGTGTTGCCCGCTGACGGTGCTCGCCTGGCCAGATCCAGGATGTCGTCGATCATCTGCCGATCGATCGGGCGGTCGGTGAACGACCGAACCATGCGGCGCGACCGGATGGTTCGATCCAGATGTCGGTCGTTCACGTCGTGGCGGACTCCTGGCTCGGCCACTCGGCGACCCCGTTCGCCATGTTGCCGATGTCGGCGAGGCTGAACCCTTCGAGCATCGAGCGCATCGCGCTGCCCACGTTGTTCCACACGGCCAGCAGCACGCACTGGCCCTCGTGATCGCATGCTCCAGCGGTGTGAGGCTCACCGAAGTCACCGAGCGTGATCGGCCCGTCGACGGCTCGTACGATCTCGGCCAAGGTGATCTCCGCGGGATCGCGGGCCAAAAGATAACCACCGCCGACACCCCGCTTCGAGCGCACGATGCCGGCACCCTTCAGCGCCAGCAGAATCTGTTCGAGGTAGGGCTGGGGGAGACCGGTCCGATCGGCGATCTCGCGAACGGTCGTGGGTTGGACCGTCTCGGAGTGCAGCGCCAAGGACAGGAGTGCTCGTGCTGCGTAGTCACCCCGGGTCGAGACCTTCACGACATCTGACCCTAGTTGCACGGCGAGTCAGACGGTGTATGCCCCTTCGAACGGCTGCCGAGATTGCGCTCTAGGGTTTCTGTTCATGCGTCCAGCTCCTGTCCCTCCTGCGCACGGTCGTGGCTGCCTCACCGACCTGGTACCGGCCATGCTCGGTCCTGCCGGAGCTCAGCTTCCGGTCGAGATCGACCATCGGCGTCCGATCGTCATGCTGGTGCTGGACGGGCTGGGCTGGGAACAGCTCAGGGAACGCCCGTCGCTCACGCCGGTCCTCCACCAGATGCAGGGACAGCACATCACCAGCGTCGCTCCCTCCACGACGGCGACGGCGCTCACCTCGATCACCACCGGTCTGACGCCCGGCGAGCACGGCGTCGTCGGTTATCGCATGGTGGTCGACGACCAGATCATGAACTCGCTTCGGTGGTGGTCATCAGAGCGCGGCGACCTCCGCCGCGAAGTCCCGCCGGACACCGTGCAGCCCTACGAGCCGTTCCTCGGTCAGCGCGTCGACTACGTGTCGAAGGCCGAGTTCGCCAAGACCGGGTTCACCGGGGCGCACCTGCGCGGGGCCCACCTGCACGGCTATCGCACCACGGCGGTCATGGTCTGCGAGATCGCGCGCGTGCTCCGAGGGAACGCGCCGTTCGTGTACGCGTACTACGACGGTGTCGACAAGGTGGCCCACGAGTACGGGCTCGACGAGCGATACGACGCAGAGGTCGGTTTCGTCGACCGGCTGGTCGGCGATGTGATCGCTGCTGCCCCTTCCGGCACTCAGGTATTCGTCACCGCCGACCACGGCCAGGTCGACTGCGGCAACGATCTACGACCGATCGCCGCCGAGGTTCTGGAGCTCACCAACGGTCTGTCCGGCGAGGCACGATTCCGATGGCTCCACGCGACCCCTGGGGCAGAAGACGATCTCCTCCAGGCCGCGGTCGACGCGCACGGATCCGATACATGGGTGCGCAGTCTCGAGGAAATGATCGACGACCACTGGTTCGGTCCATCGGTGCGCAACGAAGTGCGCGGTCGGTACGGCTCCGTCGCGCTGCTGCCCTTCGAGCCTTTCGGCTTCGACGATCCCGACGACACCGGCCCCTTCCCGCTGATCAGCCGGCACGGATCGCTGACCTCGGCCGAGATGCTCGTCCCGTTGCTGGTCGCAGAGTCGTGAGGTCGACCTTCCGATCGACTACAAACAGGCCATGACCGACTTCGAGGCAACGATCCCGGCCGATCAGACCAGCGACGGCGAATCGGCCGGGGGTGCACACCCATCGAGCGACGATGCCGAGGTGCTGGCGCCAACCGATGTCGCCGATCCGGGAGCGCACCACGACGAGGAGACGGCACCGCGTGGAGCGGTCTCGGAACCGGCCAAGGTCATGCGAATCGGTTCGATGATCAAGCAGCTTCTCGAGGAGGTTCGAACCACCGACCTCGACATTGCGGGCCGAAATCGACTTCGCGAGATCTATGACACCAGTATCGAGGAGCTTTCCGCTGCCCTCTCACCAGACCTGCAGACCGAATTGGCGAGTTTGGTGATGCCGTTCGGGGAGAACGAAGTCCCTTCCGAATCCGAGCTGCGGATCGCCCAGGCTCAGCTGGTCGGTTGGCTCGAAGGGCTCTTCCATGGGATCCAGGCCACCCTCTTCGCTCAGCAGATGGCGGCTCAGCAACAGCTCGAACAAATCAAGGCTGCGCAGGCTCTCCCGCCCGGCGGAGGACAACCCGAGCCGGGCAGTGGCGGTGTGTACCTGTGAGGTGAAGTTGCGTTCAGTTTGACGAACGCCGGTCGAGAGCGGAAAACTCTTGTGTGCTGGTCCGGGGACCGACCAGCTACGGGCACAGATCGAACCGAGTCCGGGTCGGTCGAGAGGCATGGGGGTTATGACGTGATCGAGGTCTACACCAAGGATTGCACCGCTCTGAGCGATGCCGAGCTCGGCGACATGGCCGATATGACCGTCGCCGGCGAGGGCTGGGAAGCCGGTCTGTTGTCGAAACAGGCCGAAGAGTGGGTGCTGACGAGTCAGGCCTTCAACCGCGGGCGGCTCGAAGGCTTCATGATGAGCACGCTCGAGCGGATCGGGGGCACGCCGTCACTCCTCATCGGTGTCGGGTGTGTCGCGCGCAAGCGGAGCCGGTCGTCGGTTTTGAAGTCGCTGATGCATGAGCAACTCCACAAGACCCTCATGGCCTTTCCGGACGAAGACGTCGTGATCGCCACGAGGGCGAACCACCCAGGACCCTTTGAGGCGCTCGTTGGTCTGGCCGACGTTCGCCCGTGGCCCGAGACCAGGGCGAATGGCGAGGAGCGCGCGTGGGGTCGACGGTTGGCGAAGAGATTCGGTGCCACCTCATTCGACGACCGCTCGATGGTCGCAGTCGGCGAAGGCGACAATCTCGTGCTCGATCACGAGTCGTTGAAGGCGAGCGATTTGGGACCCCTGTTCGAGTCGTGCGTGCGCAACGCTGATCAGCACGTCGTGGCCTGGGGTTGGGCGATGGCTGAGTACCTCGAGCACTTCCACGCACCGGCGACTGCCTGAACCGCTCACAGCCCTCGGCAGCCCTCGTGTGGTTCGGGTGGCCTACGCCTGAGGCGGACGGCCCTTCGTCGCGTCATGCCTCGAATGCCCGGTGCGCATGCCGAACGATGTCGAATGGAATGCATTCCCGCGGCTGCTGAGGTTCTCACGCACGGTGAGCCGCGATCCCTTGACATTTCATTTGCGTTGCGTCATGGTTACGAACGCATGACAGACACAGCACAGCTGCAACGGGCAACCTATCCGTCCCAGGACCCGTCGTCCAACACCCTGACGAGAAGTCGGGGATCTCGAGTGCTCACCGCCCTCATCGTCGTCCTCGGCACATTGGTGTCGCTGATGGTTTCGGTATCGCCCGCCGGTGCGACCATGAACTCCGGCGAGGGTTTGCTGGCTGCCGAGTTGTTCGCTCAGCTCAACGGCGAGCGCTCTGCCCGAGGCCTGCCGGCGTTCACGCTCGACAACTCGATGAACAGCGCAACCGTTCGCTGGGCAGACCGGATCGAGGGCGACGGCGCCCTCTCACACTCGAGCGATGGTCGCGCCGAGATCGTTGCGTACGGCGGCAACACTGGTCAGGTCACCGATGCCTGGATGCGATCAGCCGGTCACCGCAACCTGATCACCGACCCGAACCTCGTTCCCGCTTCGGTCGCCGTCACGTGCGATCGTGACGGTCGCATGTGGGCCGTGGTGCAGTTCCGCCGGCTCGACACTTCGAAGCCGGTCCAGGGTTCATCAACGACGTCGCCCCGAAAGACGCCGGCGAACGTCGGTGGTACCTGTTCCAATCCGCCGGGGAACGTTTCCGGTGAGACACTCAACAGCATCAAGCGGCTTTACAAGGCCTACTACTTGCGGGCCCCTGATGCCGGCGGCCTGCAGTACTGGCGCAACGAAGCAGCGGCCGGCATGAGCATCTGGCGAATCTCGGACCACTTCGCTTCGGCGAACGAGTTCCAGGACACCTACGGACGCCTCAGCGACCGAGAGTTCGTTCAGCTCGTGTACCGGAACGTGATGGGGCGTGGCTCAGACGCAAGCGGCGAGCGGTACTGGCTCGACCGTCTTCGAAGCGGCACGAGCCGAGGCCAGCTGATGACATCCTTCAGCGACAGCCCCGAGTACCGCCAGCGCTCCGGCATCAGCTGAGACTCCGGCCGAGGTTCGCCGAAGGCGTGAGCCACGGTGGGAAGAGTTGGCCGTGATCGCCGAAGGCGTGAGGCGTTTGTCGCTTGTGGCGGCAGCGGAGCCACGGTGGGGAGAGTTGGCCGTGATCGCCGAAGGCGTGAGGCGTTCGCCGAACCAATGTTACAGTCGTGTCATTCGATCGTCCCCGGCGTGAGGGGGTCGAGCCAAACGTCGTCGTCTACACCCGGCGGTACAGGAAGCGGTTCGTGGGGTCCTCGTTCACTCATCTGCATGTCCACACCGAGTATTCGATGCTCGACGGCGCATCCCGGCTCGACGAACTCGTCGCTGCCGCAGCGGCCGATGGGCAGCCGGCTCTCGGCATCACCGATCACGGCAACATGTACGGGGTGCTCGACTTCTACAAGGCGTGTCGATCGCACGGCATCAACCCCATCATCGGGACTGAGCTGTATCAAGCGCACGATTCCCGGTTCGAACGGCCGAGCCGCCGGGGTCGCATCGACGACTCTGGCGGAAACACCGACGGCGGCAAGAAGCTCTACTACCACCTGATTGCCCTGGCGGAGAACAACACGGGGTATCAGAACCTCATCGAGTTGTCCTCCGACGCGTTCATGACCGGCTTCCACTACAAGCCTCGGTGCGACTGGGAGCTCCTCGAGAAGTATTCCGAGGGCGTCATCGCCACGACCGGTTGTCTCGGAGGCCACGTTCTGCAGTCCCTCCTCCAGGGAAATGAGCAGCAGGCAATCGAGCGAGCTGCCCGCCTGCAGGACATCTTCGGTCGCGACAACCTCTTCATCGAGCTCCAAGACCACGGCATCCCCGAACAGCGCAAGACCAACCCGCAGCTGATCGAGATCGCCAGGAAGATCAACGCGCCGCTCCTCGCCACCAACGACTCGCACTACACCAAGCGAGTCGATCACGACGCGCACGATGCGCTGCTCTGCGTCCAAACCGGTTCGCTGATGAGCGACCCCGATCGATTCAAGTTCAGCGGCGACGAGCACTACCTGAAGACTGCTCAGGAGATGCGGCATCAGTGGGCCGAGCTCCCCGAAGCATGCGACAACTCCCTTTGGATCGCAGAGCGATGCAACGTCGAGATCGAGTTCGGCAAGCCGCAGCTCCCCGATTTTCCAATTCCGAGCGGCTTCGAAGGCTCGGACGACTACCTCTACCACCTCACGATGGAAGGGGCGAAGAAGCGCTGGGGATCGTCGATTCCGCAGGCGACGATCGATCGCATCGAGTTCGAGCTGGACACGATCAAGAGCATGGGGTTCTCGTCCTACTTCCTGATCACGTGGGACATGATCCGTTACGCACGGGAGGTCGGCATCAGGGTCGGACCCGGTCGTGGTTCCGCGGCCGGCTGTGCCGTGGCGTACAGCCTCTGGATCACCGATCTCGACCCAATCAAGTACGACCTGCTCTTCGAACGGTTCCTGAATCCTTCCCGGATCTCCATGCCGGACATCGACATGGACTTCGACTCCCGCTACCGGGATCAGATGATCCGCTATTGCGCCGAGAAGTACGGACGTGATCACGTCGCTCAGATCGTCACCTTCGGCCAGATCAAGGCGAGGGCCGCCGTTCGCGACGCCGCACGCGTGCTCGGTTATCCGTATGCAGTCGGTGACAAGGTGGCCAAGGCCATGCCGCCGCTGATCATGGGGCGCGACACCCCGCTGAAGTACTGCTTCGAAAAGTCCGAGAAGTACGCAGACGGCTACAACATGGCCACCGAGCTTCGCTCGATGGTCGATACCGATGCCGATGTCGCCAAGGTCATCGAAGTGGCGAAGGGGCTCGAGGGACTGCGTCGCTCCGACGGCATCCACGCTGCCGCCGTGGTGATCACCAAGGATCCACTCACCACGTACCTGCCGATCCAGCGCAAGCCCGAGTCCGGCAAGCCGATCGAAGAGTCGCCGGTCGTCACGCAGTACGAGATGAACGGCGTGGAAGAGCTCGGTCTGCTCAAGATGGACTTCTTGGGGCTTCGCAACCTCGACGTCATCACCGACACGATTGCCCTGGTGGAGGAAGTGCACGGCGTCGCCGTCGACATCGACCACGTCGATCTCGAGGACACAAAGACCTACGAGCTGCTCCAGGCTGGCCAGACCATCGGTGTGTTCCAGTTGGAGTCACCGCCAATGCGAGCGCTGATGCGTTCGATGGCCCCGACCGCCTTCGAGGATGTTGCCGCACTCGTCGCCCTGTATCGGCCCGGGCCGATGGCAGCGAACATGCACAACGACTACGCCGATCGAAAGAACGCTCGACAAGACGTCACCTACGTGCATCCCGATGCCGAGGAGATCATGGGTGAGAGCTACGGCCTCATGATCTACCAGGAGCAGATGATGCGGGCGAGTCAGAAGTTCGCCGGCTACTCGCTGGCCGAGGCGGACAACCTCCGCAAGGCGGCCGGTAAGAAGAACCGCGAGCTCATGGCGAAGGAGCGCGAGAAGTTCATCGCCGGTTGCGACACCAACGGATACGGGGTCAAGTTCGGCGAGGAGCTGTTCACAACGATCGAGGGTTTCGCCGACTACGCCTTCAACAAGAGCCACTCGTACGGCTACGGATACGTCAGCTTCCAGACGGCGTTCCTGAAAGCCAACTATCCCGCCGAGTACTTCGCCTCGCTCCTCACCAGTGTGAAGTCGAATCTCGACAAGGCTGGCATCTACCTGAACGAGTGCCGCCAGCTCGGCATCTCCGTGCTCGTGCCTGATGTAAATCGTTCTGAGATCAACTTCGGCTCGATCCCGAATCCCGACCCGACAGCGCCCGAGGGAGGAATCAACGCCATCACCTTCGGCTTGTCGGCGGTGCGAAACGTCGGAGAGGCGCTGGTGGAGTTGATCGTGGCCGAGCGGCGCAAGGGCGGCCCCTTCATTGATTTCGTCGACTTCTGCGAACGAGTCGACTACTCGGTGCTGAACAAGCGGGCCATCGAGTCACTGATCAAAGCTGGTGGCTTCGATTCACTCGGCCATCCCCGCCAGGGTCTGCTCCTCACGTTCGAGGAGATCATCGACAAGACCGCGTCCACTCGCAAGGAACACGACATGGGCGTCATGACGTTGTTCGGAGCAGCGGAGGACGGTCCCGCGTACGACGACCGCCCGGCGATTCCCGACACCGAGTTCGACAAGTCCCGCAGGCTCGCCTTCGAGAAAGAAATGCTCGGTCTCTACGTGTCCGATCACCCGTTGATGGGTCTCGAAGGTGCCCTTCGTCGGCGGACGGAGCACGCACTGGCTGATCTCGAAGCCATGGACGACGGTGCCCTCGTCATCATCGGGGGAGTCGTCACCCAGCTCCAACGCAAGTGGACCAAGAAGGGCGACCTCATGGGGATCTTCGTCCTCGAGGATCTGTCCGACTCCGTGGAGTGCATGGTCTTCCCTCGCACCTTCACCGATTGCGGCCATCTGCTCGATGACGACCGGGTCGTCATCGCTCGGGCGCGGGTGCAGAAGCGAGACGAAGAATCAAAGCTGATGATCCAGTCGATCGAGGTGTTCGAGGTCGAAAACTTGGGCTCAGCGGCACCGGTTCGGCTCGAGATTCGCCCTGACCAGTTGTCGGAGCTCATGATCGAGGACCTCAAGCGAGTCCTCACCGAGCACCCGGGCGAGTCGTCGGTCTACATCCATCTGAGCGACTCCCAAGTGATCAAGCTGGCCGACGATTTCAACGTGTCCAATGCAAAAGGCCTCATTCCTGAGCTGCGCGTGTTGCTCGGAGCCGACGCCGTTGTCCTGTAGTCAGAGGGACGTCCCGATGATCGTCAGCGCAGGGTTCCTGCCACACCGGAGGCGCCTCACAATCAGAGCCTGTGTGCCGACCGGAATTCGATGACTCGAATCGCCGTCTACGTGTGCACGTACAAGCGCAATGAGCCGCTGGCTCGTCTACTGGGCACGTTGCAGATCGCCGCCGATGCGGTCGCGTCGCAGGCCGAGGTCGGTGTAGTGATCGTCGACGACAACCCTGATGGTCGGGCAGCCGAGGTCGTCGATCAGTTCGACCACCATTTCGCGCTCGGTCTGCACTACCGCCATGCCGGCTCCCAGAACATCTCGATCGCCCGGAACACGGGTCTCGATGCTGCGAGTCAGATGGGGGACTGGGTCGCCATGACCGACGACGACATCATGGTCCCCGAGGATTGGTTCGTCGAGCATCTTGCGCTGCAGGAGCGGACGTCGGCCGACGCCACAACGGGCCCGTTGCTGCTGCAGTTCCCCGAGGATGCGTCGTCCTGGATCCACGACGAGCCCTTCGATCGGTTCGGGCTCCTCGACTTCGAGGAGGACGCGAGCGTCCCGATCTGCGCCACGGGCAACTCGATGTTGCGGGCGTCGTTCCTTCTCGACAATCCCGACATCCGCTTCGACCCAGAGCTCGGTGTGCTCGGCGGCGAGGACATGGTCTTCTACCGGGCAGCGGTCGGGCGGGGGCTGAAGTGTCACTTCTCGACGCGGACAGCCGTGTTCGAAGTCGAGCCTCATGAACGGTCGACGTTGAAGTATCAACTCGGTCGGGCCATGTGGATGGGCAACACCCAGTACTTGACCAACCAGCGGTCAGGCGATGCCACGAAGAACCGTCTGTTCCTTCGGGGTGGGCGCCAACTGGCCAGAGCGTTGATGCGGCCGGTGTCGCGCCTGATCTCGCGGGAGGCGCCCCAACTGCGATTCTCAGCAGCGCTGGCGTGTGAGGGCGTCGGCCTGATGGCCGGCCGGTTCGGCATCGAACTCGACCACCACGAGATCTGACGACTCGCAAACCGGAGGCCATGACCCCCGGAAATGGGGGCCCCAAACCTCGGGTTTGAGCCCCACGGAATCGGGGGTCATAGCCTCAGGTTGGGACAGGGGAGGTGCCGCCGGCGACTCGTCCCAGGTGCGCCTCGTCTGCCGCCCGCTGGAACCGCAAGAGCAACAACCAGCCGGCCCACGTCACGAACAGGTCGGAGATGACCGTGCCGATCGCCGCACCTCGCCACGACATCACCGGGACCAGGGTCAGATACATCACAAGGCTCAGCGCGGCTGACGACAGGATCAACGCGGCGCGGACCTTTGTCTGACCCAGACCGAGCAGGCCGTTGAGCGGCGACCGGCTCACTGCCAGGAGCGGAACACTGATCAACAGCCACCGCACGATCGTCACCGCCTCAGAGAACTTCTCGCCGACCAGGAAGGTCAGCGCCGGCGCAACGAAGAACAGGACCGCGGCGATCACCAAACTCAAACCGAACGAGACCGTGCTGAACCGCTTGGCCCGCCGAACATGCTGACCAATGTCTCCCTCGTTGTCCGGGAGAAATCGTTGGAAGAGCGCTTGGTTCATTGTGCGAATGGGAAGCTGTGACAGCGAAATGATGCGGTAGGCCGCTCCGTAGAGGCCGGCATCTGCCTCGAGCCCGAAGCCGTTCATCACGACCTTGTCGCCGTTCTGCTGCAACGTACTGGCGGTGAGAGGGAGCGACAGTTCGACGTTGCTCTGGACATACGTCTTGTTCGGACGGCCAAGGGTGAACCGGATGCCGACACTCGGCGTGGCGATGAGTACCGAGATGAGCGCCACGAGTGCGAAACCGATCAGCCACGACATGGCGAGACTGCGCACGGTCAGGATCCCCAACGAGTATGGGATCAGCAGCGACGTCAACCGTACGGCCGGAAGGAAGAGGCGCAGCTTGGCCGCGGCGGCGAAACCGCGGGTTGCTTGGATCAGGGTGGCTGAGGCCTGGGTGATCGGGAAGAAGAGCAGTTCGGCGACAGCGATGATCAGAATCGTGCTCGGGCGGATGTTCGAGATGAATGTCGAGCCGAGGATCGTGGCGAGCGCCACGGCAACGATGCCCTGGGTGATCGCGAGCGTGTAGGCCCGGCTGGCAACGGTCTGCGGATCGTCGTTCTCACGAATGACCCGCTGCAGGATCAGCAGTGACAGCCCTGACCACGTGAAGGCGCCGAGCGGAGCGATCACGCCGTAGGTGCCGACGTAGCCGCCGTAGGTGGTGAGGGCCAGCGTCCGCCCGAGCAGCAGGAAGGACAGCAGATTTGCCATGAGGTTGAACAGGTCGCTGATGCCGCTCCAGGCGACGTCGGTCGCCATCTCGCGATATCGGTGGACGAGCCCCCGCAGCCTGCTCATCGTGTGATCCTCACGTGGGGGCCGGGTACTCGGCGAGCACCGAGTCGTCCCAGCGCACATCAGCGAGGTCGCGTGTGACGTCGACGAAACTGGCGACGGCCAGTTCCACGCCGAGCCAGGTGCCGAGGACGGCGAGGTCGGTGTCGAAGACCTCCGTCAGGCGGTCGAGCTGCGTCTGGCTGAGTTCGGGACGCTCCGAGGCCCGCCACCGCTCACGCAAGCGGTCGACGGTCTCTTCCGAAACGAGGCTTCGGACGGCCTCGTAGCCTGGAACCTTCTTCAGTGTCGTGCGGACCGCGCTCTGTTGCAGACGTTCCGAACTGACGTTGTTGGCCCCGAGATCATCGTTCCATTCCACCCGATCGGCCAGGTCCGGATCGAGGCCTACGAATCGGGCAACGCGACGTAGCTCTTCGGTGCCGTGGGAACGCAGCCGGTCGAAGAACACCGGAAGCACCCGATCGGCGCCGAATCGTTCGAAGAACGGCTCCAACTGGTAGCTGTAGCGGCTGTAGTCGACCAACTCGGGCACGGCGCCGTCGATCGCCTCGCTGAATGGCACGTCGAGTTCGCGTTCCAGCCACATGTGGGTGAACTGCGACTGGAGTCGAGTGATCGGGTGCCTCATCACATAGACGAACCGAGGATTCTCGATCTGATCTGCGATGCGATCGATCGTGTGCGGGTAGGTCGGACGCTTTGCGTAGTGCGTCGTGGACTCCCCACAGATGTCACTGGAGGCGGCCTGCTCGAAATGAGCTGCGTACCAGTCGAGACCGCGAGCGAACACCGGGTCGTCGCTGAAGAAGTAGAGCTCTTTCGGGTCGCTCATGAAGAGCCCGTCGATCACAGCCAGTTGATCGTGCAGTGACGACGTTGCGGCTTTCATGGCGCCGATGATGAAGAAGTTCGGGAGACGGTTCATGTGGTCGTGACGCAGTGGTGGCGGGAGCCGTCACGGCGCCCTGGGAGAGTTCGATGTGAGGGTGTTCCATCGGCGTGAGAGAGTTCCATCGGCCGGTGAGAGGGGAGAGGTGAGGAGTCGCGCTCCTTGCTCGGAGTTTTCTCGTCTGCGACACTCAGCCGGTGACGGACTCAACCGATGGTAACGGCGTGCCAGATACATCTCGCCCTGTCTTCCTCGTCGGTGCTGAACGCTCCGGATCGACCCTGCTGAGGCTCATGCTCGACTCTCATCCGGATATCACCTGTTGCGAAGGGTTCGAGTTCATGGTCGAACGAGTCGGCGACGACGGCACCCGTCCGCCGATCAAGGCGTACCACGACCACTTGTCGACGCAGTCCATCTTTGGCAGCTCGAAGCTGACCATCGATCCGTCACTCGACTACGACGAACTCGTCAACGATTTCTTCGCGCAACGGCTTCGGGCGTCCGGCAAGAGCACCGTCGCCGCGATGGTGCACATGGACATCGACCGCATTCTGTACATCTGGCCCGAAGCCCGCTTCATCCACCTCATCCGCGATCCTCGCGATGTGGCGTTGTCGGTGATCGCCATGGGTTGGTTCGGCAACGTCTACAGCGCGATCGACAAGTGGATCCACGCCGAACGAGGGTGGGACAAGCTGCGCCCGAAGCTCGAAGATAACCGCTGGATCGAGGTCCAGTTCGCCGACCTGATCTCCGACCACGAGTCGCAACTCCAGCGCGTCTGTGAGTTCCTCGGGGTCGAGTACACCGAAGAGATGCTGTCGTACGCAGACGAGACCGACTATGGACTCCCGAACCCCGGCAGGATCGGGAGCTGGAAAGGCAAGATGTCCGACCGAGACACGCGAATCCTCGAGGGCAAGGTTGGTTCGCTGCTGACAGATCGCGGCTTCGAGCCGAGCGGGCTCGAACCTCTCGTTCCCACCGGACTCGACTTACAGCGCGTCGAGCTCGAGGCGCGCCTGCTCATGTGGAAGAGTCGCATCAACCGGTTCGGTCTTCGGCTCTTCATCGAGCGCGGCATCGCTCGTGTGGTGCCGTTCGACGGCTATCGCAAGTCGGTGCAGCTGCGGTTCAACGAGATCGAGCGCGGGAATCGCAAGCGTTCCTGGCGTGACTCTGGTCTCGAGTTCACCGTGAAGGACGACAGCGAAGCCTGACCTGTCGGCTCTGAGGCTTCGTGCTCGGGGCGCCGAGCAGAGGGCTGATCAGCCGGGGTGTTGCTCGAGCTCGGCTCTTTTGGCCGGGCTGTAGGAGAACTCGCGCCCTGGCTCGCGCCAGGACCGCTTCCGTCCCTGTCGTTCCTTTGCGTTCATCTGCTTCTTCAGCTTCACCTGGAGGTCGTCGAGGCCGGCTTTGCGGGCAACGAGCTCGCCGATGCCTGCCCATCCGAAGAATCCGAGTTTGTGCTTCCACTTGAGGATGCGGATGCGGCTCTTCATCTTGGCGATGTCGGCCGGGCCGACCTGGATCGACGGCAAGGAGCTCGCTTCGTATCCCTTTGCCGAGAGGCGATCGCCCACGCGAGCCTCGATCTCCTGCATTTCCCGATCGGTGATCAGCGACTGCCATTCTGTCGCCTTGCCGGGAATCGGCAGCTCGTAGTCGGTCTCGGACGCGTACTCGAGCATGTCCGGGCTGTAGTTGCGCCCCATGAATGCGCAGACTGCGGACAGCGTTGCCACGTGATCGGTAACGAGGTCCTCGAAGCGAATCTCCATGAAGCGATCGGCGGGCAGGGTCGCGGTGGCGCGATCCCATTCGTCCATGAGGTCGGCCCACCGTGCAATGCCGAAGTAGACGGCGGTTCCCCACTCGAACGCTTTCGCCGACAGGGCGACGCCCCGGGGATCGCGGACGATGTGGACGAACCGGGCATCGGGCCAGATGCGAAGGATGGCATCCATCTTGTCGTGGACCATCACAGCGACATCGGTCTTGCCCGAAGCGACGAGGCGCTGGGCGATGAAGTCGTTGGCGACGGCGGCGAGATCCGGAAGATCGGTGTCGAGCGTGAACCCGCTGGTCGAATAGACGGTTTCGGTCTCGAGGCGCTGGGCGTAGTCGACCAACGACGGGAACGAGCCGTCTGGCTCGACGGCGTTGATCACGTAGTCGAGGTTCTCGATGCACGTGATCTCGGGGTGTGAGTCGACCATCAGGCGGAAGAGAGTCGTGCCGGATCGTTCGGCGCCGATCAGGAAGGTGGGGCTGGAAGACATCGGGCTCCTGTGTGCAAAGTCGTTGAGAGTCAGTATGGACGGGCGCCTGACTGCACTCCTGTGAGCCGGTGAACCTATGCTGCTGAGCGATAGATCCCACTGAACCCGAGCCAGGCGGCGCGTGCGGCAGGATGGGATGACCCAACCGGGTCATGAGAGACAAGGCGTGATGATCGAGAAGCAAGCGGTGAGGGGAGAGCGGGACGTTGCACGACAACGACCCCGCGCTCGCACGGACACGCGGCGTTATGTCGTCACGAGCTCCTTGTTCGACTTTTTGTCTTTCCGTGAACGACGACACTCCGACCGAGGTCCAGGCCACGCGCTCGACGCATTGGCCACCGGGCTGAACGCCGAGATCCGTCAACCGGGCGAGGCGGTTGTGAAGCGGATCGATCACCTCCTGGCCCGCATTGCCGGGGCCCCCGAAAACTGGGCGCTCGCTCGTGAGCTCGTCGCAGACCTGCAGCCAGGGGACTTTGTCTACGCAGCCGGCGACGACGTTGGCCTCCCCATCGGGCTCCTTGCCGGCATGAAGCGTCGCTCACTCAAATTGGCGATCTTCTATTCGGCTCCAGCGCGATTGCGGCCCCGCATGTTGAGCCGCCTGGTCTCGAAGCTCGGCGTGGATCTTCTGCCGGTCGCCGGTGCTGACGACAAGGTGCACTATCTCGATTCGCTTGGACTGGGACGGAGTGCGCTCCTCGCACCGGAACAGACCGACACGGGTTTCTTTCACCCCGCCGACGCATCGCAGCCCGCCACACAGACCACGACTGCGGTGCCGCTGGTGACGAGCTGCGGGCTCGAACAGCGCGACTACGCAACATTGACCGACGCCATCGGTCCGCTTGGCGTGCAGGTGAAGATCTGTGCGGTATCGCCGAACTTCACGTCGACGACGGTCGTGGCCATGCCAGACGTGCTCCCCGACAACGTGGAGATGCGGCGTTTCGAGTTCGCCGAGCTTCGAAGGCTCTACCAGGACGCCGCTGTGACGGTCATCCCGTTGCTTGCGAATCACTATTCGGCCGGTATGACCACGATGATGGAAGCGATCGCCTGTGGTTCGCCGGTCATCATCACCGCGAACCCCGGTCTCGCAGCTGACTTCGCGAAGCGCGATCTCGTCATCGGTGTGACGGCCGGCGACCCGAGGGCTCTCGAGCAGGCCATCAAGAGCGTGCTCGATCATCCTGAAGTGGCCGCTGAGCGGGCGAGTCGGGCGCGGGCTCACGTACTCGAACATCATTCGAGCACTCGGTACGTGGAAGACCTCTGCCGAAGCCTGTCTTCGTTTCATCGCAGTTGATTCAGATCTGTTCCGGTCGAGCCGATAAGAAAGGACACCGAGTCGTCGGTGGCAGGGGGGAGAAACGACACTATGACCAGCATCAAGCCAGTATCGAGACGTCGAGAACCGACCCCGACCTCTGAGTCGTACTTCCCGTGGGCCGTCGCTGCCCCGTTCCTGGACGATCCCGATGCTCAGTGGATCAGCGATTTCGTCATGACAGATCGCCACCGCTTCACGAAGATCGCCCACGATGCTGGCGACTCCGACTGGCACGCGAAGAAGTCGAAGGGGACTGGTCTCAACGAGTGGCGTGGATTCTCGGCGACCGCCGGCGAATTGATCGACACCGCCATCGAACAACGTGGAGGCGCCATCACCGTTTTCCCTCAGTTGGCAGCCTCTGCCGCCTGGAAGAAGCGCTCACGACGACTCGATCTACCGCTGGTTGCATGGTTCTTCAACACGACGTTCGGTCGGGACGCCAAGTCGCTCCTTGCTCGGCCCGTACTCAACGCGGTCGACCGATTCGTCGTGCACTCGTCGAACGAGATCGAGGCGTATGCCTCCCACTTGCGTCTCCCGGTTGATCGTTTCTCGTTCGCCTTCGTGCAGTACGGCGGGCAGATCCAGACCGACGAGATCAACCACGAGGAACCGTTCGTCTTCGCGACCGGATCGGGGTTTCGCGACTACGCCACCTTCTTCGACGCCGTCGGCGAGCTCGGTGTGCCGACCAAGGTGGTCGCCGGACAGCGAGTCCTCGCCGGACTCACACCGCCGCCGAACGTCGAGATCATCGAGGGAATCGACCGCAGCGGTATCCACCGACTCGTTCGGCAAGCGACGGTCAACGTGCTGCCGATGAACAACGAGGGGCTGACGGCAGGTTTGATCACGATGGCCGAGGCGTTCCGACATGGTCGCGCGCTCGTCGTCTCCGATCGCCCAGGAATCGACGACTACGTGCAGCACGAGGAGAACTCGCTGCTGGTCCCGGTCAATGACTCGTCTGCCATGGCAGAGTCCATTCAGGCGCTCCTCGAGGACAGTCAGCTCCGAGAGCGGCTCGACAAGGGAGCGCAGGACAGCGGCGACCGGAACCACACCGACGAAGCGGCGGGCCAACGGCTCGCCGAGGTGCTGAACGCCGTGCTCGACTCCTCGCCCGTCTAGGGCTCGTCGTGCTCCGCTCGGGCTAGGAGGCGCCGACTCGGCGACAACATCAGGTCGCGTCGAGACTCCAGAACATTGTCCAGAGCCTGCTCTGAGTCCTGACGTGCGAGGTCGTTCAACTCGCGTTGAGCAATGCCCCGGGCCAGTCCGACGTAGACGACGAACGCGCCGAGGAAGACGTTCTCGGAGAGCCCCATCAGCAACTGCGCGGCGAGCAGCGTCAACAAGAACTCGGCCGTCTCAGGGCGTCGTCGAAGAAGTCGTACGCCCTTGGAGACGCCGGTCATGTAGACGACGATGAAGAGCACCAGGCCGACGAGCCCGTAGTTGAGCCACACGTCCAGGGTGCCGCTGTGTGAATGTGGAATGTGGAACCCGACGTCGCGCCAGATCGACCGGGTGATCTCGCTCGTCGGATCCCAGAACACGCCACCGACGCCGTAACCCAGGAGGGGCCGGTCCTGGATGGCGTTGATCACTCCGCCCCAGATGTAGGTGCGGCCGGAGAAGGTGAGGTCCTTGCCGGCGGCGTTCGTCAGCAGACTCAGCGATGCAGTTGCTCCCATGATGCCGACGAGAAAGACGGCGAACGACGACACCACGTACGCAGTGGATCGACGGCCGGAGCCGCTTCGATGAAGGAATCGGAACCACACGTACATCGCGGCGACGAAGATGGCGGCAGACATGCCTGTTGCCGAATCACTGCCGATCAAGAGTACGGCGAGGACTGCGAGCGACACGGCTCGACGAAGTCTGTCGTTCTCGAAGTTGAGGACCAGGATGACGGCGAAGATCAGGAAGGGCGCAAGGATGTTCTTGTGCACGAAGAAGCCGTGCCAACCGGGAACGTCGTCCAGATATATGCCATTGGATTCGTCCTGGCGCGTTTCCGGGAACAACAGGAGGCCGACCATGGTGATGCCGATCGCGATCACGAGGCCCCGCTTGATGGCGTCGAGTACGTCCTTCTTCGGCAGGAGACTGCCCATGAGCGACGCAGAAATCCACAACGGGAGATCTCGACGGATGCTGAACAGCCCGAATTCGGTGTTGAAGCTCCAGAGGAGGGACAAACCAACCCACGCGATGAGCACCATCAAGGGGCCATCGAAGACCACGCGGCGCGACTGGCTCCGGGGAGCAAGCAACAGCGCCCCAATGGGGAAGGCCAGCGTGAGGGTCCACACGTACGGCTCGAACGAGTAGGCCGGACCGGCAAGAACGACGGCGATCGTGATGTAGATGCTCGCGAAGCCGAAGGCGAAGGGTCCGAGAGGAACCTCGGCCTCGCCGGGGGTCAGCGCTTGCTTTGCCCGCTGGGCTTCGGGGGCGGAGAGGATTCGCCGAGGTGATGGTCGAGTTGCGGTCATACGAGACAGGTGTTCCCAGTGGCGTGGTCGATCCACGCCCGTAGCGTTTCAGTCGGCTGACAGGCCCGGAAACCAAAGAGTTTCCCTTGAGTCGAAACCGACCAGTCCGAAAGTACACCCATGATGTCACCTTCACGCGGGCAGACCCCGGTCTCGAATGAGCAAACCCGCCCCGCGGACCGCGAAGGAACGGGCAGTTCACAGCGCCCGCTTCGGGCGGCCGTCATCGGTGCAGGTGCCATCTCGCTCGAACACCTTCCCTTCCTACGCGACAGCAGCCGAGCCGATCTGGTTGGAATCTGTGATCTCTCGCCCGTGTCAGCCCGCATCGCCGCTCGTCGCTTCGATGCTGCGGCCGGCTACACCAACGTCGCAGAGATGCTGGCGGCATCGTCGCCAGATGTGGTCCATGTCCTGACGCCGCCGCATACCCACGGTTCGCTCGTTCGGATGTCCCTGGATGCAGGAGCACACGTCTTCTGCGAGAAGCCGATGTCGCCCACAGGCGCGGAAGCTCGCGAGCTGCTGGCTTTCGCCTCCGAGCGTGGTCTCCACCTCATGGAGAACCACAACTATCGATTCAATGACGAGATCTTGGCCATTCGTCGCTTGATCGACCGCGGCGATCTCGGTGTGATCGCCGAGGTAGATGTGCGGATGGCGCTCCAGATCCGGGGTGAGGAGAGCCGCTTCGCCGACGAGAATCAACCCAACGCGATCCATCAGATGCCGGCCGGCGTCATCCATGACTTCATCACCCACTTCTCGTATCTGATGAACACGTTGAGTGGTGATCCCGAATGGTCGACCATCTCGGCCCACTGGAACAACCACGGTGGCGGTGACCTCTTCACCTTCGACGATCTCGACGCGCTGCTCATCGGCGATGCCGGTGGGTCTCCGGTGCACGGTCGACTCCGCTTCTCCTGCCGAACCAGCCCGGACCTGTTCTCGGTGACGGTGCGGGGGAGTGAGGGGCAGGCAGCCACCGATCTGTTCCATCCGCACCTCGAAGTGTTGGGTCCACGGCCGGGCGGCCCGCAGCTGACACCGATCGTCAATCATCTGGTCAACGGAACCAAGCTCGCCGGAGCAGGTCTGCGAAACTTCGGTCAGAAGCTCCTGCAACACGGGCCGTATCACGGTCTGGCTCGGCTTCTCGATGAAACGTACGCCGCACTCCAGGCCGGCGATGAGCCTCCGGTGACGCCTGATCAGATCCAGCGTGCCGCCGATCTCGTCGACTCGTTGCTGGCACCGGAGGCACGACGATGACCGTTCCCACCAACGAGCCACTTCGGATCTTCGTTACCGGCGCGACCGGATTCGTCGGACGGCATGTCGTCGCCGAGGCCATCGGTCGCGGACACGAGGTGGTTGCCCTCGTGCGGCCCGCCTCTTCGGCGGCGTCGCTCGACGCCGCCATGCCCAGCGGGCGTTTGACGCTTGCTCGTGGCGACCTCTCCAGCCGTGATCTGGCCGAGATGATGATCGGCTGCAACGCGCTACTCCATCTCGCCGCGGTCAAGGGCGGCGACTTCTTCTCGCGCTTCTCCGGGACGGTCATCGGTACGGAGTCCGTGCTGAACGCAGCCCGGGCTGCCGACATTCACGACCTGATCGCGGTGAGCACGTTCTCGGTCTACGACTACGGGACGCGGCCGGCCAACTCGATCTTCGACGAGACGTTCCCCGTGATCGCTGATCCCCGGGGTCGAGACGAGTACGCCGAGACGAAGCTGTACCAGGACGAGCTCTACGAGGAGTTCGGCGCCGAGGCCGGCAATCGCATGGTCATGATTCGGCCGGGCATGATCTACGGCCGAGATCAGCTCTGGCATCCGTTGCTCGGCGGCGAGTTCGGTCCGATCGATCTGCGGGTCGGGTCGAAGGCTCGCCCACCGATCACCTACGTCGAGAACACGGCGCAGGCGCTCGTCCTGGCAGCCGAAGTCCTGCTCGACCCTGCCCGTACTGCCTCGGTCGACGGCGAGGTGATCAACATCGTCGATGATGATCTGCCTACGCAGACCGACTACGTCAGGCGGGTGCGCGCGCTCGAAGACACACCTTCGGCGATCTTCGTGCCCCTTCCGGTGATGAAGGCTGCTGCCGCCGCTGTCGCTGCGGTGAACCGGAGAGCCTTCGACGGTCGGATGAAGGTGCCGAGCATCGCGCTCCCGGATCAAGTCGATGCCCGATTCAAGCCGTTCGACTTCCGTAACGAGAAGGCGAAGCGATTGCTCCGGTGGGCACCTCGATTCGACCTCGACACCGCCCTCCGTCGCTCGGCGGGCAGCGATGACCTGATCGCCGACCGTTTGGCCGACGAATGACTGGCCTGGCCGAGTCGAATCGGTCCGCAGCGCAACTCCCGCGTGTCCTCTACTTCGCCGCCGAGTATCCGCGGGCGACCGACACGTTCATCCAGCGTGAAATTGCCGCCGTGCGGTCGGCCGGTCTCGACGTCGAGAGCGCCGCGATTCGTCGACCGGGCGAGGAGCACATGGTGGGCGATGAGCAGCGCTCGGAACGTGAGCGAACCCACTACCTGCTACCTCCCTCGATCGGGGGCCTGTTCGGTGCTCACATCGGGCTGCTGATCCGTTCCCCCGGCCGCTACGTCTCGGCGCTGCGGCTTGCCATGAACACCAAGCGGGCCGGTGCGCGTGGAGGTCTCTTCCAGGGCTTCTACTTCGCCGAAGCCGGCCTTCTCGCGGCGCGGATACGGGCCGAGCGCTTCGACCACCTGCACAGCCATCTCGCAGACGTGTCGACCTCGGTCGCCATGCTGGCCGCCACGCTGGCCGGCGTTCCCTTCAGCTTCACCCTGCACGGGCCTGGCGTGTTCTTCGATGCCAACGTGTGGCGGCTCGACGCCAAGATCGACCGTGCCTCGTTCGTGTCGTGCATTTCCTGGTTTGCTCGGAGCCAGGCCCAGCTCCTGTCGACAGAGTCTGCTGCTGACAAGCTCCACATCATTCACTGCGGCATCGACCCCCAGCGATACGTCGATCGATCGATTCCGCCGGAACTGGCTACGGAGCATCGAGCGGATGCGGTGTTCCGCTTGGTCTTCGTCGCCCGTCTGGATCATGTCAAGGGCGTCGGCGAGCTTCTCGAGTCCGTCGCTGCTCTGGCACCGGCGTATCCGGGGCTCCGTCTCGACCTGGCAGGCGACGGTCCCAGTCGCGGCGCGTACGAGGCCAAGGCTCGCTCGCTCGGCATTGCCGACCGGGTCACGTTCCACGGATACGTGAACCAGACAGCTGTCGCCGAGCTCCTGGCGACGGGTGATCTCTACGTGTTGCCCAGTTTTGCCGAAGGGGTACCCGTCGGACTCATGGAGGCCCAGGCGAGCGGGCTTCCGGTGATCGCCACGCAGGTCGGTGGGGTCAGCGAACTGGTGATCGACGAGGTGACCGGCTTTGTGTGTCGACCGGGAGATCGGACTCAACTCACCGATCGCATCAGGACCTTGATCGGCGACGCGGAGCTTCGACGCCGGATGGGCGCTGCTGGACGTGTTTGCGTTGCGACCGATTTCGACAGTTCGGCCGAAGGGCGCCGCCTTGCAGCGCTCTTTGTCGCTGTGGCAAATGAGGCCGGGCGAAATGTTGGCGATGACCACCCGACCGCCGCACTCGGAGTGAGACCGGAACCTCTCGGCTGAGCCGAGTCTCGTCGAGGTCGCATGGCTCAGGGGCTGTGGGTCATACTCCTCATCTGAGATGCCCTGCCAGCTGCGCGCAGCTTGGTTTGGCTACGGTCTCGTCGGTGCAGAGGTTTCTAGTGGTCTTGATCGCGTTCGCCCTCGCGAGCGCTGCCTGCACCGACAGCGGCGAGTCCGACAGTCTTCCGCAGAGCAACGAGGACGCCGGCGTCAACGGCGAGAACCTCGAGTTCGAGGAGCTTCCGACGGTGCCCGAGGCCGAGACCGAGGCCCACAGCGCAGAGAACTACGAGTTCACGGCGCTGTCGTCTGGCGCCGGTGGGTTCGTCACCGGCTTCGATTCCAACGCCGACGGTTCGGTCAAGCTGGCCAAGACCGATGTGGGCGGCGTGTACGCATGGCGGCCAGACAGTCGTCGATGGGATCAGCTGTTGTCGTTCGACGGGGTCGAGGATCCCGATCCGCTCGACTGGACCGTGGAATCGATGGCGATCGCGCCCTCCGACCCCGACCGCCTCTATCTGAGCATCGGAAACTCGTTCAAGGAGCCGACGGGTCGTGTGCTTTCCAGCGTCGACGGAGGCGGAACCTGGACACGGTCACCCCAAGCGTTCGTGGTTGCGGGCAACGCCGACTGGCGGACATCCGGCGAGCGACTCGCCGTCGATCCGTCCGACCCGGACGTCGTGCTTCTGGGGACACGAACCGAGGGACTGTGGCGATCGACCGACGGCGCTCTCTCATTCGATCGGATCGACTCCGTTCCGGCCGGATCACTCCCCGAATCCGTCAACAGTCCTGACGCCGCAGGTGTGTTGTTCGTCGTGTGGTCCGCTGACGGGGCGACCGCATGGGCCGGCATCTCCGGAGTCGGTGTGATGCGTAGCGTCGATCGTGGTCTCAGCTGGACGGTTCTGACAGCGACGGCCGGGCTTCCCTTCGACGCAGAAGAGGGCACGGACGGGCGCTTGTGGGTTGTGGCCCGCGATCCCGGCCAGGTGTGGGTGATCGACGGCGACACGGTCTCCGACGTCACACCCAAGGACAATCGGAAATACGAAACAGTCTCGGTCGATCCATTCGATCCAGACCGCGTCATCGTGGGTGGCGTCGCCATCGGCGCAGGCGACCTGTTCCGAACGACCAACGGGGGATCTGACTGGAGCGGCATCGGAATCACCACCACGTGTCCCGCCATCCCATGGCTCGACGCCTACCCGAACGACTTTCTGCCGACAGGATCGATTCGCTTCGATCGGGCGGAGGCCGACCGGGTCTGGGTGCCGGAGGGATTCGGTGTCTGGCTGGGAACGCTCGGTGACGACTCACTCGACCTGGTCTGCGAGTCCATTGGCATAGAGGAACTCGTCTCCAACGACGTGGTGGTGCCACCCGGTGGTCGCCCCGTCACGGCGCACTGGGATCGTGCGATCTTCTGGCACGGGAGCGAGGAGCCGATCGACGCAGTCGTGCATCCTGTGGGCCGTTTCAACTCGTCTTGGGATCTCGACTGGACGCCGGCAGATCCGAACTTCCTCGTGGCAGTGATCGGAGATCAGCGCCCGTGTTGCCGAGGTGACGAGGACTCGTACCACAGCAGCTTCTCCACTGACGGCGGCCGAACATGGACTCCTTTCGCCTCATACGACTCCGGTCATCCGAAGGAGCTGGTGTTCGGGAACATCGCCATCTCGGCGTCATCGATCTCGACAATGGTGTGGTTGCCCACGTTCAACGGTGCCCCCCACCACACCGTCGACGGTGGAGCGACCTGGACGCCGGTTCGCCTCCCCGGAACGGAGGAGATGGTCAACGACAACGGTGTCTACACCGGCGGTTCGCACACCCAGTACTTCCTGAATCGCAAGGTGCTGGTGGCGGATCGTGTCGAGGCCGACACGTTCTACCTCTACCACCGTGACCTGGGCATCTTCCGGTCGGCCGATGGCGGAGCGACGTGGACCCAGCTCGCGTCAGAGGGCCTTCCGACGGGCTGGACGGTCGGCTACTTCAATGCGCAGTTGGTGGCGTCACCCCTCGACGCGGGGCATCTCTTCTTCAGCCCGGGCCTGCAGGACTCAGGTCCCGCTCCGGCGTTCGAGAGCCGTGACGGTGGCGAGACATGGCAGGCGCTCGGAGGACTCAGCGACGTGACGGCGGCTGGCTTCGGTGCTCCCCTTGCCGACGGCGGTCCGGCGACGATGTATCTCTACGGTTCGTTTGCCGGTGAAAGGGGACTCTGGCGGTCCTCCGACGGGCTCGCGACATGGGAACTGATCTCCAATGCACCCGGCGGGAACTACCAGAACGTGAAGGCGTTGACGGGCGATCTCGACGAGCCAGGCACGGTCTACGTGGGATTTACCGGAACTTCCTTCATGGTCGGACGTTCGGCGCCGACACAAGAAGGGTAGGTCGACGTGATGTCGGTCGTCCCGCACCGTCCCGCTGTCTGCTGCTCACGGAGCTGCTCGTGAAAGCAACCGATTCCCGCACCTCGAGATCATCGAAGGATCACCCCTTCGCGACCGTCGAGCTGTTCGGGATGTCGTTCATCGACGCACCTGATGAAAAGTCAGTCGCGGAGCATCTGTTGAGTCGCGAGCGGCGGGCCCTGACCGGCGAGTGCCTTCCTGTCGTCGTGACGCCGAACGTCGACATCGTGGTCCAGCTGGAGAAGGCGAAGAGTCGAGGTTTGCGAGAACGCATGTCACGCTGCGCCTACGTTCTGCCAGACGGTGCGCCGATCGTCTGGGCTTCGAGATGGGCGGGACAACCGCTCCAATCCCGGATCGCCGGCAGCACGCTGTTCGCTCACTGGTGGCCGAGCGTTGCCGCCGATCGGCGACGCGTCGTTGTGTTCTGCTCGACCGAAGAGGTCAAGAACGGATTGCTCGACGAGCACCCAGACGCAACGGTCGTCGTCGCACCGATGATCGACACGTCCGATGAACAGGTCGCAGCCGTGGCCGACGATCTCGTCGCAGCGGCCGTCGCGGCAGACGCAGATTTCTGCGTCGTGTGTATCGGTCACCCGAAGGATCCGATGATCGCCTTGGCGGCCGTCGACTCCTGGCCCGTCGATCGCCTCCCACCGCTGTTCCTGTGCCTCGGCGCCTCTGCCGAGCTCTACCTCGGGCTGAAGAGGCGGGCCCCCGAATGGGCCCAGCGTCACGGCCTCGAGTGGTTGGTTCGTTTCCTCCAGGAACCGCGGCGCATGTTCCACCGATACTTCGTACGCGACCTGGGATTCTTCCCGCTTGCGTTCCGAGAGGTCATTGCTCGGAGGCGATCATGATCGACATCTCCGTCGTCATGCCCGTCGGATCGGTGGAGCCGGAGCTGGGTGAACAACTCGCCGCACTTGCCGCGCAAACCTTCGATGGATCGTGGGAACTGGTGCTTTCGTTGAACGCACCGAACGCGCGGGCCGAACTCGAGTCAGCGCTGGCTGCGGTAAACGACAGCATCGACTTCTCCATCATCGATTCGTCGTCGGTCCGTAGCGCGTCGCACGCCAGGAACGTCGGCGCTGCCGCAGCGAAGGCCGAACGCATTGCGTTCTGTGATGCAGATGACATCGCCGATCCAGACTGGCTGGCGTCGATGTTCGATGCGCTCGATCATCATCGGGCAGTTGGTGGGTTCCTGGAAGAGGATCGACTCTGCGTGCCCGGACAAGAGAACTGGCGTCCCGCAGCGACGCCGGATGGAAACCCGAGTTTCCTCGACCACGAGTTCCTTGTGTCGGCCAACATGGCGATCTGGTCCGATGAGTTCCACTCGATCGGTGGGTTCGACGAGAGCTTGCTCCGCGGGGAAGACATCGCTTTCTCGTGGGCACTGTTGAAGCGGGGAATCGAGCTCGGCTACGCGTCTGGGGCCGTGATGCACTACCGGCACCGCAAGGGTCTCTGGCCGATGATGAAACAGCACTACTTGTACGGCCGCGGGATGAGCCAGATTCTGGCCAGGGTCGGAACACCCGATGAGGGTCGCGGTTCGCGGGGTCCGGGGTCCCTTCGTGCCAACGGCCAGCGGGTCGAGAAGATGAGTAGCGTGCACGTTCTCCGACGAGGATCGATCGCAGTTGGTCGTGTCGTCGGGCTCGCACTCGAAACCATTCGTACCCCTCGCAGCCACCGTCTCGACGGCTGACGCTGCCCTCAGGAGCCTTTCGTGGAACTCTCATTCGTCATCGCAGCTTTGAAGCGAAGGATCTGGATCGTGCTGATCTTCGCTCAGCTGGGGGCGCTGCCGTTCATTCTCGGAGCGAACCCGGCCAGCGAAGCGACGGCCTATCAGTCGGAAGCGCTGCTCGAGGTGTTGCCTCCCGAAGGTGCACGTACGTCCGCGGCACAGCCAGACCGATACGTGCTCACCCAGATGGAGGTGTTGCGCTCGCGGGAGCTCGCGGCGGAAGTCGCCGATCGCTTGGGGAGCCTCGATGGTCCCGGACCGATCCGGCGCAGCACGACGATCGAGCAGATCACCGACACCGATGCCGTGTCGATCAGCGTCCGGCTCGGAAACGCGGACGAAGCACAGCGCGTCGCTCAGACGATTGCCGAGGTCTACATCGAGCGACTGGTGGCGGCTGACGAAGCCACCCGGATCCCCGACCTCGAGCGCATCGACGCCGACTTGGTGTCGTTGCGAGAGCAGCTGGCGGGTGTGAATCAGCGGGTCGTCGACATCATGGCGCCGTATCTCAACTCGGTGCAGGACAACGGCGGATCCGTACCCCCACAGTCGATCGTTGCCCCGAACGAAACCGCTGAGCAGACATTTCTGACGAACGAGATCCAACGCCTGGACGCGCAACGCAGCGTGCTGGAGAACCAGCAGAGCGGCATTTACACCTCGATCGTGCAGAACGCGACCTTGCCGGAGAACCCGGTGGAGGAGGCGGCTGGCATCTTCAACATCGCATTTCTCATCGGCATGACCCTCGTTGGTGTCACGGTCGCTCTGGTGTGGGCTCGTTTGTCGCCGAAGCTGCTCGACGAGGTCCACGCAACCGAGGTGCTGGGCATCCCGGTGGTCGCAAAGATCAAGCGGTCTGGCGCACTCAAGCGGGATCCGCTGGTCGCCTTCAACCGCTTGCCACAGGATCTGATTGCGAGTGTCGACCAAATCGCCGTTCAGGCCGAGGCGCTGGCAGAGATCGATCGCCCCCTCACGATTGCCGTCGTCGGTTCGCAGCGGGGCGCAGGGACGACCACCACCGCTGTTGCGCTGGCTGCCCGTTTCGCCGCCGCCGAGTACTCGGTCCTCGTAGTCGACGCCGACCGTCGTGATCCCTGGATCAGCGAAGTGTTTGCCTCGAGCGACCACGGTGGTCTGCCGGCCCTGATCGGCCAGACCCCAGTGGGAGTCGACAAGATCTTCAGCCGGACCAGCGAGCCGGATGTGCGGGTGCTCGGTCTGGCCGGCAACGGTGCAGCGCTACGGCGTGAGACGGTTCCCCTCCTCGTCGATCGGGCTCGAGAAGCCGCCAACGTGATCATCTTCGACGGCGGACCGCTGCTCGATGCTGCCTCGTCGGTCGAGCTCACCAACATCGTCGACGCCGTGGTTCTGTGTGTGCCACTCGCCTCGGCCCGGGTCGACGATCTTTCCATCGTCACCCGCCAGGTGACCGGCGTCGCCGGTCGAGTGCTACCAGTCCTCACCGGCCCGTCTCAGGGAACAGCCGGCCGTCAGCCGGTCTCCTCGAATCTGGGTGCCGACAGTCGAGGTGTGACCGGTGAGTTGGTCACAGCTGCTCGCGGGTCCGACGACCCGTCGAACATCGCTCGCCGCTCCCGCTCCAACGGGTCGGATCGTCTCGATGGCGCCGGTGGCGCCGAGTCGACCACCCTCGCCGAGGCCGTGGTCGCTCCATCAGACACGCCACCGCCATCGAAGACACAGTCATCGAAGACACAGTCATCGAAGACACAGCGCACCGGGGCGCGGCCGGGCGACGGTCCTACTCCCGGCGACACATCAAGCGAAACCAACTGAGAAGGTCGAATCAAATGTCAGACGCCATGCCGTCCCCGGCAGACATCCCCGTCGTGATCCTCTGCGGCGGCCAAGGCACACGCATCCGTGAAGCTTCCGAGAAGCTCCCGAAGCCGTTGATCGACATCGGCGGCAAGCCGGTTCTCTGGCACATCATGAAGACGTACCGAGCTCATGGTTTCCGCAAGTTCGTTCTGTGCCTGGGGTACAAGGCGTGGGACATCAAAGAGTACTTCCTGCGGTATCGGGAGAACAGCAGCGATTTCACGATCGACGTCTCGAACGGCCACGGGCCGCAATTCCACAAGCGGGCAGACCTCGACGACTGGGAGGTGAGCCTCGTCGACACGGGGATGCACACCGGTACCGGAGGTCGTCTCGACAAGGTCCGCCATCTCCTGGACCAGCCCTACTTCATGGTGAGCTACGGCGATGGCGTTGGCGCCGTCGACCTGTCCGGGGAACTTTCCGCCCTCGCCGCCGATCCGAAGATGATGGCCATGGTGACCGGTGTCCACCCGACAAGCCGCTACGGCGAGTTGGCGACCGACGGCAACCGCGTGATCGATTTCGCCGAGAAACTGCCGTCTGATGGCTGGGTCTCGGGCGGCTTCTTCGCCTTCCGCCAGGCGTTCCTGGACCGTCTGCTCGATGATCCTTCCCACTTCTTCGAACAGGGTCCGATGCAAGACCTTGCTCGAGAAGGCGGCCTCGGGCTGTGGGAGCACCTCGGCTTCTGGATGGGGATGGACACCTACCGTGAGTACTCGGCGCTCAACGAGATGTGGGACAACGACGAAGCCGAATGGAAGATCTGGTAGGTCAGCTTCCGGTGCCCCCGACGAGTGCTCGTACCGTGCTCACCAGGAAGCGCAGATCACCTCGGAATTCGAGCCGCTCGACATAGGCGGCGTCGATGGCGAGCCCGTTGTCGAGATTTCCTTCCACTCGCAGCGGTGAGACCTGGAAGGGTCCTGTGAGACCAGGGCGCACGAGATGTCGGGGGTGAGCTCTGAAGCTGGCGGAGGCCACGGCCGCAACTTGCGGGCGAGGTCCGACGAGAGACATGTCGCCCCGCACGACGTTGATCAGCTGCGGCAGCTCGTCGACGCTGAACTTGCGGAGCATGCGGCCCAATCTGGTGTGTCGCGGGTCGCTGTCGTTCTTGTGTCCGGTTCGGCGGTCCTGGCCGTCCCAACGGTCATGGGGCATCGTGCGCCTGCTGTGTTCCATCGTGCGCAGTTTGTACATCGTGAAAGGCTGCGAGTCGCGTCCGATTCGTTCCTGTCTGAGCACGATTCCCGGGCCGAGTATGGCCCGCAGGGCGCCAGCGGCGAGGAGAAGGATCGGGGACGCCACGACGAGGAGCGGCGCGACGATCAGGAGATCGACCACCCGCTTGCCACCGGATGCATACCACCCGGTGGGTGCCGTTGCCGCGAGGATCGCGGCGGGCCTGTCCTCTGTGAAAGTCATACGATCCCATCGCACTCACGCCTGCCGAGCACGAGTATGGCAAGCGAGGCCGTCAGAAGAAAGAAACAAGGGTGAATTGCTCAAAGTGCGACTACGAACGGTGATCGACTGGTTCCGTTCGGTGGCCGTGCGTCGTGGACGAGGCACGGGGCGGAGGCTCACTGGCCGGGTGCCCCGTCGACCGGCACCGGCGCTGATTGATGCTCTGCGACGAGCTTCTTCGTTGTTCTCTCCCGCAGATCAATGACCGTGGGTGACATGGGGGCAACGATCGCCTCGGTCCCCACGTTCGGGAGAAAATGCTTCAGCGGAAGCATCAGCACGCTGACCAGGATCTGCTCCACAGTGGCCAAGAGGATCCGAAGGTCGAGGCTGAAGGTCCAGTTCTCGACGTAGTGCAGGTCGAGGCGGCGATAGGCGCTGAAACTTGCGTTGCTGCGAGCCTCGACCTGCCAGAGACCGGTGATGCCAGGGCGCACGTCGAATCGTCCCCGGAGCTCGTCGTCAAACGCCTCTTCCTCCTCGACCAGGGCCGGCCGGGGGCCGACAAGGCTCATCTCGCCCCGTAGGACGTTGATGAGCTGCGGGAGCTCGTCGATGCTGGTCTCCCGAATGAAGCGGCCGACTCGAGTTATCCGAGGATCGTCCGACAGCTTGAACAGGGGGCCGTTTCGTTCGTTGTCCGAGGCGAGCTCGGCCTTGAGCTCTTCTGCGTTGGCGACCATCGAGCGGAACTTGATCATGCCGAAGAACTCGGCGCCGCGACCTGCTCGCTTCTGACGGAAGATGACCGGCCCGCCATCCTCGACCTTGATGGCGAGGGCGGTGAGCAGGAGGATCGGTGAGGCGAGGATGAGGCCAATGGTGGCCCCCACGATGTCGAGGAGCCGCTTGAAGAAGCGTTGCCATGCCTTGGTTTCCGTCGACGACATCACGACGATCGGCTCGTGCGACAACGAACGTACATCGAAGCGGCCGGCCCAGAGACGGCTGACGCCGGTCGAGAGGTGGACGTCGAAGCCGGCGTTGAAGAGCTGCTCGGTGATGGATTTGAACTGCTCCCCGCGGAACCCGGTGGGGGTGACGATGGCAGCTTGGGTCTCGTGGACATGCATCAACTCGACCAGGCGTTGGGTTGGGCCCAGCCACAGGTGGGCGAGACCGTGTTTGTCGGCGACAGGCAGATGCCCGATCAGGCCGACCAGCTCGAAGCGAGATTCCGGGTGATCGACAATGACCTCGGCCAGCTCGCCGGCCTCCTCGCCGCTCCCAACGATGACGACCTTCTGCAGCGGATGTTTGCCCGCGATCTCGCCGGCGATGGCGCGATTCATCCCCCGGGTGAGAATCGAAGCGGCGGCTGCTGTGGCGGTGCCGAGCAGCACCTCCTGGGCGCCTAGTCGCCAGTCGAGAAATGCGACGGCGGCCATGAGGGCGCCGGCGCCGACGACGGCGGACACGAGCAGCCGCGAGATCTCGTCGGTGCGGGGCAGGGCGGGGCGAATTTCGTAGAGATCGTTCCGCTGGTACTCGAAGAGGGTCACTGCCACGGTCACTGCGATCAAGGCGATCGACTGGAGATTCGAGCGTGCGTGCTCCTCGGTGATGTTGGCAACGAGGAGTACGAGCGTCCACGGAATGGCAACCGCCAAGGCATCGCCGAAACGCGTCGCAAGACGTCGTTCGACCGCTCTTTTCTTCATCCGATCCACTTCGCCCACCGTCACCGTTGTCAGGCCAGAGACCTTCGCCGACCTCGTACTAGAACCTAGACCTCGCGTTGCGGCGGAATGGTGACCGAGGGTGAAATCGCCCACGTCAGGATCGCATCGTCATCCGCCGGAAACATCGCTGAGGCCCTGTTTGCTCAGGTGACAACCACCGGCGGCCAAGATTGGTCCTTCTCAGAGACTGTTGTCACAGGAGACGTCCATGTAATGCCGATGACGGGATCGTCGAACCGGAAGCCGCGTTCGATGCCCGGCTGGTGGGACCGAGTTGTCGTGTAAAGGAGCGTCGTGTCGTCGCTCCTGATCAGGAATCCGTTCGCCACCCCTTCGGGGATGTGAAGCATCCGCTGATTCTCTGCCGACAGCTCGACGCCATGCCACTCGTGCAGCGTCGGGGAGTCGGGACGCATGTCGACGATGACGTCGAGGACCGAGCCGCTGACACACCGAACACTCTTGGCCTCGCCGTGAGGGGCTGGATTCCAGTGGAAGCCCCGGAACGTCCCTGCGGCGAACGTCTGGCTCAAGTTCATCTGCTCGATGGCCGGATCGATGCCGTTGCTGAGGAAGGCCTGCCGGTCCCATGCACGGGCGAACGATCCTCGCTCGTCGCGGATCGGTTCGAGGTCGATGACCACGGCGCCGTCGATCGGTGTCGGGGTGAAGATCATCGCTCCGCCGGTCTCACGTGTGCCCATGCATCCGGAGCCATTCGTCCACCACGATCTTCGTGCGGTCGAGTTCGACGGCAGCGAGCGGAATGGGCTGATCGATGGTCACGTCTGCGATCATGGTCGCGTATTCGACCAGACCAACGGGTAAGAACCCCTCCGCCCCGGCGGCGGTGTCAATGTGTCCGTAAGCAGAGAAGCCGCCGATGCAGTCGAGCTTCTCGTGGGTCGAGAGGTCCTTCTTGGCGATGGCCACGACCTCGGCGACATGCGGAGCGTCGATCGTGATCAGCGGCTCGCCATCGAGCAGGAGCTCGGCGATCGTGCGCGGGATTTCGAGATGAACCAGGTGATAGGGCCGGAAGAAGAAGTAGTCGGGTCCGGGGCCCATCTTGTAGAAACCCATCGCCTGTTGGTGTAGGTCGTGGTGCGGGTGACGAGCGACGATCCCGACACCGGCTCCGAAGTCGCCCATGAGGGTGAAGTCGACCCGACCCGGAGCGCTCAGGATGGCGGGGATGTCCACCGCAGCGGTGGCCACGGTCGACTCGATGCCGTGCATGCCTCGCACGTCAGGGATGGTGCCGGTGGCATTGGCGACGACCGCTTGTTCGACCTGCATCTTGGTGCCGTCCCCGAAGGCGGTGGTCATGTGGGCGGAGGTCGTGTCGCGGGCCGCGTAGCCGGCGCCGGTGGCAGGGTTCTGGTGGACGTCGAGGTGGCGTTTGCAGTTGAGGTAGGCCGTGGGCGCGAAGCCCATGGCCTCGACCTCCTGCCCGAGTCGGAAAAGCACGCCGGGTTGGTCGCCATCGGCGATGGTGTAGATCACGCCGGCAGCTCGAGCCCGTTGGTGGAACAGCCATCCGAGGAGCGCGTCACACTCGGCATTGAAGCTGACCACGTGACGGCCCGAGTCCAGCAGAGAGAGGATTGTGCGGGTGCCGTAGTCGAGAGCGCCAGTGGCCTCGACTGCCACGTCGATGGGAAGTGTCGTGATGACCGAGGAGTCGGTCGTCACACACGGGGTGCCACTGATGATGGCTGACTCGAGTGTGGAACGGTCATCCGAAACCACGACGTCGGTCTCGGCAAGGCCGAGGCGAACGAATGCCTCGACCGCCCGATCGGTGTTTCGGTTCACGACCAGCGCCGGACGCATCCCGGGTGACTGGGCGATCGAGTGAATCACGCCCGTACCGACATAGCCGGCGCCGATGATCGCGATGGGCTCCAGGCCCCGCTCGGCCTCGCGACGCGCGAGGCGGTTCCAGATTCCCATCAGCAAGCTCCTCGGTTGTTCGTCACCACGTGTAGTCGAACGCTTCGACTGGTCGGTTCATGCCTTCGTCGGGTCGGTGCAGCACGTCCGCCAAGTTCAGCACGAGCCCGCCGGTGACGCCTCCCTTGAATCCGAACCAGTTGCCTGGGGCGATCGTGAGTCGTCCGTAGTGGTGCTCTGGACCGAGGTCGAAGACGACGAAGTCGCTCTCGGCAGCGACGACGAACCTGACGTGGCCAATGGGCACGACGACGTTGAGCGACATTTCGGTGTGGAGTTTCCAGGCGCGAACGCTGCCCGCATCGACCCGGGAGAAATATGCCTCTTCGATGCCGAGGAAACCTGGTTCGTCTGAACGGAGGGCCTTCATCACCTCGCCGCCCTCTGTGGCGATTCGGGGGAGGGGAGTGAAGATGGCGGGCTCCGGCGCCTCGGCTTCCACTACTCGGCCCAGGACAGGCCTCGCTCGGTCGCGAGCGAGGTGTAGCGGGCCAATTGGGCGCTGGTGAAGTCGTGGATACCGGCATCGCCATCGCTGTAGTAGCGGGCGAACCATTCGCCGGTGATCAGCATCGTCTCGTCGAAGTCGAGGACCGGCTTCCAACCCAGATAGCTCAGGGCTTTGTCGCAGCTGAGCTTGAGGAGTCCGGCTTCGTGGAAGTGCGCTTGGGACTCGTCGATGGTGAGGTCGAGCCCATCGAGGTGCTGCTTGAGGGCGATGACCACGTCGCGTACAGGATTCACGGCCTCGGCTGGGGGGCCGAAGTTGAACGCCTCGCCGTGGAGTTCCGGACGCTTCGACAGCTCCCCTGCGAGTTGGAGGTAGCCGCTGAGAGGCTCGAGAACGTGCTGCCACGGGCGCGTGGCTTGAGGGCGCCGAATGGTGACGTTCTCGCCCTTCGACCAGGCTCGGGCAACGTCGGGAACGAGGCGATCGGCTGCCCAGTCGCCGCCCCCGACGACGTTGCCGGCTCGGGTGACGGCGATACGGACGTTACGTTCGCTGTCGTCGCCGCCGAAGAACGAGCGTGTGTGGCTGGAGATGATGATCTCGGCCGCTGCTTTCGAAGCCGAATACGGATCGGCGCCACCGAGGCGGTCGTCCTCGCGGTAGCCGTAGTAGGTCTCGACGTTCTCGTAGCACTTGTCAGACGTGATCAGAACGGCTGTGCAGGCGTTGTTGAGCTTGCGGAGGCCTTCGAGCACGTTGGCGGTGCCGATGGCATTGGTGCTGTACGTGCCGACCGGATCGTCATAAGAGGCTTTCACAAGTGCCTGAGCGGCCATGTGGAAGAGGAAGTCCGGGGCTTCTGCTGCGATGGCGGCCGGGACGGCATCGATGTCTCGGATGTCCAGCCAGTGCGTTCGCATCGTGTCGCCGAGGCCGGCGGCCTCGAAGTGGCTTGGTTGCGTGGGAATGCGGTCGGCGATGCCGACGACCTCGGCCCCCATCTGCTGGAGCCAAATGGTCAGCCACGTGCCCTTGAATCCGGTGTGGCCCGTGACCAGCACCTTCTTGCCGTTGAAATTGTCGTTGAACACGTCTACACCGTCGATCATCCGGGGGAGGTGGAGGCACCAGTCTTACCCTGTCACTTTCGTCCCATCGTGGCCGATGTTGAGCGATATGCCACGTGTGCTGTGCCCCGGGACAGGCCGACACCGCTGATGGGTCGGACAACGGGCGAACCAGGCTGTCGCTTTACTCGTCGGAGCGCATGGAGCAGGATGCCACCGTGTCAAAGCCCTTGATTCATCGAGTCTACGATCTCGTGTTGCCGTACTTCCGCCGTCAGCGCATGGCTCGATTCGACGCTGAGGTGATGGAACGCATCGCAGTCAGCCGCATCGTCGATCTCGGCGGGTCCGAGAATGTCTGGCGATACTCGAAGTACACGCCCCAGGTCACACTTCTCAACCTCGATGACCAAAGCACGTCACTCCCGAACGTGCGAGCCGAGGTTGGGGATGCGACGGCAACTCCCTTCGATGACCAGAGTTTCGACTTGACGTTCTCGAACAGCGTCATCGAACACGTCGGGCGAGAACGGTGGCCAGCGTTCGCAGAAGAATGCCGACGACTCGCTCCTTCGTCGTTTGTCCAGACGCCGGCCCGGTGTTTCCCAATCGAGACTCACCTCCTGGCACCGTTCGTGCATTTCCTGCCCATCTCGGTCCAAGCGAAGCTACTTCGCAACTTCACCGGATGGGGTTTGCTGACGCGTCCGACGCAGACCGAGGTCGACGAATTCCTCGCAACGACAAACCTTCTGACCAAGGCAGACATGCAGCGGTTGTTTCCGGACCACGAGATCGTGGTCGAGAGATTCCTCGGAATCCCAAAATCCTACGTGGCAATCCGTCTCGCCGACGAGGCTGACTTTGCAGCTCGGTAGATCTCCAAGAGATGCTCGACCGATTGCTGGGGTCTGAAGTGTTCAGCCCAAAGTGCACGAGCGGCTTCGCCAGCGTGATCGACGGTTTCGTCGTCGCTCAGTGATTCGATAGATTCCGTCCAGCGCGTGACGTCGCCTGGGTTGACGAGCCATTCTGGCCCCTGCTGCTCGACGTAGGGGGCGAAAGTCGGCTGTGAAGATGCCAGCACAGGCGCCCCCGCTGCCATCGCTTCGACCATCGTCATCGGCAGCCCCTCGAAGCAAGTGGACGGGAGAA
>CBESNA010000036.1:0-37808 GCA_965530755.1 uncultured Acidimicrobiia bacterium | reverse complement strand
GCTCAGTCGAGGAGGTTGGCCAGGACGCCCTGCGCCGCCAGGTCGGACATGAAGCCTTCGGTGTAGACCTCGTCCGGCCGATCGCGCACCATCTGATCAAGCACGTGAGCGTCCTCGCCGACCAGGATCCTCCATTTGCCGTTCCGAACACCCTCGAGGATGACGCCGGCGGCCGACGCCGAAGTGGTGGGGGCTTCGTTTCGGAACGCTGCAGCCCGCTCCATGTAACCGGGATCGATCGACAGGTCGATGCCGTGAGCGGTCACCGAGTTGGCGGCGATACCGGTGCCGACATGGCCGGGAAAGACGACATGAGCCTTGACCTGCGGCGCATGCATCGCGAGATCCTGGATCAGTGCTTCGGTGAAGCCGCGTACGGCGAACTTGGCGGCGCTGTAGCTGGTGTGAGGATGCGTGGGCCCGAGCGATGCCCAGAGGCCGTTCACACTGCTCGTGTTGATGATGTGGGACGATTCCGCTGCCATCAGCAGTGGCAGGAACACCCGGGTGCCGAGGTAGACACCGCCCCAGCAGACGGCGAACGACCGCTCCCACGTGTCCCGGCCGTCGACGACCATCGACCCTCCGCCGCCGATCCCGGCATTGTTGAACAAGAGCGTGATCCGGTCGGTTTCGTGCTGTTCGAGGATCTCGTCGCGGAACCGCTCGAGATCAGCTTCGTTCGACACGTCACAGCGGTGACCCGTTGCCTTCGTCCCGGCGGGAGCTCCCTCCAGCGCCAGCGCGATCGTGCGCTCCATGCCGTCTTCGGCCAGATCGCAGATGGCCACGTGGCAGCCTTCGGCGGCGAGTTGGACCGCCAGGTCCCGGCCCATGCCGTCCCCGCCACCAGTGATCACGGCGAGTCCGCCCTCGAAAGTGCTCATGGCCGGGAGTCCACCACACGCTACGACGGTCGGCAATGTCATCGTCGACGACGAAGGCCTACCATCCCGGCATGACCGAGCTCGACCGGCTGATCACCCGATTCGACGTGAGCGATCCTGCGTTCATAGCCGACCCGTATCCCGTGCTCTCGGCACTGCGTGAGTCGACGCCGATCTTCTGGCACGAGCGGACCAACCAGTGGGTGTTGACCCGTTTCGACGACATCTCGACGACCCTGCGAGATCGTCGCCTCGGCCGCGCATACACCCACCGGTACTCCCACGAAGAGCTCGGCCGCGCCGCTCCTGATCCCCGCTGGTCCTCGTTCCACGAGCACGAGCAGTGGTCGCTGCTGTGCCTGGAGCCACCGGACCACACACGCCTTCGGCGCCTCGTGTCGAAGGTGTTCACCCCGCGCTCGGTCGCGAAGCTCGGCGACGCCATTGCCGGGTTCTCGAACGACCTGATCGATCAGTGTGAAGAGCGGGGCACCTTCGATCTGCTCAGCGACTACGCCCAGCCATACAGCCTTGCCGTGATCTGCTCGATGCTGGGTGTTCCCATCTCGGACTCGCAGCTACTCCTCGACTGGTCACACGCCATCGTGAAGATGTACGAACTCGAATCTGACGAGGACACCAAGGTCGCAGCCAACACGGCGGCTGCGGAGTACATCGCCTACACCCGCGATCTGATCGCGGAGAAGCGGCGACGACCGGACGATCTGCTGATCTCGCAGTTGGTTGCCGTCGAGGACGACGGCGACACGTTGAGCGAGGCCGAGATCATCTCCACGACGATGGTGCTGCTGGAAGCCGGGCACGAAGCCACGGTCAACACGCTCGGCAACGGATTCCGGGCACTGATGTTTCATCCAGACCAGTGGGTCCGTCTCGTGTCCGGCGAGGTCGAGCCGGCAGCCGCAGTCGAGGAGTTGTTGCGATGGGACTCACCGCTGCAGATGTTCGAACGATGGGTCCTCGATGGTGGTGTCGAGATCGCAGAGCAGTCCATCGCAGTCGGTGACGAGGTGGCGATGCTGTTCGGGTCGGCGCAGCGCGATCCCCGCCGCTTCGACGAGCCGGACACGTTCGACGTCGGCCGCAACGACGCCTCCCACATCGGCTTCGGTGGTGGCATCCACTTCTGCGTCGGCGCACCACTGGCCCGCCTCGAGCTGGCGCAGTCGGTCCGCGGCCTCGTCGAACGTTTTCCGCGGCTGGCTCTGGTCGACGAGCCTGCCTATCACCCGACCTTCGTGATCAGGGGGCTCCGGGAGCTCAGACTGGCTGTTTGACCTCAGCGTTTGCGCAGCGCCAATCGGGTGCGCCACTTGCGATAGGTGAAGAGGCCGAGCAGGGCCGGGCGGTTGAACATCAGCAGGCAGATGAGCCGGTCCTTGCCGCTGCCGAATTCGTACTCGATGTGTTCGGTCACCTTGGTGGTCGAGTCGTCGACCGGTTCGTAGCGATGCGTGTGGACCCAGCGCCTCATCGGGCCTGCCGTCTGCGTGTCGGTGAACCCGCTGTCGGAGATCCCGCTGTGCTCCGCAGTCCAGCGAACGGGGATGGGGCCTGCCCAGACCGTGAACTTCGTGATCGACCCCTCCCCCAGCGGATCCATCGAGTGGATCTGGGCGTACGTGGGGGTCAGTGTCTTGATGGCAGACGCATCGCTGTGGAACTCGCTGACTGCAGTGAAGGGAGCGTCGACGGTGAACTCGAAATCGAAGGTGGGCACCGCGCCAGTCAATCACCACCCCACGACGTCTGCGTGACCAGACGACGACTCCAACCAAACAATGCCCTCGAGTCGAGAGGAAGGTGCTTGACTCTCATCTTGGTGGAGGGATGAAGCTGGCGGTGTGGACGACAACAGCGGTGCGAACGAAACGAGCGGCGTGGACGAACTGAGCGGCGCTGAGCAGTTGATCGGCATCGGCCAGTTCGCCATGGCGACAGGATTGTCGGTCAGCGCGGTGCGCTTCTACGCCAATCGAGGCGTCCTGCACCCGGCGGAGATCGATCCCAGAACGGGCTATCGGCGCTTCACCGAGGAGCAGGTCAGCGACGGACGGTTGATTCGGGATCTTCGACGGCTCGAAATACCGCTGTCGGAGATAGCCCGCGCCATCGAGATGTCACCGGCAGACCGGCGGGCCCTCGTCGGCCACCACCTCGACGAACTCGCAAACAGCGTCGAACGCGTCCACGCCCTCGCCCACTCGTTGGGCTCCACCATCTCACCGAACGAGGAAACGATCATGAAATCAGACACTGCCCACGCACCCACGGTTGGCTCCGTCTCGCTGCCGGCCCGTGCCCTCGGGGACGCGCTGATGCAGGTCTTGCCCGCCGCCGGCACCGATCCGAAGCACCCCGACCTGATGACCGTGCTCATCGAGGGCAAGGACGGCTCGCTTCGGATCGTGACCACCGACCGCCATCGCCTCGCCGTACGTGACCTCGTGCCGGCGAAGCTCGCCTCGAACTTCGCCGTCGTTCTGGCTGCGACCACGATGGCCGATTGGCGAACGCGTCTCGACGTGGATGGCGACATCACGATCGACGTCACCGCCACCGCCGCGACCTTGACCGGAGTGGTCGAGGCCTCCGCCAGGCCGGTACCGACGTCGTACCCCGACTATCAAGCTGTCCTCGACGCACCAGCGGGTGTCTCGAGCGTCACCGCGGACCCTCTGGCGATCGAATCCGCCCTCGCCGGGTGCAGCGGCCCGGTCACCATGCGGGTGACGTCTTCGGGTGTCCACGTCGACGGAGCTGAAGGCACCGGCCACATCGAGGCCTTCCACACCGGCCCGGACCAGACCGTTCTCGTCAACCCGTCGTTCATCCGAGATGCGCTGGCCGCCACCGTCGGCCGGGAGGTGGTGATCGACATCACCGACTCACTCCAGCCGCTCGTCATCCGGTCGGCTGACGATGGAACCTTCACGACCATGGTGATGCCCATCGCTCCCGACTGACGGCTCTAGCCTGCGATCATGTCGCTACGTCAAGGCCGACCGATGGTCGCCATTCCCGGTCCGTCGATCATGCCCGATCGAGTCATCGCCGCAATGCAACGACCGATGCCGAACATCTACGAGGGGCCGCTGGTCGACCTCTCCAACAGCTTGTTCGCCGACCTCCCCGGAATCGCCAGAACCGAGGGGAAAGCGTTCACGGTGATCGGCAACGGTCACGCCGCCTGGCAGATGGCCGTGTCGAACACGCTGCGGCTCGACAAGAAGGTGCTCGTGCTGGAGTCGGGAAGGTTTGCCGTGGCCTGGGGCGAGTTGGCGTCGATCTCGGGATTCGAGGTCGAAGTCATGCCGGGAACCGACCACGGTCCCGTTGATCCCGCAGCCGTTCATGATCGGCTGGCAGCCGACAGCGATCACGAGATCCAAGCCGTGATGGTTGTTCTCACCGACACCGCCACCGGTGTTCGCAACGACATCAAGGCGATCCGTGACGCCATCGACGCTGCCAATCATCCGGCGCTCTACATGGTGGACGCCATCGCCTCGCTCGGCTGTGATCGCTACGAGATGGACGCCTGGGGAGTCGACGTCACCGTGGCTGCATCACAGAAGGGCCTGATGACACCTCCGGGTCTCGGCTTCGTGTGGGCCAACGAGCGGGCGCTGGCTGCCCACGCCAAGGCCGACGCTCGGGTCGGCTACGTCGACTGGGCGTCGCGGCTCAACGTCGAGGCTCACTACCAGTACTACGCAGGGACACCGCCGATCTCGCTGCTCTACGGGTTGCGGGAAGCGCTCGACATGATCGCCGAAGAAGGGCTCGAGAACGTGTGGACTCGCCACGAAGTGCTCGCCGGCTCGGTGTGGGCAGCCGTCGACGCGTGGTCGACCGAAAGCGGACTGAGCTGCAACATCGTCGACCCGCAACATCGCTCCCACGCGACCACCACCATCCTCGCCGGCTCCATCGACACCGATGAGCTGCGGCTGCGGGCCGAGCGCGACGCAGGCCTCACCCTCGGCCTGGGCATCGGCAATGCTGAACAGCCACGATTCCGGATCGGCCACATGGGCCATCTGAATCCACCGATGCTCCTCGGGACCCTTGGTACTGTCGAGGCCACCCTGCTGGCGATGGGAGCACCGATCGGCGAATCCGGTGTCGCCGCCGCTGCCGCTCACATCGGTCGAGCGCTCGAAGCCTGAGGGGCCCGAGCTGTCGTTCTCGGGCGCCGTCTGAGATTCTTTGCAACACTTCGGCGGTGTCGGACGCCGTAGGTATTGATGGAATACGCATTGACCACTGCCGATGCGGCGGCTGACCAGGAATCGGTCCTCGAGGACCTCTTCCTGGTCGAGTACGCCGGAGGACCCATGTGGTTGGCGGCTGCCGCTGCGCTCGCCATCGTGGCAATTGCGGCCGGTCTGCTGTTCACCAGTGGCGAGGAAGAGGGCCTCGTGGTTGCCGACCAGCCGGACGACCAGTCGTCCAGCACGGTCGTCGAACAGGAAACCCCAGCGGAGCCGACGATCCTCGTTCCCGGCCTGCCACTCCCGGCCGAAGCAGTCACCACCGACTTCCTCGGAATGACGATGGACTTCGAGGCCCCTGGCCAGATGGAGGTCGTCTACCCCCGTCCCGGTGAGTTCCAGCTCTTCTACGAACAGCCGGACGATGCCGTGCGAGTCTTCGTCGCCGCCCGAATCGGCGGTTGGTACACGCAGTCGGAGTCGATCGACAGGCTCAGCCGTGAACCAGGGAGCATGGATCCCAACGATCTGGAGGCGATGTTCGCCGAGAACGAGACCACCGTCGACAGACGTCCCGACACCACGATCTCCGGACGCACGGTCGAGGTATGGGACGTTCGTGTCAACCCCGATCTCGAGGGCAGCTTGTTGGACGATTGCCCCCGCTGTGTGAAGAGCACGAGCGTCGTGCCGTTCGACCCGCTGGTCGTCCAGCAGCAGAATCGGATCGTGAATTCGTTCCTGACCTTCCCGTTCTGGTTCGTCAGGATCGAGGGGTCCGAACCCATCGGGATCTGGGCCGCCGCCGACCTGGAGAATCCAGCGTGGCTAGACGAGTTCGAGGCGACAATCCTCCCCACGATCGAACTCGGACCCGACGCCCCACCGCTGGAGGGCTGAGGCCCGGCCGGCCTCTCACCGCCTGATCAGCGAGTGGCTGGGCGGCGGTCGAGAGCCCGCCGCAGCTGCATCGGTCGGGACGGCACCGGTGAGCTGGTCACGATGTTCGTCGTCGAGTCACCGAACTCCCACAGTTCGTGGAGCAGCTCCTCGAGGTGAGCGGTGCTGCGAACCCGGGCCCTGATCACGTGGGACTCGGATCCGGTGACGCGGTTCGACTCGATCACCTCGGGCATCGAAGCGATGACCTCGTCGAGGCCGTGCGCATCCCGACCAGCATTGAGCCGGATCACACACAGCAGGGGGAAGCCGAGCGCCTCGTAGTCCACGACCGCTCGGTAGCCCTTGATGATGCCCTGTTCCTCGAGCCGACGGATGCGTTCGGTCACTGCCGGCGGGCTCAGACCGACCCGGTCGCCGAGCTCACGGAACGTCAGACGCCCGCCTTGTTGGAGCAGGTCCAGGAGCTCGATGCTGATGTCATCTAGGTCGTTCATACTATACACTGTACTAGCAACGGCGAATACGGCGTTCCACCATCGAAACAACGGCCATCTGCCGAAACTTATCGCATATACCGTTGTTTCGAGATTGACTATCGGGCGCCCGAGTCTTACCATTTTCCCCATGACCGCACACCAGAATCTCGCCTTCAACCAGCTCCTCTCGGCATGGCGCCAGCGGGAAGAAGCACGTTCGACTGCAACCATCTCCGACCTGTCCAGCGCCAGGGTTTCGCTCGATGCGGCCCGGACGAACATGAGCGCAACGCTGCACACTGCCGTTCGCTGAACACTGCTTCGGGCTTGGCGTCAGCCGGCCCGTTGGGTGTTGCCGACGATGGCGGCGATGATCTCGTCGTTGCGGGTGTGAGGCAAGTCGTGGCCCATGTCGTTGAACATGAGCAGCCGAGCGCCGGGAATGGCCTCGAGCGTTGCCAGCCCTCCAGACGGCTGAACGAGCTTGTCCTGCGTGCCGTGGATGACCAGGGTCGGGGCCGTGACGCCGCCGAGCGCTTCAGTGCGGTCGGGGCTGGCCAGGATGGCAGCCGACTGGCGAGCGGTACCCATCGGATTCCAGGCTCGATCGATCGATGCCTTGGCTCGCTCGAGGTGCACCTCGTGTCGCCAGGCCGAACCGGCCCACCAGCTGTACTGATCGGTGAGCATCTCGGCCGCTTCGTCCCGTGTCGGCACCGCAGCTCGCGCCATCCTGCGCAGCACCTTGAACTCGATGCGCCCGTTCTTGCGGTCGCCGGTGGTCGACATGATCGAACACAGTGAACGCACCATCTGCGGATACTCGATAGCCAACGCCTGAGCGATCATGCCACCCATCGAGATGCCGACCACGTGGGCCGAGTCGATCCCCAATGCCGCCAGGACACCGGCGGCGTCAGCCGCCATATCAGTGATCCTGTAGCCGACGTCGAGCTGCTTTCGTTTCGACACGATGGCCGCCGCCAGCTGAGCCTTCGACGGTGGCTCCCAATCGTCGCTCTCGCTGAGGCCGACGTCTCGGTTGTCGAACCGGATCACTCGGAAGCCGGCACCGGCCAGGCCGTCGACGAAATCGTCAGGCCAGTCGATCAACTGGCCGCCCAGACCCATGATGAGGAGCAACGGCTCGCCGCTCCCCGATTCTTCGACAAAGATCTTCCGCCCGTTGCTCTCGACATGTGGCATCCAGAGAGGCTACCGATCGCAGCCCGCAGGACGGTACGTCTACCGTGGACCGATGCTCCGTCGCCGACTGGTCGCCGCCCTGACGGGTTCGCCGTTCGGTGTGCTCGTCGGTCTACTGATCCTCATGTGGGCAATCGAGATCTCCGACACATCCGTGTTCAACAACTGGTTCCAGAGCGGTGGCATACATCCGAGGCGGCTCGACGGGCTCGACGGGATCCTCTGGGCGCCCCTCCTCCACGGCGGTTGGGGACACATCGCCTCGAACTCGATCCCATGGCTGGTGCTCGGCGGACTGGTCTCGGTCAGGGGCTGGAGCTATTGGCTCACGGTCACCGCCATCTGCATCATCGGTGGCGGCTTCGGTACGTGGGCGCTCGCTGGCGGTACCAACCACATCGGCGCCAGCGGCGTGATCTTCGGCTACTTCGGCGCACTCCTCGGTGCCGCCTTCTTCGAACGTCGCCCGGCGGCCGTCGGCCCCGCCTTCGTGGTGATCATGATGTACTCGTCGATGCTGATCGGGCTGGTGCCTCAAGAAGGCATCTCCTGGGAGGGTCATCTGTTCGGCATGATCGCCGGAGTGTTCGCTGCCCGCCTCGTGGCGGAACCTCGAGTCCGGCCGCCGGACATCGCCCAGCCGTGGGAGGCCGGCCAGCCCTGGCTCGACGCCGACTGACGGGCACGTGTTTGATGTCACGTCCCAGGAATCGTCGGGCCTTCACGGTCCGCCTATGGTGCCGCCATGGCTCCGCACCACCATCGTCCCGCGCCGCCCAAAGACCTCGACGGTGAGGGCCTGCGCGTCGCGATCGTGCGCTCCCGATGGCACAGCGCCATCGTCGACCGGCTGGCCTCGGGCACCAAGCAGGCCCTCGACGCATTGTCGGTCACCGACGTAGAGGTGCACTCGGTTCCGGGCTGTTTCGAGATTCCGCTCGCAGTGAAGGTGATCGTCGAGTCACGCACGGTTGACGTCGTGATCTGCCTCGGAGCGGTGATCCACGGCGTCGCCGCCTCCGACGACATGCTCACTCGCGAGTGTGCTCGTGGCATCCAGAACGTGCAGCAGGCGACCGGCGTCCCCGTGGCGTTCGGAGTCCTGTCGGTCGACTCACATCAAGCTGCGCTCGAGGCGAGCAGCATCGACGGCACCGGGTACAACGTCGGAGAGGACGCGGGCTACGCAGCGGTCGAGATGGCTCGACTCGTCCAGCGCTACCACTGATCAGTCGGCGGCCATCGGCGGTGGTTCGTAGCCTCCGAGCACGTCGGCCATGACCCGAGCAAAGGCCAGCGCAGTGCGATCGTGCAGGTAGGGAGCGACCACTTGCACGCCGATCGGTAGGCCAGACGTGGTGCGTCCGATCGGGGGCACGGTCACTGGCAGGTAGGCGCTGCCGATCAGCGCTGTCCACCACAGCAGGTCGGTGTAGGGACGGTCGCCGTGGTCGGCCAGCGTCGAGTACTGGAAGTTCGAGCCCAGCAACGACTGGACATGGCGAAACGGTGGCACCGGGATCACCGGGCACAACAGCACATCGACACCGGCGAAGAACTCGGCCCAACGCAGGCGATCCGTGTCCCGACGGCGGCGAGCCAGATCCCAGTCGGTGTGGCCGACCTGATCGTCGGGGGCCTCGAACTCGGTTGCGCCCGAGATGTCAGCCGCCGCCCCGATCACGCGAGCACCGTCGAGTGCGGCGAGACCGGGAACGATGTCCGGTCTCTTGACGTGATCGATCCGGGCGCCGGCTACCTCGAGCTCGGCCACAGCCTGCTCCATCACCGCCATCACCTCGGGCTCGGGATGGCAGAAGTCGTCGTCGAGCCAGGCCACCACCCGAAAGTCCTCCAGCTCGATCGCACGGGCGGGGGGCAGGTCGAGTCGCCAGCCCAAAGCATCGTCATCGCTCGGTCCGGCGAGAAGGTCGAAGAGCAACTCGATGTCGCCGATCGACCGGGCCATGGGGCCGAACACGTTCACGTCGGCCATGCTTCGATGGTGGGTCACATGATCGAGATAGCCGTGCGTCGGCACCACGCCGAAGCTCGGCTTGTGACCGTAGATCCCGCAGAACGATGACGGGACGCGGACGGATCCACCGATGTCGGTGCCGATCTCGAAGGCGGTGAACCCCATCGAAACCGCCGCCGCTGCGCCACCCGACGATCCACCGGGTGTGCGCTCGGTGTCCCAAGGGTTCGATGTCGTCCCGAAGAGCTCGTTGTGGGACTGGAAGTCGGCCGACCAGCGAGGAAGGTTGGTCTTCCCGAACACCACGGCGCCCGCTTCACGGACCTTGCGCACGACCGTGGCATCCTCGGCCGGCACGTGGTCGGCCAGTTCGATGGCACCACCGGTGGAGCGAATGCCTTCGGTGGCGATGGCGTCCTTGATCGTGACGGGAACACCGGCGAGCGGACCCACCGCCTCCCCGTCTGCCCTCGCATCGTCGATCGCCGCCGCCTCAGCCTCGGCTCGCTCGACCTCCAAGGTCACCACGGCGTTGGTCTGGCCATCGAGCCGAGCGATGCGATCGAGGTGAAGGTCCAGCAGCTCTCGCGCTGAAACCTCCCGAGCATCGAGCGCACCGATCAGTTCCGTGAGAGACGCCGTGAGTTCGACCATGGCAGTGTCTATCACTGGGCCGGCCGCCGCTGGGCTGGACTGCGCTGCCTACATGATCGTGACGACCCCGAGATACGAAACCCCGGCCACGACGACCCATGCGATCGCGCCGAGCACGAGCGGTTGCGGTCCGAGCTTGCGGAGGCGATCGAAACGCACGCCCGCGCCCAGGCCGACCAAGGCTGCGGTCAGGAGCCAGCCCTCGAGGTCCTTCGCCATCGATACGACGTCTGCAGCCAGCCATCGGGTCGACCGCAGCGCTACGGCAACAAGGAACAGGGCGACGAAGAGTGGAATCAACGGGGGCTGTCCACCATCGTCGTGCTGACGCTCGTTGCGGCGATACACGTTGACGCCGGCGACGAGAGGAGCAAGGAGCACGACCCGGGTGAGCTTGACGACGATCGCGATGGCGACGATCGACGGGCCGGCAGTCGAGGCGGTGGCCACGACCTGCGCCACGTCGTGCACGCTCGCCCCGGCCCAGGCGCCGAAGGCTTCATCGCTCAGACCGAGTGGACCGGCCAGCAGTGGCAGCACCACGATCGCGAGGCTGCCGAACAACGTGACCAGACCGATGGCCGCCACCACTTCTTCTTCTTCGGCATCGGTCGACCCCTCCACGGCTGCGATGGCCGATGCACCACAGATGGAGTAGCCCGTCGCCACGAGGAGCGAGAGGTCTCGGGAGAGTCCCAGTCTGCGACCCAACCACTGGGTCCCGAAAAATGTCGCGGTGACGGTGACCACGACGACCCCGAGTCCCCTCGGGCCGAGGGCGAACACGTCACCCAATGAAAGGCGGAGACCGAGGAGGACGATGCCGGCCCGCAGCACTCGCTTGGCGGCAAAGGTCAAACCGGGTGTCGTCGACGGGCCTGAGAGCCCTGCGTTGCCGATCATGGCGCCGACGAGCACTGCCGCCGTGAGTTTCGACAGGCCCGAGATCGGCGCTGCGACGACCGTGGCGACGATGCTCCCGATGACGACCAGTCCGAGGCCGGGCAGGAGCCCCCTGACTGCCTGTCGGCCGGAGTCTGCTCGAGGACCGGACCCGGCCTGCCGACTGCTCCCGCTGCGTTTCGATGGAGGGCACTGTTGGTCGACCGCTGTCACCTCTGCATCCTGATGGCCGCAGGGCGACGGCAGTAGACGGCTCTTCCCTCTATGGATATAGCTCTCTGCTATGGTAGGTCATAGTCATTGCATCTATCCTGACATGATGCCGCTTCCGCCGACCACCCCCGATCTGGCGGCTCTCGATCTGTTTCTCTCGGTGGTTCGGCTCGGCTCGCTCTCGAAGGCCGCCAAGGCCCACCACATCGCCCAGCCCTCGGCCAGCAATCGCATCAAGAACCTCGAACGCCAGCTCGGGCTCCAACTCCTCGAACGATCCCCCGGCGGATCGGTGCCGACGGCGCCGGGCAATCTTGTGGCCGGCTGGGCCGAAGTCGTGCTTCGCTCGGCCAGCGAGCTGGTGGCCGGCGTCGAGGCACTCCAGGCGAAGGAACAGGGACGACTTCGAGTGATCGCGAGCTTCACGATCGCCGAGTACCTCCTGCCGCCGTGGCTCGAGCAGTTCCTGAGGAACCGACCGAACGACTCGATCGAGTTGGAGGTCGCCAACAGCTCGGTCGTGCTCACACGACTTGCCGAGGGTGCCGCCGACCTCGGCTTCATCGAGTCCCCCTCTCCGGCGGCCGGCATGACCGAGCACGTCGTCGGAACCGATCGTCTCGTCGTTGTCGTTGGTTCGAACCATCCATGGCGGCAGCGGCCCTCGATTCCACTCGAGGCCCTGGCCTCGACGCCGCTGGTTCTGCGCGAACAAGGATCGGGAACACGGGAATCTCTCGAGCAGTTCCTCGGACAGCGCGGACTCGGGCCGGCGATGTGTGCACTGGAGCTCGGCTCCACCGCAGCGGTCCGCGCTGCGGTGGTCAGCGGAGCGCTCCCGACGGTGATCAGCGAACACGCGGTGAAGGCCGACATCGACGCCGGAAGTCTTCACCGGGTGGAGATTCCCGGACTGATGATCGAACGCGAACTGCGCGCCGTCTGGCCAACCGCACGACCGCTCGTGCCCTTGGCCCAGGAGCTGTTCGACCGTCTACCGAGCTTCGGGCGATCGATCGTCAGACGCGAGTCCTGACCGGGCCCAGCTCTACCCGAGCACTTCTCCGATCCGACCCATGACCTCGTCGTCGAGCCGTGCCAGGACATCGAGCGCACCCATGTTCTCGGTGACCTGCTCGGCCCGGCTGGCCCCGGTGATCACCGTCGACACGTTCGGGTTGGCTGCGCACCAGGCAATGGCGAGCTGAGCAAGCGAACAATCGAGACCTTTGGCGATGTCAGCGAGTCGAGCCACCTTCTCATTCACCGCAGCGTCGGTCAGCCCGTCGCGTAGCCAGTCGTAACCAGGCAGCGAGGCGCGCGAACCCTCTGGGATTCCATCGAGGTACTTGCCGGTCAACGCTCCGGACTTCAACGGGCTCCACGTGGTCAGCCCCAGCCCGATGTCGCCGTAGAGCCGGGCGAACTCGGTTTCGACCTTCTCGCGCTCGAGCATGTTGTATTGCGGCTGCTCCATCACGGGCTTGTGAAGGTTCTTGCGCTCGGCGATCTCGTAGGCGGCATAGATCTCGGCCGCCGTCCACTCGGAGGTCCCCCAGTACAGCGCCTTACCGGACGACACCATGTCGCTCATGGCGTGCACGGTCTCCTCGAGCGGGGTGTCCGGATCGGCCCGATGACAGAACACGAGATCGACGAAATCCAGACCGAACCGTTCGAGCGAACGATCGATTGCTTGGTGGAGATACTTGCGATTCAGCGTGTTCTGCATGTTGACGTCGTTGTTGAGGCCCCAGAAGAACTTCGTCGACACGACGTAGGACCAGCGGGGCCAGTTCTCCTGGGCGAAGACCTTGCCCATGATCTCCTCGGACTTGCCACCGGCGTATGCCTCGGCGTTGTCGAAGAAATTGACGCCGGCCTCACGGGCCGCAGACATGCAGTCGGCGGCAAGCCCGCTGTCGAGTTGATTGTCGAACGTCACCCACGAGCCGAAGGAAAGAACCGACACCTTCAAACCGGAGTTCCCCAACCGTCGATATTCCATTTCAGCCATCGCGTGCTCCTCGATCGTCGTTCGTCCTGATGTCGAAGACCCCTTCGTAGCGGCTTCGCTGCCGGCTCCCACAATCGAGCAGATGCTGCATGGGTAGTGTTCGGAGATGGTTCCGGATGCGCCGTGATCTGCGACTTCGGATGCGGCACAGGGCTGTTGACCGAACGGCTCGTCGACACCGCTGCATCAATCGACGCGATCGACACCTCGACACTGCGTTCGATATCGACATCGAGGATCAGGCCATGCGGCCCCCTCACCGGCGTCGGTCAGAAACTTTTCTCGGATTCTTCGCGACCTTCTCGAGGCTCGGCCGTCATTCCTTCGGGTTCCTCGCTACGGCGAGGGGGCGAAACCCCCGAGATCAAGCCGGCCACCTCCCCTCCGGTGGCCGGCTGATCACGTTTTCCGGCCTGAGGCGTCAGCGTCGTGCGCCGCGGCCGATCAGACCCATCTCGGCCGCCTGGACCTCGAGATGCTCACGATGTTGCGGTGCAGCCACGTCGATCAGCGCCCGGGCTCGTTGGGCCAGCGTGCGGCCCCGCAGCTCGGCGACCCCGAACTCGGTGACGACATTGTCGACGGTGTTCTTCATCGTCGTGACGACGGCGCCGGGATTGAGTCGCGGAACGATCTTCGAGATCGTGCCACCCTTCGCCGTCGAGCGCAGCACGACGAACCCGTTGCCGCCTTCGGAGTATTGGGCGCCTCTGGCGAAGTCGGCTTGGCCGCCACTCCCCGACCAATAGTGCGAACCGATCGACTCCGATGCGCATTGCCCGAACAGATCGACTTCGAGCGTCGCATTGATGGAGACCATGCTCGGCTCGGCGCCAATGTTGCGGGGGTCGTTGACCTCGTCGACGGCGAGGAACTGCACGAGGTCGTTCCGATCGCAGAAGTCGTACAACCGTCGGGTCCCGAGGGCGAACGTCGTGACGATGCGACCTCGGTTGCCGTTCTTGTAGAGACCGGTGACGGCGCCGGCCTCGACGAGATCGACCACGGGATCGGACAACAACTCGGTGTGCACGCCGAGGTCACGATGATCGGTGAGGAAAGTGGCGACTGCGGAGGGAATCGAGCCGATCCCGAGCTGGATCGTGGACCGGTCGCGGATCCGTTCGGCCACGAACCCTGCGATCGTGCAATCGTCATCGCTGACCGTCGGCGGCGGAACCTCCACGAGCGGGGTGTCTGCCTCACACCAGCCGAGCACTTCGCTCTTGTGCAGCCGGTTCGTTCCCGACGTCCGCGGCATCGACGGGTTGACCTCGACGATGAAGGGAACGAGCCCGATCATCGACGACGCGTAGTCGGCACTCACGCCGAGCGAGAAGTAGCCGTGTTTGTCCGGCGGGCTGACACAGGCCAGCACGACGGCGGGCCGCTTCTCGATCAAGAGCTGCGGAACCTCGGAGAAGTTGGCCGGTACGAACGCCAGCGTGCCGTTGTGAAACGCAGGACGAGTCACGTGCGAGAGGAACCACGAGACGTGATCGAGCTTGCCGGCGAACTCGCCGTGGAGGTAGCGGCGATCTCGCAGTGCGTGCATTTGGTGCACGCGCATCCGATCGAGCCGTTCGGCTCGATCTTCGAGTGCATCGAGAAGTTGTACAGGCTCACCGTTCGAGATCGGAACGACCACGTCAGAGTCCGGCGGCAGCGCCGCGATCAGCGCATCGGCCAACTCACCGGCCGTCGCTCGTTTCCCGTCCATGTCCAACCTCAGCCCGGGAGTGCTCATGCCGTTCATGCCGCCCAACCGTATCGGCCACGATTGAGCCGCCTAGCCCTTCCGCAGCCGATCGGGACCAAGGTCCCCGAGCGTCAGTCCGAGCTCGACAAGTCTGGCAGGAAGCGCCTCTCCCCGAACAGCGGCTGCGACAACCTGGCCGGACGCAAAGGACGTGGTGATGCCTGTTCCTCCCTGGCCGACCATCCAACAGAACCCATCGACATCGCCATCCATGCCCAGGATCGGCTGCCGATCGGGGGCGAACGTGCGGAGGCCGGCCCACGAGGTCGCCACGCTGCGCACTCCGAGAGTGGTCGCTGCGTTGATGCGATCGATGGCCCTGGCCACGTCGATCTCCTCCGGCTTCGCATCACATGGTTCCGAGGCGACTTCGTCTGACGGGGAGCACATGAGCTGCGAACCTGCCTCCGGTTTGAAGTAACAGGGCCCATCGGCACTGTCGACGTGGACGAACGGCCACGCCGAGGCGTCGACGTCGATTCCCACCGTGAAGGCCGTACGACGCATTGGTTCGAGGCCGATCGGCGCGATGCCGGCCATGGCTGCGACCCCATCGCCCCATGCCCCGGCAGCGTTCACGATGATCTCCGCGTCGAAGGTCTCGTCGGCGGTCGACACTCGCCAACCCGTACCCCGTCGTTCGATCCCGATGGCTCCCCGATGGCGCTTGACCACCGCACCGGCTCCGACGGCGCCTCGCACATAGGCCTGGTGCAATCCCATCACGTCCATCGTCGAGCCGTTCGGCTCGTACATGCCCACGACGGCAGCCTCTTCGACGAGCACAGGCACCATCGACCGGGCGGCGGCCCCGTCGACCAACTCGATCGTGGGGTCGAGCGTCCGACCCTCGGCAGCCATGATCTCGATCGCAGCTCGATGGGATTCGTCGCCGACCATGAGGAGGCCCCGAGCTTCGAGGATCGGATGATCGGCAAGCTCCGGGGGCGGCGAGTCGAAGAATGGTCGGCTGGCCACCGTCAGGCGCATGGCGAGCGGTCCGCCGTAGTTGACGATGTAGACCGCAGCCGAACGGCCGGTCGTGTGGTGCGCCAATTGCGGCTCCCGCTCCAACAGCACGACACGATGGGTGGTCGCCAACTGGAAGGCGGCGGAGACGCCGGCGATCCCGCCGCCGATCACGACGACATCGGCTGTGCTTCTGAGTGTCACGAGCGCGTGCCCCGGTTGACCGTGACGATCGAGCGGGACTCAGCCGGCGACGAGGGCGTCGAGACGCTCGACGAGGGCCTCTTCCGAGAGCGACCCGGCGTCATCGACGATCGTGCCGTCGTCGTCGATGAAGACAAAGGCCGGCTGACTGCGGACATCGAACCCGGCCCAGATGTCGCCGGATTCATCGACCATGTGGGGGAACGCACCGACGCCACGATCGTCGATGAAACCCTGGATGGCGGACAGGTCGTCGCGACCGGCGACGCCGACCACGGCCACTTGTCCGTCATAGGCAGCTTGCACGTTGGCGACCGAACCGGCCTCCCGTTGGCACGTGCTTCACCACGGCGCCCAGAACCAGAGAAGAAGATCCTTCCCGGCGTAGACGGACAGGTCGATCGTGGAGCCATCGGCAGCGGGAGCACTGATGTCGAGCAGCGACGTCGATGCTGCGCTGTCGTCACTCTGGACAGCAACATCGCTGTCGGCAACGTCTTCACCGGCGACAGCCACTTGCTCGCCGTCGGACGAGCTGCATGCGGCCGCGCCGAGCGCAAGTGCCATCAGAAGGGCCACGATACGTGGAGGACGAGTGTTCACCCGACCGACGCTAGACCCACTCGGGCCTCGATGACACCCGGGTCGATCCCGTTCACGAGTCGTTCAGGACTCGGCACCGACGCTCAGCCGGTGGTGGAACCACCGACGATCGACCACACTCAGGCCATGTCGCCCGCAGCTTCACCACACGGACCATCGGTCTCGATCACCGGTACCGGCCTGTTCACCCCGGAGCAATCGATCTCCAATGACGAGCTCGTCGCCTCGCTCACGACAGCCACCGAACGCTGGAACGAGGCCAACGCAGCCGCCATCGACGCCGGCGAGCTCGATGCGCGGGCCGTACCGGACGGCGCCTTCATCGAGAAGGCGTCCGGCATCACGTCCCGCTACGTGCTCGACAAGGTCGGCGTTCTCGATCCCGACCGGATGGCACCCTCGCTGGAGACCAGGACGGAAGACCAGCTCTCGATCCAAGCCGAGATCGCAGTGGCCGCGATCAGCGAGGCGCTGGCCCAGGCAGGACGGACCGGCGCCGACGTGGATGCCGTGATCCTCGGCGCATCCAACATCCAACGCGCATATCCGGCCGTCGCCATCGAAGTGCAGATGGCGATAGGGGCCCGTGGGTGGGCTTACGACATGAACGTGGCGTGTTCTTCGGCCACCTTTTCGATCCAGGCCGCCGTCGATGCCCTCAAGAACGGCTCTGCCTCCTGCGCCGTGGTCGTCAACCCCGAGATCACCTCGGCCCACAACAACTTCGAACTCCGAGATTTCCACTTCATCTTCGGCGACGCATGCACCGCCCTCGTGCTCGAACGCACCGAGGACGCCGTCTCGACAGATCGCTGGGAGATCCACGGCACTCGACTCCAGACCCAGTTCTCCAACAACATTCGCAACGACGCCGGATTCATGAATCGAGCCGAGGATCACGAACGCCATCCGCACGAATTGGTCTTCAGGCAGAACGGGAGTCGAGTGTTCAAGGAGGTGTGTCCAATGGTTGCCACCCACATCACAGAACACCTCCAGGACGGCGGCTACGACCCGCAGGCAGTTCGCCGGTTCTGGCTCCATCAGGCCAACCTCAAGATGAATCAGCTGATCGCCAAGGGCGTGCTCGGCAGGGTTCCCGACGCCGACGAGGCACCGGTCGTGCTCGACCAGTACGCCAACACCAGTTCGGCCGGATCCATCATCGCGTTCCACAAACATCGCGACGACCTGTCCGTGGGCGACATCGGCGTGATCTGCTCGTTCGGTGCCGGGTATTCCGTCGGCAGCGTCATCGTCGAGAAGATCTGACCTGGTTGCTCAGGTCGGGACTCAGCTGCGCATCAGGTCCGGCTGGTTCGCGGCCGGAAAGCGTACGCGGACCCGCGTGTCGCCCACGAACGCATGGAACCGATCGATCTGCTCGTCGAGCATGGCTCGCTCGGTCTTCGTGAGTTCGGCGTACAGCTCGACGGCAACCATGCCGTCGCCACGCTGAGCCCATCCTCCGACCACCTCTCCGTTCCGCCAGATGGTCGGCCCGGCATTGCCGGACCGATCGAAGGTCCGCGCTGCAGCGACATCGCCGAGATACCACGAGCGCTCTTTCCAACCCATCGTCGTGGGGTCGAGCCCGGGCAGGAGCGCAATCCACGGTTCGGGCTCGGACGGCGTCGCGTCATCGCCGGCGACCCACCCGAAAGTGCTCTCGGAGTTGCCGTCGAGCAGCACCTTCTCGGCGCCGATGTCGGTCAATGCGGTTCGTACCTGGCCGAGCGTCCAGCCGGTCCACCATCGCATGTCGGTCTCTGTCGCCGGACCGAACCGGTCGAGCCAGAGCGCCAGGAACTCCGCTGCTGCGGGACGCAGTCCTACACCGGTCAGCGGTGTACCCAGCCAGGTCTCGGTATCGCTCCATGCGTACTCGGAGCTGTTCCAACCGTGGGAGGGCGCGGAGCGAACGAGTTCGCCGTCGAATCCGGCGAGGAGTAGCAGGCGCGTGTGAGCCGCGACCTCGGCGGCGTGCTTCGTGCCGGCGCCGACGACCAACGAGCGGGTCAGATCTGGCAGTCGCGTACCGATCTCACGAGTCGGCATTGGCCCTTCGGTGGCGAGCAGCATTCGCACCGATGACAGCGCGGCCGTCCGCCAAGCCTCCCCGTCGTAGATGTCGTCCGCACCCTCGAGAACGCCAAGGAACTTCCTTCGCTCAGCGGTAGCGATCTTGGCGGTCGCAGACGCGTGAGCGAGCCGAGCGACGGCAGGCGTCATCACCCACAGCGTGCGGCGAAAGGCGTGGTGCCGGACGAGGCTGCGATCCTCGTAGAGCGCGCGCTCGACTGAGCCGACCGATGGTTCGTTCATGCGGGCCCCGGCCGACAGGAAGACCGTCGATGGATCGGACGAGTGCAGCGCAGCCAGATCGAGCGCGATCGAGGCGACGTCATTGGTTCGGTGTGCGATCGCGAGACGGTGGCGAACCCCGAGACGCTGCCGACGTTCGCCGGTGGTGATTCGCCGCACGTCGCCACCGTAGGCCAGGCATTTCCGTCGGGGCCCACGCGGTCAGGTCGATCAGAGATCGAGGGAGTAGTCGGTCAGCAGCTCAGGAGCGCCGTCGGTGATCAGCAGTTGATTCTCGAGTTTCACTCCCTCCCCGCCCGATCTCGCTCCGACGAACGCCTCGACGGTCATGACCATGCCCGGTTCGAGCACACCGTCGTAGCCGGCCGAATCCCAGTACTGCGGGAAGTAGACGTCGGGTACTTCGTCGCACTGGCCGACGCCATGGAAGAGGCAGGAGTAGTGCCGGTAGTCCTCCGCCGGCGGGAACCACGCCCCGAAGGTGAGCTCCCTGAAGGTCGTGCCCGGTCGGAGGAGTTCGGTGTTTCGTTCGATCTGCTCCCGGGCCAGCTCGTGTGCGTGGCGGGCAGCCGGCCGTGCGGGAACATCTCCGGCGATCCAGGTGCGCGAGATGTCGACCATCATCCCGTAGGCGCCGACCAGGTCGGTGTCGTAGGCGACGACGTCGCCGTTCTCGATGATGCGGCTGCTCGCTTCCTGGAACCACGGATTCGTGCGAGGACCCGAACTCAGGATCTGCGTCTCGATCCACTCCCCCGCTCGCCTGATGTTCCCCGCATGGAGGATGGACCAGATGTCGCGCTCGCTCATGCCCGGCACGAGTGCGACGCGCATCTCGTCCATGGTGGCTTCACAGGCGTGGACAGCGCATCTCATCGCTCGGATCTCGTCGGTCGACTTGATACGACGCGCCTGCTCCATGACTTGTTGGCCGTTCCCGATCTCGATGCCGGCCCTCTGGAGCGCCAGAACTGTCGGAACGTTGGTGCGGTCCACGGCCACGCGAGGAGTCGGCCCGCCGACGGCGCGGGCGATGATCGCCATTTCCGCGGCGAACTGGTCCGCCTTCTCGTCGAAGCGATCACCGGCGATGAAGTAGTCGCTGCTGATGGCGGGCCGCACCTCCGAAATTCCGTCGTGGTGTCCCGAGAGGAACTCGCATCCCACGTAGTCCCAGAGCATCACGGTTCCGTCCGCTCCAACCCATGCGTACCGGGCAGCGTTGTGCATCACCCAGAGCTGCATGTTCGTCGAGTCGGTCACGTACCGCAGATTCATCGGGTCCATCAAGATGGCCCCGTCGAATCCAAAGGCGATGAGCTGCGCGACTGTCCGCTCGACTCGGTGGGCTCGCAGCGCATCGAGATCGGGCAGTTCGAGCCCGGCGACACCCCATTCCGCCTCGAGTTGGGCACCGGGGCCCAGAACGAGATGATGACCGCTCGTGGCGGCGGCCATCGTCTCAGGTGTGTTGTCGGCCAGTTCGAGACTGTTGGTGATCTTGCCGACCATCGATGTGTCCTCCCCGGCGAATGGGTCTCCTGAGTCCCGGGAACCTACTGGCCGACGAGCGGCCTGTCAGACGAGACGCTCAGTCGGAGTCGCCGCCCGCTTGTTGCGCGGCGACCTCGGCTCGAACCTCTTCCATGTCGAGCTCCCGAACCTGACCGATGAGGTCCTCGAGGGCCGGCGCCGGCAGAGCTCCGGCCTGGGAGAACAGTTGGATGCCGTCACGAAAGATCATGAGCGTTGGGATCGAACGGATGGCCAGCGCACCGGCCAGTTCCTGTTGGGATTCGGTGTCGACCTTGACGAAGTTGATGTCGTCGTGCTTTTCGGCCGCTGCCTCGAAGATGGGTCCGAACGACTTGCACGGTCCGCACCATTCCGCCCAGAAGTCGATGAGCACGATGCCATCGCCGGAGACGGTGTCTTCGAAGGTGTCGAGGGTGAGATCATTTGTTGCCATCGTGGAAACTCCAGTTTCTGTCGAGCAGTCGTTCGGTCGTGCCGTTGTTCGCACGGTGAACTCATCGGCGGATTGTCCGCTCAAAAGTCGAACCGAATGAGGACGACCACTATTCCATGCCGAAGGTGTGTCACTCATCACGCCCCTCGAGAAATCGAGACGACACGGCATTCGTCGACACTTCGACCCCGAGGGGCTAGCTTCTCCCCGTCCAGTTCGTCGATGGACGACGTCGTGTTCACGACCTACCCGCCACCATCGACACGAGAGAGGCGACGTGACTCAGACGACCCAGGTACCCGACCATGCAGCCGTAGAGACCACTCGCCAACACGAGTCGACGTATTGGGTCGATGAGCGCAACGGTGCATTCCCCTTGCCGTGGTGGAAGCTGGGGCCGCTCGTGCTGCTCATCGGTGCCGTCACCGTTGCGATCATGACGCTGATCATGATCCCGATCTACGAACGCCAGATCGTGAACGACGCCAAGAGCGAGCTCAGCGCGGCCGGCATCAACCCTTCCACGTTCGCATTCGATGCCAGCTACCGAGATCTCGACATCAGGGGTGTCCTTCCCGAGGGCGTCAGCGTTGACGACATCCGAGCAGCTGCCGAGAGGACCGAGGGTGTACGAGACCTCGATCTCGATTTCGACGCTGCTCCTCACGCTCCCGTCGTCGACAAAGAAGACGAAGCCGTCGCCGTCGCCGAACCGGTCGCCGCCACGGCACCGACCGAAGTGACCGCCACCGTCACCGCCGACCGGGTCGTTCTCACCGGGCAAGTGCCGAGCGAACAGATGCGATCATTGCTCGTCGCCCAGGCCGGGCGCCCCGATGCCTCGGGCCAGCCGGCCGTCGAAGTGGTCGACGAGCTGGTCGTCGCCGATCTCGATCCGACCACCGCCGGCGCAAACTCTCGAGTCCTCCAGTTGGGCCTCCTGCTCACGCGGCTCGGTGACGATGCCGTCGGCTCGGCATCCATCACCGACACGACCTTCGAGTCGGAATGGGCTGTCGGATCAGACGATGACTCGGCGGCGATCACTGCGACGGTGAATGCAGCGACACCGGCATTCGCTGACGGAGCCACCACGACAGTCACCGTGCTCGTACCCGCCATCGACCAGGAGATCGCCGCGCTGCAAGGCCAGTTCGATGCACTGGCAGTCGAGATCAGGGAGAACGTGACCTTCGCGACCGGATCGGATGTCCTCAATGACACGGCGACCGCCACCCTCGACAAGGTGGTCGTGCTCATGACCACCTACACCGAGCCTGTCGTCGAGATCAGCGGCCACACAGACGACATCGGGAACGACGACAACAACCTCGCCCTCAGCGATGCTCGGGCCGCCGCCGTTCGCCAGTACCTGATCGACGCCGGGATCGACGAAGCACGAATCCAGAGCATCGGCCTTGGCGAGACCGAGCCGCTGGTGAGCAACGACTCTACCGAAGGTCGAGCCACCAACCGGCGGGTCGAGCTGAGCGCCCTCGAGGTGTTCGTCGAGTGAGCCTCCACTGCCCGCCCGCTGATCACCACGTCGATCTCCGCACCGTCACAACTCGCCACGTCACTGCACAAAGGAATTGACCATGCCCTTCGTTCTCTTGGAAATTCTCCTTCCACTGATCATTGTGTTCCTTCTCGGCCTCTTCTTCGGTTGGCTGTGGTGGGGATGGCGTCGCACCAAGATCACCTACACGGAATGGGAGACGATGCGCCAGAAGGCAGCCCGTTCCTCAGCCGTCGAGGTCGAGGCCGAGTTGGACCAACTCCGCGCCGACCGTGACCGTCTTCAGGCCGAGATCGACGGCGCTGTCAGCGACGTCACGACCTGACCTGTCGGTCTGGGTGTCCCCCAGGACACGTTGGGGGAATCTCCCGACAGTCAGTTCGATCGTCGTGTGGCTGACTGTGAAACATGCCATCAGCAGCCCCCACCAACACTGCCCATGTGACCGGCACGGCCCAGGCGACAAGCGCCGGCCCGGTCTCGATCGCCGATCTCGCCGCTGCGACGAAGTCAGACCGGAATCGAGCGGTTGACTTCTACCGCGCGGCCGCCATGGTGGCCGTCGCCGTGGGCCACTGGGCCGCGATCGCGATTTCGGTCGGGCCAGACGGTGACCTGATCACGGGTAACGCACTCGAGTTCGCCCCTTCGATGGCCTGGATCAGCTGGCTCTTCCAGGTGATGCCTCTGTTCTTCGTCGTCGGCGGCTTCTCGTCGGCAGTCTCGCTCGACAGCCACCTCTCGAGAAACGGCCGCCCGCAAGACTGGGTTGCGGCTCGACTGCGTCGCATGGCGGCGCCGGCCACGGTGCTCGCCGGCACGTGGCTCGCCATCATTGGTGTTGGCACGGTCCTCGGCGTCGGCAACCTCGCTGCGGCCGGCGCCGTCGCCGCCGCCATTCCGCTGTGGTTCCTGGCCAACTACACCATCGACACCGCCATTGCCCCGTGGCTCTACCCGGCGTTCATCAAGAACCCTGCACGTGTTGCCGCACTGGGCGTGGCGATGTTCGGTCTCCTCGAGATCCTGCGGTTGACCGGCTACCACACGATCGCTCAGCTGAACTGGGTGATCGGATGGTTGCTGTTCCAGGTCGCCGGCTTCGCCTGGCGCGAGGGCCTCCTCCCCCGTGGTCGGACCATGCTCGCCACTGCAGCCGCACTGTGGGCTGCCGCGATCGCTGCCGTCGTGGGCCCATACCCGATGGCGATGGTCCATCATCCGGGTCTCGAGAACTCGCCGACTCATCCTCCGTCGCTCGCTCTGATGTTGTTCGGCGCCGCATACAGCGCGACGGCTCTTGCTGCGGCCCCGCGGATCAGCGCCGCACTCGCCAGACGGCCGAAGGCGTGGGCCGTCGTGGTCGCCGCCAACGGCATCTCACTCTCGGTGTACCTGTGGCACTTCACCGCCGCCACCGTGGCCTCGGCCATTCTCTATGCACTCGACCTCCTGCCGACGGCCGAGGTCGGAACCGGCGCCTGGTGGATCCAGAAGCTTCCCCTGATGGGACTGTCCGCCCTGGCGTTGGCGGCAATCATCGCTGTGGTGGGCCGCTTCGAACGCCAGGCCCTCCTCGCCCCAAGGACGCCGTGGAACGGTGGGCCACTCTCGATGCTCGCCACCGCTGCGCTCATCTCGGGCTCGGTGAAGCTGTGGTCGCTCGGGACTGCCGCAGGAGTCGTGTCCGGTTGCACGCTGCTGCTCGTGGTCTGGTTTGCTGCCATGCGCGCCACTACCGTCGACGCATGAATGACCGGTCCCGCTCGTCCAGACGACGCGCGCTCAGCTACATCGACGTCTCGCGAACGTTCTACGCCGCCCACGGCTACGAGCGTCCTTACGAGTGGGCAGTGCACGACACGACACCGTTCCAGCGGCTCGAACAGCCGCTGGCCGAGGCGACGGTCGGTGTGGTCACGACGGCGTTCCCCGACGACGCGCACCGTCCGAAACAGGCGATGGCCGTGCCGTGCGAACCCAGGCCTGCGTCGCTTTTCACCGCAGACCTCACGTGGCACAAGGAAGCGACGCACACCGACGACATCGATACCTTTTTGCCGCTGGAGGCACTCGCACGGGCACACGACCGCATCGGCCGGGTCAGCAAGCGCTTCTACGCGGCGCCCACCTCGCACAGCCAACGGGCCAGCCAACTGGACGCCGAGCGCATCGCCGAATGGTGTGATGAGGACGGCGTCGATGTGGTGCTGTTGGTGCCGCTTTGACCCGTCTGCCATCAGACCGTGAGTCTGATCGCACGCCATCTCGAAGCCACCGGACGATCAACAGTGATCATCGGGAGCGCTCGCGACATCGTCGAAGAGTGCCGCGTCCCCCGTTTCGTGTTCACCGACCTTCCCCTCGGAAACCCATGTGGCCCCCCCGGTGACCGCTCGGCCCACGATCTCACGCTGCATCACGCCCTCGATCTCGTCGAGCACGCATTCGCACCGGAGACAACGGTGCAGGCGTCGATCCGCTGGCCCACAGACGATTGGCGCTCCAGCTACATGCGCGTCGATGAGAGCAACCGCGACGAACTCCTTGCTCTCGGAGTGAATCGGCGACAGAAACAGGAGAAACGCCGCCGCGAAAGCACCGCATAGGCCATCGGGACCAGTCGTCGGATCCTGTGCTCAACCACGACCGGTTCGTGGTCGATGGTGCTTCGGTGGCGACACACGAACTTTCCTGGGAGAAGCTCCTCGAAGCTCATGACAACGACGACGATGCTCTCGTCGCTGTCGTCGATTCCGACTTCGTGCTGCGCGCAGCCTCGCCATCACTCGAGCAGGAGGTCGATCTCGAACGCGATGCAGTGATCGGATCGAGTGTGGCCGATCTGGTGCACCCAGACGATCTGGTCCGAGCATTGGACGTTTTCAGCCAGACCCGAATCTTCCACGGGCTGCGGCCCCCCGGGATCTACCGAATCAGAAGTGACAACGACGGCAACTACCGGGCCTTCGACGTGTCGGGAGAGACGCTGTTCGACGGGAAGGCCGTGGTGATGCGGCTGCGCCGACCGAGTCAACGAGCACGCTCGGAAGTCCTCGCTCTCGAGCAAGTCGACGTCTTCGAGATGCTGGGCGACCGCCGCCCGCTGGATGATTGCCTCCTGGCATTGGCGATCATGGTCGAACGCAACATCGACAACTGCCGCGCCGTCATCCACGTGCCAGACGCCGCGGGACTGCTTCGTCAGGTCGCGGCCGGCGAGCTGCCTCCGGCGCTCGGCACACGGTTCACCGGCAAGCCGATCGACGAGCCTGGCGGCGAGCTGCAGGAAGCGCTCGAACGCGGTCTCACGTTCGTGGACGTCAATCCGGAGCGCCTGGCTCCCTGGCCACGCTGCTCCGCCACTCCGGCCCTCCTCGGCGACGGCTCGATCGGCGGCTACTTGGAGGTGTTCCATCCAGACGCCGGGCGACCGGACAACGCGGAGCTCGCCCTTCTGAGCCTCGCGAGCCGCCTGATCGGTCTCGTGGTCGACCGCCACACATTCGAGGCCAAGCTCGCTGACGCCGCCTACAACGACTCCCTGACCGGTCTGGGGAACCGCCGGGCTCTCGCCGAAGCGCTGGACACGATGACCCAGGACGACAACCACGTCGGCATCCTTGCGATCGATCTCGACCAATTCGCGGCGGTGAACAACAACCTCGGACACCACGCTGGTGACGAGATGCTCCGCGCTGTGGCCGAGAGCATCGTTGCAACCCTTCCCGAGGGAGCGCAGGCGTTCCGACCCGGTGGCGACGAGTTCCTCGTGACCGTTCCGGGCGAGCGGCGCTCGGAGGTTCTGGTCGCTCTGGGCCAACTGATTCTGGCAAGGTTCGAAGCGAACCCGATCGATCTCGATGGCAGCGAACGGCGAGCTCGAGCATCAATCGGGGTCGCCAAGTCGTCCGGGCAGTCCCTCACGAACGAAGAACTGTTGGCTCAGGCGGATACGGCGATGTACGCCGCGAAACGGAACGGAGGCAACGCCGTTCGAGTCCACAGCCCACCGCTCAATGCGAAGCTGGTCCACCGGCGCGCGCTCGCCGATGCGCTGCCGAACGCCATCTTCGAAGACACCCTGCACCTCGATTACCAGCCTGTCGTCTCACTCGCGACCTCCGCCGTCGTCGGGTTCGAAGCACTCGTGCGCTGGGATCATCCCTCCTTCGGCGTGTTGGGTCCGGATGAGTTCGTGCCGATCGCCGAGGAGACCTCACTGATCCTGCGACTCGACGAATGGGTGATCGAGAAAGCAGCCGGCCAAGTGGCGGCGTGGAGCAACGGCAGCGATCCCCTCGACGTCTGGGTCAATCTGTCCGCCCAGTCCCTCGCCCAACATGATCTGGCCAGCCGCATCGTCGAGTTGCAGAACCGCCACGGTGTCTGCATCGGGATCGAACTCACAGAGCGAGACAGCTTCGGGTCGACTGAGGAGGCGGAGCGAGCCTTCCAACGACTGCATCGAGCCGGGATCAACATCGCGCTCGACGACTTCGGCACCGGGCGATCCAGCCTCTTTCGCGCTGTCTTTCACGACCCGACGGTGTTGAAGATCGATCGGTCATTCGTTGCGCAGATGCTCGAGTCGCGACGGGTGATGGTCCTCGTCGAGACGATCCTGGACCTTGCGAGGCGCCTGGGCCTGGGCGTCATCGCCGAGGGCGTCGAGACAGAAGACCAGATGCAGAGACTCCGGACGCTCGGGTGCGACTTCGGGCAGGGTTACCTGTTCTCCCCGCCGATCGGAGCTGCAACGATCGAGCGTCGCTTCGGCACCGACTTCAGCCACCTTCGGTTGTTCCCGACGACGTCACGTGAGGGCGAGTCTGGTGACGATTTCGACGTGTGACGTGTGCCCGAACAGATCGAGCACCCGAGACCACTCTGGTCGATAACCGTGGCCGACCAGCAATGACACGTCGCGCGCCATCGAGGCGGCGTCGCAGCTGACCAGCGCCATCACCTCGGCCTTGGTTCCGGCGAGAACGGCGGCACCGTCGACACCGAGTCCGGCGCGAGCGGGGTCGGCGATGACCGCTGCTGCCGACGTCGGGACCCAGTCCTCCACCGCAGACTCGACCACCGTTGCGTGATCAGGAAGGTTGACTCGGCTGTCCGCCACCGACGTCGGAGCGCTTTCGACGCTGACCACCGGGCGGTCCTGACCGAGAATTGTTCCGAAGAGGCCGACCCCGGCGTATGCGTCGACGAGTGGCCCGTCGACGCCGTCGATCGCCTCGGCAACGAGTTCGACCATCGCCTCGGCACCGTCTGGCCTGCACTGGAAGAAGGACGGACCCGAGATCTGGAACCGGTGGCCTGTGACGACCTCGTCGATCGACGCAGGATGCTCCTCGGTGCTCAGGATCACATTGTCCGGCGGATCGATGTCGGTGCGACCGGACAGGACGTGCACGAGGGACTCGCCCGTGCGAGCGCCCACCCGAAGCACGACCTCCTCGGCACCGCCGAAGTCGGATTCGGTGAGCAGTTGGTCGAGGCGCGGGTGAGCGACGAGACACGATGCAGGAAGGAGAACGTCGTTCGAGCGCCGCCTTCGGAAGCCGCCCCTCCCGGCTCGAACTGCCACCCGAAGCGTCGTTCGGTATCCGAACGGATCGAGGTCCGGTCCCGATTCGATGTCCAGGTCAGTGATCTTGGCGATGCGTCTGACGGCGTCGCGAACGACCTCCACCCGCATCGCCCGTTGTCCATCGACGGAGATGTGCTGCCAATCGCAGCCGCCACAACCGCGTGCGACTTCAGGGCAGGGCACATCCACCCGGAGTGGCGACGGCTCGATCACATCGTTGACCTTCGCCCGGAAGAATTGTTTCTTCTGCTGGACGACCTCCACATCCAGCCGGTCGCCAGGAGCCGAGCCCGGCACGAAGACGACGCGACCGTCCGGAGCTGTTGCCAGGCCGTCGCCTCCGGCAGCCATACGGTCCACGCGAACTTCGAAGTTCATGGCGCAAGGGTGGCATCGGTTTGCCCCAGCGACCACTATGGCGAGCGATGAGTTCAGCGATCAAGATCGTCCCTTCTGTCCTCCCTGCCGACTTCGCCCGTTTGGGCGACGAATGCCAGGCCCTCGAACGAGCCGGCGTCGACCGGATCCAGTGGGACGTGATGGACGGCCGTTTCGTCCCGAACCTCACCTTCGGGGCGGACGTGATCGCTGCATGCCGGCCAACGGTGTCGGTGCCATTCGAGGCACACCTCATGATCGAAGAGCCGGACGCACTCATTCCCAGCTTCGTAGAGGCTGGGTGCGAGCTGATCATCGTGCATGCCGAGACCACGCGCCATCTCCACCGCACGCTGTCGTTGGTGAAGGAGCTCGGTGCGTCAGCTGCGGTCGCGCTGAACCCGTCGACGCCGATCACCGAAATCGAGAACGTCGTCGATCTGATCGACATGCTCCTGGTGATGACCGTCAACCCAGGGTTCGGCGGCCAGGCATACATTGCTTCGATGGAGCCGAAGATCCGAGCGGCGCGGGCGCTGCTCGACACGGCCGATCATTGGATCGACCTCGAGGTCGATGGCGGGATCAGCTCATCGACGATCGGAGGCGCGGCCGCGGCGGGCGCCAACGTCATGATCTCGGGATCGTGGATGTTCAAGCACCCAGACGGCCCGGCGGCCGCCGTGGCTGAGCTGCGGCGGCTCGGCACTGCGGCCTATCCGACGGCCAGCTGACAATCAGTCAGATTCACCCTCGAGCGCACCTTCGCCCAGCTCGCCAGCTCTGGCGATCACTCGGTCGAAGAGCCCATAGTCACGAGCCTCGGCTGCGGTGAACCACTTGTCGCGATCGGAGTCGGCGACGATGGTTTCCACGTCCTGGCCCGAGTGCTCCGCGATGAGTTCCGCCATCTCGCGCTTCATCCTGATCAGGTTCTCGGCCTGGATGGCGATGTCGGATGCCTGGCCCTGCACACCTGCGCTCGGCTGGTGCATGAGGATGCGAGCGTGCGGCAGGGCATAGCGCTTGCCTGGCGCGCCAGCAGTGAGAAGGAACTGACCCATCGAGGCGCCGAGGCCGAGGCACACCGTGGCGACATCTGGCTTGACGAACTGCATCGTGTCGTAGATCGCCATGCCAGCGGTGACCGAGCCACCGGGCGAGTTGATGTAGAGCCAGATGTCCTTGTCCGGGTCTTCACCGGCAAGAAAGAGCATCTGGGCGGCGATCGAGTTGGCGATCGTGTCGTCGACCTGTTGGCCGAGAAACACGATGCGGTTGCGCAGCAGTTGCTGGTAGATGTCGAAACCGAAACTACCCGTGGGGGTTTCGGCAACAGGCAGGCCAGGAATCGTCATAGCCGCCCAGGTTACCGGCACAGCACCCGCGCATGCGGCTTCAGGCGGTGCGTGGTTGACGGTCGACAGCTACTCGGTGCGGACGGTGGGACTCGAACCCACACACCTTCTCAGGCGCCAGGACCTAAACCTGGTGCGTCTGCCAGTTCCGCCACGTCCGCGACGACTGTGCAGGCTATTGCAAACCTCGGGTTTGTGCCCCACAAAACCAGGGGTCATTGCCTCCGGTTCGCACCCCACCCTCCTGGTTCACCGAACCGGAGGCTCCAGCCCCCGAAAATGGGGGCCCGGAACCCGAGGTTCGCACCTCAGGAAAAGATCGAGAGGGGCGATTGGGCGAGGGCGGTGTCGAGGGCGGCCAGCGCGCGGCTGCGGTGGGACAACTCGTGTTTCTCATCACGCGACATCTCGCTGAAGGTACGACCATCGCCCTCGATCGGCTCGAACACCGGGTCGTACCCGAAACCACCCGAACCGAGCCGTTGCGCTGCGATGTAACCCTCGACAGCTCCCTCGGCCGTCAGACCAGCTCCGTCCGGTCCGATCAGTGCCACAACAGTACGGAACGTCGCCGTTCGGTCATCGGGCTCGACATCGACCAACGACGCCAGCAGAAGGTCGACATTCTGCTCGTACGTTGCCTCAGGCCCCGCGTACCGAGCCGTGTGCACGCCAGGGGCACCATCGAGGGCGTCGACGAACAGGCCGGTGTCGTCGGCAAGAGCCCACGCCCCGGTCGCCTGAGCGACCTCCGTCGCCTTCTTGATCGCATTCCCCTCGAGGCTGTCCTCATCCTCGATCGTCTCGGCAAGGTCGACCGGGCGCGGCTGCACATCGAAGCGGTCGCCCAGCAACTCTTCGAGCTCGACGACCTTGTCCGGGTTCGCCGTCGCCAGCATCACGACGGGACGTGCCACCATCAACCCCGATCGGGCCGGGCCGCAGGCGGCGTCGCCAGCAGTGCCCGCTGGGCCTCGGTTATCTGGGCGATTCCGTGCTCGGCGAGATCGAGAAGGGTGTTGAGCTGGCCACGATTGAACACGGCACCCTCGGCTGTGCCCTGAACTTCGATGAGTGCACCGCTGCCGTTCATCACCACGTTCATGTCGACCTCGGCCGTCACGTCCTCGACGTAGGGCAAGTCGAGCCGGCACTCACCGTCGATGATCCCGACGCTGATCGCTGCGCATTGATCGGTCAGCGGGTGCGCTGCGAGTCCGAGACGGGTGATGGCATCGTGGAGCGCAATGAAGCCACCGCAGATCGAGGCCGTCCGAGTGCCTCCGTCGGCCTGGAGCACGTCGCAGTCGACGGTGATCGACTGCTCGCCGAGCAGGTTCATGTCACAGACGGCCCGCAGGCTTCGACCGATGAGACGCTGAATCTCCTGATCCCGTCCCGAGGTTCGACGTCGGATGCGCTCGGGACTCGACCCCGGCAACATGTTGTACTCAGCGCTGACCCAACCCTTGCCACTCCCCCGCATCCAACGGGGCACGTCCTCTTCCACCGATGCCGTGCACAGCACGTGCGTGCGACCGAACTTCACCAGGACCGACCCATCGGCCATGTCGGTGAAGTCACGCTCGAAACTCAGCGGGCGAAGTTCGTCGGCAGTGGCTCTTCCATCAGGTCGCATCGTGAGGTCTCCAGTATCGGGCGTCGGCGAGTTCCGGCCCGAGGAGTCTGCTCCCCATCCGGGTGAATGCGGCAACATCGCCGGAGGAAATGAAGGTGGCCGATCCCTTGGTGCCCGACTGGAGCAGACCGAGGCTGCCGAGGAGGTCCGCAGTCGCGAACGCCGTCTCCTCTGCCGAGGACACAAGGACCACGTCGTCGCCGACCACTGCCCGAATCACCCTGGCCAGGTATGGGTAGTGGGTGCAGCCGAGCAGCAGGGCATCCACGTCGGCGTCCACGATCGGCTGCAGCAACCGCTCGGCCAGGATCTGCACTTGTCGACCTGACGTCTCGCCCCGTTCGACGAACTCGACCAGTCCCGGGCACGCACACGTTGTCATGACGATCTCGGCGGCGGCCTCGTCCGACATCACCGACGTCGCCGGCAATCCAGCCAAGGCTGCCTCGTAGGCGCCGGAAGCAACCGTGCCGACCGTACCGATGACCCCGATCCTGCGGGAGCCGGTCCGCTCCACGACCGCGCGCACACCAGGTTCGATGACGCCGATCACGGGAATGTCGAGGGTCGCTCGGAGGTCGGGGAGCGCCGCCGCCGTCGCCGTGTTACAGGCAACGACGAGCACCTTTACGTCATGGTCGCCGACCAGATGGTCTGCGATCTCCAGCGAGTACCGGCGGACCTCGTCGAGGGACTTCGATCCGTAGGGGTACCGCCCCGTGTCCCCCAGGTAGACGAGGTTCTCGCCGGGCAGCAGATCGATGACGGCTCGCGCCACGGTCAGCCCGCCGAAGCCACTGTCGAACATCCCGATGGGGCGTTTCGCCACCGGCGCAGCGTATGGCGATGGCTGGGCAGAGGTGCCCTTGATTGATGGACGGGTCGCCCTCTACGGTCAACGTCAACACGTTCGGCCGCCAGGACATCTCGAATGACTGGCGGCCGAACAGGTACGTGGGTGATGACGCGTTGCGGAGAGCCGGCCAGAATCTGGCCGGCTCTTCGCGTTCAGCAGCAGTACACCTCGCGGAGCAGCCCCGCTCGAGGGGCTGTCCCTCAAGTTCAGAAGTAGATGACGTCGCCCAACGATTCGGCGACGGTCTCGAGGTCGTCGGTGTACGCCCCGGTCGAGAGATACTTCCACGCTCCGTCGCACACGATGAACACGATCGTGGCCGGCCCGTTCTTCTTCGAGTCCCACTTCTTCGCCACCTTCACGGCCCCGGCAAGGGCTGCACCCGAACTGATGCCGGCGAAGATGCCGGCTTCGGTCACGAGCCGCCTGGTGTACTCGAGTGAATCGATCGGCCGAACGATGCGTTTGCCGTCGAGCAGCTCCATTCCACCCCATTTTTCGAACACGGGAGGCACATAGCCATCGTCGAGGCTGCGCAGACCCTCTACTCGTTCCCCACTCGGCGGCTCGACGGCGTAGATCTTCACGTCGGGTTTGTGTTCCTTGAGGAAGGTTCCGACGCCCATCAACGTGCCGCTCGTTCCCAGGCCGGCCACGAAATGGGTGATGTCGGGGACGTCTCGGAAGATCTCGGGGCCCGTGGTCTCATAGTGCGCCATCGGGTTCGCTTCGTTGCCGTACTGATACAGGAAGACCCACTCGGGATGGTCGGCGGCCAACGCCTGGGCCCGGCGTACTGCGCCGTTGGAACCCTCGGCTCCCGGTGACGGAATGATCTCGGCACCGAACGCTTCGAGCACCTGTCGACGCTCGATCGTCACGCTCTCGGGCAGCACGATCTTCAGGTCGTATCCCTTCGTGCGGCAGATCATCGCCAGCGCGATGCCGGTGTTGCCGGACGACGGCTCGATGATGGTCTTGCCGATGGTCAGCTCGCCCGTTTCCTCTGCCGCCCGAATCATTGCGGCGGCGATGCGGTCCTTGACCGAACCGGCGGGGTTCTGGCTCTCGAGCTTCGCCAGGATGCGAACCCCGGGGTCGGGGCTCAGTTGCGAAACATCGACGATCGGCGTGTCACCGATCAGATCGAGAACCGACGAGTAGACCGTCACGGTTCAGCCTCCGGCGACAGCGGGAAGGATCGCCACTTCGTCGCCGTCAGCGACCACCGTGTCGAGCTTGTCCATGAAACGGATGTCCTCATCGTCGACGTAGATGTTGACGAACCGTCGGAGATCACCGGCTTCATCGAGGATGTTGGCGCCGAGTCCGGGGTAGGCGCTGACGAGACCGTGGAGGACCTCTCGAACCGTCGACCCGTGAACGTTCACGGTCGTCTGACCGTCGGCCTGCGCCCGCAGAACCGTGGGAAGACGCACCACGACGGTGGTGGACGGGACGGTCTGAACGGAAATCGTTGTGTTGCTCACAGAAGCTCCTGATCGAAAGATGACAAAGCCGACTGGCTTCGTAAGGAATCTATTCTGTCAACAGCACTGTCTCTTCGGCTATTCCGGTGGCGGAGTCAGTTCCGAAGTGTCCCGGCGACGGGTCGACAGCGAAGCTTCGCATCTCCGGAGTGTCGAACCCGAGTGACACGATCAGCCAGTGCCAGGACGGCGGAACCAGCGGTTTTGTCGCCTCTGTGATGTCGGTAGCCGATGGGTAGGCCGCCGTATGGGTGTGGGAGTGCATCACACCGACGACCTCGAGGCCATGGTTGTCGGCAAAGCGTTCAGCTCGCATGAACCCGCGAGGATCGAGTTCGAAGACTCGGCTCGAGAGCGCGACGTTGTCGACTGCGACGAAGGCGTCGACCGTGCCGGCAGCGCCACGTCCAGCCGGCGCCAACAACAGCCCGCATGCCTCGTGGGGGTAGACCCTCCAGGCCTCGGCCAGGACGTCTCCTACGACACGACTCGCGATGCGTAACACGCCGCAGACACTAGCGCTGACCCCCCGATCCACCCCGATGATCCGTCGGGACCACCCGCTCGGCAAACTCACCCAAACCCCTTCAGAAGAGGGCATGAACCGACCGAGAACCTAGAAGTGACCAAGCGGGCGGCCTCCCCAAAGCAGGCATCAGAACACACGGGTCCGCAGGTTGAACGCCAATGGACCGGCCAGGAGCTCGGTGCGCGCTCGCTCCGGGTCCTCGTCGCCGTACTGCCGACCATTGCTGCCACCATTTGTGTGCTCTTCCTCGTGCGGCTCATCCCGGCTGACCAATCCGTTCCGATTCGGGTCGTGTCCCTCGTCGCTGTGGCCGGCGCCGGCTTCGGCGCCGCATCGGCGACGAGTCGCTTCACGGTCAAACTCCTACCGCTGGCCGTCCTGATGCGGCTGTCGCTCGTCTTCCCTGACCAGGCCCCGTCTCGACTCAAGCTCGCGATCCATGCGGCGAGCAGGAAGCGTCTCAAGGCCGAGGTGGAATCGGCTCGCCATCACGGCCTGTCATCCGACATCACCGAGGCTGCCGGTCAGGTCTTGTTGCTGACGGCGGCACTGGGCGAACACGACCGACGAACTCGTGGGCACTCGGAACGAGTGCGCCTCTACGCCCGCATGCTCGGCGAAGAACTCGGAATCCTGGGCGACGATCTCGATCGGCTCCAATGGGGCGCCCTGTTGCACGACGTCGGCAAGCTGACGATCCCGAAGGAGATACTGAACAAGCCGTCCAAGTTGGAACCGACGGAGTGGGCGATCATGGCTGGACACGCCTCCGCAGGCACCGAGATGGTTGCTCCCCTCCATCCGTTCCTCGGAGAATTCGTCTCTGCCGCCGACGGTCACCACGAGAAGTGGGACGGGTCCGGCTATCCATCCGGCCTCTCTGGCCAGCAGATCCCGATCGCAGCACGCATCGTCGCCGTGGCAGACGCCTACGAGGTGATGACCGCCGTCCGCGCCTACAAGCGGCCGATGAGCTCCGAGGCCGCGCGAGCCGAGCTGACTGCCTGTGCCGGCACCCACTTCGATCCCGACGTGGTTCGGGCCTGGCTGCGTCTGGCGGTCGGCGACGTCAACAAGGCCACCGGGCCGATGGCGGCAATGGCAGGCCTGCCGCTCGTCGGCCACTTCGTCTCGCTCTTCTCACGGGCAGCGTCGCAGATCTCGTCCGTACCCGCTGCCATGGCCACCGCGGCTCCCGCGGCGGCAACCGCCGGCGCCATGACGTTGGCGATGGTGGCGACCCCTCCCCCGCCGATCTCGCCCCCCGACCTCGGACTCGAACTTCGTCCGACAACGAGCACCACGTGGTCCGCCAGCTCGGAGCGCACGCCTTCGACGACCTCACGAGCGTCTTCCGCCCTGGACGGTGTCACGACGACACCGACATCGTCCTTGTTCGGCCCGTCCTCGACGGCACCCACCACACCGAGCACGACGGCACCGCCGACCACGACATCCACCACCGCGGCACCAACAACTGCGCCGCCAACAACTGCGCCAGCAACCACGACGTCCACAACCGCGGCGCCAATCACGGCGCCGCCAACCGCAACCGGGCCACTTCAGACCAACGAGATCCTCACGCCCAACGAGGGTGCGCCGCTCACGGTCGCCGGCCCCATCCCGGCCAATGCTGATCTCAGCTCGTCCGGCCCCTTTGGCTCCGGAACGTTCCTCTTCCAAGACGCGGCCCAGACGCTGACGTCGAATCTCGATGTCGCCGGTCGCACCATCCCGGCCGGTTCGGTGGTGTGTGTTCATCTCTTCCTCACTTCGGAATCCGATGGAGGCGCACCCTGGAAGCTCGACTACACCACCCAGGTTCTCGCCGTGACTCGCACCGCCGCACAGCTGGTCAGCACTGACGGATTGAGTGCCCCTGGGGTGGACTACGGCCCCCAGGACGGACGCGGGCTGGGCCACGAGGACACGGTGAAGATCAACAGCGGAGGGGCTCGAGTCCACATGAAACTCGAGGGATCCACGATGGACTCGGTTCGGGTATTCCTCGACTGCAGTTCCTGAGCCCCAGCTACCCTTCGCCGTCATGCCGGTGAAGATGATCGCCACGAACAAGACGGCTCGTCGCGACTACGAGATCTCCGAGACGTTCGAGGCCGGGATCATGCTGCGCGGCTCCGAAGTGAAATCCCTCCGCGAGTCCAACGTCCGGATCGCCGACACCTACGCCAGATTCGAAGACGGTGAGCTCTACGTCATCGGCCTCCACATTGCGGCATACACCCGAGCGGGTACTCACGTGACGCTCGAGTCGGAACGGAAACGCAAACTCCTCCTCCACAGGCATCAGCTCGATCGGCTCTCCTCGAAGACCAGCCAGGACAACCTCCAACTCGTCCCGATGGCCCTGTACTTCAAGGAAGGTCGCGTCAAGCTCGAGATCGGTCTCGGTCGAAGCCGCAACACAGTCGACAAGCGGCAGATGATCGCCAAACGCGACGCCGACCGAGAAGCCCGTCGGGAACTCGCAGCCCGCCAACGGCGCTAGACCAACAGCGCGCTAGACTGCGTAACCCTCCCTTCGGGAGGACTCACTTGACAGATGATGCAAGCAACAATTGCATCTCTTTCGACAACGGGGCTGACCGGTTTCGACGTCGAGACGAGAAGTCGTAGTTGCGACCCGAGTTGCTCAGACTCGTTAAACAGGGCTCAAACAGAAGCGCCAACAAGGCTGACTTCGCTCTCGCTGCCTGATCTAATCAGATAGTGAAGAGGAAAACTGCGAGCCGTGAGGCCACGCGGGGCCAGATCGCTACAGCCCGGCAACAGAAGTAGCGGTGGACGGTGGGAGAGACCACTGGCGGGAAGGAAAGACTCCTGACATCTGGCAAAGACCAGAGGGTGGTTCTTCGGAACAGGTGACCCGGCACCCTGGCTGCCCCAAGCCAGGACCTCGGGAATGGTCGTAGCAAGTGCGGTGACTCCTCGGCGGACGGGGGTTCGATTCCCCCCAGCTCCACGTACGAGATGTCCTGCGACATCTGCAAGGCCCGAACCCTCGGCGGGGATCGGGTCTTGTTCAGTTTTGGAAGCGTGATTTGGCTCCGCCGTGAACTGCCCCGCCTCGAAATCGAAGGTAGGACGCGCCGGGCCACGACCTGCAAGTATGTCG
>CBESNA010000035.1:0-40256 GCA_965530755.1 uncultured Acidimicrobiia bacterium | reverse complement strand
GCGGGAGAAGCACGAGCGGGAGAAGCACGAGCGGGAGAAGCACGGGCAGAACCGGCGCAGCGGAGAGAACGGCCGGCGCTGGCGGCGGACCTCATCGACAAGATCCAGCCGATCAACCTCTCGGGCCAGCGCGTGTTGCCGGTCCCAGACGTACTGACCCCCTTGTTCCCCTGGGGTGGCATCCAGAAGGGCACCAGCCTGAGTGTCGGCGGCAACGGAGGTTGGTCGCTTGCCATGGCCATCATGGGTGAGGCGCTCGGCGCCGAAGGTTGGCTCGCCATCGTCGGCGCCCCCGATGTCGGCCTCGTGGCTGCTTCAGAGTTCGGTGTCCGCCTCGATCGCGTGGTGGTCGTGGAGACCCCACCGCTTCACAAATGGCCGACTGTCGTGGCCGCTCTCCTCGAGGCCGTCGATGTAGTGGCCATCGCTCCCGATGGACGAGTGGGCCCGCGCGATGCCCGTCGCCTCGGTGCCAGGGCCCGCGAGCAGGGATCGATTCTGTTGCATCTAGATGCCGCCTCGACCTGGCCGACCGTAGTCGATGTCGGCCTCGAGGTGCAGGTGGACCAGTGGCACGGGTTGGGGGCCGGCCATGGATGTCTACGGGCACGACAGGCGACCATTTCTTCTGTCGGTCGACGTTCGGCGGCTCGTCGCGCCGAAGTCTCGGTGTGGCTTCCTGGCCCGGATGGACGCCTGGGGCCGGTGGCGATCGAGCGCTCTGCAATTGGGGGCGCTGCGATCGAGCGCTCTGCAGTTGGGGGTGCTGCGGCCGGCCGCGTTCATGGCCTACGAGTCGCCGATGGACTGAGTGTCCCCGTCGGATGAGTGAGGCCACTCGTATGGCCGTGGTGTGGTGCCCGGATTGGCCGGTCGTGGCATGGGGGATCCCGCTCGATGAGCCGGCCGTGGTCGTGGTCGGCAATCGGGTTGTCGCATCGTCGCCTGCAGCGCGACGCGAGGGTGTGGCGTTCGGGCAACGACGTCGTGATGCACAAGGACGTTGCCCCGATGTGGCCGTTCTCGAACGTGACCCGGATCGTGAAGCGCGGCTCTTCGAACCGGTTGCTGCCGCTCTCGAGGGGCTGACACCGCGGGTCGAGGTCGCAGGTCCCGGCTTGGTCGCCTTTCCGACTCGTGGGCCGTCCCGTTTCTTCGGTGGCGACGAGGCAATGGCGGCTCGGGTGCTCGATGACGTCCGCCCGGTGATGGCTGGGCGCGGCGAGATTCGTGTCGGTGTGGCGGACGGAATCTTCGCTGCTCGACTCGCCGCTCGTTCGACCGACGCCGTCGATGGTCCGGTGATCGTGCCCGTCGATACCAGTGCCGACTTCTTGCGGGTGTTTCCGATCACGGTGCTGGAACGACCGTCGCTCACCGATGTGTTGGTGCGGCTCGGACTTCGGACGCTCGGCGAGTTCGCAGCGCTCGACGCCGCCGACGTGGTCGGACGTTTCGGTCGTGAAGGCCGGCTCGCTCACCGGTTGGCGGCGGGTGTCGACGATCACCCACCCGACCTTCGCCGCCCTGCCCCCGATCTCGCGGTGACATGGATGTTCGAGCCGGCGGCGGAACGCATCGATCGTTGCGCGTTCGCGGCCAAGGCACTGGCAGACGAGTTGCATGCTGCGCTCTCCGCTGATGGGTTGGCATGTATTCGCATCGCCATCGAGGCCGAGACCGAGAACGGCGAGGAACACGCCCGTCTGTGGCGCCACGAGGGTGCGTTGTCTGCGGCGGCCATCGCTGATCGGGCGCGATGGCAGCTCGACGGATGGCTCGGCTCGGCGGCTCGACGGGCGCCCGAAGTCAACGCCATCGCCGAGTCCGGTCATGGCATCCGCCGCCTCACATTGATTCCCGATGAAGTCGTGCCGGCGACGGGCCGCCAGCTCGGGTTCTGGGGCGGTCGGGCCGAACGCGCAGACGATGTCACCAGAGTGGTGGCGCGGTTGCAAGGTCTCCTCGGACCGGAGGCGGTGTCGGTGCCGGAGTGGCGAGGTGGCCGTACTCCGGCCGAGCAGATCACCCTCATTCCGGCAGCCGCTGTCGACCTCGGGGAGGAGCGTCCGGCGACCGCACCGGCGTGGGTCGGTGCACCTTGGCCTGGCCGACTGCCGACCCCATCGCCGGCGAAGGTGTTCACCGACCCGAAAGAGGTGCGGGTGGTCGACGCCGCCGACCGAATGATCCAGGTGTCGGGGCGTGGTGAGTTGTCGGCTCCCCCTGAACGAGTGATCGCCGACGCTCTGGGGCGAGGAAAGGGGCGGGCCCGCGCCATCACCGCGTGGGCCGGACCCTGGCCCGCAGAGGAACGATGGTGGGACCCGTCGACGGTCAGACGTCGAGCCAGGCTGCAGATCGAGCTCGACGACGGCTCGGCGCACCTTCTCGTGTTGGAGCAGAGCTCATGGTTCGTCGAAGGCAGCTATTTGTGACATCGGTCCACAATTCGATCGGCCACGTTGGACGGGTATAGCTTCGACTCTCGAAGTATGACGCGGCACCGGGCAACGACGAACATGACCATCCGACGGCTTTCGGCATGAGTTCAGCGAGAGCGGAGTTCCGAGCAGCGTTCGTCTCGCTGAAGATCCCGAACTACCGAATTCTCTGGTGGGGCGGCGTGTTCTCGTTCATGTCGGTGCAGATGCAATTTCTGCTCCGCGGCATTCTTGCGTGGAACCTGACCGAGCGAGAGAGCTCCCTCGGCCTCGTCTACTTCGTCTTCGGCCTGACGATGCTCGTCGCAACACCACTCGGTGGTGTGGCCGCTGACCGCTTCCCCAGACGCACCGTGTTGTTGATCAGTCAAAGTGCACTGGCGCTCGGTGCAGCATTCATGGGGTTTGCCGTCATCACCGATCAGATCGCCTTCTGGATGGTTCTGGTTGCCGGCGCGATCCAAGGGATCTCGTTCGGGTTCTACGGCCCGGCCCGGGTTGCGTTTGCCGCCGACCTCGTCGGTCGCGATCAGCTCGGCAACGCCATCACCCTGTCACTCCTGAGCATGAGCGCCACCAGAATCTTCGCCCCGGCGTTGGCCGGCGTGTTGGCCGGTGTGGCGTTTGTCGGCATCGGTGGTGCCTATCTGATCTCTGCCGCCTTCTCGTTGGCCAGCTTCATCTCGATTCTCCGTCTCCCGACCGTTGCCATCGACTCGCCGAGCAAGCGGAACCCTATCTCCGACATCGTCGAGGGTGTTCGCTACGTGCGCCGCGATCGCAGCCTCAAGCTGCTCGTGATGACGTCGTTCTTCGTGATCATGTTCGGCTTCAATTACGTCGCCTTCATGCCGGCCATGATCAAGGACATCTTCGATCTCGGCGACAGCTGGCTCGGCATCATCAGTTCGGCCAGCGCGTTCGGAGCAGTTGCTGTCTCGGTGCCATTGGCCAGTCGAGCTGATTCACCGAAAGCGAAACGAGTGATGGCCTACGCCGGCATGATCTTCGGCGGCTTCGTGATCGTCCTGGGTGCCACACCGAACTTCTGGTCGGCCTTCGCCGTCGTCCTTCTCGTCGGCGGCGCAACCACCGCCTATCAGTCGCTCTCGAACACGCTGGCTCTGCAGATGTCGGACAACTCGCATCAGGGCCGAGTGCAGTCGCTGATGCAGTTGTCCTTCGCCGGCTTCGGCATCGCGTCGGCACCGCTCGGCGTTCTTGCCGAAGCCATTGGTCTGCGCGGGGCGTTCATGGTGATGGGCGCGGTCGCGTTCGCATCGGCGGCGTTCTACTTCGTCGTCGAGGTCGCCGGAGAGCCCGAGGGTTTCGGCCGGATTCACCCATTGGATGAAGCCGAGTCGAACGCCTCGGTCGTTGTCTCCCAACCTGACGTGTTCGACCCCCCGGCCGAGGGCCCCAAAGCTGCGGAGCCTGCGGTGCGGTCCGAGTCTGTCCCCGGCGCCGAGCTCACTCGAAGCTGATCACCGAGCGGGCGACGTTGCCCGCCTTCATGTCGGCGAAACCGTCGTTGATCTGCTCGAGCGTGATCGTCTTCGAGATCATCTCGTCGAGTTTGAGCCGACCGTCGAGGTACATCTCGACGAATCGGGGCATGTCGGTGCGGAACTGGTTGGATCCCATGTTGGATCCGGTGAGCACCTTCTCGTCGAGCAATTCCAAACCATGGATCTCGATGGAGGTCCCGACGGGGATCAGCCCGATGACCGTGGCCTGACCCCGTCGGCGCAGCATCTTGAACGCCTGCTCTGCGGTTGGTTTCATGCCGACGGCTTCGAAGCTGTAGTGCACGCCGCCGCCGGTGAGGTCCTTCACGGCTTCGACCGCGTCGACCTCCGATGCGTTGATGACGTGGGTGGCGCCGAGGCTCTGCGCCAACTCGAGCTTGGACGGGTTCATGTCGATGGCGATGACCTTGTTGGCTCCGGCGATCCGTGCGCCCTGGATGGCCGAGAGGCCGATCCCGCCGCAGCCGATGACGGCCACCGTGGTGCCGGGTTCGACCCTGGCCGTGCGGAACACGGCACCGAGCCCGGTGGTGACGCCGCAGCCGATGAGGGCGGCCTGAGCGAAGGGCATCTCCTCGTCGATCTTCACCAGGGCGTGTTCGTGGATCAACATCTTCTCGGCGAAGGATGACAGATGGAGGAACTGGTGCACGGGTTCGCCGTTGCGGGTGATGCGTGGCGCTTCGCCCGGCTGGCGAACGAGTTCGGTGGCCTTCAGCTCGCAGGTGCTCATGTGGCCGCTCAGGCATTGCTCACAATGTCCGCAGAACGCCGACAGGCACGTGATGACGTGGTCACCCGGCTTGACGTAGTGGACAGCCGATCCGACCTCTTCGACGATGCCGGCCGATTCATGGCCGAGCACAGCGGGACAGGGATGGGGATAGAGCCCCTCCATGAAGTGGAGGTCGCTGTGGCAGACGCCGGCGGCGACCGTTCGTACCAGCACCTCACGGGGCCCCGGACTCCCGAGTTCGATGTCTTCGATGTCGAGTTGGCCTGGGACGGAGTTGAGAACGGCAGCTTTCATGCGCCGGACCGTAGTGGGCCGGAATCAGCTCGTCACGTCGAGGATGGGCCGACTTCGCTCTCGACGTATTGGTCGACGGCGACGACGAAACGTTCGAGGAGGTCCGCCAACTGGTTCTGCTCGGTCTCGCTGAATTGACCGAGGATCTGGTTGAGTCCGGAGTTGATCTGGACCGCGATGATTTCGTAACGAGCCTTCCCGTCATCGCTGGCGGACACGAGGATCGAACGAAGGTCATCGACGGCCTTGACACGTTCGGCGAATCCACGGTCGACGAGGCAGTCGACGGCTCGCGTCGCGGTGGCCGGCGTGATGTGCAGCGCCTCGGCCAACTCGCCCATGCGCATCGGTCCGCTCTGCACGAGCACACTCAGTGCATCGGCCAACGCCATGTCGATGCCGTCCGAACCGATCCCGTAGAAGAGGTCCTTGATTCGGCTGGCCGCAGCGCCTCGACGAATCTCCCGCCATGCCCGACCAACCCGGCGACGAGTCGCAACGGGAACCTTGGAGCGGGAGGTCGCCGGCTCGGTGGTGGTCGCCTCGTTCATGAAGTCATTCTGTCGGCCGCCACGCGGTTTGTCAGGTTTGCTCCCAGGCGAGCCGGGCTTCGAGGTCGAGTTGCCGGACCGAGAGGCCGGTCGCTGTCGACGCGGCAACGAGGTCGTCGAGCTCGGGTTTTGCGGAGTGAGGTCCGACTTTCACCCGAACGGTGTGGCCCCGGATTTCGACATCGTGGAAGGTCCGAGGCAGGACCCGCTTGGTCGCGTCGACCGTGCGACATCCAAGCGAACCGGTGTCACTCAGGAGGAGGGAAACGAGGTCGTCATGGTGTTGGTGGTCGGTGAGGACTCGGATCTCGCTGGCGGCCCGACCCTTCTTCATGACGATTGGAACGATCCACGCATCGGCGGCACCGGCATCGAGCAGACGCTGCACCGTGTGGGCAAGAACTTCGGGGGTGACGTCGTCGATGTTGCACTCGATGAGCAGCGCCGCCTCGATGTGCGCTCCCTCGATGTGCGCTCCCTCGATCCCCGATGTCAGCGTGTCCGCAGTCTTCACGCCGACCACCGTGACGACGTTCGGGTGGGTGTGCGGATCCCGCCCCCCGGCACCACGAGCAGACGCGACGATCACGCCGGTCGGCAGAGGACCCCATCGATCGGCGATCGACACCAGGAGGGCAGCACCCGTCGGGGTGCAGGTCTCGGCTTCGATGTCGAGCCCTCGGGTCGGGGCACCGGTGAGGAGTCCGATCGTGGCCGGAGCAGGAAGTGGGAGGGTTCCGTGCGCCGCAACCACGGTGCCGTGTCCGAGACCGACAGGTCCGACGGTGATCGTGGCCGGGCCGATGGCGTCGAGCAGGATCCAGGTGCCGACGATGTCGACGATGGAGTCGACAGCACCGACCTCATGGAAGTGGACCTCCTCGAGTTCGACGCCGTGTTGTTCGGCCTCGACCTCGCCGAGGCGTCGGAACGTGGCTCTGGCCCCGGCGCGGACGGCCTCGGTCAGGTCGGAATCTGCGAGGAGTCGATCGATCTCGCTCCAGTGTCGTGGCGACGATGTCTCATCGGTTTCGACGTGCATCCGGACGCTGGAGAGACCGCAGCGAACAACCAGCTCCGGTCGCAACGACCAACCGTCGATGCCGAGTTGATCGAGGTGGCGGAGGTGCTCGATGGCGGTTTCCCCGACGCCTCCGCTCCGTGAACTGACACGATCGAGGTAGTCGGCGAAGGCGCCGAGGAGCATGTCGCCAGATGCTCCGAAGCCGGGATCGACCCAGAGGTGGAGTGACGCCGAGGCGACCGCGTTCGGGTCAGTCATCTTGCGATCGCCGACAGCAACCGGTGAGCAGCACAGGCGGCTCCGTACCCGTTGTCGATTCCGACGACGCTGATCCCTGGCGCGCACGATGCCAGCATCGAGTGCAGCGCGGTCATGCCCTCGAACGCAGTGCCGTACCCGACGGAGGTCGGAACGGCCACGATCGGGTGAGGGATCAAGCCGGCGAGCACGGTGGGAAGGGCACCCTCCATCCCCGCGATGGCGATCACCACGTCGTGGTCGGTTATCTCGGGGAGCGCGTCGGTGAGGCGATGGAGCCCGGCGACACCGACATCGGTGATCGCGGTGACTCGGTGACCCATGGCGGCCAGGACGAGGCGAACCTCGTCGGCAACCGGGAGGTCGCTGGTCCCGGCGCTGACGACGGACGCTGATCGGCCGGACGTCTGACGGTGGCGCCACGTGAGCGTGGAACCGGCGTGATCATCGGGGCCCAACGCGTTCAAGGCGCGTTGCTGATCCTCGGTCGCACGTGTGGCGATGATCGCGTCGGTCCCAGCGGTCAAGAGACTGCCAACGATGTCGACGCATTGATCGACGGACTTACCGGCGCAGTAGATCGCCTCGGGCAGGCCGAGTCTTTCGGTGCGCCCGAGGTCGAGTCGGTGACTGGGGTTGGCCTGGGTCATCGGTCTCGGAGTCCGGTCATCGGCCGTTCCGATTCTGAGAGCGCGCCGTTGAGGTTGCCGCTTTGGAGGCCGGCAAGATCGAGAGTGACGTAGCGATAGCCGGCGTTGCGGACTGCAGCGTCGATCTCGACGCTCATTTCTGCCGCCCGCACGAGATCGACGGCCGGCAGTTCGATGCGTGCCGTGTCTCCGTAGTGGCGGACGCGTACGTCGTCGAGACCGAGGGCCCGCAGTGCGTGTTCGGCGCGATCGATTCGGCTGAGCAGCGGGACGGTCACCGGAGTGCCGTAGGGGATGCGCGACGACAGGCAGGGCATGGCTGGTCGGTCCCACACCGGCACCGCCCAATGGTGGGCCAGGCGGCGGATCTCAGTTTTGCTCATGCCGGCCATCACCAGCGGGAATCGAGCGCCGCGTTCCCGCGCCGCGTCCTGCCCGGGTCGATGGTCGCCGAGGTCGTCGACGTTGACGCCGAGCACGATCGTGGCCGAGCGCTGGGCGGCGATCGGTTCGAGCTGGTCCATGAGTGCCGACTTGCACCAGAAACATCGGTCCCCGTCGTTACGGAGATATCGCTCGTCGAGCAATTCGTCAGTGGAAGCGGCCCGCCACGCCACGCCGTGCGCGGCGGCGAGCGATCGACAATGGTCGAGCTCCCCACTTGAAAGGGATGCCGAATCGGCGGTGACGGCGAGGACGTCATCGGCGGCAAGCCGACGGCTGGCGGCAGCGAGGACGAGCGCAGAATCCACTCCGCCCGAAAACGCGATGACCATGGCGCCGACGCTTCCGACGGCATCGAGGACGGCCGTCTCGAGTTGCTCGATGGGTCGCGCTGCGACGTCCTCGATCGTCCAGTCAACTGACATTCCGCCAGGCTAGGGCGACCAACCGCATCGTTCCTTGCTGATCCATACGTGGTGCCCAATCTCCGAAATGCGTCACATGCGGTGTGTCAGGACCGATGATGGTGCGAAGAAGAATGCAATCAAAGCCACGAACTGTCCCGACGGCGGTTCGAGGTCGATCGAGGAGGGTTCGTGATGATTGGTATCCGACGACTGGTTCTTGCCGGAGTTTGCGCCGTTGCGGTGGCTGCATGCGGCGGTAGCGATGACGGCACGGTTCGCGACGCCAATGGCAACGTGATCGAGGGCGGCGACATCAGTGTGTTCGATCTGAACGTCGGCGACTGCTTCGTCGACCTCCCGACCGGAGAGGTATCGACAGTCCGGGCGGTGCCGTGTGCAGACGATCACGGATTCGAGATCTATCACGAGTTCGACGTCGAGCTCGCAGCATTCGACGCGGCTGCCGTGCAGACCGCAGCCACCGACGGTTGCCTCGGCGCCTTCGAGCCGTACATGGGTGCGGCCTACGAACAGTCGTTCTACGACTTCGACGGACTGCAGCCGTCTGCGGGGTCGTGGGAGCAGGACGACCGCGAAGTGATCTGCCTCGCGACACCCAAGGCCGGTGGCACGACCCGCGGGACGGCACGAGGCGCTGCGCTGCTTGCCCAGGGCGGCGGCGATGATGAGGAGGCAATCGTCGATACGACCACGACGACTGCGGCCCCGGCGACCACGGCTGCCGATTCGGCCACCAGCACCACCGCTGCAGTCGGCGGCACGCAGAGCGTCTTCGATCTCTCGGTCGGGGAGTGCTACCTCCAGCTGCCCAGCGACGATCTCATCGAGGAAGTCGAGGCGATCTCGTGCGATGAGCCGCACGGCATCGAGATCTTCCACGTGTTCGACGTCGATCTGGAAGCGTTCGACACTGACGCTGTCCAGGCCGAGGCCGAGTCTGGGTGCTTCGATGCGTTCGAAGCGTATGCGGGGGTGATCTACGCCGACAGCTGGTACGGGCTCGATGGCCTGCTGCCAACGGCCGAGACCTGGGTCGATGGTGATCGCGAGGTTGTTTGTTTCCTCCAGCCGTACGACGACACCATCACCGAATCGGTCGGCTCGGCCCGCGGCACGGGACGAACCCTCGACAGCTGATGTTGCCGGGTCCGCACGACGAGTCAGAGGTTTGGTTCGACGAGATCGATCTCGATCCCGGCTCGATGTGGCTGCGCATGGGGACGCGTGCCCTTGGTGACCGACCGTGGCTGACTGGTGATACCTCCTGTCTTCCGCTTCGCACGAAGCTCATGCAGGAACGGCCGGACGACGTGCTCGTCGTACCGACCGCAGCGAGCGACGCCGTCGTCGAGCTGGCGGCGATGGTGGGAGAAGCGACCGGCCGAGCCGTACCGGTCGCGCCCGATTCCGCCGACGATCGCGATCGGGCCATGTGGACATGGCTCGGCACGTCGGTGGCCGAAGATCTGTGCTTGCTCCGGCGCGGACCGATCGAATGGGAACTCGAGGGTGGCGTCCTGTGTTTTCCCTCGCGATGGCGTTTCGCCGATCGCGTCGGTCGACCGATGCGTGAGGTCCACGGCCCGGTCGCGGCATACGATCCGGTGTTGGCCGATCGGATCACCTCACTGCTCGATCGACTCGGTGACCGAATCGTGATGCGACGCAATTGGTTCGTTCACCCGGATCCCGATCTGTACCAGCCGGAACGTCCGGTCGACGGCGACCCGGTGATCACAGGCGCCGACGTGCTCGACCGCCTTTTCGTCCGCAGCGAACGGCAGACATTGCGGGCGTTGCCGCAGAGTGGGCGGATCGTCTTCACCATCGCGACGCAGCAGTGCTCGCTCGCGACCTTTGTGGCCGACGGGGATCGTCGGCGCCGCTTCGTCGATTACGTGCGATTGGCACCGGGGGAGCAGGTGGCCCATCGGGGGATGGGGGCCGTCCAGGCCGCTGCGGTGTTGGCGGCACTCGACAACTGATCGCCGGTGGCTTCGAACTGAAACGCCGCTCCGGCACCAGTGAACGGATTGCTCTGGCGCGATCGAACAGGTGTTCGATACAGTCGGCGGATGGGGTTCGGGAATCCGCCGGTGCCGTGGCGCACCATCGAACAGACGCTCAGTGATTCAATCAACACGGATTCGGTCGGCCCACCCGCACGTCCGGAAGGGGCCGATGGTGGGGACAGTCCCGCCTGGTCCCGGAAGCGGACGCCGTACGAAGCGCCGGCATTCGTTCGTCGACCAAGTCGCCATCGGTATGCCGAACTCCACTGCCACACCGGCTTCAGCTTTCTCGACGGGGCGTCGTCGCCGGAAGAGCTCGTCGAGGAGGCCGCTCGTCTCGACCTGAGCGCTCTTGCGGTCACCGATCACGACGGGTTCTACGGCGTGGTCAGGTTTGCCGAGGCAGCGCGCAACGTCGGCCTCCCCACGGTCTTCGGTGCCGAGCTCACGATCGACAAGCTCGACATCACACCAGGACAGGCCGACCCCGATGGCGGTCATCTGCTCGTGCTCGCCCGCGACCCCATCGGGTATGCCGCACTGGCAAGGGTCATCAGCGAGGCGCAGTTGGCGGGGGAGAAGGGTGCCCCTCGGATGAGCATGTCGAGTCTCGATCGCTGGTTGAAGCCGGGCGAGGCCGACCACTGGATGGTGCTCACTGGTTGTCGGAAGGGTGCGGTCCCCCGAGCACTCGAACGTGAGGGCCCGGCCGCTGCTGAACGTGAGCTCCATCACCTGATCGATCGGTTCGGTCGGTCAAACGTCTCGGTCGAACTCTGGGATCACGGTGCGCCGCTCGACAGTGTTCGCAACGATGCGTTGGTCGAGATCGCAATGCGGTCCGGGGTCGACGTCCTCGCCACCAACAACGTTCACTACGCCTTCCCGGCACGACGCCGCCTCGCCACGGCGATGGCAGCGGTCCGATCCCGGCGCAGCCTCGACGAAGTCGAAGGCTGGCTTCCCGCCGCGTCCGGTGCTCATCTCCGTTCCGGCGACGAGCAGGCCCGCCGGTTCGTCCGATACCCCGGCGTGGTCGAACGGGCGGCCGAGCTCGGTCTGGCCTGTGCGTTCGATCTCCGACTCATGGCTCCCAACCTGCCGCCCTTCCCGTGCCCGCCGGATGCTGCCGGGAACCCGGTCAGCGAGATGGTGTACCTGCGACAGTTGGTCGACGAGTCCGGGGTTGCTCGATACGGCCCCCGTCATGACGAGTACGTCCCTGGCGCGTGGGCGCAGCTCGACCACGAACTCGATTTGATCGAACACCTCGAGTTCCCCGGCTACTTCCTCGTGGTGTGGGACATCGTCGAGTTCTGCCGCAAGGCCGGGATCCTGTGCCAGGGCAGGGGATCGGCCGCCAACTCGGCGGTGTGTTACGTGCTTGGCATCACCAAAGCTGATGCGGTGAGCCTCGGGTTGTTGTTCGAGCGGTTCCTCGCCCCGGAGCGAGATGGTCCACCGGACATCGATCTCGACATCGAGTCCGACCGACGGGAGGAGGCGATCCAGTACGTCTACGAGCGGCATGGTCGCCGTCACGCTGCGCAGGTGGCCAACGTCATCACCTATCGGGCGAAATCGTCTGTTCGGGATGCGGCCAAGGCGCTGGGGTATGCCCCCGGCCAGCAGGATGCGTTCTCCAAGAGCCTGTCCGGCTGGAGCTCACTCACCAGTCAGGACAACGAACTGCCAGATGATGTGATCGAGCTGGCCGTCCAATTCGAGGATCTGCCCCGTCATCTCGGCATCCATTCCGGCGGCATGGTGATGTGTGACCGACCGGTCATCGAGGTGTGTCCGGTCGAGTGGGGACGGATGGAGAACCGGACTGTCCTGCAGTGGGACAAAGAGGACTGTGCCGCAGCGGGGCTGGTCAAGTTCGACCTGCTCGGTCTCGGAATGTTGTCGGCGTTGCACTACAGCGTCGATCTCATCGAGGCTCATCACCCGGCAACGCTCGAGGCGCTGGGGATGGCCGATGTCGACGGCTCACCAACGCTCGATCTGGCTGCTCTCGAACAGGATCCTGCGGTCTATGACATGTTGTGCCGGGCTGACTCTGTCGGTGTGTTCCAGGTCGAGAGCCGGGCCCAGATGAGCACGCTGCCCAGACTGCGGCCGCGCACCTTCTACGACCTCGTGGTGGAGATCGCCCTCATCCGCCCCGGCCCGATCCAGGGGGGTTCGGTACATCCGTACATCCGCCGTCGCAACGGCCAGGAGCCGGTGACCTATCTCCATCCGTTGCTCGAGAACTCACTCGAGAAGACGCTCGGCATTCCGCTGTTCCAGGAGCAGTTGATGCAGATGGCGATCGACGTCTCGGGGTTCACGGCAGCCGAGGCCGACGAGTTGCGTCGGGCCATGGGCTCGAAACGGAGCCGGGCCAAGATGGAACGGCTCAAGACCAGACTCTTCGACGGCATGCGGGAACGAGGGATCACTGACGACATCGGTGAGGAGATCTGGCACAAGCTCGTGGCGTTCGCCAACTACGGCTTCCCCGAGAGTCACTCGATCAGCTTCGCCTATCTGGTCTACGCCTCGTCGTGGATCAAGCTGCACTACCCGGCCGCCTTCTGTGCTGCCCTGTTGAATGCCCAGCCGATGGGTTTCTACTCGCCGCACTCGTTGGTGCAGGATGCGCGCCGGCATGGGGTCGTCACCTTGCCGCCGTGTGTGAATCGCTCAGGCGCCGGTGCGGTGCTGGAACGGTCGACCGAAGGCGTCACGGCACCGCCGATCTCCGGCTTCGGTGATCCCGAGGGTGCCGCGCAGGTCGAGCGGGAGCGTTGGGACCATGGTTGGTCGGTTCGTATGGGGCTCGACTCGATCCGTCATGTCGGTGCAGACGTGGCCGAGGGGGTTGCCGCCAACGGGCCATACGAATCGATCGAAGACGTTGCTCGGCGGGGGTGCCCGGAGCGGCCATTGAATGTGGAGCAACTCGAAGCGATGGCCACGGCCGGTGCCTTTGATGGGTTACCTCGTGACGAGCCGATGTTGGCCGGTGGTGGACCGAGTGGTGGTGGAGGGAGTGGTGGTGGACCGAGCAGCGGCTCGCGGCGTCGGCAGGATCTGTGGACCGCCGGTGCCGTGGTGCATGGCGGCGACGACAAGCTGGCGGGGATCGTCACCGGCATGGTCGCCCCTCAGCTTCCCGGCATGAGCGAGCAGGAGGAAGCGATGGCCGATCTGTGGGCCACCGGAGTGGCAGCCAACGGTCACCCCACCCGATTCCTCCGAGACCGGCTCGCCGAGATGGGGGTGATCCCTGCCGATCAGCTGCACATGGTCGAGCACGGCACGAAGGTCCTGGTGGCTGGCGTGGTCACACACCGGCAGCGTCCGGCGACGGCGTCTGGGGTCACGTTCATGGGCATGGAGGACGAGACCGGCTTGATGAACGTGGTCATCTCGGTTGGGTGTTGGACTCGTTATCGACGAGTGGCCAGGAACGCGGTTGCCCTGCTGGTGCGAGGCCGATGCGAGCGGCAAGGGGCGGTGGTGAACATCGTGGCCGAGAAACTCGAACCGCTCCCGGTGGCCAGCGGTCCGATGAGTCGGGACTTTCGGTGACGAAGAACTCCCTGACCGGCATCGGACACGCCGCCGGCCAATCGGATCAACTCTCACCTTCGTCCTTAAGACGGGCCTCGTAGCTGTCGATGCTGGTCGAATGAACATGGATGCTCACACACCAGGCCGATGGATTGGTCTCCTCATTGTTGGCGCGCTCACCCTCGGAGCCTGCGGTTCGGGTACGGAGTCGCCTACAGCCGCTTTTGTCAACGAACCATCGGACGGGGCCACCGAACTCGCCCTGGTCGAAGATGATGCCGTCGAGGCGCCGTCTGACGAGATGTCCGAGACGGTCGACACCGAGTCGGCGCCGATCGATCTGAATGACGTCGACAGTTTCGACGATCTCGACGGTGTCGAGATGACCGAGGAACTGTTCGAGGCGATGCGGTCCAGCGAAGTCATGCGGCCACTCGTTCTCGAGGAGATGGTGGATCAGGGCCTCACCGAGGACCAAGCCGTCTGCTTCTTCGACCGTGTGTCTCCCGGGCTCTTCGTCGTGTTCGGTGAAGGCGACGCCCCCGACGACGAGCAATTCGCCGAGTTGATGGAACTGCTGGTCACCTGCGACATCACCTTCGCTGCCGCGCCGTCCTGATCACGCTGTCCTGATCACGCTGGCGACCGGCAGTCGTTGGATGAAGTGCCGGGCTGTGTGGGAGGCTCGGCGCCGTGGAAGGACGAGCAACCGCTGGGAGTGCAGAGCTCGATTCGCGGGTCGCCTGGGTGCAAGTCGGCGCCGCAATGGTGTCGATGCTCACGGTTTTTGGTGTCGGCTACAGCTTCGGAGCCTTCTTCGAGTCCATCACGGCTGAGTTCGGTGCCGGCAGCGGTGCCACGGCCTTGGTGTTCTCGATCACCATCAGCCTGTCGTTCGCGTTGGGTCCCTTCACCGGCGCGCTCGCCGATCGAGTGGGTCCGCGGCCCGTCCTGCTGCTCGGCGCCGGGGCGCTGTGTGTCGGCCTGCTGGTGACATCCCAGGCGACCAGCATCGTGATGGCGTACCTCAGCTATGGCATTGGTGTCGGGGTCGCCATTGCCTGCGGCTACGTACCGATGGTGGCCACGGTGGGCGGCTGGTTCGTAGAGCGGCGGGCCCTTGCGCTCGGGGTGAGCGTCGCCGGGATCGGCCTCGGCACGCTCATTGGTTCACCGCTGTCGGCCGCCCTCATCACGGCGACGTCGTGGCAGACGACCTTCGTGATCTACGCGATTGGTGGTGGCGCGCTCCTCTGCGGGTGCGCGGTGGTCGCTCGACCCGGCCCGGCGGCGCAGCCGTCGCCGGGATTGCGGTCGTTTCGCGACCTGATGCGGATCGGCGACTTCGCCACGCTGTACTTCGCGACGCTGAGCGTCACGTTCGGTCTGTTCGTCCCCTTCGTGTTCCTTGCGTCGTACGCCGAGGATCAGGGCGCCGCCCCCGTGGCCTCGGCGACCCTGGTCGGCGTGATCGGAGGTATGAGCGTCCTCGGCCGGCTCGGGTTGGGGAGCCTGGCCGATCGGATCGGTCCGGTGCGGCTCTACCGGCTGTCCTACGTCTTGATGGCCGGCAGCCACCTGGTGTGGTTGGTCGCCGGCGACCGCTACTGGTTGCTGGTCGTCTACGCCGGTGCGCTCGGCATCGGTTACGGCGGGTTCATCGCCATCGGCCCGGCCGTGGTCGCCGTGCGGTTCGGCATGGAGGGCATCGGGGGTGTGCTCGGCACGCTCTACACCTCGGCCGCCATCGGCAGTCTGGCCGGCCCGCCGCTCGCCGGCGTGCTGATCGACGCAGCCGGCTATCGCTCGGCCATCGCCGGAGCGGCCGTGATGAGCGCTCTTGGCTGGGTGATGCTGCTCAAGATGAGCCCAGATGAGTCGGTTCTGGGCCATTCGGCCTCGTCTGTTTGACCCAGGTTCGCTACGCTTGTGCCGTACCGGAGGTGCAAGTGTCCAGGCGGATCGATCGGAGCGTGAGATCGTCGAGACGACGCGCGACTGTGGTCGCGTCGTTCGCGGTGTTCGCAGCGACCCTTGGTGTCGTGGCCACGCCCGCCGCCTCGGTGGGGATCGGTGACGGCCCGGTCAGTTGTCAGTTCTCCGATTCGCCGGATGGCGTCGTCGTCAGTTGGGCCTCGGTGGCGAGCGCGGCTGAGCAGGTGATCGTCGAGCGGTCCGTTGCCGGTGTCGAGCAGTTCGAGCTGCGGGGCGAGACCGATGCGTCGAGCGGGGTATGGACCGACACCGACCTCGCCGGGTTGGTTCCCGATGAAGAGGTCGAGGCGCCCCTCGATCGAGCGACCAGCATGCTCGAGTATCGCGTGGTGATGATCGGCGACGGCGAGGTCTTGGCGACCGTGCCATGCACCTGGGGTCGGGGCAACAGCGGCCGGTTCGAGTGTTCCATCGAAGTCGAAGACGGCGGTTATCTCATCGAGTGGATTGGTGGCCCGACGGGCTCGGGTCTCGATTACGTCGTCGAGCGGGATGTGAACGACGAGGACGTCTTCCACTGGCGTGCTCGGCGATTCGATCGCGTGTTCCTCGACGAAGGCTCGAGGCAGCTCCCGACGTACCGAGTCACCGCACGATTCGACCGTGAGGCGGCTGTGTCGACGCTGTGTGCGCTCGATGGGATCGTGGCGACGCTGGCTCCCGATGCGGCGTTCGTCTGCCCGGCACCGGGGTCGAGCTTCGTCGATACCTTCGGCGCCGACCGTGACGGTGGCGCTCGAAGCCACAAGGGCGTCGACATGTTCGCCCCGGTCGGATCGCCCGTTGTCGCTCCTGAGTCAGGGGAGCTGGTGCTGTTCTGGAACGAACTCGGCGGCATGTCCTTCGGCCTGTACGGGGATTCGGGCACCTTCTACTACGGCGCACACCTCGATTCCTTCGTCGGCGAGGATCGACGGGTCGTCGCCGGAGAGCTCGTTGGGACGGTCGGCAACACCGGCAATGCCAGAACAACGCCACCCCACCTGCACTTCCAAGTGCATCCCGGTGGTCGGCGGACGACGGCGGCCAACCCCACAGCGGTGACCGCAGAAGCCTGTCGCCCGACATGAAGCGGCCCTGCTAGCGTTCTTCTGGACGACGAGGAGGGAACCATGTTTGTCGAGCGAGCGACATGGCGCGCACGCGGTGCCAGAGCTGCATTCACGGTGGCGATCGGTCTGTTGACGATCTCGGTTTCGGGCTGCGCGGCCGTCGAGGACGCCATCGGTTCCGAGAGCGACGACACTGTCGAAGAAGCCGCCACGACAACCACCGCGGCGGCCACCACCGCGCCTGCATTCGATCAAGACGTGTACTGCTCGCTGAGTCACGAGGCGGATCAGCTCAACGCCGCCTTCGAGGACTTCGACGACCCGGTCGCCCTCGAAGGTTTCTTCGACGGTCTCGTCGGGCTCCTCCAACAAGCGACACCACCGCCCGAGATCGAGAACCAGTTCGCCGTGCGGCGCACCGCCTATGTCGACCTCCGCACCGAGCTCCAGGCCGCGAGCTACGACTCCGGCGTCCTGGCCTTATCCCCGATCCTGAGCGACGCAACGGTCAACGGGGCGATCACCGCGGTCCAGGACCACGATCTGGCTCTCTGTGGCCCCGCTCCCGTCATCGATGGCGGTGGTGACGAGGCCGCCGGAGGCGACGACACACCGACCGATCCATTCTCCGAGGCGATCGCCAGCGGTGACTTCTCCGCGATGGAGGAGATCCTGAACACCGAGGTCGGCCGCGAGGCCTTCATCGAGGGGTTCATTCGCACCTCTCCCGGCGTGAGCGCCGAACAGGCGGCCTGCTTCCTCGACAACACCGACATCACGGTTCTCGCCGAGATGTCGGTCAATCCAGACGATCTCAGTCCAGAGGCCGTCTCGGGTTTCCTTGCGACGCTCGATACCTGCGACATCCCGTTGTCGGCCTTCCAGACCGAGTAGCTGTCGTGCTCCCTCTCTCCACCCGGCCGCCGAACACCAGCGGTCGATCCCACATGCCCGGAACCTCTCCTGGCACACACCAACAGAAGGAATCAGCAATGAACAAGCGTTATCGCATGCTCCCCGTCGTTCTCGTGGCCGCAGGTCTGGCCTCGGCTTGTTCGGGTGGCTACGACCGCGCCGGCGCAATCGACGATTTTGTCGAGGGCGGGCTGACCACGGAGCAGGCCACGTGCGTGGTCGACGGCCTCGAGGATCAGATCGGCGAGGACCGGCTCGACGATCGCGGATCGCTCACCCCGGAAGAGGAAACCATCGTGACCGAACTCGCTTTCGCCTGCGTGCTCGGCGAGGGCTGACACTCCCTTTTCGTTCTGCCGCATGTCCGTTCTGCGGCATCGGGCCCTATTTGTGGGGGTCACGTGCCGCAGGACGGGGGGCGTAGCAGGGGATGGGTCAGGCGTTTTCTGCCTGGCGCTCGGCCTTGAGCTGCTTCTGGCGTCGAGCTCGCTCGTGCGGGTCGAGTGCGACCTTGCGCAGGCGCGTGTGGTTGGGCGTGACTTCCACACACTCGTCGTCTGAGATGAACTCGAGCGATTGCTCGAGGCTGAGCACCTTCGGCGGGGTGAGCTTCACCGTGGCGTCGGAAGCGGCGGCGCGGTGGTTCGTGAGCTGCTTCTCCTTGCAGACATTGACTTCCATGTCTTCGGAGCGGCTGTTCTCGCCGACGATCATGCCGTTGTAGACATCGGCGGTCGGCTCCACCATCATTTGCGCCCGCTCCTGCAGGGCCATCAGGGCGTAGGCGGTGACAGGGCCGTTGCGGTCGGCGATCAGCGAGCCGGTGCGGCGGGTGCGAAGCTCTCCGAACCACGGCTCGAAGTCCTCGAATGTGTGGTTGATGACGCCGGTACCTCGGGTCTCGGTGAGGAACTCGGTGCGGAAGCCGATGAGCCCGCGTGAGGGCACGAGGTAGTCGAGGCGGACCCAGCCGGTGCCGTGGTTGACCATGTTCTCCATGCGGCCCTTCCGGGCGGCGAGGAGTTGGGTGACTGCACCGAGGTGCTCTTCTGGCACATCGATGGTGACTCGTTCGACCGGTTCGTGGACCTTGCCGTCGACTTCCTTGATGACGACCTGCGGCTTGCCGACGGTCAGCTCGAAGCCCTCGCGGCGCATCTGCTCGACGAGGATGGCCAGCTGGAGCTCACCACGAGCTTGGACTTCCCAGGCGTCCGGGCGTTCGGTGTTGAGGACTCGAAGACTCATGTTGCCGACGAGTTCGCGGTCGATGCGGTCCTTCACCATCCGGGCTGTGAGCTTGTCGCCGTCCTTGCCGGCCAGCGGCGAGGTGTTGGTGCCGATGGTCATCGACAGGGCGGGCTCGTCGACAGCGATCACCGGCATGGGGCGAGGATCTTCAGCGTCGACGAGGGTCTCGCCGATCAGAATGTCCTCGATGCCGGCGATGGCAACGAGATCGCCCGGGCCCGCCGACATTGCCGGCACTCGCTCGAGGAAACGAGTGAGGTACATCTCGGAGATCTTGACTCGGCTGACCGAACCGTCGACCCGACTGAGGGCAAGTGATTGACCCTTCGTGAGGGTGCCGTTCATCACCCGACAGAGGGCGAGGCGGCCGACGTACGGCGACGCGTCGAGGTTGGTGACCCATGCCTGGAGCGGGTGTCCCTCGATGTAGCTGGGTGCCGGGATGTGGTCGGCGAGCAGGTGAAACAGGGGCTCGAGGTCCTCGCCCTTCCCGCCGAGCTCGGTCGTGGCCCAGCCGTCGCGGGCAGCGCAGTACACGATCGGGAAGTCGATCTGATCGTCGCGGGCGTCGATGTCGAGGAACAGTTCGTAGACCTCGTCGACGACGGCCTCCACTCGGGCGTCCGGACGGTCGACCTTGTTGATCACGAGGATCACCGGAAGGTCGCGGGCGAGCGCCTTGCGGAGCACGAAACGGGTCTGGGGGAGGGGTCCCTCGGCGGCATCGACCAGCAGGACGACCCCGTCGACCATGGTGAGTGCTCGTTCGACCTCGCCGCCGAAGTCGGCGTGGCCGGGGGTGTCGACGATGTTCATCGTGATGTCGTTCCACACGACCGACGTGTTCTTGGCGAGGATCGTGATGCCCTTCTCACGTTCGAGATCGCCGGAGTCCATGACGCGGTCGGTCACTTCCTCATTGGCTCGGAAGGCACCGGATTGATTGAGCATGGCGTCGACGAGGGTGGTCTTGCCGTGGTCGACGTGGGCAACGATCGCCACATTGCGTATGTCGGATCGTTCACGAGTTTGAGTCACCCAATGAGGCTAGGGGGTCTACGCCCCCGTTCTGTTGTTCTCCGCCCCCGTTCTGTGGTAGTGGGCCGCAGAACTGCGGGTCAGATGCCGCAGAATGGGGGAGCGGACTCAGAAGCGGACCCAGCCGGACTCCACCTCGAGCTCGGCCGTGGCGTAGCCGTCCTCGCCCGGCAGGACCACTCGATACTCACCGGCCGGGTCGACCACGCGCACCCGCTGGTAGGGCCGACGCTCCCCGGCGGTGGCCATCACCTGGTCTGCGCTCTTGTAGCGAGTCAGGCATTCGATCATTCGCACGGTCGGCGAGATCATCTCGAACTCGCCTGCCCTCCATCGACGAAGGGCATCGGCGGGTTGGACCCATTCCCAACCGACGATCTCGCCCTCGTCGTGATGCGGTACCTGTCCGTCCGGTGGGTGAGCGACGAAGAAGCGGGCGTCGAAGCGGCGTGGTGATCCGTGTGGGGTGATGAAGCGGGCGACCTCCTCGATCAGGGTGGCGTCGATGCGCAGCTCGTGCTCGATGAGCAGATCGACGAAAATGCTCTCCTCGTCTCGCACCCGGTCCCGGAAATCGATGATGTCGACACCATCGAGGGCATCCAGATTCGATGCCAGGAGAAGGCCGGCCTCCTCGAGGGTCTCTCGGCATGCGGCGATCCACCAGGCGAGCCCTCCGTGGTCGACGTCGAGGATCGACGACGCCTCGACATCGCTCAGCCCGTCGCAGATGTCGTCGAACTGATCGGCGTGGTCCTCCGGATCGACCCGGCCGCCCGGGAACACCCACGCCGCGGGGGCGAACACCAATCTGGCCGTGCGCTGGACCATCAGGACGTGGAGCGACGGGGGCGAACCGTCTCCTGCGGGTCGATCGTCCACCAGCATCACCGTTGCCGCCGGGAGTACCGGCACCGCGTCCGGATCGAAGGGGGCAACGCTGGGTGCTGGTCTCGACGGGTCGTGAGTCGGAGGTGGCACGAGCAGACAGGTTGGTCGCTTGGCGGCCACGCCGCAAAAGCCCTAGACACTGGGCATGGTTTCACCAGACGTGGCCCGTCCGCTGGCCGGTATCCGCGTGATCGAGGCAGCGCAGATGATCTCTGCTCCGATGGCGGCCTCGTTGCTCAGCGATCAGGGCGCCGACGTCGTCAAGGTCGAAGCAGCGAACGGGACCGGTGACCGGATGCGCGGATTGGGCAACATCCGGAACGGGATGGGGTCGGTCTTCCATGCCTGCAACCGTGGGAAACGCTCGATTGCGCTCAACACGAAGACCGATGCCGGCCGGGATCTCCTGATCGAGCTGATCGAGGGCGCCGACGTCTTCATACAGAACTTCCGACCGGGGGCGACCGAACGTATGGGCGTCGGGCCAGAGGCGATGCTCGCGAGGAATCCTCGGCTGGTCTACGTGTCGGTCAGTGGCTTCGGGGCCACGGGGCCGTACGCAGATCAGATGGTGTACGACTTCGTGATCCAAGGCGTCACCGGGCTGGCCGCCTTCGAGGGCGGAGGTGGAGCGCCGCAGTTGACCAAGAACCTGACCATCGACAAGGCGACCGCCTTGACGGTGGCCCAGGCCGTGACGGCAGCGCTCCTGCATCGGGAGCGAACCGGGGAGGGACAGCATCTCGAGATCGACATGGTGAGCGCCGGACTCCAGTTCGTGTGGCCGGATGGGATGTGGAACCACGCCCTCCAGGGCGAGGGGATCACCGTGACCCCGCCCATGTCGGCGAACTACGAGGTCCGTCAGACCAAGGATGGCTACATCACTTTGAACCTGGCCACCAACAGCACCTGGCCCCGCTTGTGCGCGGCGATCGATCCAGCGCTGGCCGACGACCCGCGGTTCGCCACCTACGGCGACCGGCAGCTGAATGCGGCGGCGCTGGCCGAGGCTGTGGATGCCGTCTTGGCCGAGTTGACGAGTGCCGAGGCGCTGCAGCGGCTTCGAGCGAACGACATGCCCGGCGGACCGGTGCTGTCGTTGGGTCAGGTCCACGAGGACCCGCAGATCGTCCACAACGAGAGCCTGGTCACGTACGACAGCCCCAGCATCGGCTTGATTCGAGAGCCCAGGCCGGCCGCACGTTTCGGGGCCGAGCGCTCACCGGACCCGGCGGGAGCGCCCCTGCTCGGGGAACACACCGTGACGCTGCTGGCCGAGCTCGGACACGACGCTGCGAGCATCGAAGGCCTGCTCCGCGAGAGCGTGGTGTGGTCACCGACCTGAGCTAGCGTGTGTACGCAGAGATCTCATGAGAAACGTGGAGGGACGTGGTCATGAAGGAGCGGTCCAGGAAGTCGCGTACGACGGCGTTTGGGGTTCGGTGCCAGTGAGCCGTTCTCGTTCATCCACAGCAATGCAGGCATCCACAGCGATTCCGGCGAGAGACCAGATCTCCGCCGTCGAAGCGGTCCCCGCGGCCCCATCCCTGTCGATGCGCCGGTTGGCGGAACTCGAGGGCGAGCTCGTCATCGACCTCCGATCGGAGCCACCAACGCTGGTGGTCGCCGGCGTCGACCATCTTCCGCTCTCCACGGAGGCGCCACGGTGGTCGGGGCGGTTCGCGGTCCGAATCGTCGATCTGACGATCGCCGTCCCCGCCTTCATCGTCTCCGTGCCGATCGTGCTGATCCTGCTCGTGGCTGTTCGCTTCGACTCGCCCGGCCCGTCGCTCTTTGCATCCAGACGCATCACGCGGGATGGCCGGTTCTTCGACATGTGGAAGCTCCGCACGATGTCCATCGATGGAGATCGCATTCTCGATGACCATTTCCAGCGGCACCCGCAGGACCGGGACGCATTCGCTGCAGTCATGAAGCTCGAAAACGATCCGAGGGTCACTCGCCTCGGTCGAGTGCTGCGACGGTGGAGTCTCGACGAGTTGCCGCAGTTGTTCAACGTCATTCGCGGCGACATGAGCATCATCGGACCTCGTCCGTTGCTGGCCGAGGAAGCGGAACGCATGGGGCCGGCGTTTCCAACGGTCGTTCGAGTCAAAGGCGGCTTGACCGGCCTGTGGCAGGTGTCCGGTCGCAGTACGTTGACCTTCGAGCAACGGGTTCCGCTCGACGTCGAGTACGCAACGAGTCGGACGTTTCGACGCGACGTCGGCATCTTGCTGAAGACGGTCGCACAGCTGCTGCGGGGACGGCCCGGCGCCTACTGACAGCCGAAGTCATCGGGGCTCTGGGCGGTCGCCACTCGACGGTTGTCAGCCTGACCCCTCGATGAGCGAGCCGTGCTCCATTCGGATCACTCGGTGAGCTCGTTCGAGCAAGCGGGTCTCGTGGGTGGCGACGATGACCGCGGAGCCGGCTGAGGCCGTTCGCTCGAGCATCGAGAAGATGCGATCGGCGTTGGCTTCGTCCTGATGGGCAGTCGGTTCATCGGCAACGAGAATTCGGGGCTGCACGACCATCGCTCGTCCGATCGCGGCCCTCTGTTGTTCACCGAGTGAGACCTCGTCCGGCCATCGTCCGGCGACATCGCTCAGGCCCAACTGCTCGAGCAGCTCTGCCGTTGTCGTTCGACCTGGCGATCCGAGCCGCAGCGGCAGATCGATGTTCTCTCGGATGGTCAGGTCGTCGATGAGGCCGATGCCTTGGGGGACAACGGCGAGGTCTGACCAGTTCGACCTGGACGGGATCAAGACCTCGCCGCGGTCGGGCTTCTCCCACCCGACGATGAGGTTGACGAGGGTGGTCTTGCCCGAACCCGACGGCCCGATGAGCGCAGTCAACGATCCTCCGTGGAGGATCAGGTTGGCATCGGTGACGGCACGAACCGTTTCGACACGTCCCCGATAGTGGCGGGTCACCGATCGAAGCTCGAGCACCGGCGTATCGGGCGACACCTCGGTTTCTCGCCTGTTGAATCGCGACGGTCGTGGAGTCATGGGCGACGAATCCGAACTTCGTCGTGTTCGGCATCGAACTCGATGATGGCTCTTCGGGATGCGAACCGTTCGATGGCTTCGGGGGGAAGCTGGAGACGGCCAGAACGGTCGATCACTGCAAGACGTTCGCCATCGGTGGTCACGGAGGCGACGGCGCCATCACGGAGTGTCACGACTTGCCGAACGTGAGGGAGCACTCGCTGATCATGGGTGGCGACGATCACCGTGACCCCCTTCTTTGCCAGGTGTTCCATGGTCTCGATCACAGCCTGGGTGTTGCTCGAGTCGAGTTGGGCAGTCGGCTCGTCTGCGATCACGAGACGATGCCCGGCCACGGCCGCCCTGGCGAGTGCCAGCCGTTGCTGCTCGCCGCTCGACATCTCGATGGGTCGGTGATCGATGCGATGAGCGAGACCGAGGGTCGAGAGCGTGTCGGCGATCGTGTCGCCTTCGAGATCACCACCGCCCTGGAGATCGGCGTCGACCAGTCTCCGCAGCTGTTGGCGAGCAGTCAGATGGGCGATCAGGTTGTCTCCCGGCCGCTGGTAGACGTGAGTGAGCAGTGCCCCTCGTCGCTGTGCTCGTTCCCGGGCCGACAACGCGAACAGATCGTTGCCGGCAATCTCGACCGAGCCTGCGGTCGGCGGCTCGAGTGCCGCCAACATCCGGAGGAGCGACGATTTGCCGCTGCCGGACGGGCCGACGATGGCCGTGGTCACGCCGGCTTCGACTTCCAAGTCGATGCCCCTGACGGCGAGCACGCGTCCGCTCGATGTGGCATAGATCTTGGTCAGATGTTGGCACGTGACCGCCGGTGGTTCGTTCCGACGCGGCTCGTCGGGGAGGGTGACGCCCTCGAACACGATCTCGTCGTGTTCGCCGGCAGAGTCGAAGCGATCATTCCGTGGCACGGAGCACCGGCCCCTCCGGACGCAGCAGCGCCCTTCGTTCGACGACCCAGACGACGATGGTCAAGATCGCGAGCCCAGCCACCAACAACAGGAGGGTCTGTGCAACGGGAAACGACGTGTTCACGGTGGGCGGGAGTCTGGGCGCCGGATCGAACCGGGGCAGTACCCGGCGTGTGATGGCCGGGCTGACAGCCAGCGCGGTTGCCGCCCCGATCGTGGTGAGCACCAGCACCTCGATGGCGGTGACCAATGCACTTCGAGTCGGGGAAAGGCCCATTCGCCGCAACATGATGGCGCTGAGGGCCCGTCGACTGCGTCTGGCAGCGAGATAGAAGAGCAGGGCGATCAACGAGCCGACCGCGGCGACCGCTCCGAACCAACGCAGATAGCCGAACGCGTACCGGGGGGCAACGAATGCAGCGTCTGCTCTCCGCTGGGTTGCGGTGATGACGCCCCGCTCTCGTACCTCGTTGTCATCGAGGAATCGTTGGATCTGCTCACCTGGCCGGGCGGAGACGAGGCGCAGTCGGGAGCGCTCGCTCGGCAACAGCCCGGAGCCGCCCGTTCGTGCGAACTCCGCCATGACGAAGGCATCCACCCGGTTCGACCCGACGAGCAGCGTGGATCCGACGGGCGTGGCGAGCGGGACGGATGGCACAGTCGCAACGATCTCGTAGCGCACGGGGTCGCGCAGGCCGAACGATCCCCGACGGGGCAGCGTCTGGCCTTCGATGGCGATGGCCGGCACGGCGTCCCCCACATCGGATGCAAGCAGTTCGAGGGCCTCCGCTATGCCGACCTCGTACTCGTCCGGCCAGATGATCGCGTCGGCAGCAGTGGCAGGATCGACGGCAACGATCTGCACACGGCGGTCGCCTGGGCTGACCCTGGTCTGTTCGAGCCCGATCACCGTGGTCCTCTCGGGAAGCGCGAGGCCATCATCGAGTGGTCCGACCAGTTCGACGATCGTCTCGGAACCGATCTCGGTTGCCAGTTTGAGGTCGACGGTGTCCTCCAGCGTGGCGACGAGGGCCGTCGTGAACAGCACGAGACCGAGCGCCACCGCCAGCCCACCGATCACCACCTGGCTCCCTGGATCGCTGCTTCCGACGCGACGCCAAGCCAGCAGGAGTACCGGTGAGAGCCGGTGTGAGAGCAGATCGAGCCGGCCGATCAGCCAACGGAAGCCGAGCATGGCGACGGCGACGGCAGTGACGAGCACGGTGAGAGGCAGCGCAACCACAGCAACATCCACCTCTGATGTCGGGCTGCCGGAGGAATTGCCACCGGCACCGACCTGCACCCAGAGAAGCACGGAGAACGCGGCCAAGGTCACCAGGAGGGCTCCGGCCATTTCGGAGGTGGCAAGGGGAGGGCGATCGCCGAGCGCCCGTTCACCCATGAGTCCCGTCACGAGCGCGCCGATGCCGATCCCGATGATGGCAACCGCCACGATCGCGGTCATGTCGATGGACGCGAACGACACTGCGCCGGTGACAGATTGGGTGGTGACACCCCCGGCGGTGGAGCCACCGCGGAGCGAACGATCGGCGGCTCCTTGCCAGGTGCCGCTGCGCCCGACGGCGAAGGCGGCTGCGATCCCGATGACCGTCCCGACCAACGTCGGAGCAATCAGCTGTCCGGCGGCCCGCTTGGCGAAGTCCGGCCACCGATCGCCTTCACCGGCCAGGAGGCGGAACTCCTTGGAGCGTCGGATGACGGTGAAGGCCGCGCCGACGGCCATGGCAGCCAACCCCAGCGCGACGCCTCCGGCCAGAACGGATTGGAACGGTTGATCGAGGGTGGCGAGAGCCGCAACGGTGGCGGCAAGGGTCGCCGGGAGTGTTGTCGATGTCTCGGTGCGGCCCTGACCAGCGGCAAGGGCGCCCAGCGGATCCGTCAGGCCGGGGGACAGGGTCATCCTGGTCTCGAGAATCCGGAACGAACGAACTCGTTCGCTGAGTTCGGTAGCACCCTCGATTGGTCGATCGAGAGACGCAGCCCACCGGACCGTTCCCGGAACTCGGAGATCCTCCATCAGCTCGTCTGTCGCCAGCAGCAGGGCATAGTTCGGGAGGTTGAACACGTGGTTGAACTGGGGGATGAGTGCCGGCTCGATTCCGGGGATCACTCGAAGTCCCGCCGCAGAGCGCTCCTCATCCCACAGTGTTCTGTAGATCCCGACAACGGTCAGAGCAGCCTCGGGGAGCGTGCGAGCACAGGTTTGGTCGGTTTCTTCAGCGCCACACTCCAAGCTCACGATCTGATCCCCTGGGACAAGCCCGGCCTCGTCAGCGAGCCACTGGGAGATCCACACGCCTTGCGGCCGCCCTTCCAGAGCGTCGACCGGGGTGATCGCGTCGATGGCTCCCGTGTGGTTCACGAGCCGGAGGGCGACACCGATCGTGTCACCTCCGGCCCGAGCGGCAGTGCCCCGAGCGGCGGGAAACGAGGCCAGTGTCCTGCGAATGTCGCCGTAGCCGTCGAGTTCGTCGAGGCTGGCTCGGACTGCTCGATCGGCGGCGATCGTGGCATCGCGGGTGAAGAAGGCGGGGGAGTCGACCACGATGGATCGGTCGGAGGCCGGCCCGGCATCGGCGAGGCGGACGGCGATCTCGTCCCCTGCTGCTGCTTCCCAGATGCCGGCGGTGGCGATGAGGAAGGCAGGAGCTGCCGCTGACGCGATCAGGGCAATGGCGACGGAGAGTTCCCGCCACGGCACCATGAGCCACGAGAACGCGGCCGGCAGGTCGAGTTTGCCCACGAGGAGAGTGTGCACCATCTGCGACACTGGCGCCGTGGCAAACCTTCGGCTGAACCGCGTGTTGTTGGCCGTGTTGGTCGTGTGGGTGCTCTTTGGCTCGTGGTCCTTGTTCCGGACCGATGGGGGCGAGGTTCCCGGCCTCGAGCCGATTGTCGGACACGTGGTCGTGTTCTTCTTCGTCGCACTCGCATTCCTCGTTCTGGGGGTGCAGCTCCTCGGGCTGCAGCGGGGGTTGGGTCTGGGGATCGCCGGCATCGTGGCTGTTGCCGGGATCAGCGAGCTGTTGCAGCCAATCCTGACTGACACCCGTCAGGCTCAAGGCTCGGATCTCGCCGGAAACCTGCTCGGTATCGGCGCTGCTTCGATCGTGGCGCTGATCTCGGTTCGTCTGGTCCATGATCCTTCTCGTCGAGCGTGCTGGACGGCGGGGTTCTGCGCGCTGGGTCTCGTGGGTTCAGTGGGGGTCACTGCCATCGGACTCGACGAGGTGCAGGTCGCGATCACGTGCCGGGACTCGGGTTACGACCACATCGAGGGGATCGACGGCGGGCCGATCATCGCAGTCGAAGGGCAGATGGTTCGGCTCGGTTCGGCCGAGCCGACCCCACTCGTCGACGGGCTGGTGTCGGAGGACTCAGTCGGTCTGCGCTGCAGTCTGACGGGAGGCAATGGATACACGCTCGTAGCCACGGTGGTACCGGACTCGATTGGATCGAGCGGACCCACCAGGATCTTCACGTCGTCAGTGGGCACCGACTTCTCGGAAATCAACACGCACATCGGCCAGGAACTGGATCAGCTCAGCGTGCGTGTTCTCACCGGTGCGGGGCTCGAGTGGGAACTCGTCCCGGGGGTTTTCGCCGCCGGTCGTCGAGTCACGGTCGCCGTGACGGTGACCGATGGCGAGGTGGCCGTGTTCGTTGACGGTGAGTTGCGCTCGACGTTCGAGCTGTCGGTCCCGGACTTCCAGGATTGGGAGGCGTCCTTCCCTGTCCTCGTTGGCGACGAGTTCACTCGCGATCGGACATTCGAGGGCAACATCGAGCGAGTTCTCGTTTTCGATCGCGCGCTGCCCGCTGGGGATCCAATGCTCGAGTGACGCGAGTCTCTTGGGCAGGTCGGCCCAGTAATTGACCGGCGGATTGGATGGAGTTCGCCCTCAGGTCGTGGTATCCATGTGAGGGCTCGGAGGGGCACGTCGGTTCCAAGGCGGATGCGATGGCGGATTGGTGGATCGTGGGCAGGGAAAATCGGTGGATTAGTGACGGGGTCGACCCCGTTGTGTCGTGGGGAGGCGTCGCGTGACGACGGGAGCTGCCTACGAATGGCGCGGTGCGATGGATCCGGTGAGGATGCCCCTCGAGGGCGGCCTCGTCCTGGATCTCACCGTCGACCCGCCGCATCTGGTGGTCGGGGGGTCGACGACGCACGCGCTGCTCGTCCAACCCCTTCCTCGGTATCGGCGAGCCGCCACACGCGTTCTGGATCTCGTCGTTGCCGTACCGCTGCTGATTCTCACGACCCCGCTGATCGTTGTGCTCGCCCTTGCCGTGCGAGCGACCTCGGCTGGGCCGTCGTTCTTTAGTTCACATCGAATCACGCGTGGCGGTCGATTCTTCACGATGTGGAAGCTGCGGACGATGCACACGGACGGCGGGGCGACGTTGGAAGCTCATTTCGCATCGGACCCGGCCGCTCTGGAGGCGTACCGCGAGCGCATGAAGCTGGTCGACGATCCACGGATCACCGGGTTGGGACGCTTTCTCCGGCGGTGGAGTCTCGACGAGCTTCCGCAGCTGCTGAATGTCGTCCTCGGACACATGAGCATGGTCGGCCCCCGACCGCTACTCATCGAGGAAGCCGAGCGGCTCGGCGCCGTCTTCCCATCCGTGGTCACGGTGAAGGGCGGCATCACGGGTTTGTGGCAGATCTCCGGCCGAAGTGATCTCACGTTCGCGCAACGGATTCCGCTCGACGTCCGCTACGTCAACGAGCGGTCGTTCTTCGGTGATCTGAGGATCTTGCTCGTCACGGTGTGGCAGTTCGTCAACGGCCGTCCGGGGGCGTACTGACATGGCGTTGACCGATGATCGTCCGAATTCGCACGATGCGGCGTCCAAGTGGCAGGTTCTGGATCGCCGAACGGTGTATTCCTCGTGGTGGGTGGAGCTCCATGTCGACTCGGTCCGGCTGAACGACGGTCGCGTCATCGAACACGAAGTGGTCGTGTCGCCGCAAGACGCTGCGGGCATGGTCGTCGTCAACGATCAGCACGAGTTGCTCATGATCTACCGCCATCGCTTCATCCCCGATACATGGGCATGGGAGCTGCCGGCCGGTCGGGTCGATCCAGGGGAGTCGCCCTTGGAGGGCGCCGTCCGCGAGTGCCTCGAGGAGACCGGCCACCATGTGGCCGACGTCGAGCCGTTGACGTCGTGGTTCCCGAGCAGCGGTTTCTCGAATCAGCGGTTCCACGCATTTCTCGCCCGGTCGGTTCTGGACGTGCGTGAACCGACCGAACTGAACGAGGCGATCAGTATCGAGTGGCGCCCCGCCGAGGTCGTGGCCGCGGAGCTCCTGGCCGGAAGCATCCCTGATGGTTTTGCTCAGGTGGCATTGATGCGCGCGTTTGCACAATTGGGATGGGTCCTTCACGGCGGAGGCCTGGACACCCGTCAAGCTCTACAACAAGCAAAGGTTGAATCATGAAGGTGGGGATATTGGCAGGCGGCGTAGGCAGTCGCCTGTCGGAAGAGACAACGGTCAAACCGAAACCGATGGTCGAGATCGGGGGCCGTCCGATTCTCTGGCACATCATGGAGTACTACTCGAGGTTCGGGTTCGACGAGTTCGCGGTTGCGCTCGGCTACAAGGGCGAATTCATCAAGCGCTGGTTCTTCGACGAGGTGAATCTGACCGGCGACCTCACGGTGAAGATGGGCGCACCCCGTGGCGAGGTCAGTCAACACATCAATGAATCGGTCGACTGGGAAGTCCAGCTGATCGAGACCGGTCGCGACACCAACACGGGTGGCCGAATCAAACGACTGCTGCCCTACCTCGGCGACGAGACCTGCATGTTGACGTGGGGTGACGGTCTCTCGACTGTCGATCTTCACGCCCTCCTCGACTTCCACCGGTCCCACGGGAAGCTCGCCACAATGACTGCTGTGCGACCTCCGGCCCGTTTCGGCCACATCGACATCGCCGAGGACGGTCGTATCCAGGAATTCTCCGAGAAACCACAGGCGGCGGAGGGTTGGATCAACGGAGCGTTCTTCGTGCTCGAGCCCGGCGTGGCCGACTACATCGATGGTGATGACACCTTGTTCGAGCGGGAGCCGCTCGAACGACTGGCGAAGGATGGCGAACTGATGGCGTACCGACACGAGGGATTCTGGGCGTGCATGGACACGTTGCGGGATCGGGTGCGGCTCGAAGAGTTCTGGCAATCGGGAGCTGCTCCGTGGGCGGTGACGCCATGAAGGTGCTCGTCACGGGTCACGACGGTTACATCGGAACCGTCTTGGTGCCGATGCTCAAAGAGGCCGGACATCACGTCGTCGGTCTGGACAACTTCTTGTTCCACGGATGCGGCTTCGGTGACGAGGCGGTCACTCCGGACGAGATCATCGACATCGACATCCGCGACGTGGAGGCTCAACACTTCACCGGCGTCGACGTCGTGATGCATCTGGCCGGCCTGAGCAACGATCCGGCAGGCGATCTGAATCCTGACGCGACCTACGAGATCAACCATCGCGGAACCATGCGGGTGGCCGAGGCGGCGAAGGCCGCAGGGGTGCGCCGCTTCTTGTTCTCCTCCTCGTGTTCGATCTACGGCGCGCACGGCGACGATTTCCTCGACGAGTCGGCCGAGTTCCTGCCGGTCACGCCGTATGGGGAGTCCAAGGTGTTCGCCGAACGCGATTTGCTTGCCATGGCAGACGACACGTTCTCGCCGACATTCCTGCGGAATGCCACTGCCTACGGTGTTTCGCCCCGGCTCCGGGGCGATCTCGTGGTGAACAATCTCACCGGTTACGCGGTCGCCAACTCGACCGTCTTCTTGAAGAGTGATGGTTCGAGCTGGCGCCCGCTGGTCCACATCGAGGACATTTCGCGTGCGTTCTGCGCGTTGGCGGAACAGCCGATCGAGAAGGTGCATTGTGAGGCCTTCAACATCGGGGCCACCGAGGAGAACTACCTGATCCGCGACGTGGCTGAGATCGTGGCCGAGGTCGTCGGTTGTCCGATCACCATCTCTGACACGGCATTCGACGATCTTCGGAACTATCGAGTCGATTGTTCGAAGTTCGCTGCGCTGGTGCCCGACGCCGTCCCGCAATGGACGGTTCGCCGCGGGGCAGAGACTCTCCTCGAGTCCATGCGTTCGCTCGACCTCGGACTCACCGTGCTCGAGGGCTCGCATCTCCAACGGGTGAAGCATCTGTTGGCGGGCCAGGCCGCAGGTCTCGTCAGCGAGGATCTGCGCAATCTCGAGTCCGGGCTTCACCTCGACAGCATCCGGACCGAGACTGCGGCCGGAACCGCCGCATGACGCTCGCCGACCTGCCCTGCCGTTCGTGTGGTTCGACCGGACTCCTGAGCTTTCTCGACCTCGGCCACACCCCGTTGGCGGATGCCCTCGTCCCTGTCGAGCAGCTCGACGAGCCCGAGGCTTCGTTTCCGCTCGAGGTGGCGTTCTGCCCGACCTGCGCACTGGTGCAGATCACCGAAGAAGTTCCGCCGGAGGTGCTGTTCGTCGACAACTACCTCTACTTCTCGTCGTTCTCCGACACCGTGATGGAACACAGTCGCGCCCATGCGAAGAACCTCATCGCGTCACGCGGGCTCGGCTCCGACTCGTTGGTGGTCGAGTTGGCGAGCAACGACGGCTATCTCCTGAAGAATTTCGTCGATGAGGGCGTTCCCGTTCTCGGTATCGATCCCGCCCCTGACCAGGCAGCGGCTGCTCGGGCGGCCGGAGTGCCGACACTCGAGAAGTTCTTCGGCCTCGATCTCGCTCAGGAGATGCGACAGGAAGGCAAGACCGCTGACGTCATCATCGCCAACAACGTGATGGCGCACGTGCCCGACCTGAACAGCTTCGTCGGTGGCATGGCGCACCTGCTCGCCGACGATGGGGTGATCACCGTCGAGAATCCGAGTGTCTGGGACCTCATCGAGCGATGCGCGTTCGACACGATCTACCACGAGCATTTCATGTACTACTCGTGTCTCTCGATCGATGCGCTCGTTCGTCGCCATGGGCTGTTCCTGAACCACGTCGAATACTTCCCGGATCTTCACGGTGGGACGAACCGCTGGCATTTCGGCAAGCGGGACGAGCCCAGCGACTACGTGGTCGAGCGGCTGGCTGCAGAGCGTGCGGCCGGACTCGACAAGATCGACTTCTACCGCGATTTCGCTCGACGGGTGTCCGAGCTGTCCACGTCGCTGCGAAACCTCGTCGAGGAGAACGTCGCTGCCGGTAAGACAGTTGCCGCCTACGGCGCAGCAGCGAAGGGGGCCACCATGTTGAACACCGTCGGACTCGGGACCGATCTGGTGAGCTACGTCGTGGATCGCAACCCACACAAGCAGGGTCGCTGCATGCCGGGGACACATCAACTGATTCAGGATCCGTCGGTTCTGGTCGAAGACCGGCCCGATCTGGTGCTGATCCTGGCGTGGAACTTCGCCACCGAGATCATGGAACAGCAGTCCGAATACCGGAATCTGGGCGGGTCATTCATCGTCCCCGTCCCCGAACCGGTGGTCGTTTCCTGATCGGCCCGAACGGGTCTTTCCGCCTCGGTGATCTAGTCTGCTGCGGGTGATGGCTGCGGGGAGGAGTCGGCGAGCGCGATCGGCGACCACGGCGCTTGCGGGGCTGTTGATCGTGGCTTCGGTGGTTGCCGTGGCTGCGCTCGTGTGGCGCAGCGCCATGTCGTCACAGACCGACGTGGTCGCAGCCTTCGGGCCCTCGCAGCCGCTCCAACCGACGGCAGGATCGAGCTTCGTCACTGACGGATTCTCGGGTGAGGTCCTGTCGGCGACCTGGGTCCCGACCAACGCCGATTCGGCGGTGATCGCGCTCGTCGACGGCTCGCTGCTGATCGATGTGCCGGCCGGGACCACACACGAGGCCTGGGGCGAGCTCGACCGACCTCGCGTCGGGCTTGCTGTCGACGACGAGGACTTCCTGGTCGAGGTGGCCTTCTCACGGCTTCCGTCGGTCGACGGGCAGACGATCGGGCTGTCGTTCGAGCAGAGTCCGGGAGATTGGGTGGCGATCGACATCGATCGCGGCGTGGGTCTGTCGGTCCAGGCCAAAAGCACAAGAGGTGGGCAGACCACCATCGTCGGAGTTGCGTCGGTCTCCGGTTCGCCTGAACTCGTCACGTTGCGCGTTGGTCGGATCGGCGACACATGGAACATTTGGTACCGACCGGACAATCGAGATCTCATCGAGGTCGCGGCATTTGAGCGCGAACTGGCCATCTCGACGTTCGCCATCGGGGCGGGGGCGGCGGCCGACGTCGAGGGGACCGTGCCGGGCGTCGTCGCGACGGTGCTCGGCATGGCCAACGTCGGATCCGGCGAGGTGCCGGGCGGGCCGCAGGTGACCGTCGACGTCGTTGGCGAGGGGAGCTACACGCTCGACCCACCACTCGAGCAGCTTGCTTTTGGCGACGTGCTGATCGTGCGAGCCCAACCGGCAGCAGGGTGGGAGGTGTTGGGTTGGTCTGGGCCCGGAACGTCGGAGGGAACGACGCGTCGCATCGAGGTTGACAGTGACCTGGCCCTGAGCCTGGAGTTCGGCGCCGTCTCGACCGACACCGTCTTCGACGTCTGGTACGGGTCGGACCAGACATTCGGCATCTACGGGAAGTCCCAGACCTGGGCCAACGTGCTCGGCAACGTTCGTGATCCAGATGGGCTCGAGCGGCTCTTCTACACGCTCAACGGTGGAGCTGAGGAAGAGTTGGGCATCGGTCCCGATCAGTGGCGGTTGGCCGACGCCGGCGACTTCAACGTCGAAGTCGAGTTCGACAATCTGGGGCTCGGCGAGAACACGTTGGAAATCTCGGCCGTCGACGCGCTCGGCAACGAGACGAGCCAGACGGTCGTGGTCCGTCGCGTTGCCGGCGATTCGACGCTGCGGCCGATCACCATCGATTGGGCCGACGTGGAAAACATCCAGGACGTCGTCCAGATCACCGACGGGCACTTCGAGATTCGCGGCGACACGCTGGGAATCGTCTCCCCGGATCGGGATCGCCTGATGTTGATCGGCGACGAGAGTTGGACCGACTACGAGGTCACCACCGTGGTGACGCCGCGGGCGCTCGACACCACGTTCTTCAATCCCGACCCAGGTCCGTCGAACTTCTTCGTGGCCGGCGGTTGGCAGGGCCATGTCGACTGGCAGGGCCAACAACCGCAGATCGGCTACTGGCCGACGGGTGCCTTCGCTCTCGTGTTGTGGCCGCCGCTCGAGCGGATCCAACTGAAGGGCAACGAGGAGACAGACGAGATCATCGGCCCGACGACGAGAATTCGCTTCGGGGTCTCCTACAACATCAAGTTCCGGGTCGAGACACTGCCGGACGGCGTCGACTACCGCTTCAGGATGTGGCCGCAGGGTTCGCCGGAGCCAGACGCGTGGGACCTCGAGTTGCTCGAGACGACCGGGCCGCGGTCGGGCTCGATCGGTCTCTCCGTTGACCACCTCGACGCAGTCTTCGGGTCGATCTCAGTGACACCCCTGTGAATCTCAGACTGCCCTCTATCCGTCTCGATCAGATGTCGCTGATGCTGCTCGCCCTGGCGGGCGCCGGCGCCATCGGATTCCTGCTGCCGGATCAGCCGATACTCGCCTACGTGGTCGCGGCGATCCCGGTGGTCGTGGTGCTGCTCGCGGCCCGCCCGTGGGTGCTGGTCCTCCTGACCGTGGTCTCGCCCTGGATCTCGCGACTGCTCACCACGACCGGCTTGGCCCCCCGCATGGTCGACTTCGCTGACTTCGGTTTGGTTCTGCTGCTGGTGATCTCGGCCGTGGTCGCTCGGCTCGGTTCCGAAACGCCGCTGCAGCTCGAGCGGGTGCGGATCCTCAAGGCGATCGGAGCTTTTGCCGGGGTGATCGTCCTGTCTGCGCTCGTCAACGGTGCACCTGCCGAGCGGCTGCTTGCGGGGCTCTTGTTGACACTCGAACCCTTCCTCTTGCTGGGTGCTCTCCTCCTGGCGACTCCCGATCGTGTCGGCCGACGCTTCCTCATCGGAGCCCTCGCCGCAGTGTGCGTCAGTCAGGTCCCGTTCGCAGTCGTCCAATCGCTCAGCAGTACGAACCCGGACGATGTCAAGGGCACGTTGCTGGGAACCGGGGCCGGACATCACGTGATGGCCGGCGGGCTGATCATCGGCCTGTTCGCCGCCGTTGCTCTGGTCAAACGCCCCATCGTCATCGCAGTCATCGCCGTCGCCGTGTTGCTCATCGGCGTGCTCGCCGATGCCAAACAGGTGATGATCCCGGCTCCGATCGCCTACGTGGCGGCGACGATCTTCGCGTCGCGGAATACTTTCGATGCTCGACGCATTCTCAATGCACTTCTGTTGACCACAGGGTTTGCCTTGGTCCTCGTCACGATGGCACCGGTCGATTCAGCGCTGGACATGGTGCAGCGAACGAAGGACACCGGTGGCGGAAAGCCCGCCTTGACCAGGCTGATCTTCCGTGATCTGGCGTCTGATCCATTGCAGGGAGCGTTTGGTTTCGGTCCGGGAGAGACCGTCTCGAGGTTCGGCTACCTCACGACCCTGCTCGAGTCAGACGGCAGTCCCACGGAGGCAATCGGTCTCGCCCCGGGGTCTCTCACTGAGACCTACGACCGGGCTGTTGCCGGCGCCGGCTACATCGCCGATTCGTCGTTCTCCTCCGGCCAGTCCTCGCTACTCGGTATCGCCGGCGACTACGGCTTTCTCGGTCTGCTGGCCGCAGGGTGGATGATCTGGTCCATCGTCGACGAACTTCGTCGGCTCGGGACTGGTCTGGCCCAGTCGGCAATCGCGGCGTGGGTGCTCGTGGTGCCGCTGGCGTACATCTTCGATTGGCTCGAGCAGCCCCCGTTCATGCTGCTCGTCGCCCTGGTGACCGGCCTGGCCTTCACCGAGGCGGGCACCGCGGCGTTGTCGGAGACGTCGAGTTCGTTGCTCACTCCGATCCTCCACCAGGCCCGATCCCACGTGTTCGTTGTCCTCGGTGCAGCCATCGTTGCCGGAGGCGGAGCATGGGCGGCGACGCAGCGTCAAGAGGGTGAGGTCGTCGCATCGCTCCGGCTCGTCGTGGTCGACGACGCAGACGCGCTCGGTCAGATCATCGACGGCGGTGGTGTATTCGAACGGCTTCAGTTCGTGGAGGCGACGGCGCGGTCGGCGTCGTTCGCCGAGAGAACCGCGGATCTCGAGTCGATTGCGCCGGTCAAGGTAAAGGCAACGGAGCCGGTCGTCGAGCTCTTCGTGGTCGCCGGCATTGATGAGGCCGAGGCTTTGGTCGAGAGCTACGCCGCAGCGTTGATCGCTGTGATGCAGATCCCGTACGACGAGCTGGTGCTCGAGCAGTTGGCGATGATCGACGGTCGGGCTCCGGTGTCTGACCCGATCGGTGTTGCATCGCTCACCGTCGAGCGATCGTTGTTGGCGCGGCTCCTCGCGCTCGAAGAACGTCGCGAAGAGCTGCTGAGCCGTTCCCGCACTGTCGGTACGTCCGTTGTCCGTGATGGCCCGGTCCTCGTGGAACCGGCCTCGTCGGCACCGGCGGCTCTGCTCATTGCTCTGTCGATGATGCTCGGCACCGCTTGGAGCGTCTCGTTGCTCTCGATTCGACACCTGGCCAGTGAGCGTGTGTTCTCACTCGATGATCTTCTGCGCTCCTATCGGGATGTCCAGCCCATCGATTGGACTGCCGGTCCGGTTGACGCCGACAGTCCGGTGGTTCGCGCCATCGCGCGGCGTCTCATGACCGATCTGCCCCTTGACCACGGAACCGAGGTCACGGTGGTCGAACTTGGGCGCTCGCGAGCGAGATCGCACATGGTTGCGGAGCATCTGACCCGTGCGTTGGAGCTAGAGTTGGGGTCTCGAAGTCCGATTCGGGTGTCGAACTCGACTGGACGCGATGCGGGTCGGGGCGCCGCCGGTCTGGTGCTCCTGGTGGAAAAGGGTGAGGTTGCCCTCGTTGAAGTGGACCGGTTGGTGGCAGAGTGGACGGCCGCAGGGACGGCACTGATGGGACTGGTGCTCTTCGGCCACACGCCGGTCCCACAAGATCGTGAGAGAGGGCGAACGTTATGAACCGAACCGACCTCACTCGGTACACCGACTTGATCGCTCGACGGTGGCGATTGCTGGTGATCGTCATCGCCTTGGCGCTCAACGTGTCGATTCTCCAGTCGTTCCTCTCCGAGGAGACGTTCGAGACGACCAGCCGGATCGTGATCGTCGAGCGTCCGGCGGGGGACCTGTTGCTGAGTCGGCCGACGCGCGATCTCGATCGAGCTCTGCTGACCGAGCTGCGAGCGCTCGAGGGCTCGGAGTTGCGGACGGCGGCAAACGAACTGTTGCGATTTGAACCGGAGGTCGAGTTCGACAAGGACGAACCGGATCTCCTGCTGGTGACAGCCCGTTTCGACACCGCGCAGGGTGCCGCAGTCATCGCCAACACGTACGCCTCGACCTTCGTCGCTCTGCGTCAGAACCAAGAGATCGAGCGGCTCCGCCTGGCCCAGGGCCAGGTCGAGAGCCAGCTGGACACCCTGCAGCTCGAGATCGACGATCTCGAGTCCAAGTTGACCCTGGACCCCGCAGACCTCCGCGCAAGCGTTCGGCTCGACGCCCGGCTCTCCCAGCAAAATGAGCTCCTCAGCCAGATCGATGACATCGATTTTCTGATCGCCTCGGATCCGGCCGGCGTCGAACTCGGCGAACCTGCCACTGAGCCGGGCGACCCAATCAGTCCGAGGCCGGTGCGGAGTGCGGTCTTCGCTTTCGTGCTGGGAAGTGTGCTGGCGGTCGTGATTGCGCTGGTCGCCGATTCGGTCGACGACACGGTGCGCAGCACTGGCGATCTCGAAGCGTCGGGCCTCGGTGTGCCGATCCTCGGCGCGATTCCGCCCAGCTCGTTGCGCCATGGCTCGGTCGCGTCGCTCGAGGATCCGGAGTCGGCCACGGCCGAGGCGTACCGAACGCTTCGAGCTTCGGTCCTGCACTCGCTGGGCCGGAAGCCGAACCTGTTGATCCAGATCACGAGTCCCGGGCACGGCGAGGGCAAGACCAACGTCGCCGCGAATCTTGCTGCCAGCTTTGCCATGATCGGCCTCAAGACAGCGGTGATCGACGCCGATTTGCGAGCCGATGACGGCTTGAAGACACGATTCGACGAAATGGCCGGGCCCGGTCTGGTCGAGATTCTCACCGGTGAGCGCACTCTCGATGCACCCCTCGTGCGTCTCGGGCTCTCCTCGACGCTGCGAGGCCTTCCTCGAGGATCGGTCACGGTCAATCCGGCCGAGGTCTTGAGCATCGACCGAGCTCGTTCTGTCTTCCGTCATTTCAAGGAGTCATTCGACGTCACCGTCGTCGACACCCCAGAGGTCCTTCCGTACGCCGATGCAACCGTGATGTCCGGTCTGGTCGACGCCACGATCGTTGTGCTGAGGGCGGGGTCGACGAAACGGCGGACACTCGGTCAGGCGTTCACCAATCTCGGTCTCGTCGATGCCCGTGTGTTGGGGACCGTCCTCGTCGATGCGCCGGACGGCTTGCATCGATCGGATGCCTCGGCTCCCGGGTTCGTTCCGTTCGACGAGCGCATGTTGGCGCTCGGAGTTGGCCCTCCTCAGCTCCCGCCGGCGACAATTGTCGTCGACAAGCGCGAGCGAGCCGCCGAGATGCTTGCGGAGTTCGCCGACGCCGACGACGACGAGGAGCGCGACCCGATCGAACTGCCGGCCGTGGAACCCGATGCCGGTGTCGCAGCGACCGAGCGGGAGACCGAGGAAACCACCCTGGGCAAGGACGGCGGAGCGAAAGAGGCGCGTGACGATCTGCCATACGATCGCGAATCCGGTGATTCGCCGCGTCGGTATGCCGATCGAGAGCGGACCAACCGAACCTCGGCCGCGACGCGAAGCAATCGCACCTATGCGACCCGAGGTACGTCCGAGCAAGAATCGGCACCAGCGATCGTGCCCAGGTCGGCAAAGCCGACGGCGGCCTCGTCGACGAAACCACGCCGCGTCGAGAAGACTGGCGCGCCGGCCAAGGCTGACAAACCTGGGAACGCCGGGAAGGCTGACGCGCCGGCCAAGGCTGACAAGCAAGGCAGCGCCGAGAAGGCTGGCGCGCCGGCCAAGGCTGACAAGCCAGGCAGCGCCGGGAAGGCTGACGCGCCGGCCAAGGCTGACAAGCAAGGCAGCGCCGAGAAG
>CBESNA010000034.1:0-40664 GCA_965530755.1 uncultured Acidimicrobiia bacterium | reverse complement strand
CTCGCATGCCCAGCAGGCGCGAGTACCAAGCGGCACTTCGTTCGGGGTCGCGAACTGAGAGGGTGATCTCGAGGCGACCGGTGATCGAAGGCATGGCGAAATCGTACGTCGTTCTCGAAAATCAGCGATCTACGAACGCTTGTTCCTGGATTGACTGTCACACCCCCTGCGTACTGTGATGAGTATGAGTTTGGCGGAGATCTCATCACCCACGAAGTGCCGACGGCGCTCGATCCGCGACGTCCGCGCCGCCGGCCTCGAAGCCGTCGAACTCCTCGCCGAAGCAGAACGAATCAGGGCCAGAGCGGTCGCACAACTCGTCGAGTTCCACGCCATCAACGGCCACATCACCGAGGGCTACCTCACCCCACAACGCCAGTTGATCGTCGGCGCACGAGTCGCCGACTCCGAAGCCAACAAGATCCTCCGACTCGTCCGCTTCTGCGAACAACACCCCCTTGTCGCCGACCAACTGGCCGCCGGCTTGATCACCGTCGAACACGCAGACGCCTTGATGAAACTCGCTCAGCACGTCGATCGTGGCGAATTCGCCGACGCACTCCCCGACCTCCTTGGCGCTGCGGCCGACGTGGAGTTATCGGTGTTCTGCGACCGGATCCGCACCTGGCGCTGGCGCATCCAACCAGAAGCCACCGACGAGGACCTCGACGCCGCGTTCGACCGGCGACACCTCACCACCCAAGACGGCCTGTTCGGCGGCATCAAAGGCAACTTCGAACTCGACGGCGCCGCAGCCGTCATCGTCAAAGCCGGCCTTCTCACTCCACCAGACCCCACCGACCGCATCGATGGCCCCCGCACCCTCGGACAACGCCAAGCAGATCGCCTCGTCGAACTCGCCGCCCTCGCTGGCCTGCTCGACGACGACATGGCCACCGCAGAACCAGACGACGGCGAACCTGCCGGTGCTCGGCAGACGTCGCGACCCACGGTCGATGTGATCATTGATCTGCCCACTCTGCTCGGTCTGGAGTTCAGCCTCGACGACCACCGGACAGAGGCCGGTGACGTGGACTGGGAATCGATTCGAGGCTCCTTCGCCTTGACCGGGCCGGCTCCACGCAGGGTGCTGCAGCAGTTCTTCTGTGATGCGTCATGGCGGACCCTCATCACCTCCGGCGGCTCCATCGTTCTCGACTACACCCACGCCAAACCCGAAGTGAACCGTTCCCAACGGCGTGCCGTCCAACGTCGCGATCGGCACTGCCAATTCGCCAGCTGTGACCGCCATTGGACATGGTGTGATGTGCATCATCTTCGGTCCAAGGAAGATGGCGGCTGGGACCTGTTCGACAACCTCACTCTCCTGTGCAGAAGACATCACGCGATGGTGCATCAGCAGGGCTGGCAGTTGTGGCGCGACACAGACGGACGAATACAAACCGCCACCTCCTGAGCTCTCACACCAGAGACTCGGGGGGTGGTGGAGCCCGAAGCGAAGGGCACAGACCCGAACCATCGCGGTTCGGGTCTCCACCACGCCCCAAGCATTGCAAGGCTGGAGGGTCCATGCTCCAGGGGCCTAGCATCGCCGCATGGCCCGTCTCGACCGAGTGATCACGTCCGGCATCTTCTCCCTCGACGGTGGTGACTTCGAGGTCGACAACAACGTGTGGATTATCGGCGACGATCGTGAGGCGATCGTCATCGACGCCGCCCACGACCACCGGGCGATCCTCGAGGGGCTCGGTGGGCGCACACTTCGAGCGATCGTGTCGACCCACGGCCACAACGATCACATCAACGCTGCCGCCGACCTGGCAGACGAGACCGGGGCCCCGATCCTGCTCCATCCGGACGACGCCATGCTCTGGGAGGTGGTCTACCCGGATCGCCGCATCGACGACTCGCTCGCCGACGGCCAGATCATCGAGGTCGGCGGTGCCGAGCTCACGGTCATCCACACTCCCGGCCACTCTCCCGGCGGCTGCTGTCTGCATCTGCCATCCGACGGCCTGCTCTTCAGCGGCGACACGTTGTTCAACGGGGGCCCGGGCGCAACCGGACGGAGTTTCTCCAGCTACGACGTCATCCTGGATTCGATCGAGCACAAACTGTTCACCCTTCCGGACCACACCACGGTGCACACCGGTCACGGTGACTCGACCGTCATCGGCACCGAGGCAGCCAACCTCGCCGACTGGCGAGCGAAGCAAGACTGACTCGGCGGTGCCCGGGCGCTCGCTCGTCCCTTCCGGGCTCGTCTTTTCGCGGGGCGACGCAATCACCCTTGCCTTCACCTATTTCACCGCCGGCCTCGCCGTGTCGGTGCTACACGTCACCCAGGGCACCGACCCCTTGGTCGTCGTGGCCGCGGCGTTCATCGTGAACTCGGCGACGTCGACGCTCGCATTCGCCGCCGTCGCCACGACCGGTGGATCGACGGTGGCCGGTGTGTTGAGCGGTTGGCTGGTCGCCACCCGCTTCGGCTTGTTCACTGCCGCGCTGGCCCCGCGTTTGTGGCCGGAGCGATGGCGACGAGCGGCGGCCTCGCACCTCGGCTTCGACCCGAGCGTGACATTGGCACTGCGGGAGCAGTCCGACGAAGACACCCGCCGAGCGTTTCTCGCCGCCGGCCTCTGGCTCTGCATTCCTTGGTGGACCTCCGCGGTCGTCGGCGTGTTGATCGCTGAGCACCTCGGCGACACCGACGCACTCGGCATCGACGTCGTTCTGCCGGCACTACTCCTCGCCATCGTTTGGCCCCAGCTCCGAGAGTGGAGCGGCCAGATCGTCGCCGGTGCCGCTGCCCTGATCGCCCTGACACTGGTCGGCTTCACCCCCGGAGGAGTCCCCGAACTCCTCGCCGGTGGGGCCGCCGTTCTCGCCATGTGGGAACGGCGAACGAACACGACGGAGGTGCCTCCGTGTTGACCTGGGCCGTGGTGGGACTGCTGGCGATCGGCGTGTACGGACAGCGGGCGATCGGCGCGACGTCGGTCGATACGAGCATGCTCGATGCGAGGCGACAACGGGTGCTCGCCGCGCTGCCGCTGGCCATCGTCGCTGCGGTCATCGTCCTCCAGACAGTCACGACGGACCGGGCCCTGGCCATCGATGCCCGCCTCGCCGGCCTCTGCGTCGCAGGGCTCTGCGCGTGGCGCCGACTTCCGCTGCTCGTGACCGTGCTGGCCGCGGCCGCTGCGACCGCTGCGGTTCGGGCGCTGACCTAGGTCGTCCGAACCATTCCCGGGATTTGTTGTCGTCCGTGTCATCGTTTTCGGGCCCCCGTTCCTCAATGGGGTGTGACGATGACGAGATCGGATGAACAGAGGATGGGCGAGACCACCGAGGCCAACCACACACCCGGGTCAGAGACCTTCGAGGATCTGGTGGCCGACTTTCGGCCACAACTCGTGACGTACGGCCGGTCGATCGATCCCCGAGGCGCGGAAGATGCCGTTCAGGATGCATTCGAGGCCCTCCGCAAACGACAGGATCGACCGCCCCCGGTCGAGAACCCAAGGGGTTACCTCGTCCGCATCGTGCAGCGGGCTCAGCGTCGCCCGCTGCTCTTGGCCCGGTTCCTTCCGCCGCCGGCAGCGGTGACCGACCACTACCGAGATCCTGATCTCGCCAAAGCGCTGGCGAAACTCCCCGACCGACAGAGGGACTGTCTTGCTCTCCGCTACGGCCAAGACCAGAAACTCGCCGACATCGCCGAGCTGCTCGGCATCACCGAGGGATCGGTGAAGCAGCACATCGCTCGTGGACTGGCCACGCTGCGGACCCGACTGGAGACCCACGATGCTTGACCTCGAAGACCGCCTCACGCGCCACTACACCGATGTGGCCACCGCTCACTCGCTTCACCGGGCCCCATCCATGGCACCCCGATTCGCCTTCGCCGGCCTGATCGTGGCCCTGATCGCCGGTGCGGCTTACTTGTCGTTTGCCGGCACGTCCGGCGATGAGCTCATCGCCGGACCCGGACCAGGTGATGCCGAGAACAACACCATCGATCCTGAGCTGCTCCGCCTGCTCGAGCGAGCCCCCCTCGAGGACCAGATCGCATTCACGTACCTCGACATCACGGTCGCACGGCAGGGCGAGGTCGAAGAGATGGATGTCGACGGCACGACGCTCTCCTCGCCTTCCGCCCTCAACTGGGCTCCCAACCTGCCGTCGGAGATCATCACGGCAATCCGGTTCCCCGCCGAGCACGAAGCCACCTTCGGGTACCGATTCGAAGACATCGATCGAGCAGTGAATCTCTCTCCTTTCAACGGCCGCTCGACAAGTTTTCTCGTACTCGACAGTGACTCCTCGGCCGTTCTCGATCGTGCCGCCGCTCCGGCCTGGGCCGGGCAAGACATCCGCTCCCAGGAGGGTTCGTTCGATATTCGTGATTGGGGAGACGAGACATCGATGTCCGACAGCTCGAACGTCCGACCCCTTGGGGAAACGGGTCAGCTCACGGCGTTCGACGGCAACGTGCTTCTCCATACCCTCAACCGAGACCGACTCGAGCCGATTCTTGCTGTCGACGACGGCGCGCCGACCCTGGCAGAACAGCCACAGCTGATGGCGGGTCTCGAGTTGCTCGACTTCAGGGACTCGCTCGGCCTCACCGCCCTGATCGATACCGACGGCTCGGTCATGTTCGAGGGTGAGGCCGTAATCGCAGTCCCGACACTTCGCATCGTCGAGACGTCACTCGACGGGTCGAGCCGAGTTGTCTTCGGGTTCCTCCCGGGAACCGATACCGACGCCGCCGAAGCCGGCCTTCGCAACGCAATCGGTTCGGCAGTCGAGTTCGCGACAAATTTGCCCACCATGAACGTCGTTTCCGTCCGCCAGACGGGAGGCCTCATCGTGATCGACTTCGAACCACAGGAGGGCGACGAACTGGGTCTGATCAACGGAGAACTTGTTCGGTTCACCATCAACCTGTTCGTCGAACACCAGGAGATCCTCTCGTAGAGGCGCGGGCAAGTGGGAACGGGCTGGGGCCCGGCCACTACAGTCGCTGGATGCCGATCGAGCCAGACTTCCTCCGTTTCGACACGCTGAGCCTGCACGCAGGTCAGCGGCCCGACCCCACCACGGGGGCCAGGGCGGTGCCGATCTACTTCACCACCAGTTACACGTTCCCCGACACCGACGAAGCGGCCGCTCTGTTCAATCTCGAATCGCCGGGCCACATCTACAGCAGGATCTCGAACCCGACGGTAGCCGTGCTCGAGGAACGACTGGCCGCCCTCGAAGGCGGTGTCGGCGCGGTCGCCACGGCGAGCGGCACCGCGGCGCTCCACCTCGCCATCGCCACGCTGCTGAGCGCCGGCGACCACGTCGTTGCATCGAAGAACATGTACGGCGGCTCGATCAACATGCTCACCCACACGATGCCTCGCTTCGGCATCACCACGACCTTCGTCGACCCGCGCGACCACGACGCCTGGGCGGATGCCATCCAGCCGAACACCAAAGTCCTGTTCGCGGAGACACTCGGCAATCCGGGCATAGAGGTCCTCAACATCTCGGCCGTAGCCGACATCGCCCATGCGAACGGCCTTCCCCTGCTCGTCGATTCGACGTTCAGCACGCCATACCTGATCCGTCCGATCGAGCACGGCGCCGACATCGTGATGCATTCGGTCACGAAGTTCCTCGGTGGGCACGGCGTGGCCCTCGGCGGGGCGCTCGTCGACGGCGGCCGATTCGACTGGGAAGCCTCGGGCAAGTTCCCGACGTTGACCGAGCCGTACGCCGGTTACCACGGGATCGTGTTCACCGAGGAGTTCGGACCGGCCGCGATGGGCATGCGGGCGCGGGCCGAGGGACTTCGCGACTTCGGCGCATCGATGAGCCCGGCCAACGCATTCCAACTCCTCCAGGGAGTCGAGACCCTGCCACTCCGGATGCAGCGGCACGTGAGCAACACCGATGCCGTGGTCGACGCGCTCGTTGCGAACGACGCCGTCAGCTGGGTGAAACACCCGAGGGTCGCCGACCACCCAGACCACGAAATGGCCAAGACCCTGTACCCGAAGGGATGCGGCGCCATCCTCAGCTTCGGGGTGAAGGGCGGACGAGCTGCGGGACGGAAGTTCATCGAGTCGGTGCAGCTCGCGTCGCATCTGGCGAACGTCGGCGACGCAAAGACGCTCGTCATTCACCCGGGGAGCACCACGCACGGTCAGATGAGCCCGACGGAGATGGAAGCGTCCGGTATCAGCGAAGACCTGATCAGACTCTCGGTCGGTCTCGAAGATCCAGCCGACATCATCGAAGATCTCGAACGAGCCCTGAAGTCGAGCCAGCGGTGATCATCGAGGTCGGATCGCGATCGATCCACGCGGCAACCGGCGGAGTCGATCCCTCACCGGAGGATCCCGTTGTTCTGCTCCTGCACGGCGCAGGCATGGACGGCACGATCTGGCAGCTCCAGACCCGCTACCTCGCCCACCGAGGGCTCCAAGCCATCGCCGTCGATCTCCCAGGGCACGGCCGCTCAGAGGGGCCACCACTCGAGTCGATCGAGGCTATGGGGGCGTTCGTCATCGACCTCATGGATGCAGCCGGCTGGCACAACGCTCATCTCGTCGGGCACTCGATGGGATCCTTCGTCGCGCTGGAGGCGGCGGCCGCCCTGGGCGATCGCTGCAGCTCCATCACGCTCATGGGCGCCGCCCTCGCCATGCCCGTGCACCCACAGCTGATCAGCGATGCCGAGGCCGACCTTCCCGCGGCGGCAGCACTCATGGCGGCTTGGGGCCACGCCAAGCCGGCACACATTGGCCAGAACCCCACGCCCGGAATGTGGATGACCGGAGGGGCACGAGCGTTGGTCGAGCGCAGTGATCGAGGCGTCCTCGCCACCGACTTCCGAGCGTGCGCTGCATACGAACGTGCCACGGACGCCGTCGCTGCCATCCGCGGGCCGAGCACTGTCATCATTGGATCCGGCGACAAGATGACGCCTCCCAAAGCCGGCAGAGCGCTCGCCGCGTTGTTCACCGATCCCACCATCATCGAGCTCGACGCCACCGGCCATTCGATGATGACCGAAGCCCCCCGAGCGGTTCGGTCGGCCATTCTCGATGCGGTGTGCGCCACAGGCGCCTGATCGAGGCCCAGACCAGGTGGAACGGCCCATACGACCGGGGGAATCCGCTCTTCTACCTGCTGTGCTGATCGCACATTCTTGAGGACATGGTTCTTCGCCGCCGCCTTCTCGGGGTCCCCATCGTCCTGTTGGCTCTGGGATCTCTCGTCGTATCGCCGGCTGGAGCGAGCGTCGACGAACGGCCGACCGCCGGAGCCTCGACCTCTGACAGACCCGCTGCACGACGAGTGACAGATGAGGCGCTGTTGGAACGGCCGTCTTGGACCGACACGGCATGTCCAGAGATGACCGACTCGATCACTCGTCTGTACAACGCCTACTTCAACCGTCAGCCCGAGCAGAGCGGTTTCGAGTTCTGGGTCCGATCCTTCAGCCAGGACGGCTGGAACCTGGATCGTATGTCCGAGCAGTTCTCGAGCTCGGACGAGTTCGTCGACACCTATGGCGCCCTCGACGACGCCACCTACATCGAACTGATCTATCGCAACATCCATGACCGTGCGCCGGACGACAGCGGCCACCAGTTCTGGACCGACGAACTCGAGTCCGGGCGCATGTCGCGGGGTCGGGTCATGGTGTTCTTCAGCGAATCGGAGGAGTTCGTCAGCAGCACTCAGACCGTGCTGCCCCTGGCCGGGTACCTCGGTTGGTATCCCGTCGGCACCACGTGGTCGTGCGGATCGGGCGCGGCCACCGTGCAGATGAAGCCTGGGATCAGCTACTCCGACCTCTTCTTCGAGAACCGCTCTCCCCTCTCGGAGCAGTACACGATCACGTCGTACGACCCGGACTTCGCCTTCCCGCAGGTCGACGTCGAGGAGGTGATCCCCTCCGGCTACTACCACTACTACGACAACATCGTCTTCTCGTCGGACTTCGGCTACCTCGAGTTCGCCCTGAGCGACGATGTCTGGTGGATCGTTGTGGACTCGCCGACCCCGATGGTCGAAGGCCGGGCCGGTTGGTTCGACTGACCTTTCCGTTTGGAGCGCGTCAGGCCTCGGGTGGAACCTCGTGGTACTCGCCGTCGAGGCCGAGGTAGGTCGTTCCATCGGACCCGTAGAAGGTCGAACCTGCGCTCGCGCGCAGCACCTCGAGCATCCGGGGAACATCACCACGCTCTGCCTCGATCTTCGCGATCACCCGTTCCGGTCCGATCGTGTCCAGCAGCTGGAATGGACCTTGGGCCCAGTTGAATCCCCAACGGATCGCACGATCGATGTTGACGATGTCGTCTGAGATCTCTGGCACCAGGTCGGCGGCGTAACGAAGCGTGCCTCCGAAGACATGCCACGCCAGCTCGCCTTGCATCGAGTCATCGAACATGACGGCGCCGAGATCAGCGGGCACACCCTCGAGATCGGGGGCGACTGCCTCGCGCCACCCGAGCTCGTGCAGGTCGAACGTCTCGCGACGTTTCTCGCCGTCGTCGAGCTTCACAACACGGCCGAAACCGCCGATCTCTCGAGCCTTGCGCCCCAGCTGGCCACGCTCGAGCATCTTCTGCTCGATCTCGGGAAACTCGGTGTAGGCCCGACCGATGTCGTCGGCGGGCAGGTTGACGGCCAGGTTCTTCCCGACCAGATCCATAACGTCCAGCCCGATCAGATCGATCAGTCCGTAGAGACCTGTCGGGGGAAGGCCAACCGGCTTGCCCAGGACCGCATCGATCGTCTCCTGCTTCATCCCGTTCATGAGAAATGGCTTGGCCAGGTGCAGGCCGGACAGCATGAAGAAGCAGCCGATGCGGTTGCCGATGAAGTTCACGGTGTCCTTGGCGTGGACCACTCCCTTGCCCAGCTTGGCGGAACCGAAGTCGGCGAACGCAGCGATGACCTCGTCATCGGTGTCCTCACCGGGGACCAGCTCGAACAGTTTCATGACCTTCACCGGATTGAAGAAGTGGGTGATGGCGATGTCGGCTCGAAGACGATCGGGCAGGTCGGCGCTGATGTCGCTGAGAGGGATGCCAGAGGTGTTGGAGCTGATCACGGACCCGTCCTTGCGGAGCGGCTCGACCTTCTCGAACAGCTCCCGCTTCGTGCCCAGGTCCTCGACGATGGCCTCGCAGATCCAGTCGTAATCGGCGATCTTGGCGAGGTCGCTGTCGAACGTACCCGTCTCGACGAGGTGGCGATCGGCCTCGTCGACGACGGACAGCCCGCGCTGCACCGCCTCGTCGGAAACGTCGAGCATCAGCACACGACAGCCGGCAGCAGCGCTTGCCGCGGCGATACCGGAGCCCATGGTGCCGCACCCGAGGACGGCGACGGATTCGATGTTTCGGCTCATGAGATCTCCCTGACGGCGCACACGCCCGCGGTGTTGTTCGACGGCCGACAGTCTGCCCGCATCCATCTCAACTGCCAGCGTCACGCGTACCCAGGGGTACGCGTGACGCTGGCAGTTGGGGTCAGGCGGGTGCCATCTTGGCGAGCATGTGATCGAGAACGCGTCCGTGGCTCGGGGGCCCAACATCAACCTTCGTTGGCCGCTCACCTGGAGCAGGGCGTGCACACGGGCACGTATTGCGTCTACACCCCAGACCCGATTGCGCCGCTCCGATGGGAGATCTGACCGATCTTGGGCGACGATGAGGAGATGACCGCCGAGTACGCCCATCCCTACCCGAGTCCTGAGGCTCTCGCCAAGCACCCGTTCGAACTGCTCGACTTCACTCGGCACGATAATGGCGCGATGCGTGAACGGGCCGACGAGTTCTTCGCCGAAATGGATCGCCGCCGCAGCGTCCGCATGCTGTCTGATGAGCCGGTGCCCATCGATCTGATCGAAACTGCGATCCGAACGGCGTCGACAGCTCCATCGGGGGCGCATCTGCAGCCCTGGCGTTTCGTGGTGGTCGGCGATCCGGCCGTGAAATCACAGATCCGAGCTGCGGCCGAGGAAGAGGAGCGGGTCAACTACCTCGAGAACCGCATGAACGAGCAATGGCAGTCTGCGCTGGCCCCGCTCGGAACCGACCATCACAAGGAGTTCCTCGAGTTCGCTCCCTGGATCGTCGTGCTGTTCGAAGAGCGCTTCCGCCTCGATTCGGACGGGACCAAGCGCAACAACTACTACGTGAAGGAGAGCTGCGGCATCGCTGCCGGTTTGTTCATCGCCGCGCTCCACCACGCAGGATTGGCAACCCTGACCCACACCCCGTCCCCGATGGCCTTCCTCACCAAGCTGCTCGGCCGACCGAGCAACGAGCGACCATTCGTTCTGTTCCCGGTCGGACTTCCGCTCGACGGGGTCCTGGTGCCGTCATTGGAACGCAAGCCGCTCGATGAGGTGATGACCCTGATCGACGAACCGGCGTCGTCAGCGCGACAGCTGTGACGCGCCGTCACGACGGATACCGGGCGGATCCGCGGTCGCGGGACCGCAGCCGATCAGGATGACCCGATGCGCAACGACACAGCCAGCGAACACACCACCCAAAGGCTCGTCCTGCTTGCGGTTCGGGCCGCGTTGGTGGTGTCGCTGGCCGTCTCGGTCGCGTTTCCCAACTGGGAACAGTTCGACGGCAAAGGCATGGCGTTCCGGGCGCCGTTCTACCTCCTACCAACGATCGTCGTTCCGATCGTCTGGCGACTCAGGGGCTCACACCAGCCATACCCGTATCTGGTCGATGCTCTCGTCGTTGCTCCGTTCCTCTTCGACACGCTCGGCAACGTCTTCAACTTCTACAACAACTACGACCGCACCGACGACGTCCTCCACTTCCTGAACTGGGTCCTGCTGATGGCCGGCGTCACCCTCGGCTTCGCCAGGACCGGCATCGGCCGGCTCAACGCCTGGACCCTCAGCTGGGGCCTTGGCGGTCTCGCCATCATCTGGTGGGAAACGGCCGAGTTCCTCGTCCAGGAGATGGGAACGGCCGGCCTGAACCTGACCTACGAGGACACCATCGGCGACCTCATCCTGTCCAGCACCGGAGGTGCCGTCGGCGCGGCTCTGGCCATCGCTCTCGCCTGGCCTAGGGTCAGCGAAATGGAGCCGCATCATGCCTGACATCTTCAGTCTCTCGTCCGACGTCGTCGACCGCCTGGCCGAACTACACCCCGAGCTGTCGACCGCACTCGGACTCCCCGGCAAGGATCACCTCTGGAGTGACCGAAGCCCGGCCGGATTCGATGCCGATCGTTCGTTCTGGACCGACGTGCTCGAACGAGCACGAGCGTGCGACGTCGATTCGCGCGCCGAGGGCGTCGCCAAGGCGGTGCTGATCGCCGAGGCCGAACGAGAGCTCGGCTCCATCGCGCTCGAGCGCCATCTCAGCGACCTGAACAACATCGCTTCGCCGTGGCACGAACTTCGCGACCTCTTCGACTCCATGCCAGATGACACCGTCGAGTCATGGCAGAACATCATCCAACGGTTGCGCACGATCGATCAGCCGCTCGATGGCTACTCGGCGCCAAGCCGTCACTGCGATCGAGCAGGGACGAGTCGCCGCTGGCAGCGAGAGCGGATTCGATGTGCTCGTCGAACGCTTCGCCTGCGCCCGCGCTGAGAACCCAGCCCTTGGCGATGAGCTGTTGGCCGATCTCGATGCCTCCATCGGCCATGCCAAGGTCGCGTATGCATCGGCAACCGATTGGCTCGCCCAGCACTACCTGCCAAAAGCTCCCGAGAGCGACAGCGTCGGCCGCGCTCGCTACGTCGCCTCGGCCGAGCAGTTCCTCGGCGAGTCGATCGATCCCGAGGCCCTCTACGACTGGGGTTGGTCCGAGCTCGCCAGGCTCGCCGAACGCCTGGTCGAGCTGTGTGGTCGCATCGACCCGCAGGCGTCTCCGGCCACCGTCGTGGAACGGTTGAAGACCGACCCCGCCTTCGGCGCCTCGGGTCAGGATGCCTTCATCGACATCATGCAGAACCGACAACAGCAGGCACTTGAAGCGCTGGACGGCAGCCACTTCGACGTCCCGCCGCCTGTTCGCCAGATCTTGGTCAAGGCGGCACCGCCCGGGGGTGCGCTCGCCCCGTACTACCTGCCACCCTCCGAGGACTTCAGCCGCCCTGGTTGCGTCTGGTACCCGATCGGAGACCGAACGTTCTTCCCCCTGTACGACGAAGTCACGACGGCCTACCACGAGGGCTTCCCCGGCCATCATCTCCAGGTGGGTTGGCAGGCCGCCATGGGCGAGGAACTCTCCCGATTCCACCGTTTGCTCGTGTGGTACCCCGGATCGGGCGAAGGCTGGGCGCTCTACGCCGAACACTTGATGGGTGAGCTGGGATTCCTCGAAGAGGTGGCCCACGAGATCGGTCTCGTCACATCGCAACTGTTCCGGTCGGCGCGCGTCGTCATCGACATCGAGTGGCACTGCGAACTCTCCATCCCAGGCGATCAGTCGTTCCATCCGGGCGAAACGTGGTCGTTCGATCTCGCCACCGAACTCTTGCGAGACGTGGCATTCATCGAAGCGTCGTTCGCCGACTCGGAGGCGACTCGATACGCCGGCTGGCCCGGGCAGGCCATCAGCTACAAAGTTGGCGAGAAGGCGATTTTGGATCTCCGCGACGAGCTGTCGCTGGAAGACGACTTCGACACGAAGCGTTTCCACGCCGACCTCTTGTCGGTCGGCTCGATCGGCCTGGACCTCATGCGGGAACTGGTCCGCTCGGCCTGAGGAACTTCACAGCGCGACGAACATCGCCTTCGCCTCGACCATCGGCTTGCCGTCCGCACCGATGATGGCGCCGCGCACCCGCACCATCCGTCCGCGAGCGCTGTCGTGTTCCGCCCACAGCTCGTATGGCCCGCCATCGAGCGGGACCGGCCGCGGGTAGCGCAGATCGAGCGTTCCGGTGACCACGCGCACACCGCCGAGGGCGGACGATGCCGTCCTGGCACAAAGATGATCGAGCACCGTCGCAGCCATGCCGCCGTGGAGCCACCCCGGATTCCCGCGATGCTCAGGCTGGGGTGCAAACGATCCGGACGCGATCCCGTTCGTCACGGTGATGGTCGGGTGAAGGGCGGCAAAGACACGCGAGAGTTCGTCCACGACGGGAGCGTACGGGCCACCGCGCACCGCTCGGCCTGCCGGATCTGGGCGTGGCACACTCTGGCGAGTTCGACGTGCTCCAATGAGCCGGTGCAGCGACCGTCCCCCGCCGACATCATCCGGCTTCTCCTCATCGTCCTCGGCTGCGCGTTCCTCGCGGCCGCCTGCAGTCTGTTGCCGGACGACGACGCTGCTCCGAGTGACCAGGAGTCGGACCTCGCCGCTGACGTCTCGACGACCACCGTTCGTCCATCGACCACCACGACCGTCGAGACCGCCAGCCCGCGGGCCGGTGGTGCCGGCGTCGGAGACCCGCTGTTCCCCGGTCTTGGGAACACGGGATACGACGTCCAGCACTATGACATCGCCATCGACGTGTCCGGTGACGAGTTCCGTGCAGAAGCGAACCTCGAACTGATCCCGGAGGCACCGCTCACGTCTTTCAACCTGGACTTGGTCTCGATGGTCGTCGATCGCGTCTTCGTCGACGGTGTCGAGGCACAGTTCGAGCGGGACGGGCGCGAGCTGATCATCACTCCGGCGACCACGCTCCCCCAGGGCGAGGTTCGTACGGTCAAGGTGGAGTACCGGGGCACCCCCGATCCGATCGCCGACCCCTCCGGGCCGATCGCTCTCGGCTGGCACACCGAGGAGTGGGGCACTTACGTCGCCGCTGAACCGCTGGGGGCGGCGACCTGGTTCCCGGCAAACGATCACCCCACCGACAAGGCGACCTTCGTCATCCGCATCACCGTGCCAGAGGGTCGCGTCGCCGCCGGGCCGGGCGTGCTGATCTCGGAGACGACGACCGCTACTCGCACCACATTCGTCTGGGCATCGGCTGATCCCATGGCCACCTACAGCGCATCGGTCGTCACCGGCGACTTCGCCATCATCACCAACAGCGAGGCTGACGGTCCCGTTATCCGCAACGTCCTCCCCACGGAACGAGCGAGTCAGCTCCTTCCCGCGCTGGCGTCGACCGGCGAGATACTCGCCGTGTTCGAGCAGATCTTCGGCCCATATCCATTCGAGTCGTATGGCGTCGTCGCCATCCCCGAACCCCTGACGTTCGCGCTCGAGAACCAGACACTCAGCCTGTTTGACACCGAGTTCTTGACCCTTCGGCGGCGGACCGTCGAGAACGTGCTCGCTCACGAACTCGCCCACCAGTGGTTCGGTAACGACGTCTCCCCTGCGACCTGGGCCGACATCTGGCTCAACGAGGGCTTTGCCTCGTGGGCAGATCACTACTGGACCGAGCTCGACGGAGGCACGACGTTCGACGAACGGGCCGAGAGCGCCGCAGCGCTCGAGCTCAGGCCGCCGACCGAGGTCGCACCGGCCACCATGTTCGATTCAGCCGTGTACTTGCGAGGGGCGTTGACACTGGAGGCGCTCCGCCGCCAGATCGGCGACGACCGCTTCTTCCAACTGCTCCAGGCGTGGACGGTGACTTATGGCGGGGGTGCGGCATCCACCGATGACTTCCTCGATCTGGTCAGACGACGCGAGGGCGCCACCGCTGTCGACACCGTCGAGATGTGGCTGTTCGATCGCGAGATGCCGACGTTGACACCCGCCGAGTGAAGTCCGGGTCTCTCCGATGAATCAGAAGCCGCGAGTAGGGGTCTATCCCGGATCGTTCAACCCGCCGACCATCGCCCATCTCGAGTTGAGCGACGCCGCTCGCCGACAACACCGCCTCGACCGGATGGTGTGGTCCGTCAGCCGGGTTGCGCTGGCAAAGGAGCACGTCGACCATCCGCGGTTCGTCGACCGGGTCGAGGTGCTCGAGCACGTGGCGTCAGAGCACGAGTGGCTCGACGTCCAGATCACGAATGCGCAGTTGCTGGTGGAGGTCGCACGTGGCTTCGACCTGCTGGTGATGGGCGCCGACAAATGGGTCCAGATCAACGAGCTGCACTGGTACGGGAGCGAGCAAGCACGAGACGCCGCGATCGCCGACCTCCCTCCGATCGCCGTCGCGCCTCGTCCGCCTCACGAGGTGCCGCCAGGCCTCGCCCTCGAGATCGACGACCGCCTCGGCTCTGTGTCGAGCAGCAACGCTCGATCGGGCGAGATCGGCGTGATGTTGCCAGCCGCTGTGGCGTTCGCCGAACGTACTGGTGCGTGGCTCGATCCCGACCGCTACGACCGCTGGCTGGCCTCGACCCGGCCTCCGATGGCCCCCTGATCGGTGCCTGGGGTCCGCCAGACCACGCGGTCAGCCTGGGCCCTCGGCCCGGATGCGATCGACTTCGGTCATGGCCTCGCGGAGGCGCCCGATCCACTCGCTCTGGTGGTGGGCGACCTGTGAGACACACCACGCCATGGCCTCGGATCGGCTCCGAGCGACCCCGGTGTCGATGAGGGTGTCCAACACCTCACGTTCATCAAAACGGAGTCGGGTCATCACCGGGACCGAGGCGTTGGTGAAGGTCGACTCGACGGGCCCACAGGCAGCCGCCCACGACACGTGCCGTTGCCAGCGGAACTGCGCTGTTTCGGCGATCTTCATACGGGCCTTCCGTGTGTCTTCCCGAAAGGCCGACACGCGGGCCTGCGCCGCCAAGCGACCGGCATCCTTTCCTTCTGGGACGTTCGCCGGGGTGGCGAGCGTTCCGGTCACGATGATCTCGTCACGGTCCGCTCGGACCGACATCGGTGTCTCGAACCAGCCGTCGGGAACCACGCCGGCGAACCAGGCGGCGACCTCGTCGAGATCGCATGGGGGGCGCTCAGCCATTGTGTGACTCCTGTCGCAGGATCGAGGGGAACAGGCGTTGCCGCCTGTGCGTTTGCGTATATTACATGTAATTCTGTAATTCGCACTTCTCCTCACGTTCCCGCAAGGACACCGCACACGAAAGCTGGATTCGCACATGAGCGATGCTTCCACCCGTCCACCCCAGTCATCCGACGCCACGACAACCTCGCGCTCGGAGACACCGGTCTCGGAGACCCCGCACTTCGAGACACTGCCCGTCCTTCCCCTTCCCGACGGTGTGGTGTTGCCAGAGATGGTGATCACCGTCGCCATCCAGTCAGACGAGGCTGGCGCGGCGATCGCTGCGGCTCGCACCGACCGCCTCCTGATGGTGCCGAAGATCTCCACCTCCGACGGTGCAGATCGCTACGCCCGCGTCGGCGTGGTCGGTCGAATCGAGGATCGCGGCGAGTTACCGGACGGCACTCCGGCCATCACGGTGCGCGCACTGCACCGAGCAAGAGTCGGTGCCGGTGTGATCGGTGCCAGCGCTGGGTTGTGGGTCGAAGCAGAGCATCTGGTCGACCCCGAACCCACCGCCGACCAAGAGACCGCAGCGGTCGGCTATCGCGCGGCCGCTGCCAACTTGCTCGACAAGATCGGCGGCCGAGGCATGACAGGAGCGCTTCGCGACATCGAGCATCCTGGCGCCCTCGCCGACTCGATCGCCTACTGGCCGGAACTGTCCTTGGACCGGCGAGTCGAACTCCTCGAGGCCGTCGACGTCGATCATCGGCTGGCACTGGCCACGTCGTGGATCAAGGAGACGCTGGCCGATCTCGCCCTCCGTGAGAAAATCGCCAAAGAGGTCGGGGAAGACCTGGAGAAGGGCCAGCGGGAGGCCCTGCTTCGGCGTCAGCTCTCGGCGATCCACGATGAGCTGGGGGACGGCGGCGGCGACGCCATTGCCGGATACCGGTCAAGACTGGCAGCCCTGACCGATGCCGAGGCCATCACCGAAGCCATCGCAACCGACGTCGAACGCGAGATCGGTCGCCTCGAGCGAACCGGCGGGGAGTCGATGGAAGCGAACTGGATCCGCACCTGGCTCGACACGGTGTTCGAACTGCCCTTCGACCAGCGATCAGACGCACCGATCGACCTGCAGGCGGCACGAGCGATCCTCGACGATGACCACACCGGCCTCGAAGATGTGAAGGACCGCCTCATCGAGTACCTCGCAGTACGCAAGCTGCGTGCCGAGCGTGCGGAGCAGGAACGCGTTCCCGAGCGCACACCGCCCACCCGGCGCAGCGGTGCGATCCTGGCGCTCGTCGGTCCCCCTGGTGTCGGCAAGACCTCCCTCGGTGAATCAGTGGCCCACGCCTTGGGCCGGTCGTTCGTCCGGGTCGCTCTCGGTGGCATCAGGGATGAGGCCGAGATCAGGGGACATCGCCGCACCTACGTCGGCGCTCGCCCCGGCCGGCTGGTTCGTGCGCTCCACGAGGCCGGGACGATGAACCCCGTCGTCCTGCTCGACGAGATCGACAAGGTCAGCGGCGGATACCAGGGCGATCCGTCCGCGGCGCTGCTCGAGGTGCTCGATCCAGCCCAGAATCACTCGTTCCGGGATCACTACCTCGAGTTCGAGCTCGATCTCTCCGACGTCGTCTTCCTCGCGACGGCGAACGTTCTCGACACGATCCCCGGCCCGCTGTTGGACCGCATGGAGATCATCAGACTCGATGGCTACACCGAGCGGGAGAAGGCGACCATCGCTCGACGCCACCTGCTTCCGAGATTGGTCGAACACAACGGCCTCGGCGACGGCGACGTGACCATCGAGGACGCCGCCATCGCCATGATCGCAGGCGACTACACACGGGAGGCCGGAGTCCGCAGTCTCGAACGGCTGCTCGACAAAGCCGTCCGCAAAGCCGCGACGAAGCTGGCCACTGGCGCCGCCGTGGTGCCTGTGGTGATCTCCGATGGTGACCTGCGCGACCTTCTCGGGCGTCCGATCCCGAGCGAGCCCATCGCGCAGCGGATCGACCGGCCCGGCATCGCAACAGGGCTCGCCGTCACTGGAGCCGGCGGCGACGTGCTGTTCGTCGAGACGGCCCTCGTCGACGGGGAGGGCGAGACCGTCCTCACCGGACAACTGGGTGATGTCATGAAGGAGTCGGCATCGATTGCCCGCTCGGTCGTCGGCGCAAACAGCGAACGATTCGGTGTGACACTTCCGGCCGGCAAGCGGCTGCACGTGCACTTTCCGGCCGGCGCCGTCCCGAAGGACGGGCCGTCAGCCGGTGTCACCATGACCACAGCCCTCGTCAGCCTGCTCTCCGGCCGAACCGTCAAACCAAACGTCGGCATGACGGGCGAACTGACGCTGCAGGGCCGAGTGCTCCCCATCGGCGGCGTGAAACAGAAGGTGCTCGCCGCCCATCGGGCCGGACTGACCGAGGTCATCCTCCCGGCTGCGAACGGTGACGACCTCGAGGACGTTCCCTCCGATGTGCTCGATCAGCTCACCGTGCATCTCGCCGAGGACATCGGCCAGGTCCTCGAATGGGCGTTGATGCCGGATGCGTGACGCGGACTCTCCTCGTCTCAGGAATCCGTCCGGCCGCCCCACACCTCGGTGAGGCGGTCAGGATCGTCGGTCTCGCGGCGCTGAGGCCGAGTTTCGGTGGCGGTGATCTTCTTCATCTCACCGGTCCGCAAGACGTCGGGGATCTTCCATTCTCGCCGGCTGCGCTCTATGCCCCTGATCGTGGCCACCTCGACGTTCACCGCGGCACCGATGAGCAGGACCTGCGCCGCGAGCCACACCCAGGTCAGCGCTAGCAGGGACGCACCGATGGCGCTGAGCACGCCGTTCCGGCCGCTGGCCACGTCGATGTACGACTGGTAACCAACCGTGAGGATCCACCAGAAGCTGGCGGCCACGATCGAGCCAGGGAGGTCCCAGCGCCACTTGGTCCGAATCGACGGTCCGTAGTGAAAGATCATCGAGGCCCAGGTCACCAGGATCAGCACGGCCACGACCGTGCGCAGGATCGACTCGATTGCCCCGTCGGGGAATCGCGACCAGACGAACAGCTCCAGGAGCACGATCGGCACCGAAACGAGGAGGCTGCCGAGTCCGAGGAAGAGAGCGACGATTCGGGTCGTGTACCAGGGGCGACTCTCGTCGACCTCGTACACGCCGTCGAGCGCGCGGATCATGCCGGCGAAACCACGACTGATCGTCCAGAGCGTCAACGCCACGGACACGGTCAAGAGGCCGAGTTCCTGCTGCGAGAACAGCTCGTTCACGGCATTTGCGATGCCGGGTGCGTCGCTGGTGAAGACCCGCTCGACGAAGCCAGTGATGTCGTCCTCGATCTCCGCGGAAAGGCTTCGTCCGAGGAAGGAGTCGAGCACACCGAGCGCCGACACCATGGCCAGGATCACGGCCGGGAGCGAGAGCAGGATCCAGAAGGTGACCCCGGCAGCGAGGTCACCGATGCCGCCGAAGTACCAACGCTTCGCGACATCGAACACAAAGGTCCAGCCGGTGCGGAGCCAGTTGATCGGATTGGTCACCGGTACAGGGTATTGACCGTCGGGCCTTCGACCGAGGACGGGTACGGTCGAGCTTCATGAGCGGCAACGATTCCGGCCACCGCAGCACCCCCGCCGGTGAGGCATTCCTGGTCAACCCGCGGGGCGGTGTGAAGGGTCCGGGTGTGCTTCTGCTGCACTCGTGGTGGGGTCTGACCGAGGAGGTCAAGGACCTCGCCGAACGGATCGCCGACGAGGGGTACACCGTTGTGGCACCGGACCTACTGGGTGGCCGACGACCCACGACGGTCGAGGAGGGCGAGGCCGCATTGGCCGAAGTGAGCCCGGACGACATCTCGGGCATCGTGCTGGCGTCCGCGCATGCGTTGCGAGCGGTGGCTGAGGATCCGACTGCGCCGATCGGCGTGATCGGATTGTCGATGGGCGGCTCGATGGCGCTCTGGTTGGCGGCCAGGCTGCCGGAGTCGGTTGCTGCGGTGGTCACGTTCTACGGGGCGCAATCCATCGACTTCGACGACGCGACAGCGACCTTCATGGGGCATTTCGGCGACGCTGATCATCTGGTCTCTGAGGAGGACCGGGTGGTGACCGAGTCGTTCATACGGTTGGGCGAGAACGACACCGAGTTCCACGTCTATGAAAAGGCCGGGCACTGGTTCTTCGAGCCGGGCCAGCATCACGATTCCGATGCCGCCGACCTGGCGTGGTCGAGAACGATCGACTTCCTGAAACAATCCCTCAACCCGAGGTGATCACCCCCGGTTTTGTGGGGCTCAAACCCGAGGTTTGGGGCCCCCAAAAACGGGGGTCATAGCCTCGGGTTGAGGGACAGGTCGGAGGTCAGAGGTCAGACGAAGCGCTTCATGCGCTGGAGTTTCTGGATGCGTTCGACCCAACCTTGACCCTGCCGGGCACGGCGATCCAACTGGTCGATGGTCGCCTCCGCCACCTTCGACACACCCGACAGGCGATTCAGTTCGAAGTTCACTGCTGCGTGGGTCTTGCCCGTCAGGTCGACAAGAACGCGGGCGAGCTCGGCGTTCAGCTCTCGCAGCCGGTCTCGCTCCTTGCGGCCACGACGGTTGAGCCCAGCGGGCCCGGCGAGTGGGAGCAACGAGAGGTCGATCAGCAGCTGTGCATCACCGGCGGCCAGTTCCTCTTCGGCCGTCTCTGCATCCGGGTCGAAGTCGGGGTCGTCATCATCGGAGAAGATGTCGAGATCGGCCGGCAACCCATCGGCCGTTGCCGAGAGCACGGCGAACAACGACATCTGCTCGCCCTCGTCACGCAATGCGTCGAGTCCTTCGTTCTCCTGCTCCTCGAACCCGTCGGTCTCGGCATCGCTCTTCTTCACAAGGACATGACGGCGGGTCTCGGAGATCGCCGAGCCGAAATGGCGCAGCCGAGCGTCGTCGGGCATGAACAAGTAGGCACGCTGCCGACCCCGCCCGGCAGACCAGCGGACGATGCGACCCACGGCCTGACGGAAGAAGAGTTCGGTCGTGGTCGTGGTTGCATACACGCCCACCCGCAGCCTCGGGATGTCGACCCCTTCGGACACCATGCGGACGGCGACGATCCAGGGCGCGTTCCCCGTCGCGAAACGGCTGATCTTCGCCGACGCGTCAGGGTCCTCGCTCACGGCGACCGTCGCGTTGATCCGATACCGGTTCCGAAGGTGTTCGGCGATACCCCAGGCATGCGCCTGATCCATTGCGATGACGAGGCCACCCGCCTCTGGGTGCTTCTCCCGGATCTTGATCAGCTCGGCATTGGCATGCCCGAGCACGGTCGGCAGCCACTCACCCTCCAGGCTCAGCGCCGCCCGCAAACGCTGGTTGGCAAGCGTCCGAGCCAGCGGGTCGTCGAAACTGGCTGCCAGATGGGCGCCGTCTGGAGCCATCCACTCCATAGACCCGCCGAAGCGGGGGAAGAACACCGGACGGACGACGCGGCCGTCGTCGAGCGCATCGCCATAGCCGTACTCGACGTCTGGCACGACCTCGTTGTCGTGATACCGAACGAAGGGAATCGAACGAGTGTCACTGCGGAACGGGGTACCGGACAACGCCAGACGCCGGGCCGCCCGCTCGAACGCCAACGACACACCGTCGCCCCATGATCGTTCCTCGCCGGCGTGGTGGATCTCGTCGAGGATCACGAATCCGCCCTCGACCAGCGGCGGGAACGACTCCGGCGACGACCCGACTTGCTGATAGGTGGTCACGATGCCGTGGACGTCTGAACGGATCCCGTCGCTCGGCGACCAGTCGGTGTCGAGCATGAGGCCGAAACGCTCGGCCGCGTCTGCCCACTGTTCCTTCAGGTGCCGAGTCGGCGCCACGATGATGAGGCGTCCCCCGAGTCGGGGAAGTGTGAGTCGAGCGGCCGTGAGCGCAAAGGTGGTCTTACCCGCTCCGGGGGTCGCCACGGCCAGAAAATCTGGCGACTCCTCCGCTTCGTAGATGTCGAGCGCCCGGCGCTGCCAGGGTCGAAGTCGAAGGGTGGAGCCAGCCATGGAACGTCCCAGTGTGCCGGGGGATCCGCCGGGTCGGCGTCAGAACATGCAGCCGCCGTGCCACACTCACGGCGTGAACTTGGTGACAGCCCGAGGTGTGGTGAAACGATACGGCTCCTTCACCGCTCTCAACGGTGTCGACCTCGACATCGCTCATGGCATCACCGGGCTGCTCGGAGCCAACGGCGCAGGCAAGACCACCATCCTCGGGATGCTGATCGGCTTGCACCACGCCGACGCCGGCACGATCTCGGTGCTCGGTCACGATCCGTGGTCGGCAGGTCCCAAGGTGCGCGAACGGCTCGGTTATGCGCCAGAACACCACCAGCTGCCCCCCGACGTGCGCGCCGCCGACTTCGTCCGCCACGTCGCCGAGCTCCACGGCCTTCCCAAGGCAGAGGCCAACACTCGAGCCAGCGACGCCCTGTGGTTGGTTGGCCTCGGTGAGGAGCGGTTCCGGCCGATGGGCACCATGAGCACCGGACAGCGTCAGCGGGTGAAGCTGGCCCAGGCGATCGCCCACGATCCGGAGTTGATCCTGCTCGACGAACCCACCGACGGTCTGGACCCGGTGCAACGCGATGTGATGCTCGATTTGATCAAGCACGTCGCAGACGAGTTCTCGATCGATGTGATTCTGTCGTCCCATCTGCTCGATGAGGTCGAGGCGGTCTGTGACAACATCACGATCATCGGTGACGGCGTCACCATTGCCTCCGGGTCACTCGACGAGTTGCGCGACCCCGACTCGATCGGGGTCGTCATCGACATCGATGCCACCGACGAAGAAGCGGCTCACTTGTTGGCACAGCTGCAAGAGACCGGGTTCGTCGCCACCCTCGACGGCCATCGACTGCTGATCGAAGGCGACGACGAAGCCGTGTTCGACGTCGCCAGAGATGCATGTGCCGAGGCGGGCATCGGCATCGCCCGGCTGCAGCGGCGGCGCCTGACGCTCGAAGACGTCTTCCTGGAGCGACTGGGATGAGTACCACCGAGGCCCACATCTACGATCGCGGGTACCGCAAGTACGACGGCGAGCGCACCGGCGTGGTCGGCGCCATCCGCACGCTGGTCTCTCACAGCGCAGCCCACGCTCTCGGTTTGCGCCGAAGCGCAAAGTACAAGGTCATCCCCGTCCTGATCATCGTGTCGGCCTACCTCCCGGCGGCCGTGTTCATCGGAATTGCAGCGCTCATCCCCGACACCGACCTCGAAGATGCCTTCCTGCCCACGTACGCCGGCTACTACGGCTATGTCATCGCCGCGATCTACCTCCTTGCCGGCTTCATCACGCCCGAGCTCCTCGCCCCCGATCGCAGAACGGGAATGCTGGGCGTCTATCTGGCATCACCGTTGAACCGCGCGACCTACCTGCTCGGCAAGGCGATCGCCGTGCTCCTCCTGTTGCTGATCGTCACGTTCGGTCCGCCCATGCTGATGCTGATCGCCTTCTCTCTGGAGAACAGCGGCCCGGACGGGTTCGTCGAATGGATGAAGGTCTTCGGTCAGATCTTCGCCGGCTCGGCGGCGATGGGCGTCATCTTCGCTGCCATCGGCTTGGCGATCTCGGCATCGACGGACCGCATCGTCGTCGCCACCGCCACGATCCTCGCCGTGATGCCTGCGTCCGCCGTTGCCACCGACGTCCTCGTATACGAGGCCGATCTTCCCTCCTACCTCCACCTCGCGAATCTTCCGAACCTGCCTCGTGAAGTGATCTACCGCATCCATGGCGAACGGGGCCTGTGGGGCTCGGTCGACAATCCGACATGGACCGTCTATCTGGCCGCAGCGGCCTGGGTCGCTGTGTCGCTGTCGTTCGTCTGGCTTCGCTATCGCAGACTGTTGGTGCGCCGATGACCGATCACCCACCCCCTCCCGCGCCCACTCCCGCGCCTCCGACGTGGCCGCCGGTCGACACGACGCTGTTCGTCAACGACGTGTCCAAGTCCTTCGGCAGCCTGGTGGCCGTCAGCAACGTGACACTGGCGTTTCGCCCTGGCGTCACCGCACTGCTCGGTCCGAACGGCGCCGGGAAATCAACACTTCTCCGGATGATGTCCGGGCAGGCCAAACCGAGCACAGGTCAGGTGTGGGTCGTCGGGGGCGACCCTCGCACCAACGCAGACGCTCGTGGCCGCATCGGCCTCGTCCCACAACAGGATGGGGTGTTCGAACGCGAGAACCTGCTCGATGTCGTCAAGCTCGGAGCGATCCTCTCCGCCGTTCCCGACCCCGAAGGAGCCGCCAGACGGGCGCTCGCCGCCGTCGAACTCGACACGTCGATCGAGCGTCCGGTCGGTGCCTTCTCGAAAGGGATGCGTCAGCGAGTGAAGATCGCCGCCGCCCTCGTCCATGATCCCGACGTCCTGATGCTCGACGAGCCGCTCAATGGCCTCGACCCGAAGCAGCGGCGGCAGATGATCGGACTGTTCCAGAATCTCGGGGCGCAGGGCAAGACCGTGATCGTGTCGAGCCACGTGCTGGAGGAGGTCGAGCGGTTCGGATCCAACGTGGTCGTGATCGCCAAGGGCCGAGTCGCGGCCGAGGGCGACTTCCACAGCATTCGTGCGCTCATGGAGGACCAGCCACTCCGGGTTCGCGTGGTGTGTGCTGATGCCCGCGCCGTTTCGTCTGCCATGGTCGGCGCCGGCTCGGTGGTCGGCTGCCGACTGGCCGATGACCGCCAGGTCGAGTTCGTGACCGAGGACATCCGACGCTTCCGTCGAGACATCGGTCAGGTGTGCCACGAACGGAAGATCCGCCTCGAGGAGGTCTACCCCCTCGATGACGATCTCGAGAGCGTCTTCCGTTACCTGGTCGGCGGCCCGGCCAAGGGTGTGTCGTGACCGCCGTCTTCGCCACCTACCGAATGCTGCTTCGCCAGCAGCTCACCACCGGCCGCCTGGCGCTCGTCACCGGCTTCAGCGCCCTCGGCCTGGCCGTTGCGTTCGCGATCGGGCGAGTCGACGATGTCACGAGGATCGAGGACAGCGTCGGCTTCATCTCTGGCTACGGCTTGGCGTTGATGGTGCCCATCATCTCGCTCGTGCTCGGGTCATCGACGTTCGGCGAACTCGTCGACGACGAAACACTCGTCTACCTGTGGCACCGGCCGGTCGCCCGCTGGAAGCTGGCCCTTGCCGGAACACTGTCTGCGTCGAGCGTCGCCATCCCGATGACCTCTGTCCCGTTGGCCACCGCCGCGTTGATCTCCTCGGGTGATGCCACGACGACCTGGGCAACTGCACTGGCCACAGCGTGCGCCGCCTTCGCCTACAGCTCACTGTTCGTGTTCGTCGGGTTGCTGCTCCGCCGCGCACTCATCTGGGGCCTCGTCTACCTGTTCATCTGGGAGCTGTTCATCGCCAGTGTCGGAGGCGGCTCGGCCCAGTTGTCGATTCGTACCTACCCGACCTCCATCCTGGCCAGAATGACCGATGTCGAGATTCGCCTGGCCGACAGCACCGTCACCACCGGCATCGTGGTCAGTCTCGCGATCGGGCTCGTCGCCGTCGGCATGACTGCATGGCGTCTCGATCGCATGGATGTTGCGTAACCGACGCCGTAGCGTGCTGGGCAATGCCGAAGCTGTCGCCGCCCGAGATCCTCGAATTCCTCGCTGAAACCGGCCATCTGCTGCGCCTGGCCACTGTCGACGAGGACGGGATGCCCCGCATCGCCCCGGTCTGGTGCACGCACCGTGCCAACGATGATCAGCTCGGCGGCGACGGGCTCGGCTCCATCCTGTTCACCCCTCGAGAGCGCTCGGTGTTCCTCACCAATCTTCGACGCGACCCGCGGATCGCGCTGTCGATCGACGAGGACGCGCTCCCGTACCGCAAGGTGTCGGTGCAGGGTTCGGCCCGGATCGTCCAAGAGGTCGGCAACGACGACGAGTGGCGCGACATCTATCGCGAGATCGCCTGTCGCTTCCTCGATGACGAGGGTGCCGACCGATACTTGACCGCGACGCACGACCAACCTCGTGCGCTGATCGCCGTCGATCTCGAAACGGCGAAGGTCACCACCTGGCGGATGCCCCTCGACGACGAGCCGGGTACGGGCATCTGGGCCTCTCGCTACTACGCAGATGGTTCACGTATGAGCCGTCGAGGATGAAGCTCCGCTCCGAGCACGACGCCGTCATCGCCAAGCTCGCCGTGCCTGCCCTCGGCACGCTCATCGCCGAGCCGCTCTACGTTCTCACCGACACGGCGATCGTCGGCCGCATCGGCACCACCGAGCTGGCCGGGCTCGCTCTGGCGAGCACGGTGCTGCTCACGGCCCACGCCGTCCTCATCTTCCTCGCCTACGGAACCACGGCCGCCGTCTCCCGTCTGATCGGTGCCGGGCAGGTCCAAGACGCGGCCGACCGCTCGATCCAGGCCCTTTGGCTCGCCGTCGGATTCGGCGTCGCTGTGATCGCCGTGATCATGGTCACCGGGACATCGCTGCTCCGCCTCCTCGGCGGCGAGGGCGACGTACTCGAGGCGGCCCAGCTCTACCTTCGCGTCAGCATCTTCGGATTCCCCTTCCTGCTCCTGATGATGAGCGCCGGAGGATCCTTCTACGGCAGACAGAACACCGTGACTCCACTCGTGATCGCGGTGGCCGGTGCGGTCGCCAATCTGGTCATCGAGGTCGTCCTGATCTACGGATTCGACTACGGGCTCGGCGCGTCGGCGCTGGCGACCGTGATCGCTCAGATCGGGACAGCGCTGGTCGCGGTGTGGTTGGTGGTGCGGTGGTCGGCCACCGAGGGTGTCGGTCCTCAGCCGAACTGGTCGACGATGAGAGCGCTCCTCAGCGCCGGCAAGGCGCTCGTCGTACGCACCGTGGCGTTGAGGGGATCCTTCACGCTGTCCGCCGCGGTGGCGGCCAGGATCGGGGTGGCCGAGCTGGCGGCCCACCAGGTCGTCCTGCAGGTGTGGGGGACGCTCGCACTCGCCTTGGATGCCGTTGCGATCGCCGGCCAATCGCTGACCGGCAACTTCCTCGGCTCGGGTGACGTCGAGCGAGCTCGGGGAGCGGCCAAACGGATGATCGAGCTGGACGTGGTCTTTGGTGTCGTCGCCGGGGTGGCGATCGTCGCAGCTCGACAACCGATCGCCGAATTGTTCAGCACCGACCCGGCCGTGATCTCGGCGTCTGCATTCATCCTCGTCTTCGTCGCTGTCCAGCAGCCCATCAACAGCGTGGTGTTCGCTCTCGACGGAATCTTGATCGGCGCCGGCGATCTCACCTACCTGGCTCAGACGATGGTGATCGCCACCGTCATCTTCGCGGCCTTGGCGATTGCGGTACTCCTGACCGGCGCCGGGCTCGGATGGCTGTGGGCGGCTCTCGGTGTGTTCATGGTGCTGCGGGCGGCGTTCATGTGGAGTCGCTGGCGTAACGATGTCTGGCTGGTGACCGGCGCCTGAGCTGCGCCTTTCAGGATCAGTTGCAGTCGTCCTCTGCAGCGCGAATCGGTTCGACGATGGCCGGCTTCCCCCTGGCCACGACGACGGCAGCAAGTGTCACATCCGATCCGAGCGCCGTTCCGACGTCGAGCTCGATGAGGGTCTCGAGTGCCGCCGCCAGCGAATCGGCTGACCGCTGCAGGGCTCGGTCCAGGGCGCCCCGCAGCGCCTCGACGTGGAGCGACACCATCCGCTCGACCAGATCGGGGGCGAAACCAAGCGACACCGCGACCACAGGATCAGTGACCGCAACCAAGAACAAGGCGGAGCAGATTGGGGCGACATCGTCCCTCGGTTGGCAAGCGGACCGCACCAACTGCTCGAGCATCGCCACCAGTTCGCGCTGCGCGAGCTCGTCCGTGGCCGGTTCGAGGAATCCTCTCGCTAGTGTCCGACCCTCGCAGATCGCGGTCGTGGTCGCTGTCGCCGGCGGTGCTTCCGGTACGAGACCCTGGGTCGGCGGCGGCACGGTGGTCGAGCAGGCCGCCACCACCACCGCCGAGAAAACGATCGATCGAGTGATCATGAGCACGTCCTTCGAAGGGGCCGCATCGGGGCGGCATCGAGCTTCGGGGGAAGTGCTGTTCGGTCAGGCTACGGGACCCACACCACGCCGACCACGCCGACGATCTCGGGCCCAGTGGCGCCCATGGCGACGAAGAGGTTGACCGTCCGCCAACCACTGCCGTCGTTGCTCGGATCCCTGAGCTGCACCACCGAGGCACCGGCGAACTGGCTGGCGAACATGGCGTTCTGATTTCCGTACGGCGACACCTCGAAATCGCGGCGCAGTGCGACATCGACCTTGTACTCGCCGAGCAGTCGTTGCGTCGGCGAGAACAGCACTCTTCCAGTGGTCTCCAACGGGCCGACGAACTCGCCAGGCAGCGTCCATTCATCTGACGTGTTCCAGAAGTCCGAGCCGGTGAGGGTGGCAGCACTGACCGAACGGAGGTCGCTCTGCAATCCGATGGTGACGCCTCGGGAACTCCATGGCAAGGCAACGAACGCACCGTCATCGCCACGGAGTCCAGCGACAAAACCGTCACCGATCGAGCGGAGATCATCGTCGGCAACGGCGGCGTCGATCGTCAGATAGCGGGAGTTGACCCAACCCCACTGGCGACCATCGACCAGCGGTGCGGGAAGCCAGACGTTCCACCACTCCTCGCCGGTCACCTCCGCCTGTTCACCGTAGATGGGTTCCCCGTCACCGACGAACGCCGAGAGAGCAGCACGTTTGCGGATACCACTCTGGCCCGAGGGGAGAACAGCGAGCCGTTCGCCGCCGGTGCCGGGGAGACTGCGCACGACCAGCCCACCGTCAGGATCACCGACGGGGATGGACGTGACGAGATGGGTGTAGCCGGCCAGTGGTGCATCGATGACCACGGGGACGGCGGAGAACGGATCGAGTCGAGTCTCGGTGCCACTGGATGCCTGGACGACGACCCAGGCAGGCCCGGGCCCGGAGAGGTCGAGGTCGACCGAGAAGGGAGCCGGGACTCCGAAATTGCCTGCCATCGCCGCCCGGCGAGCCAGCCAGACACCGTCACGGCTGGAGAACAGTTCGACGGTCACCGTTGGCATCTCCTCGAAGCCTTCGCCCTGGCCGGACACCGTCAGAGTCGAGCCATTGATCGTCGAGAGCGACGACGGCGATTCGATGACGGCTCGGGGCGAGAGCGCCTGGACAACGACGACTCCCCGAGATCCGTCTTCCATGTCGACCGAACCGAGCTGGAGGACGGTGACGTCGCCGACCTCACCGTTCTCGAGGATGCGGGAGACTCTGGCGAGGGAACCCTCGATCTCCCAGGAAACGTCTTCGCCGTCACGTTGGATCAGCTCGAGGAAGCCCTTGACCGCGCCCCCTGGGGTCGAAGCCCGAGGACCGAGGATTCCCGCCGGTGCGGCAGGAAGATCGAATGAGTTCGGGTTTGCCTCGGACACCTCGGTCGAGGACGAATCGTTGCCCCCGGCCTCATCGTCCTGGCCGTCGAGCGGCGCCAGCTCGTTCTCAACGGCTGCCGCGCCGTTGGGATCGTTGGTGGAGGGCAGTGCGACGACCTCACCGTCGCTACCACCTCGCAACGCCATGGCCCCGACCCCGCCGATCACCAGGAGGACGGCAGCGGCGACAAGCAGGCGGGTCGACAAACGAGGTCTGGAAGAGGACGGGGCCAGTCTGGCCTCGATGCGCTGCAGCCCGCCTGCGGACGGTTCGATCCGCTCGACGTGAACGTGCATGGCGTCGCGGAGATCGTCTTCGATGGTCATGATGGGTCCTCGTCGTTGAGGGAATCGATTGCCGGGTCGTCCTCGCCAAGGAGCTCGGCGAGCTTCTTGAGACCGCGGTGTGCATGGGACTTCACCGAGCCCCTTGCGATACCGAGCGTGTCGGCGATGTCGGCTTCTGACAGGTCGACGTAGTACCGCAGAGCGAGCACCGAGGCCTGCTTCTCCGGCAGTTGTCGAAGCGCAGCGATGACTCGATCGTGCTCGACGCCGGCCACGCCGCCTTCCTCGGCCGCCGCCACCGGGTCCGGGAGTTCGGGAGTGTGCGCACGGCGTACCTGCCGCTTACGGAGGGCCGAGCGGGCCCCGTTCAACACCATCGAGCGGAGGTAGCCCACCTCCTTGCCGGGCTGGATCTCGTAGTTGCCGGCCACGAGCTTCACGAACGCGTCCTGGACCACTTCTTCAGCCGTTTCACGGTCGTCGACGCTGAAGGACGCGAGGCGGACCAACGAACGGTAGTGCTGGTCGTAGAGAGCGGGGAGTGCAGCGAGAAGGTCAGCGTTGGGGCGATCCGGTACGAGACGGAGGTCGGGACGTCCGGACTCGGACTGGCCGGTCCGGGATCGACGGAAACGCGGGGTGCGGGTCGATCGTCTCGACTCACTTCCCCCTGTTCCGTTGTCTTCCAAAGCCATCACCCTCATGCTCGATACAGACGCCTCGCGACGCTGTTCGGTTTACCGACGAGTCAGAACTTCGACAGGTTGTACGGTCGCCGGTCGGTGAGGAACGCTCGGTCCACACGCCGGATGATGTGGGGGTCGCCCTCGACGACTCCGACGCGTGCCAGCTCACCGAGTCGATGATCGCCGAGCAGGATCATCCCGAGGTGGCCAGGTGAGAGCTCGAGATCCGCCGCTTCGTTGACCCGCTCGACGAGCGCTGAGCCACTCGAAATCGTGACCCGCCACGGTCCTCGCTGATCGTCGAAGAGCTGATCGTCGACGGCCAGCACGAAGCTGTCCTCGGACGCATAGGAGCGACCGGACAGCAGCGTCGGCACGTCGAGCGGCCGGAGCCACAGCAGATCGTGTTCGTCAACGGCGTGCAGCTGGCGGGGATCGAGGAGTCGGTGACGAGCCGCGAAGTCGACCGGGCCCTCCGGCCAGCGCACGTTTCGTTGGAGCGGTACACCAACGGCGAACTGGAACAATGCCAGTTCCGTGGTGACCGACGATCCGAGCAACTCTCGAATCGTGAGGACGTCATCGTTGACCCAGCTTCCCTTCTCCTTGACGGAGTAGAGGAGGTAGCCGTCCGGCCGGCCGCCCGCGTCGCGGTGAACGATCGCGATCTGCTTTCCGCCGCCGCGCCAAGTCTGTTTGAGGCCACAGACGCTCTTCCACCAGAGTTCGCTCCGTGCGCCCGTACCTGGCACGACTCGGGCACACGCGTCGTATGCGGCTCGCAACGGTTCGATGGCCTGTGTGATGTCACCGATCAATTCGATGGTCCCCGGATCATCGATGGGTTCACGGAAGCTCGCACGATCGGGATCGATCTCGTAGCCGACCACCGTGGTCGCATGCCCGTAGCCGAACTGGCCGTAGATACTCGACTCCGAGGCGATCAGCAGCGAGGCGGCGCTCCCCCGATTCCGAGATCGCGTGAGGTGCTCGTTGATCATCGCCCGGAGCGCACCACGCCCTCGCTTCGTGATGTCGCCGCCCACGGCGGTCAGCGCCGCAACAGGAACCGGTGCGCCACCCGGCAGCGTGAGATCGAACTCGTATGCACCGCACGCACCCAACCGTTCGTCGCCGTCGACCACGCCGACACACAACTCGTATGGAGCCTCCTTCTCGACCTGCTCGCGTTCGTCAGGCTTCGGTTCTTCCCACATCGCCCCGAAGGACGCTGAGACCAACTGGTCGAATGGCCGCCAGTCGTCGTAGTTGTCCGGGGTCACGATGCGAAGGCCCATCGAGAGAGTCTGCCCGCCGCAGCGACCCGAGGCTTCGCTTTTCACGCGGGCCGCTTCGATCGGACCCAGCCTCCCTTTTGCCCCTCGGCCGCTGGCGCGGTAACAAGACCGCCATGACGACGATCAACGACGTGACCGAATTGACGCGAGACGGCGATGTCGCTGTCATCACGCTGGACTCTCCACCAGTCAATGCCCTCAGTTCGGTGGTCCGTGATGGGCTGTGGGAGGGCTTCCGCCAGGCGATCGCGACCGACGCCACGGCGATCGTCCTGATCTGTGCCGGACGCACCTTCATCGCTGGAGCCGACATCACCGAATTCGGTGGCGCCAGCAGCGGAAAAGGGCTGCACGAGGTGCAGGACATCATGGAGAGTTCCCCGAAGCCGGTCGTGGCTGCCATCCATGGCACCGCGCTGGGAGGCGGCCTCGAGGTGGCACTCTGCGCTCATTACCGAATCGCGGTCCCGAGTGCGAAGTGCGGTCTTCCCGAAGTTCACCTCGGACTCCTCCCCGGGGCTGGGGGGACGCAACGTCTCCCACGAATCGTCGGTCCGCAGAAGGCACTGGAATTCATGACCGCGGGCACCCACGTCCCGGCCACGGCCTGCCTCGAGATGGGCCTCGTCGACGAGTTGGCGTCTGAAGGAAACCTTCTCGCGGATGCCGTCGCATACGCGAACCGACTGGTCACCGAGGGCCTGCCTCTCAAGAAGGTGAGTGAGAACGACGAGAAGGTGACCGGCGTCGATCCACAAATCTTCGCCGACTTCCGGAAGTCGAAGGCTGCCAGGAAGTTCCGCGGATTCAAGGCACCCGAAGCCATCATCAAGACGGTCGAGGCCGCAGTCTCGCTCCCCTTCGATGAAGGGATGGCCCGAGAGCGTGAACTGTTCACTGGGCTGGTCACGAGCCCTGAGAGCGCCGCTCAACGTTATGTGTTCTTCGCTGAGCGCCAGGCCTGGAAGATCCCGGACGTCCCTCGCGACACTCCGGTCCTGCCCGTCGAATCTGTCGGCATCATCGGCGCTGGCACCATGGGCGGCGGCATCGCCATGAACTTCGTGAACGCCGGCATTTCCGTGACGATCGTGGAGACCAAGCAGGAGGCGCTCGACCGAGGGCTCGGCGTTGTCCGGGGCAACTACGAACGGAGCTCGCGCAACGGACGATTCCCAATCGAAGAGGTCGACCGTCGCATGGCGATGATCACGGGTTCGCTGTCGCTCGATGACCTGAACGACGTCGACATGGTGATCGAGGCCGTCTTCGAGAACATGGACGTGAAGAAGGAGATCTTCGGAAACCTCGATCGCATCTGCAAGCCTGGCGCCGTACTGGCCACCAACACCAGCGCGCTGAACATCGACGAGATCGCGTCGGCAACGACCCGCCCGGAATCCGTCATCGGCATGCATTTCTTCTCGCCGGCCAACGTCATGCGCTGCCTCGAGGTGGTGCGGGCCGACCACACGTCGTTGGAGGTCATCAACACGGCCATGCAGACGGCGAAGAAGATCGGCAAGCTCGGCGCTTTGGTCGGGGTCTGCCCCGGCTTCGTCGGCAACCGGATGCTCTTCCAGCGAGGAGTCCAGGCGCAGGCCATGCTCGACGAAGGGGCGATGCCGTGGGAGGTGGATCGTGCGCTCTACGAGTTCGGGTTCGCGATGGGGCCGTTCCAGATGAGCGATCTCGCCGGTCTCGACATCGGTTGGTCGAAGGAGAAGTCCAAGGGTCTCACGATCCGTGATCGTCTGTGCGAGCTCGATCGGCGTGGCCAGAAGAACGGTGCCGGCTACTACGACTACGACGAGAACCGGACTCCGACGCCTTCGCCGATCACCGAGGAGATCGTGAAGGAGTTCGCGGCCAAGGCAGGCAAAGAGCCGCGCTCTGGAGACACTGCGTTCACCCAGGAGGAGATCATCGAGCGGTTGGTCCTCCCGATGGTGAACGAGGGAGCCAAGATCCTCGAGGAACACAAGGCAATTCGGTCATCGGACATCGACATGATCTGGATCACCGGGTACAACTGGCCCGCCTACCGGGGTGGCCCGATGTTCTACGCAGACCAGATGGGCCTCGACAAGGTGCTGGAACGGCTCCAAGCCCTGCAGGCGGAGTACGGCGACTTCTGGAAGCCGGCCGCCCTCATCGAGCAGCTCGCAGCGAGCGGTGCGACGTTCGCCTCGGTACCCGCCTCCCCCATCGCCGTCTGACCCCCCAATCGCGGGGGTTCAGCGGCGGGAGTTCAGGATCTGGTTCACGACCTTGCCGTCGGCCTGGCCGCGTGTGGCCTTCATGATCTGACCGGTGAAGAAGCCCTGCATCTTGCCTCGTTCGCGATCGTCGCCGTTGACGAAGCGTTCCCACTCGTCGCCGTTCTCGGCGATCAGGTCGGCGATCAAACCTTCGAGTTCGGACGTGTCCATTGCCTCGAAACCCATCGCCGCCGCGATGTCCGCCGGCGATCCACCTGAGCTGACCATCTCGGCCAGCACCGTCTTGGCCTGGGTCGACGTCAACTCGCCACCGGTCTCCATCGAGACGAGGGCGGCAAACGCCGCAGGATCGAGCGACCTGGCACCCTCATCGACCGACAGATTGTTGATCACGTGGTTGACTGCTTTGCCTGCCTCGGCGCCGGCCTCGATCGCCGCGATCGCCAGACCGTCGAGGTCCTTCTCGACGACGAGCGCCGCCTGATCGGCGTCCACTCCCCGCTCGACCAGACCCATCCGTCGTTCACGAGGCAACACCGGCAGGGACGCCCGGATCTCCTCGATCCATTCTGGCGACGGGTCGACCGGGACGAGGTCAGGGTCAGCGAAATAGCGGTAGTCCTCGGCCTGCTCCTTGGAGCGTCCGGCCCGGGTTCGGCCACCCTCTTCATCCCAGTGGCGCGTCTCCTGCACTGGCCGATCACCGGACTCGTAGAGGTCCACGTGCCGCTTGGCCTCGTACATGATTGCCCGGCCGAGCGAACGCAGCGAGTTCACGTTCTTCACTTCACATCTCGTCCGAAGCTCGTCCGAACCGGCGGGACGAACCGAGATGTTCGCATCGACCCGAAGCGAGCCTTCTTCGAACTTGCCGTCTGACACTTCGGTCGCGATGAGGATTCGCTGGAGCTCAGCGACATACGCCTTGGCCTCCTCTGGGCCGCGGATGTCGGGATGGGACACGATCTCGAGCAGGGGGACCCCGGCCCGGTTGTAGTCGACCAACGAGTAACCGGCGTCGTGAATGCGACCGGAATCACCGATGTGGGTGCTCTTCCCGGTGTCCTCTTCCATGTGGGCCCGCTCGACCCGCACGCGATAGCCGGACGGAAGCTCCAGCCACCCACTGATGTTCAGCGGTCGGTCGTACTGACTGATCTGGTAGTCCTTCGGCATGTCCGGATAGAAGTAGTTCTTCCTGGCGAACACGCAGCGCTGCACCGTGCAGTTGAGGGCCAACCCGAGGCGAATCGAGAGCTCGACAGCCTTGCCGTTGACCACCGGCAGGGTGCCCGGCAGGCCGAGACAGACAGGATGGACGTTCGTGTTCGGATCCGAACCGAAGTGGTTGCGGGCCGGCGAGAACATCTTGGTCTTGGTGGCGAGCTCGGCGTGGACCTCGAGTCCGATCACCATCTCCCATGCGTCATCGAGCGATGTGGCTTCGCGGGGAACCGTCGAGTCGACGGTCCACGCGCTGAGCAGCGTGCTCGACACCGGCTGTTCGATGGCGTGCTCCTGGTTGCTCATGACGCCACCTCCGATCGACGGCTCGCATTGACCGCTTCGAGGACCGCACCGACAGCCATCAGTCGGGACTCACTCAACAGCGGTCCAAGCACCTGCACACCGACCGGGAGTCCCTCTCGCCCCGAGCCGAAAGGCACCGAAATTGCAGGATGGCCTGCCAGGTTCGACGGAATGGTTGCGACATCATTGAGGTACATCGCAAGCGGATCGTCCTTCGATCCGAAGGGGAACGCGACACATGGCGAGGTCGGGGAGATCAGGACATCGAAGTCCTCGTAGGCCCGAGCGAAGTCATCGATGATCAGGGTCCTGACCCGCTGCGCCTTTCCGTAGAAGGCGTCGTAGTACCCGGCACTCAGGGCGTAGGTCCCGAGCATGATCCGGCGCTTCACCTCCGCACCGAAACCAGCGGTGCGAGACGCCTTCATCATCCCGGCCGTGTTGGCTGCGCCCGTCTCCCGATGGCCGTAGCGAACACCGTCGTAGCGGGCCAGATTCGACGACGCTTCGGCTGGTGCGATCAGGTAGTACGCCGAGAGACCGTAGATCGTCGACGGCACCGAGACCTCGCCAACGGTTGCTCCCGCAGCAGCAAGAGCATCAGCTGCAGCCATCGTCTGGGCGAGCACCTCGGGTTCGAAACCATCAGCGAGGTCGCCGGACCCCGCCAGCTCCGAGATGATGCCGACCCGCAGACCGGCCACACCGTCGTCGAGGTGAGGCACCGTCGGCTCGATCGCTTCTGGAATCGAGGTTGAGTCGCGCCGATCATGACCGGCGATCACGTCGAACAGGGTGGCGGCATCAGCCACGGATCTGGCGAACGGCCCGATCTGATCGAGCGATGACGCAAAAGCGATGAGCCCATAGCGACTCACAGCGCCGTAGGTCGGCTTGAACCCGACCACGCCGCAGAGCGCGGCAGGCTGGCGAATCGAGCCACCGGTGTCGGAACCGAGCGAGATCGGCGCGAATCCGGCCGCCACGGCAGCCGCCGACCCTCCAGACGAGCCACCGGGAACCAGGCTCGTGTCGAGCGGGTTCTTGGTCGGACCGAAGGCGGAGTTCTCCGTGGAAGAGCCCATCGCGAACTCGTCGAGGTTGGTCTTACCTACGACGACGGCCCCGGCTGCAGCCACCTTCTCGACTGCTGTGGCGTCGTACGGCGGCTTCCACCCATCGAGGATCTTCGAAGAACAGGTCGTGGGGACGCCCCGCGTGCACATGTTGTCCTTCAACGCGATCGGCACACCGGCCAACGGGCCAACCTGCTCGCCCTTCCCGATTCGGTCGTCGACGGCTTTCGCTGCGGCCCTGGCCGAGTCGGCCAACACGCAGTTGAAGGCGTGGATCTCGGATTCTCGTCGCTCGATTGCTTCGAGGTGGGCGTCGACCACGTCGACGGCCAGGATGTCCCCGGCATTGACCGCGGCGGCGATACCGACCGCCGTGGTCGGCAGACCGTGGCTGCTCGAACCGTCTGACATCACATCTCCTCGCCGAGTGCCGGGGGCACCTTGAACTGGTGCGCTTCGGAGTCCGGGGCTGCCGCCAACGCCTCGTCGCTGATATCGGCTGCCTCCACGACATCATCTCGGAAGACGTTCCGCAGCGGATACGGATGGTGGGTCGGAGCAACGTCGCCGACGTCGAGGGCCTCGACATCAGCGGCATGCTCGAGGATGGCTGCCAGCTGCCCGGTGAACGTCGCCAGCTCCTCCTCGGTCAACTCGAGCATGGCGAGGTCTGCAACCTTGGCCACGTCCTCGGTGGTCAACACGACGTGTTCTGACTCTTGATCTGCCACCTGGGCAAAGCTATCGACGATCCGGGGAGGACCGAGGACGATTCTTCAGGAGTACGGATCGTCGTTGAGCGGCTCGTGCCACCAATCATCGGGAGCCGGCGTCCAGTCGGGATCGGGGTGGATGCAGTCGACCGGGCAGACCGGCAGGCACTTGTCGCAGCCAGAACACAGCTCAGGGACGATGACGACGTCGATGCTGTGGTTGAAGATCGCACCCAAGGGCTTCGGGCAGGCACGAAGGCAGGCATCGCAGTTGATGCACTCCATCATGTCGATCATCATCGGCGGGTTCTTCCAGACCGGGTTCCGCTCGCGAGTCTCGATCCGCTGCTGGCGGCCCGTCTTTCGCTGAGCGGGTGGAGAGTCCGTCGACGCCATCCGGCGACGTTAGCCCACCCGCGAACACCGGCCAATGGGTCGAGAACGAACCGAAACTCGACATGTCGCGAACGGCTCGCCGGATGTAGCGTGCAGGCACTGTCGAGTCCACCCGGAGCCTGCGTGACACAGCCCGAACCCTTTCTCTCCGATCGCTGGATCGACAACGCTCGCGCGCTTCGTGCCGAGTTCGACGATCAGATCCCCGCCCCGCCGATTGCGGTGCGGATGAACGTGGTCGTGACCGACATCGGCCACCGGCCAGACGGCCCCCTGCACGGCCACATCGACAGCTCCGACGGCGACCTCATCGTCGAGAAGGGCCACCTCGACGATGCCGAGCTGACAATCACCGTCGACTACGCAACAGCAAAGGCCGCGTTCGTCACGCGCGATCCACAAGCGGTCATGCAAGCCTTCTTCGCCGGCAAGATCCTCGTCGAGGGCGACGTGTCCCGACTCATGGCGCTGCAGGCCGAACCCCCCAACGGCGCAGCGATAGAGATGTATCAGCGGCTCTCCGCCATCACCTCGGCCGACTGACCTCGCTTCGGCAGCGTCATCGAAACGGCCACGCCGAGCATGGCGACGCCGGCCGCAATCAGGAAGGCCACCTGGTAGCTGTCAACGACGGCTGCGACCTGGGCTGCCCCGGTGCGCCCATCACCCTCGATGCTCGACTGCACTGCCTGGAGCACCTGAACGCCGACCACCAGCCCGACCTGTTGCAGCATCTGTTGCGCTGCACCGGCAACGCCGAGGTCCTGATCGCTCACGCTGTTGGCGACCGTGGCCGTGAGGATCGGAGCAGCTGCCCCCATGCCGAGACCGGCGAGACCGAGCGCAAATGCAACCATGGCCAAGGAGCCGCCGGACACGCCGCGACTCAACAGCAGCATCGACAGTGCGATCGACAAGCCACCACCGACAGCGAGGATCCGCTCGCCCACGCGTTCGACGAGCCGACCGGTGACAGGCCCGGTCAGCGAGAACATGAGCGGGCGGGCAATGATCACCCGGCTCGTGACTGCGGCGGTCGCGCCGAAGGCCACGCTCTGGAGCATCAGGGGAGCAAGAACGAAGCTGCCCATGTAGGCAGCGAACAACAGGGCCAACGTCACGGTCGGGACGACGAAGCCGGGCATGGTCCAGTAGTGGGGCGGGATCAGCGGATGATCGCTGCGGCGCTCGATCCGGGCGAAGGCGACGATCGCTGCGACGCCCAGGAGCGCAAACGTGATCACGATCGGTTCGAAGGGTCCGGCTGCCGCCAGCGTCACCGCAACGAGGATGCCCCCGACTCCCAGACCCAACGTCGCTGCGCCGCGCAGATCGAATGATGCGGTCGGCTGCCGTGTCGTCTCGGGGAGAATGAAGCCGGCCAGAACGGCGGCCAGGAACACCAGCGGTGCCTGACCGATGAAGACCCAACGCCAATCGATCTTGTCGATGATCAGACCACCGGCGACCACACCGATGACCGGTGACCCGGCGCCGACGAATGACCACCAGCCGAGGGCGACGGCGCGTTCCCGAGGAGCGAACAAACGATTGATGAACGCAAGGGCAGATGGACCGATGGCCGCTCCGCCGACCGCAGCCAGCAGGCGGAACACCACGAACGAGCCGGCTGACCACGAGGCGGCGATCATGATCGTGAAGAAGGCGTTGAGCACGAGTCCGAAGAGGAAGACCGAGCGATGGCCCCGTTGGTCACCCAGCTTGCCGAAGGTGGGCCCGAGCACGGCGCTGACCAGAATCGGTCCCGTGACCGCCCACACGATGGTCGACTGCGCGGCCCCGAACTCGTCTGCGATCTTCGGAACGGCGACGGCGATCGCCGTCACGCTGAGATTCACCATGAACATGGCCGTCAGCACCACGGTGAGGGCGATGGAGGCGAAGCTGTCGCGAGCCTGCGCTCGTTTGGCCACCCGACGTCTGGTCTCGATCAGCCCCCAGGGCAGGATCGGTACCGGGAAGTTTCCCGATCCGAATCGCGTGAGCGAGCTGAAGCGTTCCTCGTCTGTACCGTCGCGCTCAGCGCGAGGAGGGAGTGGGTCGCGGCGAGTCACGTGGCCTCACGGTAGGTCCAATCGACGAGGGCGACGAATCAGCGTCGACGGGTGAAGATGACGATCTCCGAACCCTTCCGCAGCACGTCGCCGGCCGGTGGATCGGTGGCGATGACGTCGCGGTTTGGCGGTCCATCGGTGTCGCTCACCACGAATCCGAGGGCAGCCAACTGATCAGCAGCCTCGGCCGCTGACAGCCCCGAGACATCGGGAACCGTGATGAACGGCAGTCCCAGCGACACCACGATCGTGACGCTGGCACCTCGCTCGACGGAGGCTTCGGCCACCGGATCGCTGCCAATGACCAAGCCCTTCGCCACTGATTCGGAGTAGTCCTCGGCCACGACGACGACCAGTCCGAGCTCGGCGAGCACCGCTTCTGCCTCGGCCTGCGTTCTGCCGGCGAGAGCGGGCAGGATGCGGGGTTCGGGCCCGGCGCTCACGACCAGATCGATGCTCTCGCCGGTCTCGACCTGCTCACCGGGCACCGCAGACGAGCTCAGCACGGTCCCATCCGGGACGACTTCGTCGAACGTCCGCTCCACGGCTCCGACGACGAGATTTTCCGTCGCCAGCGCTTCTTCTGCATCGGCCAGGAGGAGACCCTCCAGCGCCGGGACGTCGTGCAACAGCAGACCCTCGGAAACGAGCAGCACCACGATGCTGCCCTCCTCGAGCTGTACCCCGGCGGCGGGCGCCTGAGTGAGGACCTCACCTGGCACGGAGTCGTCGGCCCGAGTGACCGATGACTCGACAGTCCAACCGTTCTGAATGATCTCGGCAGTGACGAGGTCGATGTCACGGCCCACGTAGGTCCCCACTGGGAAGGTGACCGGCTCGGGGATGACCTCCTCGAACACGGCATCAAGAGCTCCCGTGGCGTTGAGCACCACGGCCACGCCACCGAGGGTCAACAGCGCGATGAGCGCCCACCACCAGCGATGCCCGGTCCTCGGATGGTCCTCCGGATCGGCTTCATCGTCGTATGGAGGAATTCCAACCGGTCCAGCGTCTGTCAACACAGCGCCGCTCAACGCAGCGCCGCTCAACGCAG
>CBESNA010000033.1:0-40832 GCA_965530755.1 uncultured Acidimicrobiia bacterium | reverse complement strand
GGCACCGGCTCGACCGGCACTGACTCGACTGGCACAGATTCAGCCAGCACAGCCTCGTCACCTGGCGACGCCTCGGGCGCGGCCGGTTCCTCACCCGGTTCGTCTGATGGAAGCTCGTCGCTCACGGGTGGCTCGCCTTCGATGGGGTCGGGACCGGACACAGTCAACCAGTGTGACTGCTGTGGCCTGTGGACGACTAGGGCCGACATCCTGTGGATGTCGGCCCCGAATCTGTGGACGACGCCACGGAAGATGTGGACAGCGCACCGTGCGCCGCCCGAATGTCACCGCCTGAATCAGGCGGCAGTCACCTCGACAGTGACGGGGAACTGCACTTCGTCGTGGGGTTGCACGGTGACCGAGTGCGCTCCCACCGTCTTGATACCTTCGCCGAGATCAACCATCTTGCGATCGAGTTCGACGTTGGTCTGTTCCTTGATTGCCTCGACGACGTCGTGGACGCTCACCGAACCGAAGAGATTGCCTTCACCGCTGGCCCGAGCCGAGATGGTGATGGTGGCGGTGACCAGCGACGTTGCCAGTGCTTCCGCCGCCTCGCGGTCAGCAGCGTTGCGCTGCTGCCATGCCTTGCGCATGGAGACCGCTTGGGCCTCGGCTCCCGTGGTGGCCCTCTGGGCCACGCCGGTGGGGATCAGGAAGTTGCGAGCGTACCCGTCGGAAACATCGACGATGTCGCCTCGGTTGCCCAGCTGAGCAACGGCCTTGTGAAGAACGACCTTCATCAGTCCTCGCCTCCTGCGGTTGCATCGACGGTTTCCTCGACCTGATTCACTGCTTCGGCCGGTGCCTCGTCGACGGTCTCGTTCTCGTCGCGACGAGGGCCGCGATCTCCACGATCACCGCGATCTCCACGATCACCACGGTCGTTGCGGTCACCACGGCCTCGACGCTGGGTCGTGACCTGGCTGGCGTACGGCAGGAGTCCCATCTCTCGGGCGTTCTTGATGGCCCGAGCGATCTCGCGCTGCTGCTGGCTGTCGTTCCCCGACACCCGGCGACCGCGGATCTTGGCCCGATCGGACATGAACCGGCGAAGCAGGTCGACGTCCTTGTAATCGATGTAGTCGATGCTGTCGCTGTTGAGCGGACTGATCTTCTTCTTGGTGCGACGACCGTTGTCCTTCGGCTTGTCGCGTCGAGTGTTGCTTCGTGCTTTTGCCACTAGAAGGGCTCCTCTTCAGGTGAATAGGCGGGCGGTTGCTGCTGCCCGCCGCCGGAGGCGCCGAACGAACGGCCGGCCTGCGGATTGTTCTGATTGCTCTGATTGCTCTGGTTACTCTGTCCGCCGCCGCCGCCGCCGCTACCGCCGCCGTCGCCGCGCTCGTTGCGTTGCGCCGTGGCGGTTGCCCACTTGAGGCTGATGGCCACGTCGTCGGCCACGATCTCGACCTTGGACCGCTTGTCACCGTTGTCGGATTCCCAGCTGCGCTGATCGAGACGCCCTGCCACCGTGACCCGGGTACCCCGGCCAACGGATTCGGCGACGTTCTCGGCCAACTGGCCCCAACAGGTGACGTCGATCCACGAGGTGGATTCATCCCACTCGTTGGTCTGGCGATTCATCCACCGACGGCTGACGGCTACGCCGAAATTGGCGACCGCTTGGCCAGAAGGTGTGAATCGGAGTTCAGGTTCACGGCCGGCGTTGCCGGTGATCGTGACGTTGTTGTCTTGTGCCATGAGGATCCCCCTGATCAGGCAGTGGCGGCCGCAAGCCCACGCTTGTGAGCTTCCTTCAGCGGCAGCCGCATGAACTTGTGACGGACCACATTGTCCGCGAGGCGGAGGGTGCGGTCGACTTCTTCGAGGATGGTCGGAGCAAGTAGCTCGACGATGACGTAAAAACCATCAGTCTTGTGATTGATCTCGTAAGCAAAGCGACGAAGGCCCCACTTGTCGACCTTCTCGATGGTTGCCCCGGCTTCGGTTGCCTGCTCGGTGAGCCGGTTGACCGCTTGCTGGACGTCTGACTCGTCGGTGTCAGACGTGAAGATGAGCATGAGTTCATACGCACGCATGGGCGTGATGTACCTCCCTGTGGATCCGGAAAAAATCTCCGGAGCTCCCGACGGTCGGAAGCAGGGTCTGCCCTGGACGAACCAGGTATGACCCGGCAAGGCTACCGGCGAGATGTTGAGTGCAGACCATCTTCCTCGCGGGGTGTGACACCGTGAACGCTTCGGCCTCTGGCGTTCCCCCGGACGCGGAACTGCCGACCTCACGGCCGGCAGTTCCTCGATGACGTCTGCGCTCCGGTGTGTCAGCCGGCCGGGGCGTACTCGAAGGCCGCTGCCGCATCCGAGGTGATGTCTGGAGCAATCACACCCAATGCGAACGGCTTCTCGAGATCGACCGCAAAGATCGACGAGATCCGCGGTGGGTCCCGGTCTTCGGGAGCTCCGAAGACATAGGCCGGCCCGAGGTCGCCGAAGTTCAACTCGTCCAGCCCGTTCATGGCGGTGATGATGCCTTCACGGCTGAGGTCGCCGTTGGCCACCGCTGCTTCCAACACCTGATGGCTGGCCCATGCCTGGATGTAGCCGAATGTGAAGTAGTAACTCGGAGTCTGGTCTGGCTTGTACTTGGCGACACGCTCGACCATGGCCGTCATGTCAGCGGAGTTGGGATCGCCCCACTCCTGGCCCGAGGAGACAATCCACACATAGGCCTGGAGGTAGTCGGCCAGAGGCGTTGCCGCCAAGGCGTCGATCCATGCCGGTGCCTGGGCGATCCAGCGAGGCGTGAAGCCGGACTGTGCCGCCGTTCCGAGCAGTCCGCCCAACTCGGTCGGCAGTGCGGTTGCCCACACCATGTCGCACTCGGCGTTGACGAGTTCGGTGATCTGGGCGGTGAAGGCCTGGTCGCCGGCCCCGTAGCGGGTGACGGCCGCGATCTCGAAGCCGAACTCGCCTGCAGCGAACTCCAGGCCCTCGAGCCCGGCCTCGCCGTAGAGGTCGTTCTGGATGACGGCACAGATCTTGTCGTCGACCGAACCCCCTCCATCACCGAGGTAGTACGACATCCCGTTGATGACGTCGACCTGGTAGGTCTCGATCACCGGCAGCAGGTTCTGTTCACGAACCCAGAATGCGTCCTGGCTGGCCGGCGAGGCAACGATGTTGTCCTCGGCCAACAGCGGCAGGGTCGCAAAGACCGAGGCCGTTCCCATGATCTGGGAGAACATGACCACGTCATCTTTGATCTTGCCGTACTTCTGGATCGTCGAAGCCGTGTCATAGAGGTGATCCTCCAAGACGATCTCGACTGGGTACTGCCCAGCGACTCCTCCGAGCTCGGCATTGAGATAGTCGAAGTAGACCTGCTGGCCTGCTGCGAGCTGGGTGCCGATCACGGCCGCGGGGCCGCTCAGCGCCGACAGGACACCGACGTTGATCGTCGTGCCGTCGAAGCCCGGTCCGGCAACGAGTTCGCCGCCGCCGTCGGTTGTTGCGGTGTCGTCACCTTCTTCGGTTGTTGCGGTGTCGTCACCGGCTTCGGTTGTTGCGGTGTCGTCTCCGCCGCTGTCGGCACTGTCATCGCTCCCACCGCACGCACCGGCGACGAGCGCCATTGCGAACAGCAGGGCGGCGAACCGCCTGAATCGACTTCGTGAATGGCTGGTCATGTCGTTTTCCTTTGCTCCCTTTTGGATGTGCTTCGCAGCGCTCGTCGAGCGCGGCGTCAATACGAGAACGGCCACGCTGCGAAATAGACGCGTATTCGCATCCACAGCGCGGCCAGGCCCCGCGGTTCGACCACGAGGAAGAGAATGATCAGGACGCCGAACAGCGCCTGGTTGAGGGCGAAGACGGTGATGCCCGATTCACCGGCTTGCGTGGCAACGCCAGGGATGCTGCCGCTCCACTCCTCGATGAGGAACGGAACCGTCGTGATGAACAGCGCTCCGAGGATCGGCCCGTAGACCGTGGCAACGCCGCCGATGACGATCATGGCCACGAACTCGATCGAGAGGAAGAGTCCGAACTCCTCCGGGTTCACGAACCGCTGGAATGATCCGTAGAGCGCACCGGCGAGACCGGCCAGCGAGCTCGACACCACGAACGCCATCACCTTCGTCTGGGCCAGTCGAACGCCGATCACCTCGGCAGCAGCGTCGCGGTCGCGCACCGCTTGGAATGCCCGGCCGAGCCGCGTGCGCATCAGGTTCTTGACCAGCAATGCCACGAGGGCCACCACGGCCCAGATCAGGTAGAAGTATCCGCCTTCACGGGACCAGGTCCGACCGGCGATGTCGAGCGCTGCGAAGTCGATGGGGCCGAGCGCCACCGGAGCCGACACGTTCGAGCCGTTGAGGCCACCAGTGACACTGTCCCAGTTCTCGAAGATGTGCTGGCCGATGAAGACCAGACCGAGGGTGATGATCGCCAGGTAGCTGCCCCGCAACCGAAGCGCGAACGGCCCGATGACCAATCCGACGAGTGCGCCGACGGCTGCAGATGCCACCAACCACACCGGCAGGGGCATCTCGAGCTCGCCCCCGACGTAGGCCGCTGTGTACGCCCCAGCGCCGAGAAAGAACCCGTGGCCCAGCGAGATCTGACCCGTGTAGCCGGTGAGGACATTGAGACCGATCGCACCGATCGCTGCGATCCCGGCGTAGTCCACGACCGACAACTGGAAGTCGGACAGCACCAGCGGAGCCAGGAAATAGACCGCGAGGCCGAACACGACCGCCGCCTTCCGCCAACCCGACTTCCACAGCGCGACACTGTCGAGATGGTCGAGTTGCATGCCCGAATTCGCCGAAGTCCGACGTTGAACGAGAGCTGTCACAGCCGTTCCACCTCCTTGGTGCCGAAGAGTCCGTATGGACGAACCATCAAGATCAGGATCATCACCACATAGGGAGTGACCGACTGGAAGTCCTGGCCGAGCCAACCCGCATACCTGGGCTGGTAGCCCGCAGTGAGGATCTGCGCCAGGCCGATGATGAAGCCGCCGAGGACGGCGCCGAGCGGCGAGTCGAGGCCGCCGAGGATCATGGCGGGGAAGGCGGCCAGAGCGATCAGGCCGATCGAGGGACGGAGAGCCGCCGGCCCGGAGGCGAGCGTGATGCCCGCCACTGCGGCAACCGCTCCAGAGATCACCCAAGCAGTGCCGACCACTCGGCGCACGGAGATGCCTCGCGCCATGGCCGCTTCCTCGTCGATGGCCACGGCCCGCATCGCCAGCCCGGTCCCGCTGTAGCGGAAGAACAAGAAGAAGAGGACCACCACCACGAAGGCCAGACCGATCGCCCACAAGTCGACCACCGCCATCACGACGTCGCCGACGACCACGGTGTCGATACCCCACGGGTCACCCAGGTTCTGGGCGTCCTGACCCCAGATCATCGTGATGACCTGGTCGATCACGAACAGCAGACCGATCGTGATCATGATGACGGAGAACACGGGCTGCCCTGACATGCGGCGGAGCAACAGACGTTCGATGACCAGGCCGACCGCCGCCGTCGCCACGATGCCCAGCGCCGCTGCCACCAAGAAGGGAAGGCCCCAGGTCTGATGGGCGTTGAAGGTGAAGTAGGCGCCGAGAGCGACAATCGAACCCTGGGCGAAGTTGATGACCCCGGTCGCTCGGTGGATGACGACGAAACCGAGCGCAACGAGGGCATAACGAGCACCGAGCGCCAAGCCGGCGAAAGAGAGTTGGAGGAAGTCGGTCACCGGTACATCTCCTCGATGAGATCGCTGAACTCGGTCGCGATCGCCCGCCGCTTCACCTTCTGGGTGGCGGTCAGCTCACCACCCTCGTGGTCGAGCTCTCTGGCCAGCAGGCGGAACGCCTTGATCTGTTCGACCCGAGCGAGATCACGGTTGGCGTGTTCGACGACCTCGCCGATCAGCTCCAGCACCTCGGGTTTCGACGAGAGGTCGGCGTACGTGGTGTACGGCAACCCCCGACGGGTGGCCCAATCGCCGATCGTGTCCAACTCGATGCCGACGAGTGCCACCAGATACTTCTGCTTGTCGCCGATCACGATTGCCTCACGGACGTACGGCGACACCTTCAACTGGTTCTCGATCTCGCTTGGCGAGATGTTCTTCCCGCCTGCAGTGATGATGAGGTCCTTGACCCGGTCGGTGATCGTGAGGAAACCGGCCGCATCGAGCACGCCGACGTCGCCTGTTCGTAACCAACCATCGGAGTCCACGGCCTCAGCCGTCGCCGCATCGTCCTTCAGGTAGCCGATGAAGTTGCACGCCGACCGGGTGAGGATCTCACCGGTTTCGTCGACCTTGATCTCGACGCCGGGCAGCGCCTTGCCGACCTTGCCGAGACGGACATCGTCTGCCGGTGTGTAGGTGGCGACCGCCGTGTTCTCGGTCTGGCCGTAACCCTCGCGAACTTGCACACCGATCGCCCAGAAGAACTCGAGGAGCTGCGGCGCGATCGGCGCCGCGCCCGAGAGTGCCACGCGTACTCGGCGAAGACCGAGCTTGTCCCGCAGGGACCGGAAGACCGTGAGCCACAGCAACCGCATCGTGATCCGGCTGAGCAGGCTCGTGCGGCCGTCCATCTGATCCCGAGCGTGGACCCGACCACGACGGAGAGCCATGTGATAGAGGCTGCGCTTCACCCCAGATGCGTCGTTCATGCGGATTTCGACCGTGGCCGCCATCTTCTCCCACACCCGTGGAACGCCGAGGAAGATGGTCGGCTGCACGTCGCGGAGGTCCTTGGCGAAGAACTGGCCGCCACGACCGAAGTTGACGACGTAGCCGACACGGAGGGCGTTGATGGCAGAGCTCAGCCGCTCGGCGATGTGGCAGAGCGGCAGATACGACAACACCTCGTCCCGGCTGCTCGACTCGAACGCCTCGTTGAAGATGTTGGCCGCAGCGACGAGGTTGCGGTGACTGAGCATCGCCCCCTTCGGTGGGCCCGTCGTCCCCGACGTGTAAACAATCAGGGCTGTGCCGTCCGGATCGAGAACCTCGACACCGTCGAACCAACGCGACTCGAGGCCGGTTCCCAACGCTTCGAGCTCCTGGAAGGTCATGATCTGCGGATCGTCCAGATGCTGCATGGTCGTGCGGGAATCGATCACGATGATGTGTCGCAGCAGCGGGAGGCGCTCCCGCACTTCGAGCACCTTGTCGAGCTGTTCCTCATCCTCGGCGATCAGTACCGATGCCTCGCTGTGGGCAAGGAGGTACTCCACTTCCGACGCAGGCGAGGTCGGATAGATCCCGACCGGAACGGCGCCGATGCCCTGGCCACCAATGTCAGCGAACAGCCACTCAGGCCGGTTCTCGCTGTGGATTGCGATCCGGTCGCCGACACCGACGCCGAGCTCGGCGAGCGCCATCCCGATGCGGGCCGCCCGGGTTGCGTACTCGCTCCACGTGTGGGCGACCCACACCCCGAGCTCGTGATGGCGGAGAGCGACGTCGTCGCCCATGTCCGCTGCCCTCGCCGCCAACATGGCGGGGAGCGACGACGGATCAGCTGACCGCGTCCGTGGTTCGGCAACGGCTGCGCTCATGATTGCGCCTTTCCGAGATAGACCTCGTGGACCTGCGGGTGGGCTTGGATCTCGCCCGGTGTCCCGATGGCGACCACCGAGCCGAAGTTGAGGACCATCACTCGATCGGCGAGGTCCATGACCAGATCCATCTGGTGCTCGACGAGGATCATGGTGATGCCCAGTTCCCGCCGGAGCTGCAGGATGTGGCGGGCGGTGTCCTCGGTCTCCTCTTGGTTCATTCCGGCGACCGGCTCGTCGAGCAACAGGACCCGTGGCTCCATGGCCACGGCGCGTCCCAACTCGATCCGCTTCTGCACGCCGTACGGGAGCGCCCCGACCGGCATCGATCCGAAATCGGCGAGGTCGAGTAGGTCGGCGATCTCGGCGCAGTGCTTTCGCTGCACCCGCTCCTCGTTGCGAGCCTTGCCCCACCAGAGCGGCCCCGAAACGGGACCGGCCTTCAGGAGGTGATGGCGGCCCAGCATCAGATTGTCGATGACCGACAGGTTCGTGAAGAGTGCCAGGTTCTGGAACGTCCGGGCGATGCCGAGCTCAGCCGTGTCGGCCGGTTTGAGATCGAGAAGGTTCACACCGGCGAGCTCGGCCGTGCCGGTCTGCGGCTTGTAGACCGCGTTCAGGCAGTTGAAGATCGAGGTCTTGCCGGCACCGTTCGGTCCGATGACGGCGAACAACTCACCCTCGTTCACCTGGTAGGTGACATCGGTGAGCGCGTGCACGCCTCCGAACGACAGCGAGATGTTGCGCACGTCGAGAAGCACATCGCTGGACGAGGCAGCGGCGGATGATGCAGTTGGGGTGGTCATCAGGAGCTCCAACTCCGGTGGGGTCGATAGCTCTTCACTTGATCGAGGCGCGTCCGGCCGCCCTCTCCCATGCCCAGGTAGTACTCCTGGATGTCCTTGTCGTCACGCAGTTCGGCGGCCGGGCCGGCCTTGGCGACCTTGCCGTTCTCCAAGATGTAGGCGTGATCGGCGATCGACAGCGCCATCTGTGCGTTCTGCTCGATCAACAACACGCCCGTTCCCTGGCGGTTGATGTCGGTGATGACGTCGCGGATCTGGTCGATGATGCGGGGGGCGAGACCGAGCGACGGTTCGTCCATGAGCAGCATGCGTGGCTTCGACATCAATGCTTGGCCGATGGCCAGCATCTGCTGCTCACCACCGGACAGATACCCGGCCAAACCGTCCCAGCGGTCCTTGAGCACCGGGAACAGGCCCAGGACGTGCTCGTACGATTCTTCGAGTTCTGTGCGACCCGGGCGATGAACCAGAGCGCCGGCTCGGAGGTTCTCCTGGACGGTGAGGTCGGGGAAGATCCTGCGTCCCTCCATCACCTGGGCCAGACCGTGACCAACGACGCTGGCGGTCGAGCGGGTGGTGATGTCCTCGCCGCCGAGCATGATCGAACCCTTGGTCACCCGACCCCGATGGGTGCCGAGCAATCCGCTGATGGCTCGCAACACGGTGGTCTTCCCTGCGCCATTGGCGCCGAGGAGAGCGACGATTGCGCCGCTCGGAACGTCGAGACTCACGCCACGAACAGCAAGAATCACATCGCTGTAGACGACCTCGAGGTTCTGTATGGACAGAACGCCATCGCTCTTCTCGGACAAAGCTCATCCCTCGTGTGCTCGATGATCACTGCCCGACTCCCAAACGAGTGACCAGCTTCGGCACCGTAAAACTTCGGCCACCAGGTCGCCTAGGGGCGTTGGTCCCGAGGTCGTGACAATGTTGGTCTGGTGACGCGCTGGTCAGGTGTGTGCCGACGCTGCACACAACCGGCGTCGCAATCGACAACAATGTCGCCCGAGGTACTCGACAGAAGGGGCGACGCGTGAACTACAACCTGCAGCTCCTCCTGCTCACCGCCGGGGTCGGCGTAGTCGCCGGGGCCACCGCGATCTACGCCGGGCAGTCCCCCACGCGGTCGGGTACCGCCGCCACCCTCGTGGCCGGGGTCGCGGCCAGCATCGGTGCGACCATCGTTCTGGTGGCCAAGAACGGCGCCGACTTCTTCGGGCTCGTCCATCTCTTCTATTTGATCATCGTGATCGGGATCCCGTTGGCCGGCGTCGGGCTGGCCATCAACTGGAAACACCAGCAGTTCCTCGGACGCGTGATGGCCATCGTCGCGCTGCTCGCCGCCCCGCTCGGGTTCTACGCCACCCACATCGAGCCGTTCTGGCTGCGCATCGACGAAGTGTCGTTGCCAAGCACGCCGACCGCCGCCGGCCTCCGGATCGGAGTGCTGGCAGACCTGCAGGCCATCGAGATCGGTGACTACGAACAGGAGACCATCGACGAGTTGATCGCGGCACGGCCGGACCTCGTCCTGATCCCGGGCGACTTCTGGCAGATGTCAGACGCCGAATTCCAGGTGCAAGCGCCGGCCTTCGCCGCCGAGCTCGCTCGTCTCAGTGCCGCGGTTCCCAACGTCTTCATGGTGAAGGGCAACACCGATTCGGTGGCCGGGCTCCGACAGTTGGCCGAGGGGACCAGCGTGATCGTGCTCGACAACGAGGTCGTCGAGGTCGAGGTCGCCGGTCGGCGGCTGCGCATCGGTGGGGTCACCCTCGACGGCGACGAGGGATCGGCCCAGGCAGCAGTCGCCGACCTGATCGCTCCTACTGGCGCCGACGTCCCCGAGACGTTCCGGATCCTGCTGGGCCACGAGCCGGACGAGATCGAGCGCCTGCCAGGGGACGACTCGGTCAACTTGCTCGTTGCCGGCCACACCCACGGCGGCCAGATCCGAATGCCGGGGTTGCCGCCGCCGCTCATCTTGTCCTCGGTTCCCCGATCGGTCGGCGGTGGCGGACTCCACCGTCTCGACGATCACTGGATCTACGTCTCGACCGGTGTCGGCCGCGAACGTGGCCGCGCCCCGCAGGTAAGGCTGGGCGTGCGCCCGTCGATCGGCATCATCACCGTCGTCGATGCGCTCGTCCCCATCCCCAATGCCGACGAATAGCCCCCGCGATTGGGGTCGGCGCGATTGGGGTCGGAGCTTCACATTCACAAATCCGGTCGAGATCTCCGTGAGAGGACCATTCGATGTCGAATCGTGAGCCTGGCATCTGCACCGTCTGCGGTCACGACCCATTCGACTGGAATGCCCAGGACACAGCGAAGACGCTCGACCTGGTCGACGTCTTCACTGACGAATGGGGCGCCCCTCGCCTCGATGTCGCCCAAGCGAAGGACCCAGCTTCCGCGCTCCACCAGTTGTGGCATCACTTGTTCGAAGCGACGGCCGGTCGACCGCCGAGTCAGTCGCAGCACGGGACGGTCAGCCAGCTCAGTGCGTCAGGCGGAGGTGTTCCGAAACGAGCGATCGACCTCGCCATCGTTGGCGTGCGTGGGATAGAGGGCGACGCGCAAAAGGCTCGGGTTCACCACGGCCGACCTTGGCAAGCGCTGTGCCTCTGGAGCGCGGAGGTGATCGAGACGCTCGTTGCGGAGGGACACCCGGTGTTTCCCGGTGCCGCAGGGGAGAACATCACCGTCGCAGGGGTCGACTGGTCGAGGCTTCGCGGCGGCATGCAGTTCACCATTGGCGAGGTCGAGTGTCAGTTCAGTCTTCCGGCTGTGCCTTGTTCGAAGAACGCCCAGTGGTTCCTCGACGGCGAGATCAACCGGATGGACCATGCGCTCCACCCCGGCTCGAGCCGGTGGTACGCAAGCGTGATTACTCCTGGCACCATCTCGCCGGGTGATCCCGTTGTGATCGGCAACTGACCGGACTGTCAGCTCTGCGCCACGACTCGCGGGCCCTCCGACGGTTGGACCAGCACGTGGCCCTGTCCGGAGAAGGCCAGCTGGAACGTCTCGCCGCTGCCGCCTCGAGCGAGCGAACGGAGACCACCGGTGGTGTCGGTCTTCACGTTCATCTGCACGCCGCTGGTCCACATGACCACGGCGTTGGGGTCACCGAACGTCGGCGCTTGCGCCACGTCGAGCATCACGGGATCACCATCGGTGTGGATGGCGACGTAGCCACTGCCGCTGAGGGTCATGTTGAACAGACCGCCGGCCATCATTCCCGCCACGCCGCTCGACACTCGCTTGATGTCCCACGCGATAGACGACGAGAAAGCCAACACGTTCTTCCCATTCACGCTGACCGCGTCGTTCTCGAGATACATCACCTGGATCTGGTGGGCCTCGTCAGCGAGGAACACCTCGCCGTTGCCCTCGATGTGCATGAGCCGCGTACCTTCGCCGGTCGCAGCCTTCTTCAGCATCTTGCCCAGACCGCCCGAGCCCTTGTTCTCGAAGGTGACGTCGCCTTGGTAGGCGACCATCGAGCCAGCCACCGCCTCGACGGGACCGTGGTTGAGCGACACGCGTAACAGCTTGGTGTTCTGAAGCTGGAACTGCTGGTCGCCGGCAGCGATCTCGGAATACTGGGTGAGATTCGAGTGCAGTGGCATGGGGTCCTCCTCGGGGTGGTGTCGGCCATGCAGCGTCAGCCCTGGCCTGGCAGCGATGGTGTCACAACGGCGATGCCTCAGCGGTGAGGCACCGAACCGGAGGCAATGACCCCCGGAAATGTGGGGTCCAAACCCGAGGTTTGGGGCATCAGTTGTCGTTGTTGTCGATGGGGGCGGTGGTGGGCTCTGTGGTCGGGGCTGCCGTCGTCGGAGTTGCCGTCGTCGGGGCTGCGGTCGAGGACGGAGCCGTGGTCGAGCCGGCCGCCGTCGTGGTCGTCTCCCCCTCAGCGGTCGTGGTCGTCTCACCTTCGGCCGTTGTCGGCGGCGCACACGGCTCGGTGGTCGGTGCGTTCCCCGTCACGATCGAGGTCGCTCCGTCGCCCAGATCGACGATCGAGGTCTCACTCGGTCCGGGCTCGACACACGGTGGAAGCGTCGTCGTCGACAGGTCGGTGTTCATCTGGATGCCGTCGAAGCTCGACGGCGGCGGGAACGACCCGCAGCCGGCGACCAACTCAGGATCACCGATCGCCAGCGCCTTGGCCATGAACGTCGACCACATCTGCGCCGGGAAGTCCCCACCGTGCACCTCCGAGAGGCCCCGGTAGTTCTGCATCGGGGCCACGGGTTCCCCCGGGCCGCCGGCGTACCCCATCCAGACCGCAGCGGTCATGTCGCACGTGTAGCCGACGAACCACGCGTCCTTCGCGTCCTGGGTCGTACCCGTCTTCCCGGCTACGGCGATACCAGGCACCGCCGCGGCGCGCCCCGTGCCGCCCTCGACCACTCCCTGCATGGCGAAGGTGACCTGATTCGCGATGTTGGGGTCCAACACGGCCTCGCCGGCCCGACCCTCCGAGGCCTGACACACCCCATCGACGGGGTACCAACACACGACCGCCCCGTCCGCGTCCTCGATGCGTTCGATCAAGATCGGTGGATACTTGTTGCCCTGGTTGGCGAACGTGCTGTAGGCAGCCGCCATGTCGAGGACGGACACCTCGCCAGACCCGAGCACCAGCGCGTTCACTACGGGCAGCTCGGCGGAGATACCGAGACGATTCGCCATCTCCACGACCGAGCGGGGGCCGACCTGCACCATCAGCTGGGCGTACACCACGTTCGACGAGACCCGCAGGCCATCGAGCAGATCGCGGTAGCCCTCGGAGCTGCCACCGCCGCGGACCGTCCAGGTCGCCCCGTCGTTCGCCTCGGGAATCTCGACCACCGAAGGAGCAGAGAAGTACGACCGAGCCGAGATCCCCTGCTCGATGGCTTCCGCCAACACGAACGGTTTGAACGACGACCCCGGCTGACGACCCGACCCGCCGCCGTCCCGGCCGAGCGCCAGATTCACCTGAGACTCTGCGAAGTCACGACCACCGACCATCGCCCGGACGAAGCCCCGCTCGTCGACGGCCACGATCGACGCCTCCGGTCCCCCGTCACTCTCGAAATTCTGATCGGCGATGGTGCTGAAGGCGGCGGCCTGCAACCGCGGATCGAGCGTCGTGTAGATCCGATACCCGCCGGTGTAGATGCCCCCGTTCGGAAGCGTCTCGATGGCGTCCACCTGCTGACGCACGGCCTCCACCACGTATGCGGTGCCCGGAGCGCCCCGGATCTCGCCCAGGCCCTCTCGAATTGGACTGCCGACCACTCCGGAGAAGTCCTCTGCATTGGCCGCATCCACCTCGGCCTGCGTGATCATCTCTTCCTTCAGCATCAGGGCCAGGGTCGTGGCCCTACGGCGCGTGGCCTCCTCGGGCGCGGACTGCGGATCGGCCGTGGAGGGCGCTCGGATCAGACCGGCAAGGAGCGCCGAATCGGCCAGCGTGAGCTCGTTCAGATCCTTGTCGAAGTACGCCTGCGCCGCGGCCTCGATGCCGTAGGCCCCGCGACCGAAGTAGATGATGTTCAAGTAGCGGGTCAGGATCTCTTCCTTGTCGAGCTCACGCTCGAGCTTGATCGCCAACGTCGCCTCTTTGAGCTTTCGGGTGATCGAGCGCTCCGACGTGAGTTGCTCGATTTTGATGAGCTGCTGGGTGATGGTCGATCCGCCCTGTTGCACACCCTCGTTGCGGATGTCACGAAAGGCCGCACGAGCGATGCCGAGGGGATCGACACCCTCGTGGTTGAAGAAGTCGCCGTCCTCGGTGGCGACAACCGCATCGATCAACACTTGGGGAATCTCGTCGTAGCTGACGATGACGCGGTCCTCGCCCGCCGCGAACTGCGCCGTCGCGTTGTCGGCATTGCAGCTTGCCGGAACATCTGCCGTGCACAGATACGACGTCTGCGCCAACGACTCGAGGTCGGCCAGCGGCTTGAGTTCTTCCTGACTGAGCACGAACACACCACCGATGATCGTGCCGAAGCCGAGCAGGGCGAGCATGAACAGCACGCGACGGAATCGCCAGAACGGATTCCGACGACGATTCTTCGCAGTGCCCGGACCGCTCAGGAACGAGAATCGGGACGAGGACGAGGGGCGGCGGGTTGAAGGCATGGGGGGGAAACACCTCGCCGACCGACCCGCCGCATCATGCGGACGAACCCGGGCGGACCAAGATCGAAGAGAGCAGGCTAGAGCGAAAGTTCCTTCAGCTCGCCGCGACCTCCGAGCCCTTCACCTCGAACGACTCCCGCATGTGGTTCCACCAACACTGCCGACACACCTCGATGAGATAGATGGTCGACGGCTTGCCTCGACGTCGCAGCCTGTCGAGCTCGGCCCGATCGGCGACGCAGCGCCCGCCCTTCGGAAGACCGGCCCCGAACGCGAACGTGACCGCCACCAGGTCGTCGCCCTCGCAGATGGGGCAGTCCTCCGCGATCGCGACCGCGTGGTGGTGAGCGACCCGACGCAGCTCCGGTTGCGCATCACACACCTCGTGTTGGGTTCGGGTGCCTTGCTGGAACGCATCGACGACGCGTTGCTTCGCCAGGCGATAGCTGACCGTGGCAGTGGCATTCGGTGACCAGCGGGGCATCGATCCAGCGTAGTCAGCCTCCGGCACTCACGAGGTCTCAGGCGCCCACAGCCGCAGCTCGGCCCGTGCCTCATCGGCCGTCAGCGGTCCACGATTGAGACGACAACTCTCGAGGTGGGCGACCGCTGCACCCACGGCCGGGCCGGGCGAGATGCCCAAGAGCCGCATGATCTCGGCGCCATCGAGTGGGGTCGAACGATCGTCGAGGTCCTCACGACCGCGCAGGTCTGCCACCGCTGCCTGAAAGGCAGCAATCGCCCCCGCGCCGAAGCCGGCCAGCGGCAGCAGTTCGGCCACATCGTTGATCGCATCGTCACCGTTGAGGGCGGCGAGCGAGCGTAGAAGCGGATCGAGCCGACGAATCGCGTCTGGGCGGTCAGCCTGCAACTCCGCGGTCGATTCCCATGCATCCAAGACCTGGCGTACACCCGACAGGACCCGCTCGGTCGAGCGCCGATCGAGGTTCGAATAACGCAGCGCCGTGAGGAACGCGTGGGCCTCATCGCGGTCCATCGTGAAGAGCAGGCCGGCACGACGCGCCCTGGCGGTCGACGTCGCGGCGATACGAGCAATGGACGGACCGGCGGCGGCCAGCCCCAGTTGCTCCAGCAGACCCGTCTCGAGCAGGAACGACAAGCCGGCCGACGGATCGTCGAGTTCCAACAGCTTCTCGAGTTCGTCGTGGATGCGTTCACCCGAGACGATCCCCAGACGATCACGCAGGTCACGGGCTGCGTCCACGAGCTCGGGAGCCGGTACGAGACCGAACCGGGGAATGAACCGGGCGGCCCGCAGCATCCGCAGCGGGTCATCGGTGAAGGAGATCGACGGGTCGAGAGGAGTCCGCAATCGACGCTCCTCGAGGTCGTTGCGGCCACCGTAGGGATCCCGGAGTAGTCCGGTGGTCACCTCAATGGCCATGGCGTTGATCGTGAAATCACGACGGGACAGATCGACGTCGAGATCGTCCCCGAAGCTCACGACGGGTTTGCGGGACGTCTCGTCGTAGGACTCGGCCCGATGCGTCGTGATCTCGAACGCGTGATCACCGATCATGGCCCCGATCGTGCCGAACCGTTCACCCTGGGTCCACATCGCCTCGGCCGATCGTCCGATGGCGGCCTTGATCGCCTTCGGGCGAGCGTCGGTGGTGAGGTCGACGTCGGAGAAGTCGACACCCGTCACGCCATCTGCGGCCAGGATCAGATCGCGGACGATGCCGCCGACGAAGAAAAGCCGGTGCCCGTCGGCCGACAATCGCTCGGCGGTCGGCGCGATCAACGAACGCAGCTCCGCCAGCTCCCCGGACTCCATGTTCAAGGTCATGGTGTGCTCAGTGATCGCCCGGGCCGCCATCGAAATGCAGTCGACGGATGGCCTCGATCGATCCGGCCCCCGGCCCGCCCGTCGACGGCGTCTCCGGTCGGAACCACTCCCCGAGCAGACGAGCTGTGACGGCGCCGCTGCAATCTGACAACGCTTGGAGGTCGTAGCCGCCTTCGAGGAAGAGCACCCGCTTGCCGGCAGGAACCGACGTCAGCAGTTCCGCTGTCATGTCCGAGTAGTCGGCAGACGTCAACGACAGTTCGGTCAGCGGGTCGGATCGGTGGCCGTCGAAGCCAGCCGACACCAACAGCCACGTCGGAGCGAAACGGGCCAACGCCGGCTGGACGATCTCGTCGAACGCCAACCGGTAGGCGTCTCCCGTTGCCATCGACGGCATCGGGATGTTCACGTTGTAGCCCCGACCCGCACCCGCTCCGACCTCGTCCGGCGCACCCGTGTACGGGTACCACGGATACTGATGCAGGCTCACGAACAGGACGGATGGATCGTCGTAGAAGACGTCCTGCGTGCCGTTCCCGTGATGGGCGTCGATGTCGACGATCGCGACGCGCTCCCCCCGATCGGCCAGGAATCGGGCGGCGACAGCCACGTTGTTGATCAAGCAGAAGCCCATCTGGCGCGACGGGAGTGCGTGGTGACCTGGCGGTCGGACCACCGACCAGCCGACGTCGGCTTCGCCACGATCCAGCGCCGCAATGAGATCGAGCCCGGCACCGGCCGCCTTGAACGCCGCAGCTGCGGAGTCATGCGACACGTGCGTGTCCGGATCGATGGCGAACGGGCCGCGCTCACAGCGAAGCACCAGGTCGTCGAGAACCTGTGCCGGGTGGACGCGCTCCAACGCAGCACGTGGGGCATCGGTGGCTTCGATCCACGAGAGCGCCTCGTCGAGACCGGCTGCCTTGATCCCATGGCGTACCGCCGTGAGGCGATCAGGACGCTCGGGATGACCCTCGCCCGGGTCGTGAAGCCAACAGAGATCGTGAGTGGCGACGAGGACCGACATGCAACCACCGTACTGCTGCTGCAACGTACAGCGAAGCGCCAACGGGCGTAGTCTCTGTGCCTGGTGGACCATGCACCTCCAACAACGACCGGCCGAGGCCTTCGTCGACGCTTCTCCGGCACGACCGGTCTGCGCGTCGTGCCCTGGCAGGGCGATCGGCTCGTGGCCCTCGTCGGTCCGGCGCGCCATGGACGCGGGCCACGCACCGCAGACGTGCTCTCGTGTATCGAACAACTCGACGCATGGGGAGTCCAGCGAGCCGTCACCCCGGCCCTACCCGCTCTCGACAGCCAGCCGTTCATCGACGCCGGCTTCCGCCTACTCGAGCGCCTCCACCTGCTCTCCAAACCGCTGTACAACGAACCAGAACCATCGGGCCGACGCATCAAGACCGGGCGACCGTGGCATCGTCGTGCGGTGCTGGACATCGACCGCCGCGCCTTCGACGACTTCTGGCGATTCGACGAAACCTCGCTGCGCGAAGCCCGCACCGCAACACCGAGCAGCCGGTTCTCGGTCGTGATCGAACACGGTCACGTCGCCGGGTACGCCGTCACCGGCCGGGCCGGGTCGCGCGGCTACCTGCAGCGTCTCGCAGTCGATCCCCAATGCACCGGCGAAGGCATCGGAACCGATCTCGTCCAAGACGCGTTCAGCTGGGCATACCAACGCGGTGTGCAACGCATGATGGTCAACACTCAGGAGCGGAACCAGCGGGCGCTCGCGCTCTACCAGCACCTCGGATTCGAACCTGAGTCAGATGGCCTCGTCGTGCTCGAACGGCGACTGCCGTGATCGGTCGTCTGCTCCGCGCACTCGCGGCGTTCGTGACGCTGGTGGCGCTCATCTCCGGCAGCAGCGCCCCTTCAGGGGCGGCTCGCCAGACCGGTGACGCCCTGGGCCTGGTCGCGCAGACCGCCTTCGTTCCATCGGAGGGAACGTTCCAAGCCACACTCTCGTGGACGGGTGCTTTCGACCCCGAGGTCACGATTGGCGGGCTCCTGTACGCACCGATCGCCGAGGAGTCCGAGATCACCGAGCCGCCCAGCGTCGCGTTCAGTGGTATCGCCTCGGTTCCGATCGCCTCGCTCCCCCGCACAGCCGAGGGCGACGTCGTGTTCGAGCTCGGTATCCGCAGCGTCGAAGACGGCGACAGCGACCGCCTTCGTCTCCGCGAAGCCGGCGTCTACCCATTGCAGATCGATGTCCGGTCCGCCGAGGGCACCACACTCGCCACCCTCCGCACCAATCTCATACGACTCCCGACCGAGGCCGCCGAGATCGAGGTGCTGCCGATCAGCACAGTGATCGCCATCAGTTCGGCCGAGGGCCTGACCATCACGCCGACAGTTGAACTCCTCAACAGCCATCCGGGCGTCCCGCTCGCCGTCGTTCTCGGCGACGGCGTCCTCACCCAGCTCGAGAGTGAGCCGCAGGTGGCGCTCAACCTCCGCGAGGCGCTCGCCGGGCGCCCCGTCATCGTTCGACCGTCACCCCGACTCGACGTATCGGCGCTCGCCGCGATCGGCCGACCCGATCTCTACATCGAGACCCGAGACGCGACCGATGCCCGGGTCGAGAATCTCGGCCTGGTGCCGGCCACCGACGTTGCTGTCGTTGACCCGACTCTCACCGTCGGCGGCATCGACCTCCTCGCCGATCTCGGCGTCGACGTCATCATCGACACCAGCACCAGCCAGCGACCGACCGGCATTCTCGAGGGGACCTCGACAACGCTGCGGGTTGTCCAAGTCGACAGCACACTCTCGGCCGCCATGAAGGGCACGTCCCGCCCGGTCGAGCGGGTCCACCGCCTCCTGGCCGCTCTCACGCTGCGCAGTTCGACCGACCGCTCACCGATCTTCATCGGTGGCGATGCCTTGCGTGACGTTCCAGTCAGTTCGATCCAGATGTTTCTCGGCGCACTCGAACAGCCCGGCACCTTGGGAACCGCCGGACTGGTCGAGGCCGCCAACGACTCACCGCTACTCCCGATTCGACCTCTCGAACAACCGAGCCAGGATCTCGTCTCGATCAGCGGAACGATCGATGCCGCGACCAATTCGATCGAGACCTACCGGTCGTTCTACGTCAACGGAGGACTGCCGCCACTCGTCTACGAACTCGCCCTGATCGACGCGCTGGCTGTCGGCCGCAACCCCGATGATCGCGCCCGCGCGCTGCAGCAGTTGGTGACCAATATCGACGAGCGGTTCGCTGACGTCGTACTTCCCGAGGGGCAGTCGGTCACACTGGCTGCCCAGCGGGCCGAGATCCCCATCACGGTCGAAAACCGATCCGATGGCGATCGCACGGTGATGCTCTCGTTCGAGAGCGACAAGATCAACGTGTTGCAGGATGAGAGCACCGTCGTGTTGCCTCCCGGAGTGTCGACCGTGGACATCGAACTCGAAGCCCGGTCACTCGGGCGTTCCCCATTGCTCATTCGCGTGCTCACTCCGGCCGGCGACGTCGAACTGGCGCGGACGAGCTTCGGCGTTCGCTCGACGGCCATTCCCGGCCTCGGGCTGCTGCTCTCTGCGGCCGCGCTGGTCTTCCTGATGTCGTGGTGGATCGTGTCCATCACGAGGAGCCGAGCCCAACGTCTGCATCCGTCCAGCGGCGCTGCGGCCGATGCCCCGGGCGAGGCTGCGGGCGACGCCAAGTCAGTGGCGGACGCAACGGAAACGAAGCTGACCTCATGAGCGGCGACCGTCCGAGCCGGGCTCAGTATCCGCTCGACGCCGACAGCGCGACCGGTGGTGCGATGTTCACTCCGACGCTCGGTGCCCGTATCGCCGATCGCTACGAGCTGGTCTCGCTGATAGCCATCGGCGGGATGGCGCAGGTGTGGCGAGCCACGGACACGGTGTTGGGGCGATCCGTGGCGGCGAAGATCCTCCATCCCCATCTCGCGACCGATCGAGGGTTCCTCGTTCGCTTTCGACGAGAAGCTGTCGCCGCTGCCCGTCTCTCGCATCCCGGCATCGTGTCGATCTACGACACGGTCAGCCAGCCGGGCCTGGAAGTCATTGTCATGGAGCTCATCGACGGTCAGACTCTTCGGACCGCCCTCGACAGCCGAGGGTCGCTCCCCCCTGAGGAGGCCATCGATCTTGCGATCCAGATCGCTGATGCCCTCTCCCACGCCCATGCCGGCGGCATCGTCCATCGCGACGTGAAACCGTCGAACATCCTGCTCTGCCGAGACGGACGCATCATGGTGACGGACTTCGGCATCGCCAAGGCTGGCGAGGACACGGACTTGACCGTGACTGGCACCCTTCTGGGGACAGCGAAGTATTTGTCGCCCGAACAGGTGCGCGGCGACGTGTCCGATCCTCGCTCCGATGTGTACTCACTGGGCATCGTGCTCTTCGAGACACTCACGGGACGCGCCCCGTTCCGTGCCGACACCGATGCCGCCACCGCGCTCGCCCGTCTCCAGAAGCCGCCACCGCGCATCCGCCACATCAACCCTGAGCTCCCTCAGGAACTCGACGACATCGTCGCTTCGATGATGGCCCGCGAACCGGACGACCGGCCGGGCCGGGCCGCCGACGTTCGTGTCGCACTCTCCGGCCTCCGGCTGCCGGTCGCACCCTCCGATCACGTCGACGCCACCCTGCTCGTCGCCGATCCGGTCTACGTCCCGCCAGACCTCGAAGACGAAGCCGAGGACGTCGAGGCAGAGCTCGAAGAGTTCATCGCCTCCGAGCGGTCCTGGATCCTGCCTGCGCTCGCCCTCGTCCTCGTCGCTGCAGCTCTGGTCGTCGCCGGTGCCCTGTTCTCACGCACACCCCTCGTCAGCCGCGTGCTCGATCGCGAGCCCTCTACGGCCGAAGCGGCGCCCGAGACCGGCTCGGACGACACGATCGACCTGACACCGATCGACGTCGTCGTCGAGCCCACCACCGTCGGCGCCACAGCGATCGATCCCGCAGGTGACGGCACCGAACGCAACGACACCGCGGCCTTCGCCATCGATGGTGACAAGGACACATTCTGGCGAACCGAGCTGTATCGGTCCCCCAACTTCGGCAATCTCAAGCCGGGAGTCGGCCTCGTGGTCGATCTCGGCGGGCGGGCTCGAGTCAGCGAGATAACGCTCGACTCCGAGAGCAAGGGCTGGAGTGTCGAGTTGTTCCTGGGCGACGACTTCTCCGGAAGTCGCGACACATGGGGCGATCCCGTTGCCGCAGGAACCGATCTGAAGAACAAGGTCGACTTCGATGTCGACGACATCGTCGGCCGCCAGCTGCTGGTGTGGATCACCAACCCCGGCACGAGCGACGACGGCAACGATGACGACGACGAGCCCGATCACCGATTCGAGCTCACCGAGGTCGAGGTCGCCTGAGACTCTGAGACTCCGAGGCACCGCACGACGAATGCGAGTGCCACGACTGGGGTCGGGCGCTGACCTACGCTGACCCGATCGAAATCTCCGACGAAGATCTCGTGACCCGAGCCCAGTCCGGCGACCGGGGAGCCATGGATCAATTGCTGTCGCGCCACTACGAGCGCCTCTACGCGTTGTGTCGTCGGATGGCCAGGAACGACGCCGACGCAGCAGATGCGTGCCAGGAAGCATTGATGGCGATCGTGAGAGGCATCGACAAGTTCCAGGGCAACAGCACCTTTCGCACCTGGAGCTACCGAGTCGCCAGCAACGCCTGCCTCGATGAGTTACGGCGCCGCCAGCGGCGCCCGCTCGCATTGATCGACGAACCCGAACGAGCCGCGGACAGCCCCGACCTCAGTCAGCAGGTCGCCGATCGGCTCACGATCGAAGACGCACTCCCCCGCATCGCCGAGGACTTCCGGGCGCCTGTGGTTCTGCGCGATGTCCTGGGCATGGACTACGCCGAGATCGCCGACACGCTCGGTATCGCCCCGGGCACGGTTCGTTCGCGGATCTCGCGCGGCCGCAAACAACTGGCCGAACTTCTCGGGAACCAACAGGGGTTGTCGGAACGTCCTAACAATCACACGACGCACCACACAGAACCGCGATGACCGAACTGCCTCCCCTTCCACCGCTTCCCGAGCCCCAGGGCGACGACGCCGAACTCCTTGCTTCGCTGTACCTCGATGGCGAGGCGACAGCCGAGGAACGAGCCGCAGTCGAGGCCGATCCGCTGATCATGGCCAGTGTCGAGCTGTTTCGCTCGATGGCGCTCGGCATGGCCTCGGTCACGCCTCCCCCCGGATTGGAGCTGAACCAGATCTCGGCTGCCCTCCGGGCCTTCGACACCGACGTGGCGGGAGCCGCTGAAACCGTCGGACGTACGCCTTCCACGACCGTCACGTCGCTGGAGGATCGCCGACGACGGACCGTTGGGGTTCCCTCTTGGCTCGGTGCCGCCGCCGTGGCCGCCCTCGTCGTCGGCGGCATCGGTTTCGCCGCAACTCGAAGCGGAAGTGACGATGCCGCCACCGACACCGCCGCGCCGTCGCTGTCGGCCAGCGCCAACAACGCAGCAGCCGAGGACGAGGCGATGAGCGACGACGCCGCACTGTCCACCGAAATGGTGGAAGAGGAGACGGCGGACGACACGGCCGATGGCGGGAGCGACGTCCAGGCCGACGAGGACGATCCCGCCGATTCCGCCGATTCCGCCGAACCCTCAGCCGAGGAGTCCGGTCAGGCCCCCGCCGACCGAGAAGCAGAAGCTGCGGCGGCAGCAGCGTTCTATGAGGAGAACGGGCCCTTCGCGCTGTCTGATCTGGAGGCCGACACCGCAGCCGGTTTCCTCGAGCAGCTCACCGGTGCACCGCTCCTGCCGATCGGGGAGTCCCCGTGCGCAGCGAGCCCAGTCGTGACCGATCTCCCCGAGGTGGACAGCTTCATTCCCGTCGTCTTCGAGGACGTGCCGTCGTCGCTGATCGTCCAGGCCGGCGTGCCGGGCACAGCTCTGATCATCGGCCCGACCTGCGAGATCGAACTCTCCTGATCGAACGCATTGCCCGGTTCGACGCTTGGTCGGACCACAAAGACGACTACAGTGCGCGTCGATGTCTGAGATCGAAACTGCGTCCGAAGATTGGTCAGCCCGGGCAACCAGCACCATCGTCGGCTACGTCGACACGGTCCGTGGTGCCACAACCGGGAAGGCCATGGTCGCCTCACGGCTTGCCGTCTACGGTCTGGCCGCAGCGCTGGTCGCCATCGTGATGATGGTCCTTCTGCTGATCGTCCTCGTGCGGTTCCTGGTCGTCGTCACTGGGTACTGGGATGTGGTCGGTGAAGGTGGCGTCTGGCTCGCCTACTGGATACTCGGCGCTCTCTTCCTGCTCGCCGGCTGGATTCTCTGGCGGATGCGAGGTCGGTGAGCGGTTCGTTCCCTCGGGAATAGGTCCTGCATCGCTGACGTTCCACCGCTGGGAGATCTCAGATCTCGTTCCAGCCGAAGTCACCACTTCTCTTCAACCCATCTCACATCCAATGCATCCTCGGGAGTACACCATGTCCGACGCCGTCACCAATTTGACCGAAGCCACGTTCGACGAAGTCGTCAACAGCGCAACTGCACCGGTCGTCGTCGACTTCTGGGCCGAGTGGTGTGGTCCTTGCAAGATGATCGCACCGATCCTCGACGAGATCGCCACCGAGCAGGGTGACAGTGTCAAGATCACGAAGCTGAACGTCGACGAGAACCCATCTATCGCGCAGCGCTACGGAGTCATGAGCATCCCAACGCTCCTCGTGTTCCGCGATGGCGAGGTCGACAAGCGCATTGTCGGCGCCAAGGGCAAGATGCAGCTGCTCGAGGAAATCGGTCTCTGATCGTCCTCGTTCCTCAGGAACCAGCCACACGACTTCTATCGATCGGGCGGGGTCTTCGGACCTCGCCCGATTCGCGTCCCAGACTCCACACACTCGACTTCAGGGGCAGATGATAGGGCTATCAGAAAAGCCGGCTCTACTCTTGATTGAGAGTTCACACTACCCACAGGCTTATGCACAGGCTGTGGGAAACCCTGAGGGGTAAGAGAGAGAGAGAGTCAGTCGCCAGTGATCGCCCGGAAAATCCGGTTGAGATCATCGAGGTCCGCGTACTCGACGGTCAACTTGCCTTTCCCCGTCCCAGAGGAGACCCGGACTCGTGTGGCGAGTCGATTCCCAAGAACCTCCTCGAGCTCGAGCAAGGCCGCCGGACGGGTCTCTCCCGCCGCCCGAGCCGTCGGAGCCTTGGCCTCGGGGGCTGGCGCCGCAAGTTGTCGGACGCGCTCTTCGACTTGACGCACGTTCAGACCCTCGGTGACCACCTGCTCAGCCAACTGTTCCTGCAATGCCCGCTCAGGGCACGCCAGCAACGCACGAGCATGGCCGGCCGCAAGTTCACCTGACGCCACCAGGCGCTGGACCGAGCCCGGCAGTTGGAACAGCCGAAGAGTATTGGCCACCGCGGAGCGGCTCTTGCCGACCCGCTGCGCGACTTGTTCCTGTGTCATCGCGAACTCGTCGATCAGTTGTTGGAACGCCGACGCTTCCTCCAGCGCGTTCAGATCCTCACGATGCAGGTTCTCGACCAATGCCTGCTCCAGAGCATGGCGGTCGTCGCTGTCGCGCACGATGGCGGGCACCGTGGGCAGCCCCGCTCGCCGGGCCGCGCGCCACCGTCGCTCGCCAGCAATCAGCTCATATCGATCCGGTCCGGTCTGGCGAACCAGGACAGGCTGAAGCACACCAAGCTCGCGGATCGAGTCGGTCAACGACACGAGCGACTCTTCTTCGAATCTCGAGCGTGGCTGATACTCGCTCGGCTGAATGGCGGAGATCGGCAGCTCTGTCATCATCCCGACCACCCCCGACTCGGCGTCGGTCGGAATCAGCGAACTCAGACCCTTTCCCAAACCACTACGACGGTTCACCGGCAACCTCCTTGGCAAGATCGCGATAGGCAATGGCGCCACGCGATGTTGGGTCGAACACCGTGATCGGTTGTCCGAACGATGGGGCCTCGGACAGACGAACGGTCCGAGGAATGATGGTGCGACACACCTTGGATCCAAAGTGCTCCCGTACCTCGCTGGCCACCTGGGCTGCAAGGTTCGTCCGCGCGTCATACATCACCAACACGATGTGGGAGAGATGTAGCGATGCGTTGAGATTGCGCTGGACCAGATCGACATTGCGCAGAAGCTGACCCAGGCCCTCGAGGGCGTAGTACTCGCATTGCACGGGAACAAGCACTTCGTCAGCGGCGGCAAACGCGTTCACCGTCAGCAGGCCGAGTGATGGGGGACAGTCGATCAGCACGAAATCGTAGTCATCCGACACCGCAGCGATCGCGTTCTTCAACCGCATCTCTCGGCTGAAGGCTGGCACCAGTTCGATCTCAGCGCCGGCGAGATTCAGGTTCGCCGGTGCGAGGAAGAGGTTCTTGACCGCCGCTGCCTCGGTGGCATCATCAATGGGAACGTCATGCAAGAGAACGTCATACATGGAGTACTCGAGTCCTCGGGGATTGATGCCGAGACCCGTACTTGCGTTGCCCTGAGGATCAAGATCGACGATGAGCACCCGGTGACCCAACTCCGCAGCGGCGGCACCAAGATTCACGGTCGTCGTGGTCTTCCCGACCCCACCCTTCTGATTGGCGATCGCTATCACCCGACAGGTGGGACGAGGCGCGGGTGGTGGGTTTGACGGTTCGAACGAGGTCATCGAACCTCCTGGTTCAGATGCAGTGGTGAGTTCATCGGCGACAGAGCCGCAAGATCGGATAGCAATGTTTCACGTGAAACAATCCGCCGTGCAGAGAACCTAGCCGGTGTTGGCGCCCAGCGAGCAGACCTGCGCCCCAAACTTCTCCGAATCGACGCGAATCACGACTCCACCCCGTGCCCCCGGCCGGGATATGGCACACCACGATGTCGTCGCCCCGATACCACCGACCGACACACCTCGCCACCCGATTACCGAGCCACATTCGGATTTTCGAGCCCGAGCTTGCAGGGCAGCCACGAATCTTCGAGGGCTCCGACGTCAGCCCCGAGGTTCTGCCGGAGCGCGTGTGCCAGAGCGCGTGTGCCGGAGTGGGTCCAGGCGAGCGAAGACCCTCGCCTCCCCTTAACCTCCCTCCCGTCCACGGGGCTGCCGCGTGCCGCTCCAGCCAACGACCACTCGCTCCGCCCGCCCCTCTCGCGTCCGTCGCGCCTCCGCTCGCCCGCACACACAAGTTGCCTCACGGCATCGCGCACGGTCTCGTGCAGGGACGCTGCGCCCGGCCGCAGACCCATACCCCTCACTGGCGTGATGTTTCACGTGAAACATTGTGTCTCATCGGCGATCAGGCACGGGACGCGTCGTCTGGCGTACCGACCACCGTTCCGTTCGACGACCGCCGCGCGCGACATGGAGCCTCACTTACCAATCCAGGTTCGTCCGGCAACGATGCCCGCTCCAACACCTCCTGTGCGGACTCTCACTCCCTCCCGTCCGACCTTCCAGCGGCGATGTCACCCGCTTCGATGAGGAGCGCCACGACGGCCATGTTCTGGGGAGGACCTCAGGCGCCTGCCTTCGGCCGGAAAGGCAACGACCGTGTGCCGCCGGAAACGGGTCGTCGGCAGGCACCCATGGGCGGTGGGCTGTCGCCCGTGACGTCCCGGCCCGTGGTCGGGCGTCAGGGTTCCGGGCGGTCAGACACCGGCATCCTGCTCGACAATCGAGCGAGGGTCAGAACCTCTTCCGACCGATCCGCATCGCTCCGGTAACGGACAGGCGGGGTGCGCACGCTGACCGGCTAGTCGGAATCCGGCATCTCACGGACACCCAACAATCGGCACTAGGGCAGCAGGCGGCGATCGAACCTGCCGGGCAGGCGGGGGCCTGCAGGCGAGCAAGCTGCCAGCGTTGTTACACGTGAAAGAACGCTGGCGACCCTAGGCGCGGACCTTCAGGGGGTGGCGCTGCATTCGCTTCGCAGATCGCGGTGTCGTCTCTGGGGTCTCACCGATACGGGTGAAGACAGCGACGCCGTGTTCTGACGCGAGGTGCTCGAGTCCGATCGACGCCAGGACGTCGTTGTCCCAGGATCGGTACTCGGGTGGTTCACTGATCAACAGACGTCCCTCGTCGGCCACGAATCCGGCCGAACATTCGATGGTGATCGCGGGCGGCCCGAAACCCCGGCACACCACGACGTCAAAACTGCGGCGGAGATCGGCGCTGTGCGCTGCCTCTTCTGCGCGCGCTGTCACCACGGTGACCTTCTCCTGGAGCCCGAGCTCGGTTGTGGCCCAAACGAGAAACGCTGTTCGTTTGGCCGCAGCGTCAAGGAGCACGCCGGAGAGTTCCGGCCGGTCGGCGAGGAGCGGGAGGCCCGGGAGTCCGCCCCCCGAACCCAAGTCCACCAACGTCCTGGCCGACGAAGGGATCAGGTGCCCGAAGGTTCGGGCGTGATCGAGGTGGACGCGCAACGGGCCCGGACCGAGGAAACCCACGGTCCGAGCCCGTTCGAGAACGGCCAATAGTTGGTCGTCAGTCGTCAGTGTCAGCTGCTTCCACATCATCGGCGTCGGCACCGTCGGTGTGGGCATCGGGGACCACGACGACATAGCGACGTGGATCAGTGCCGGCCGATCGGGTAGAGACACCTGGTTCGTCGTTCAAGGTGTCGTGGACGACCTTGCGATCGGCGGACGACATGGCTTCGAGATGCACGTCGAAGCCCTCGGCCCGAGCCTTCTCGGCAGCCTGGTGAGCGAACCCCGCAAGGGCAACTCGGCGAGCCTCGCGGTAGCCACCGACATCGACCTTGATGCGAATCGCCGACGGAGCGGTGCGTTGGGCCGTCACCCGAGTCAGCTCCTGGATGGCATCGAGGGTGCGTGCCTTCGGTCCGAGCAGGAGACCGTGCTTGCCTTCGATCGTGGCGACAATCTGCTCATCGCTGTCATCGATGACTACCGGGGTATCGATGTCGAAGGCAGCGACAAGTCCCGTGAGGAACTCATCGACACAGGTGCGTACTTCTTCCATCGAGGACTCTTTTCGGTCGGACTTCTCGGCTCGTTGCGGTCGATCGCCTCGCTGACTGCGACCGCCCGAAGCATTGCCGCTCGGCGATTGACGCCTCGGCTTGGCGGCGGCCGCGGCCGCTTCATCCTTACCATTGGTGGTGGCCTCGTCCGATTCTTCAGAGGCCGCAGCCTTCGTGGCCGTCTTCGGTCGATCGGTCTTCGGCTTGCGGCGCTTCCGCGGTCGATCTTCTTTGGCGCGAGGTGACTTCGGTTCGACTCGAGCTCGCACCCGAGCCTCTCCGCGGGTCCGGCCGAAGAGTCCCTGACGGGGTTCCTCGATGACCTCGAACTCGGCGTCGGCCTCATCGACCCCGAGCTTGTCGAGCGCCAGGTCTTTCGCTTCCTCGATGCTCTTGGCAGTGGTTTCAACCCATTCCACGTGACTTACCTCTTCCGCTTCGGCTTGGAGGGACGGCCTTGCGTCCCTTTTGGAGTGACCCGACTCGATGTCGTGGTCGATGTTCGTTGTGCAGCCTGCTTCTTGGCTCGCAGCTTCTTCCATTCGGCATTGCGATCACCCTGACTGGACGATTCCTTGTCCGAATCGTTAGAGCTCGCTGATGCCTTCTTGCTGGACGACCCTTTCTTCGCCTCCGATGAGGAGGCGCCCGACTGACCTTTGGTCCCGCTCTTGGCGTTCTTCTTCTTGTCGGTTGGCTCGTCGTCGCTCTCGGGAATCACGATCTTGTGCTTCCCTGCTTCGGTCTCACGACCGTAGATCTGATGGGTGATGTACGCCTGTTGTCCGATCCGGAAGGTGTTCGAGGTCGCCCAGTAGAGGACGAGACCCGCCGGAAAAAGGAACGACCAGAAACCTGAGAGCAACGGCAGAAAGCGCAAGAGCATCTGCTGCTGTGAATTCATGCCCGGCGCACCTTCGGTCCGGCGGGCAGACACCTGGCGTTGCTGGTAGTAGCTGGTGCCAACGACCAGAATGATCAACAGGACGTAGGGAATTCCCCGAGGAATACTTTCGGAGAGAACATCGCGAGCTTGGGCAGCGAGATCGAAGGGGCCGAAACCCATCTCGGTGTGCCCGTCAAGATTGCGGAACATCTCGGTGTCCTGGCCGATGAACCGAGGGCTGATCTCGTTGCCGGCTCGAACGATGAGTCCGCTGCGTTCACGAACGATGTTGGCCGCCTCGAAGAACGGCTGATCGGAGATGCGACGGCTCAACCCGCGCAGAACCTGGAACAGAACGAGGAACACGGGCAGCTGCGCCAACATGGGGAGGCAGCCACCGACGGGGTTGATGCCATACTCCTGGTAGAGCTTCATCATCTCCTGGTTCAGCGTTTCCCGATCGTCTTTGTACTGTTTCTGCAGACGCTTCAGTTCCGGCTGGACCTGCGTCATCTTGATGGTGCTTCGCGTCGCCTTGAGCGTCAGCGGCATCAGGAGAACCATCACCACCAGGGTGAGCAGGATGATGGCGATGCCATAGCTCCCGCCGACGACGGGAAGCTCGTAGAGGGCAGCAAGCGCTTGGGCAACGGCTTGGAGGAACGGATCGAACATGAGCTACTTCTCCGGGACGGGGTCGAAGCCGAAGGACCCAAACGGGTGACATCGGCCGATTCGGCGGATGGCGAGCCACGTGCCGCGACCGGCGCCGTACGTGGAAATGGCCTCTTCTGCATAGTGCGAACACGTGGGAATGTACCGACAGCGGGGAGTTCGGGCCGGAGCCGTGGCTCGATACCAACCGATCAAGGTCAACAGCACTCGTTTCATGGTGCAACCCTGGGGATGTCGTCTATCTTGACACTGTCAAGTTGGGTGAGGCGCTCGAGACAGGATCGAACGTCGGCAACCAAGCGGTCATATGAGCAGTCGAGCACACGCCGGGAGCCGCTGATCAACATCGCCCCGGCCTGCTGATCGCCGCCCGCAGCCTCGAAGGCACGACGAAGTCGTCGCCGGGCCCGGTTGCGCTCGACGGCGTTGCCGAAACGGCGGGAGAACGCGAACGCAAGCGCAGTCGACGCAGCCGGCTGCATGTCAGGATCGTCGGCGCGCAGATGCCGAAGGCTCACCGCACCATGGCGGACTCGGTCGCCGCGTGATGCCAACGCTGCAAACGTCGCTCGGCGGGTGACCGGGGAGGTCACGCACTCAGCTTGTGACGGCCCCTGAGACGACGGGAGCGCAGAACAGCGCGACCACCGCGAGTCGCCTTGCGGGCTCGGAACCCGTGCTTCATGGCTCGTTTGCGAGTGTTCGGTTGGAATGTGCGCTTCATCGGTGTCTCCTGGGCTCGCAGCGGTGATGGCTGTCGAGAGTGGGAGCCGACTCGTGGGACGGCTCCGTGGTGGTTGTCACGGGATCGACCCTGCAAACTGAACGAATCAGCAGCGGCGATCGGGGTGACATGATGGCGTGCCCGGGTGCACATGCGGTGCATGGGCACCACACATTGACCGGACACACCGGCGTCGCCAGCACGGTAGAGCCGTTTGCGGAAGGGTCCAACCTTTTCCACAAGTTGAGTGGTAAGGCGAGGGGCCCCGGTGTAGCGTCGGCCACCCTGGATAGGCGGATCCACCCAAGAAACCCCTGGAATTCTGTGGACAAGTCTGTGGGATCTGGGGAAACCCGCTGATCGAGAAGGTACGGGCGAAACCGAGAACATGACCATGCCAGCCACCAACGCCAACGAACTCTGGAACCAAGCGGCTGCTGCGGTCCGTAAGGAGATCAACGTCGGCACATGGCAGAGCACGTTCTCCAACGTCGAGGCTGCCGGTCTCCAGGCCGACGTCCTCACCCTTCGTGTGCCGAACGCGATCGTCCGGGAGAAGCTCGACGGTCGGTATCGCAGCCTGCTCGAAGAAGCCGTGACCGAGGCTGCGGGCCACTCGGTAGCGATCGACTTCGAGCAGTCGACCCCGACGCTCTTCGATGTCGATCAACTCTCGACCTCGACAACCACGGGCAATCACGATCCGCTTGCGCATCCGACCGACGGCACAGCCTCGGTCAGCGACGATCTGAACGTGGTCTTCCCCCGAGGTCCGGAGGCGCCGACCCCTCCGTATGACCCGGTGCGCCGGTACGACTTCGAGAGCTTCGTCATCGGTGCCTCGAACCGTTTCGCCCACGCTGCTGCCCTTTCAGTGGCCGAACGACCCGGTGGGAGCTACAACCCGCTGTTCATCTACGGCGATGCCGGCCTCGGCAAGACACACCTGCTGCGAGCGATCGAGGCCTATGTCAACAGCGTCTATCCCCGCTTGACGGTCCGGTACGTGTCGACCGAGTCGTTCCTCAACGAGTTCGTCGATTCGATCAAGAACAGCCAAGGGGCCGATTTCAAGCGTCACTACCGCAATGTCGACGTCCTCCTGGTCGATGACATCCAGTTCATCGCCGGCAAGGACGGACTCCAGGAGGAGTTCTTCCACACGTTCAACGAGTTGTACGGGGCCGATCGCCAGATCGTCCTGTCGTCGGATCGCCCACCTGACGCCATTCCGACGCTGGAGGAACGTCTCCGCAGCAGGTTCGTCATGGGCCTGCTCACCGACATTCAGCCTCCCGACATCGAGACGCGTATGGCGATCCTGCGCAAGAAGGCCGAGCGAGACGGCTACTTCCTTCCCAACGAAGTCAGCGAGTTCATCGCCGACAACATCACGAGCAACATCCGTGAACTCGAGGGTGCGCTCAACAAGGTCACCGCCTTTGCGAACCTCAACCAGCACCCGATGACACGGGAGCTGGCAGAACGCACACTGCGAGACTTCATCGACGATCGCCAGCCTCGTCCGATCACGGTCGAGATGATCCTCGACGTCACTTCGGACAAGTTCCACTTCTCACTCGACGAACTGAAGGGCAAGTCCCGCCGCCGACCCCTCGTCCTCGCTCGGCAGATGGCCATGTTCGTCAGTCGTGAGCTCACTGAATTGAGCTATCCAGCGATCGCTCGTGAGTTCGGGGGTCGAGACCACACCACGGTCATGCATGCGTGCGACAAGATCTCGGCCTTGATGGCCGAACGTTCGCAGATCTACGACGACGTGACCGTGCTCGAGAAGGTCATCCGCAACAAGGCAAAGAATGCCTGACCCGCTCTTCGCCGCTCGTAGCACGTCGCTCCTGACCGCCATCCCGGCAGCCGACACCAAGACGCGCCATCATGTCGGTGCCCGGTCTCTGGACAACGCTGTTCTGGACAACGCTGTTCTGGACAACGCTGTGGATCAACGGGGGATGATGCGTGGACGGAGCGACTGCTGTCCCCACCGTTCCTCGAGTGATGCACGCGCTCTGTGGACAGCGCCCGACATCCCGTGGACAACGATCTCCGCTCCGACCAGGCAAAACAGGTCACTGTCCACAATCCACAGGCCCTACTACTACCACTACCGTTTCGATCCAAAGAAGACAGTATTAACCACAGCCTCAAACCTCGGCCGGAAACTCCGGCCCCATCCATCCAGCAAATGAGCCAGACGAACAGGGAGAACCAACGGTGAAGTTCCGTTGTGAGCGAGATGTATTGGTCGATGCCCTTGGCATTGCCGGACGAGCGGTCAGCGGCCGCGGGGGCCTGCCGGGCCTCTCCGGTGTCCGCGCCGACCTCGAGGGCGACCAACTGCGCCTGACCGGAAGCGACCTCGATCTGACCATCACGGTGTCGGTTACGGTGTCCGGTGAGAGCGACGGGGTGGCCGTCATTCCGGCTCGACTTGCGTCCGACATCGTTCGAGCTCTCGAGCCCGGTGCGGTCAGTGTGAGCGCCGAGGCAGATGAGTTGCGCATCGCTGCCGGTCGTTCGGACTTCGCGATCCGCCTCATCGCCGGCGATGACTTCCCGCAGATATCGATGCTCAGCACCGATCCGGTCTCGCTGAACGCGGCTGTGTTGGCCGAAGCACTCCACCAGGTCGTTCGGGCCGCGAGCTCAGACGATTCACGTCCGATTCTGACCGGTGTCCTGCTGGCGGCTCACGAGGGTGGCCTCCGATTGGTGGCCACCGATTCGTATCGGCTCGCCCTTCGTGATGTCCCCGGAGTCTCGGTTCTGGCCGAGGGTCAGACAGTGTTGATCCCCTCGAAAGCGCTCAACGAGTTGAACCGCGTGCTCGGCCACGGCGATGAGGTGCAGCTGCGTCTCGGCGAGCGGGAAGCCTCTTTCGAAGTCGGACCGGTCACGCTGATCACTCGGCTCATCGAAGGCGCGTTCCCGAACTATGGCGGACTGATCCCCGATGCGCACCCGAACGTGTTGACGCTCGATCGCGACAGCCTCCTCGATGCGTTGCGACGGGTGAAGCTCCTCGCTCGGGAGGCCACACCGGTTCGTCTCGAGTTGTCAGACGCCGGTGTCGAACTCGTTGCCGTCACCCAGGATGTCGGTACGGCGCGTGAGCAGATCGAAGGTGACTATGTCGGTTCGCCGCTTACGGTCGCCTTCAACGCCCAGTACTTGATCGAGGGTGTTGAGGTCGCTGTGTCCGATCGCATCACGCTGTCCACGATCGACGAGCTGAAGCCGGCGTTGGTGCGCATCGAGGGCAACGAGGACTTCCTCTATCTGCTGATGCCCGTCCGCGTCTCCTGATGGCGGGAGGATTGCACCCACCTCGTGCTCATCCGCAGACTCGAACTCGTCGACTTTCGTAGTTACGAACGCCTGGAACTGTCGCTCGACGACGGGCTCACGGCCATCATCGGTCCGAACGGGATCGGGAAGACCAATGTGGTCGAGGCGCTGGCCTTGCTGGCGACGCTGAAGTCGTTCCGGGGCGCGCCGACCGAGAGCCTGGTTCGCAGGGGAGCAGCGACGGCGATCGTTCGCGCCGTCGGCGAACGTGACGGACGCGAGGTATCGATCGACCTGGAGCTCGGGAAGGGTCGCACGCGCGCTCAGGTCAATCAACAACGGCTGCAGCGGGGACGCGATCTGCTTGGCGCACTTCGGGTCACCGTGTTTGCGCCAGACGATCTGGCGTTGGTGAAAGAGGGCCCCGCTCTGCGGCGGGACTTTCTGGACGATCTCATCGTGTCGCTCGACCCGTCTGCCGACCGGGTGTTGCGCGACGTCGACAAGATCGTGAAACAACGGAATGCCTTGCTTCGCCAAACAAACGGTCGTCTGGACGAAGCGGCCGCCGGCACGCTCGACGTGTGGGACATGAAGCTCGCTGCTGCCGGCGAACACCTGACGGTTCGTCGCGAGAACACCTTGGCGCTGTTGATGCCCGGGGTGGCCTCCGCCTACGACGAGCTGGCGGGTGAGCCGAGCGACGTCGCGGCGATCTACGAGCGTTCGTGGATGACGCCGTCCTTGGCGGAGGGCCTGTCTGCGGCTCGAGACCATGATCTGCGACGCGGGATTACGTCCGTCGGCCCTCATCGCGACGACGTGTCGCTCGTCGTCAACGGGTTCGACAGCCGGGTGCAAGCGTCACAAGGGGAGCAGCGCACGATGGCCTTGGCGTTGCGAATGGCCGGCCATCGCCTGGTGACAGAACAGCTGGGTGAACCGCCACTCTTGCTGCTCGACGACGTCCTCAGTGAACTGGACCCCGAGCGGGGTCGAGTGCTCTTGTCGACCCTGCCGCCCGGACAGACCATCATCACCAGCGCGTCGGATCTCCCCCCGGGTACGGTTCCTGACCAGACCCTGCGGCCGGGTGGCTCGGGGTTTGTCGCATCCGACGGGAGGTGAGCTGTGCGCAGAACCAATCGTGAGCAACGTTGGTCATCGCCGCAGCCGCTTGCGATCGGAGAGACACTCGACAGTTACCTCGACTACCTCGGCGCTCCGCCGATCCGCACGCTGTCGGCGCTCCAGGAGCGATGGACCGAAATCGTCGGCCCGGCGTTGGCCGAGCCGACGCGGCCGATCGAGCTGGTCGACGGGGTCCTCGTGATCGGTTGCGACGACGCGACCTGGGCCTCGCAGGTCGGGTGGATGGAAGCGCAGATCACGGCGCGCTTCAAGGCCTTGTTCCCCGAGACGGAAATCCGCAGAATCAAGCCACGAATCGGCCGCTAGGCGTCACCCGTCGGCACCCACTCCGCTGCTAGAATCGACCAGCACGATTGTGACGGGACGTATGGACAACGACAGCTCTTCAAGCACCTCTGACGCACCTTCGTCTGCCTCGGCTTCTGCCGCGGTCGACGGCAGCTACGGCGCCGACCAAATTCAAGTTCTCGAGGGCCTCGAGGCGGTACGCAAGCGGCCGGGCATGTACATCGGGTCGACCGGTCCGACCGGTCTGCACCACCTTGTCTGGGAGGTCGTCGACAACTCCGTCGACGAGGCGATGGCAGGTCACTGCTCGCTGATCGAGGTCACGGTCCGCGACGATGGCGGGGTCCAAGTCAGCGACGATGGCCGCGGCATTCCGGTCGACAAGCACTCGAAGTATGAAGACATGACCGCGGCCGAAGTGGTGCTCACTGTGCTCCACGCAGGCGGTAAGTTCGGCGACGGCGGCTACAAGGTGTCCGGCGGGTTGCACGGCGTCGGCATTTCGGTCGTGAACGCCCTGTCGAATCGTGTCGAGGTCGAGATCGATCGGAACGGCAAGCGCTACGCCATGTCGTACAAGGACGGCGGTGCTCCGAACGAAAAGCTTCGCGTCATCGGTGACGCTCCGCTGAACGATGACGGCGTGCCTCGTACGGGCACCACCGTTCGCTTCTGGCCAGATCCCGAGATCTTCAAGGAGGGTGTCGAGTTCCGCACCCAGACGATGATCGAGCGCTTCCAGATGATGGCGTTTCTCAACGCCGGCCTCGAATTGCGAGTCACAGACGAGCTCAACCCTGGGTCCGAAACGGTCACGCACCGCTACGACGGTGGAATCCGTGACTTCGTCAGCCACTTGAATCACAGCAAAGAAGAGCTGTTCGATCAGGTTGGCTGGTTCGAGGAGATCGACGAGACCGAAGAGGTCGAAATCGCCTTCTCGTGGAACACCGGCTACCAGACCGACGGCATCCACAGCTTCGCCAATGGCATCAGCACCCTCGAGGGTGGCATGCACGAGCAGGGCTTCCGCAGTGCGCTGACCCGAACGGTCAACGCCTACGCCCGTGATCGCGAGATCCTCAAGGAGAAAGAAGAGAACCTCCAGGGCGAGGACATCCGCGAGGGTCTCACGGCGATCATCTCAGTTCGTATCCAGGACCCCCAGTTCGAGGGCCAGACGAAGTCGAAGCTCGGCAATGTGTCGGTGCGATCGCTGGTTGAGAAGGCCACCAACGAGCATCTTCGTGAGTGGTTCGAAGAACATCCTCGTGAAGCCAAGCTGATGGTGAACAAGGCGATCATGGCGGCCAAGGCCCGCATCGCTGCCACCACGGCTCGCCAGACCATTCGCCGCAAATCGGCACTCGATGGTGCCGGCCTGCCCGGCAAGCTTGCCGACTGTCGCAGCAAGGACCCTGCTGAGTCCGAGCTCTACATCGTGGAGGGCAACTCGGCCGGCGGTTCGGCGAAGGAAGCCCGGGACTCGAACTCGATGGCGATCCTGCCCATCCGCGGCAAGATCCTGAACGTCGAGCGGGCTCGCCCCGATCGCATGCTCAAGAACACCGAGGTCGTCTCGCTGATTCAAGCAATCGGTTGCGGCCTTGGTGAGCCTGACGAAGAGACCGGCGAAGGCTTCGATGTTTCGAAGGCTCGCTATCACAAGGTGATTCTGCTGGCCGACGCCGATGTCGACGGCAGCCACATCCGCACGCTGCTACTCACGTTCTTCTTCCGTCAGATGCGTCCGATGGTCGATGCGGGGTACGTCTACGTGGCTCAGCCGCCGCTGTTCTCGACCGAGGTCGGCAAGTCCAAGATCTACCTCAAGGACGCACAAGAGCGCGACGCGTATCTGGCCGATCACCCCAACGCCGAGTTCGCTCGTCTGAAGGGATTGGGCGAGATGGATGCCAACGAGTTGTGGGAGACCACCATGGATCCCGAAACTCGCACGCTGCTGCAGGTCACGGTCGATCAGTCCGCCATCGCCGACGAGGTCTTCGCTGTGTTGATGGGCGACGACGTCGAGAGCCGGAAGAACTTCATCCAGACGAACGCCGACGACGTTCGTTTCCTGGACATCTAGGGAGCATGTAATGACTGATCTTCCGCCTTCTGGTGACGGCGACGGCGAGCCACCCGTCGACCAGATCCCGAGCGAGTCCAGCGACTACGACAACATCGAGCCGATCGAGATCCAGACCGAGATGGAGCAGTCCTTTCTCGAGTATGCGATGTCGGTCATCATCAGCCGTGCGCTGCCTGATGCGCGCGACGGTCTGAAGCCGGTCCATCGACGCATTCTGTGGAGCATGTTCGATGCAGGGCATCGGCCCGATCGATCACACGTGAAGTGCGCCACGGTGGTCGGCGACGTGATCGGCAAGTACCACCCACACGGTGACCAGGCAATCTACGACTCGCTCGTTCGCATGGGCCAGAGCTTCTCGCTCCGGCACCCGCTGATCGATCCACACGGCAACTTCGGTTCACCCGATGATCCCCCGGCCGCCTACCGATACACCGAGTGCCGCCTGACACCGCTGGCGATGCGGCTGTTGTCCGACATCGACGAGGACACCGTCGACTTCCGTGACAACTTCGACGCAAAGCACCAGGAGCCCGTGGTGCTCCCGGCCCGGTTCCCGAACCTGCTGGTCAACGGCAGCCAGGGCATCGCAGTCGGCATGGCCACGAACATCCCGCCGCACAATCTCGGCGAGGTGTGCGACGCCGTCGTCCATCTGATCGACAATCCCGAGGCGACACCTGACGATCTGATGGAGTTCGTCAAGGGTCCTGATTTCCCGACCGGAGCCCAGATCCTGGGTCGAGTCGGTATTCGCGATGCCTATCGAACCGGCCGCGGGTCGATCCGTATGCGGGCCGTCGCCGAGATCGTCGAGGGCAAAACCAACGATTCGATCGTGGTCACCGAGGTGCCGTACCAGGTGTCGGTCGAACAGATCGCCCGCAAGACCGCTGAGCTGGTCGAGCGCGGGGATCTCGTGGGGATCCGCGAGATCCGCAACGAATCGGCCAAGGGCAAACTCAAACTCGTCTTCGAGCTCAAGCGGGATGCCACGGCGCTGGTCGTCCTGAACAACCTCTTCAAGTACACCCCGATGCAGACCACCTTCAGCGTGAACATGGTGGCCCTGGTCGATGAGGTGCCGATCACGCTGAATCTGCGTGAGGCCCTCGTCGCCTACGTGGAGCATCAGCGTGACGTCATCACCCGCCGTTCCACCGAACGGCTCCGGGTGGCGAATCGCCGCGCCCACATCCTCGAGGGCCTCATTCGAGCTCGCGACGTGCTCGACGAGATCATCGCCACGATCCGTGCCAGCGAGGACCGAGCGGCGGCTCGCACCGCCCTCGAAGCCGCCCCGTTCGAGTTCTCACCCGATCAGACCGAGGCGATCCTCGAGATGACTCTCGGCCGCCTCACGCGGCTGGCCACCGTGCAACTCGAGGACGAGCTGGCCGCCAAGCGGGCCGAGATCACCGAACTCGAGTCGATTCTGGCCGACCCGGTCAAGCGGGATCACGTCATCAAGGATGAACTGGACGAGATTCGCACCGAGTTCGCCTCTGACCGCCGCACCTCACTCGAACTCGACATGGGCGAGCTCGACATCGAGGACCTGATCGACGACGAGGACCTCGTGGTCACGCTGTCGTCGTCCGGCTACATCAAGTCGGTCTCGGCTGAGGAGTTCCGGGCTCAGGCCCGAGGCGGCCGCGGCGTCACTGGCGCCAAGCTGAAGGACGACGACGACGATCTTGTCGCTCACCTCCTGCACACGACAGCCCACGCCTACTTGTTGTTCTTCACGACCAAGGGCAAGGTCTATCGGATCAAGGCCCACTCGATCCCGGTGTCGAGCCGTACCTCTCGGGGTATGGCTTTGGTCAATCTGCTGCAGCTGGAGTCCGAGGAGAAGGTCCAGGCGATCATCGACACTCGCGACTACGAGACCAACCAGTATCTCTTCTTCGCCACCCGCCAAGGCCGGGTCAAGCGGACGCTGATGAGTGCGTACGACAGCTCGTTGAAAGCCGGATTGCGGGCCATCAACCTCAACGACGGCGATGAGTTGGTGTCGGTCGTGGCCACCAATGGGGTCAACGACATCTTCATGGTGAGTCGTTTCGGGCAGGCGTTGCGGTTCTCGCAAGACCATGTCCGGGCGATGGGCCGCACCGCCGCTGGGGTTCGTGGCATGAAGTTCCGGGCCGGCGATGAGCTGGTCAGCATGGATCTGTTCCGGCCGGAAACCGAACTGCTGGTGGTCACGTCCGAGGGTTACGGCAAGCGGACTGATCCCGATCTGTTCACGCGGAAGGGCCGAGCCGGTCTGGGCGTGCGATGCGTGAAGGTCAACGAGAAGAAGGGTCAGGTGGTGGGCGCCATGTTCGTCACGCCGCTCGACGAGATCTTCTTGATCTCCACCGATGGCGTCGTCATCCGGACTCGAGTGAACGACATCTCCCAACAAGGTCGCGATGCAACCGGTGTCACGGTGATGAGCTTGAACGCGAACAGTCAGGTGGCAGCAGTCGCTCGGATGCTCGCGGTCGACGAATCGGCGGCGGATGCTGGGGACGGCACCGTGGAGGGTGATGCGGTGACGGATGATTCCACGGAGCAGGATCCGGCATCCGGCACCGACGAAGACACGTCCGCAGAAGACTGATCGGCCCGTTCACCCACGGCGTCACTTCCCGCACAACTTCCCCCCAGCCGATCGAAACATCTGGAGGAAGTGCAATGGTTGGACGGGAAAGCGACGTTGTCGGCGTGAACGAAGCGGCTGGTCAGCGGGGAGCGGCGCTGCCGTTGGTGGCGTTGGTCCTTGCCTGTTTGCTCGTCATGACGGGGATCGTGATCGGCGTGAGCGTGCGGGTCGTCGATCGAGCAGAGGCCCAGTCGGCTGCGGACGCGGCGGCGCTCGCGGGAGTTGCTGAGGGTCGGACCGCGGCAGAACGCTTGGCGACGGCGAACGGGGGAGTGCTGATCGAGTTCGAAGCCGGCGACAACGAGGTGCGGGTGATGGTCGAGGTGGACGGCCGTCGAGCTGAAGCTCGAGCCGAACGTATCTTGGCCGTCTCGAGGGCTGCCGCAGTGGGCGAAGTCGACGGCTGAGCTGAAGGAGCTCCCGTCATCGCTTACACTGCTCGAATGACCGTCGACGAATCATCGTCACAGGATGCGACCCTCATTGACGACGATCTCGTCGCTGCGCTTGGGTTCGAACCGGTGACCACAATCGAAACCACCAACGGTCACCTGGCCGATGACGGCAACGAAGCGGCTGGTGACGCCGATCTCGACCTGCGCGACGACACTGAACCCATCAGCGGCTTCGGCGTGGATGAGGTGCGCGAAGCGGTCGTCGAGGACGAGGATCTCGATGAGGGCGTCGCGGTTGATGAGGTCGCGGTTGATGAGGTCGCGGTTGATGAGGTCGCGGTTG
>CBESNA010000032.1:0-41654 GCA_965530755.1 uncultured Acidimicrobiia bacterium | reverse complement strand
ACCAGCTCCGGCCACACCAGCTCCGGCCACACCAGCTCCGGCCACACCAGCTCCGAGCACGCCGGCTCCGAGCACGCCGGCTCCGAGCACACCCGCCCCGGCTACTCCACCGCCGACCACAACACCGCCGACCACGACACCGCCAAGCGGAACCGCGTCGTGAACAGGCTCGGCGCCACTGTCGCGGACCGGGGCACACGATTCGAGGTGTGGGCACCCGAGGCAGGACGGGTCGAGGTCGTGTTGGAGCACCGCCGCGAGGACCTGGTCCTGTCGGTCCAGGCCGACGATCCGGGCGTGCCGACCTGGGTCGGTGTCCTCAACGGCGTCGCAGCTGGGGATCGCTACCGGTTCAGCGTCGACGACGGCACGCCGCTTCCCGACCCAGCCTCGCGATGCCAACCCGAAGGAGTCCATGGCCCTTCGGCCGTGGTCGACACCGGGGCCTTTCTCTGGACGGATTCGGGTTGGCAGGGGGTCGAGTTGCCAGACGCCGTGATCTACGAGCTGCATGTCGGCACGTTCACCAGTGCGGGCACGTTCGACTCGGCCATCGCTGAGCTCGATCGGCTGGCTGCCCTCGGGATCACCGTCGTGGAGGTCATGCCGGTCAACGCCTTTCCCGGGGAACGCAACTGGGGATACGACGGCGTCTTCCCGTTCGCAATTCAGCAGTCCTATGGCGGCCCGGAGGCGCTGGCCCGCTTCATCGATGCCGCGCACGGTCGCAGGCTCGCCGTGATCCTCGACGTCGTCTACAACCACATTGGCCCGGAGGGGAACATCCTCGGTCGCTACGGTCCCTATTTCACCGACGACTACATCACACCATGGGGGCCTGCAATCAACGTGGCCGGGGCCGGCAGCGACGGGGTTCGCCGGTACTTCCTCGAAAACGTGCGTGGCTGGATCGAGGACTTCCACCTCGATGGTCTGCGTGTCGACGCCGTCCACGCCATCATCGATCCGACGGCGCGCCCGTTCCTCGGTCAACTGGCCGAGGTCGCCCACGCCGCCGGTGAGAGCACCGGGCGCACCGTGCTGGTGACCCTCGAGTCCGCTTCGAACGATCCTCGGCTGGTCCGCCCGATCGACGAGCATGGCATGGGAGCCGACGCGGTGTGGAACGACGATGTCCATCATGCGTTGCGGGTGGCGCTCACCAGCGAGCGACACGAGTACTACGCCGCCTACGACGGCGTGAGTGACCTCGCCCGCGCTCTCGAGGATCGCTGGGTGTATTCGGGCCAGTTCTCCCCCACGCTGCGCAGACGGCACGGCGCCCCTGCCACCGACGTCGATCACCGTCGATTCATCGTGTTCTCGTCCAACCACGACCATGCCGGCAACACCCCGCGAGGCGAGCGCCTGCTGTCCGATGCCCCGACAACGGATCCCCGCCGCCGGCTTGCCGCTGCCTTCGTGCTGCTCTCGCCGTTCACGCCGATGCTCTTCATGGGCGATGAATACGGCGACTCAGCACCGTTCCCCTACTTCGTCGACCATGGCGATCCCGAGCTGATAGAGGTGGTTCGCCGGGGACGCAGGGCTGAGTTCGCGGACATTGACTGGAGCGGCACGGTCGCCGACCCCGCCGACCCGGCTTCCTTCTCGTCAGCCATCCTCGATCCCGTGGTCGCAGGCAACGGGGCTCATCGGGGTCTCCTGGCCATGCACACCGAGCTTCTGCGACTTCGCCGCACGCACAAAATCCTTACGAACCCGTCGGCGACACAGGTCGTCGAGCTCGACAGCGGAGTCCTCACCGTCACGCGCTGGGTGGGATCGGCCACGTCGGTGGCGACATTCAACTTCACCGACGCCCCGAATCGACCGAGTCCGCTCGGCAATGGCGAACACATCGTGTTCGACACCGGCGACACTCGATGGTTCGGCAACGAGGAGCAGGCGAGCATCCCCGTCGACATCGAAGCGTTCGGCGCCAGACTGACCATTCGAGCCTGAATCGCAGCGGAACAGCGCCGCAGGATCGGCCTTTGACGTCGTTCAGACGTTGCGTTCGAGGACCGCGACACCCGCGTCGCCGAGCAGCGCAGCGACGCTCACTCGACCAGCCAACGCTGCAGCCGCATCGCCGAGAACGTTCACGCACGGTTCGTCCCCTAGATCGATCGTTGTCGAGGCAAGATCGACATTGGAGGTTGTCGGCCTGAGGACAAGCACGAGCACCTCATCACGCCCGTCGCCGACTGCGCTCGAATCGAAACGTTGGTACGCCACGACCAGATCCTGGGCCGGACCGTCAAGCTTGACCGGGCGATATCCGGCTCGCGGTCCGAACGACGCAGATCTGCGTCGCCGGAGGCCGAGCAGACGATGCACCACGGCCGTTCTGGCACGATCGACGTCGCCGCCGGCGATGGCGTCTGCGATCACAACACGCGGAGCGTCGTCCAACACCGCACGCCAGCGCTCCCAGTCGGGCGGTCGGCGGTTGTCTGGATCGACGAGCGATAGCAGCTCGAAGGGCGCACCCTGGTAGAGGTCTGGTACGCCTGGGCAGGTCATTTGCAACACCTTCATACGGAGACCGATGACAGACCCCGGAGCCACCAATCGCCGTCCCAGCGCAGTCAGCCTCGACGACGGGTCGCTCATGTCGACGACCAGGCGGTCGGAGAGGTCGGCCAGGGCGCGCTCGTAGTCGGCGTTCGAATCGGTCCAGCTCGTGTCCTGCTCGGACTCACGGGCCGACTTCACCAGATAGGCGGTGAGTCGCTCCACGTTGACGGGCCAGCTGGTGAGCGCGGTCTGGACGGCGAGGGACACATCGGACGCACGAACGGACTCGCTGGACGGATTGTCGTTCATCCACCGGCGTGCTTCGGCGACGAAGGATTCGCCGATCGTCGCGAGGGCGAGCGATCGAGCGCGGACACCACTCGACCGCTTCGTGTCGTGCGTCGTCGACGTCAGCATGGTCGTCGGCCAGCCTTCCTGCACCGATTGTTGATGCCGGTGGAACTCGTCAACACCGATTGACCAGCGGCCGGGTTCGCCGCCGACTTCGCACAGCGACGACAGTCGCTGATACCGATAGAAGGCTCGATCCTCCGCCCCCTTCGCCATAGCCGGACCCGTGAGCTGCTGCCATCGCGTCCGAACTGCATCGGAGCGCCCGAGAAGGGCCACGAACCAGCCGATCGTGTCCGCCAAGTTCGGACAAGCAGCATTCGTGCGCTCCACGAGGTCGCTGAGTACATCGTGCGACGCTGGGTCGGAGGGGAGGTAGGTCCGATAGCGATGGAGCCGCACGGTCAGTTCGATGATCGCGTCGCGCACCTGATCCTGATCGCCAACGCCGTCCTCGGACCCCGTGACGAGCCCCTCGGCCACGGTCGTTCGAACCAGACGGTCGAGATCAGGTCGCAGACCGCGGTCGAGGACTTCGCGCCGGGCCACGTCTTCGATCGCCGCGAAACTGGGATCGACGGGCCGATCTCCGCTGGCCACGACCTCGCCCCAGAAAGCGTCCAGAATCGACATCGCCGCATCATCGAGCAACAGATGTTCCGACGCCGTGATGTGTTCGTAGCCAGTGGTGCCGTCCACCGGCCAGGCCGCAGGGAGGGTCTCGCCCGGCCCGAGAATCTTTTCGACCAGAAGCCAGCGCTCGCCGATCGTCGATCGCAGCTGCTCCAGATACCGACCTGGATCGGCGAGCCCGTCGACATGGTCGACTCGCACCCCGTCGAACGCCGTATGTGATGTGAGGCGCTGGGGCAACGAATCGATGATCGAGCGGACGCCGTCGTTCTCGACGCGAACTGCCACGAGATCATCAATCGTGAAGAAACGCCGCACGTTGCGGGCTGGATCTCGCCACCAGGTCAGCGAATAGTGCTGGGCTGCGAGCAGTTCTGGGAGGGGAAGGTCAGCGGTGCCGGCGGCGATCGGAAACCGCAACGGGCCGTACCGGAGCTCGGGACCTCGTTCGCCGTCGCCGACCTCGAGTCCACCACCCGCCACGACGTCGACGAGCGGATCGCCGAGCTTCGGCACGATGATGTGTCCATCGGTGGCCTCCCAGTCGATGTCGAACCAGTCCGCAGCTCCCGATTCCGGGCCGTCGCGCAGCACCTCCCACCACCAAGGGTTCAGCTCCGCCCTGGCCACCGAGACGTGGTTCGGGACGTGGTCGATGATGACGCCGAGGTCTCGCTCAGCGGATGCGTCGAGCAACATCTCGAGTCCTGACTCGCCTCCGAAGTCGGCTCGAACCGCTCGGGGATCAACGACGTCGTAGCCGTGCTCGCTTCCGGTCACTGCCTCGGCGATCGGGGACAGGTAGAGGTGGCTGATCCCGAGGCGAGCGATGGGATCGATCAGGCTGCGAGCGTGTTCGAATCCGAACGTGGGCGTCAGCTGGAGCCGACAAGACGCGATGAGCGGGCGAGGACGACGAGTGGCCACGGCTCAGCTCCGCGGAATCTCGACCGTACTCCTCGCGGCGATGGCCTCACCCAACGGGCGCATCAGTCGTTCGAGCGTGGCAGCGTCGGGAATCGACCCGTCCGCGGGAGTCCAGACAACGAAGAGACTGTCCTGGTTGCCTGCGCCGTCAGTGATGCGCATCGTCAGCGGGGACAACCAGCTGCTGCCCACGATCACTTCCCAGTCGCCCATCTGTTCGACCGGAGCATCGCCCTGCTCGGCGGCGAGATCCCATAGGTCGCTGCCGGAACTGACACCGATCGTCATGAAGTTCTTGCCATCGCCAACGGTCTCGCTCAGATTGCAGATGAAGCCGAACGTTTCGTAGGTCGATGCGTCGTAGGCCGAGTTGCCCTCGATCAGTACGTCGGTCGAGGTGAAGATGCCGTAGCTGACGAGGTCATCGATCGAAACGGCCCCGTTCAGGAACTGACCACCGGAACAAAGATCGGCCAGGATCACCCCGTCGCCGGAGCCCACCCCACCGCTCTCGGTGCTCTCCTCGGCTTCGACTGGAGCCGTCTCGTCCTCCACCGGGGCCGTCTCGTCGGTTTCGTCTGCTTCGGTTCCGCCGTCCGCCGGCTCGGTCTCGTCACTTGCGGTTGCGTCCGCCGTCACGTCGGTTGCATCTTCGGTGTCGTCTCCGCCACCACAGGCGGTCGCAAGAAGCACCATCGTGAACAAGGCGCCCAACATCGTGGACCAGGTCATCTTCACTGTTGTTCCCTCCGAGCCTGCCCTCGAACCGAACGAGGCAGGTCTGCCGACGTTACTCCACGTGGTGTGTTCGCAAATGCCCACAGCTGTGCTCCCGCTTCGAATCCAGGGGCTAATCTCACGCCACCGACCTGCGAGCGCAACAGCACGCGGGCAAGGAGGGAACACGCAAATGCTCGGGAACGTCGTCGTGACAAGACACAAGACGCTTCGGCGAACCATCACGACTGTCGCTGGCTTCATGGCCTTTGCGATCGCGGCGATGACCGCTGCGCCTGCAGGTAGCCAGGGCAGCGTTGTCGGATTCACCGACGGGCGCTGGATCGGGTCGTTCAGCTACCTCGGGGTCACTGAGCTCGGCGGCGTTCCGGTGCAGTACCGGGCGATAGGGACCTTCGAACTGGTGTCGAGCGATGGAGGTACCACCGGTCTCTGGGACATGAACCTGGTCTCGCTGATCGACGGTGGCGTCGCCAACGCCATTGCCGGCGGACCGGCTGAGGGCGACATCGGAATCGTGGTTCTCGAGCTCGACGAGGTGACGGCCAAGGACGCGCTCACGGGGATGGAGATCACCATGACCGCAGCCGAGCTGCCGGACTCCGGTGCCGGGATGCTCGAGGCAGACAGCACACTCTGCGGTGCGCTGTCGGGTATTTGGGAGATCCCGTTTTCAGGATTCGTGCTCGAGGGATCGTTCACCGCCAATCGGACCGCAGACGGAACAATGGGACCGGTGTGGCAGGCGCTCCAGCAGAAGGGTCTGGACCTACTGGGCCAGATCGACGACGGAGAGGTGCCGATCGATGAGATCAGGAGCTACCTCGAGGACGCCGAATCGGTCATGGGCGCCACGACCACGCGGGACGAAACCTGCGATGACGAGACCTTCTACCGTTTCAACACTGCTGCGCTCGCCCTCGGAGATGCCATGGTCGGCGCAATTGCCTCGAGACTCGACGACCTCACCGACGATCAACTGCTCGAGATGAACCGCATGGGCTGGCGGTCGGGGGCCTTTCTGGCTCAGGACCTCGCTTTTCCGTACCAGACAGCGCTCGACCTTCGTATGACAGCAGCCCTTGCCGACGAAGATCTCGTCGCGATGGAGTACTGGCTGCCCGTGGCAAGGGAGTTCGGAAGAGACAACATCGCACGGAATCTCGCAAACGCGATCGAGGAGGCCCGGAGATGAGATCGACGATGATGAAACGGACAGCCATCTTCGCTTCTGCGCTCGCCATCGCGCTTGCTTCCTGCGGCTCGGACGGCGCCGACGACGGTTCGGCCGTGTCGACCTCATCCGAGACCGCCGAAGCCACGACGACCACCACCGCAGACTCGAGCAACGATACGTCGGATACGCCAACCGCCGACGCTGAGACCCAAGCGGACGACGAAGCCGGCGCCGACCTTTTTCCCGAGATCGAGCTGGCGTCAACCGAGCCGGGACCTCGTCCGACGCTCAGCTGGAGCGGGGTCGATGGAGCGGCGCTCTATCAGCTCACGGTGCTCGACGCCGACGGAACGCCCTATTGGTCCTGGAGCGGAACCGATACGACCGTCCCGCTCGGAGGCATGGAGAATCCCGATGCGATGGGTGCATGGGTCTTCGAGGAGTTGAGCTGGATGGTGGTCGCCCGCGACGATGCGGGAGCTCCGCTCGGCATGTCAAGGCGTGGTGTGCTGGAGCCCTGATCGATCATCATCCAAGGAGCGCAGGACATGGCCGACGAGAAGGAAAGCAAGCGACCAGCTGGCGGCGACCCCGTGCTGCTGGCCGGCGGCAACCCTCAGATCCCGAAAGGCGAGAGTGCTGCGCCTGTCCGGGCGTACATCGAGGCGATGCCGGGCTGGAAGCAGGACGTCGGCCGAAGAATCGATGCGCTGGTCGAAGATGCAGTGCCCGACGTCCACAAGGCCGTCAAGTGGAACTCGCCGTTCTACGGGCGAGAGGGCCAGGGCTGGTTCCTGAGCTTCCACTGCCTCACCAAGTACGTGAAGGTGGCCTTCTTCCGGGGCGCCTCGCTCGATCCCGTACCTCCCGTCGAATCGAAGGACGAGAACACCCGGTACTTCCACGCTCACGAGGACGACCAGATCGACGAGCCGCTTCTGCTCAGCTGGATCGCCCAGGCTGCGGAGCTACCCGGCTGGGGTTCCTGAGCTTCGCGCCGCCAAAGCGACTGGCGATGGGCTCGGCGAATGACGACACTGTCGACATGATCGTCGTCCAAGGTGTGTTCCAGATCGCTGAGCAGGACCGAGAGGGGTTCATCGCCGAGACGCTCGAGGCCCAGCGAATCAGCCGTGGCGAGACGGGGTGTATCGAATACGTCTTTGCCGCCGATCCCCTCGAGGCCGGTCGAGTCGTGTTGTCGGAACGGTGGGATACTCGCCGTGACCTCGACGCCCACATCGCAGCCATGACGGCGCGCCGCGAAGCGGCTGGAGCTGACACAGATCGTGTGTCACCTCTGAGCCGAGAGGTGGTCTTCCTGGAGGCAACCGAGTTCAGCCTCGGCTGAGAACCGCTCGGTCGGGGTCACCGCGGTGAGCCGCATCGGCCGAGCGTCGCAGAGGCTTCTCCACCGACATGCCAAGAGCTAACGTCGCGACGAGAGGCGTGTCCGGGCGCCCGATGATCGGAGTGGAAGTGAACGCCAAGGTCGATGCATACATCGAACGGTCGGAGAAGTGGCCTGCAGAGCTGAAAACGCTTCGTCCGATCCTGTTGAGCGCCGGCCTGTCAGAGGACATCAAGTGGGGGAAGCCCTGCTACAGCCACGAGGACAGCAACATCGCCATTCTCCAGGAGATGAAGGGTTTCCTCGCCCTCATGTTCTTCAAAGGCGCACTGATGGACGACCCTGCCGGTGTGCTCGAGTCTCAGGGCCCGAACTCGCGTTCAGCACTTCGCATCTGTTTCCGATCGGTGGACGATGTCGAACGGTTGAGCGACACGATCACTGCATACGTCGAGGAGGCGATCGGCGTGGAAGCGTCGGGAGTCGAGGTGGGGCCGGCACCCGAGGTTGTCTTCGTCGAGGAACTCCAAGATCGCATCGACAGCGACAGCGAGTTCCGGACTGCGTTCGAAGCCCTGACCCCAGGAAGGCAGCGCGAGTACAATCTGCACATCTCCGGTGCCAAGCAGGCAAAGACCCGTCTCGCTCGGATCGAGAAGTTCACACCGAAGATCCTCGACGGCAAAGGCTTCCGAGACCGCTGACCAGCCTCGATCAGACAGCCTCGATCAGACAGCCTCGATCAGACAGCCTCGGTCACGGCATCGGGCACTTGCGCGGTCTTCACTGCCGCCGGGATCACCGGAATGTCGGCCTCCGTCAAGGGTTGCATCCGGATCTTCCGGGCGAGCGCCGCCTCGATGTACGGCGCCAGCTCGGCTTCCTTGGTAGCCAACCGCTCGGGCTCGTCGGCCTTGAACTCGGGCATCACCTCGGACGCGAACAGCTCCATCGATGCGCAGATGTCAGCGTGGCGGTTGTTGCCTGCCTGCTGGATGAAGATGAGCTGATCGACGCCGACCGCCTCCAACTCCCTGATGTGGCGTGCAGCATCAGCCGGGGTGCCGATCGCTGATGAGTACTCATCCCCAGACGCCTGAGCCTTGGCGACGTAATCGTCGGTCGCGCCCGGACCCCGCATCTCTTGGAACTGTGCCCAGAGATCGGTGTGACCGGGGACGCTGTCCTGGGTCACCATGGCGCTGATCGCGAAGCGGAAGAACTCGAATCCTTCACGTCCTCGCCGAATCGCCTGCTCGCGATCACAATGCAGCGAGAAACCCGTGACGAGTGCGATGTTCGCATTCACGGAGTGGCCGATCGGAACGCATCGCTCACTCTTGATCGTGTCGTAGTACGTCGAGACCCAGTGCGCTGCCTCGTCCGGATCGACGAAAGAGAAGGCCAGAGCGCCGATGCCCAGCTCGGCTGCGAGTTCGATCGTCGCCCGATTGGTACACGCAATCCACATCGGAGGGTGCGGCTTCTGGCTCGGCTTGGGCACGACGTTGCGGCACGGGAACGAGAACGACTCTCCCTCGTAGCCCGGGTACGGCGTCATCGTCATCATGTTGGCGATCTGCTCCGCTGCCTCGAGGCTCATCGCCCGCTTCTTCTTGGCCGGGATCCCGAACCCACCGAGTTCCATTCGAGTGGCGCCCTCTCCGATGCCGAACTCGACCCGACCACGAGAGATCAGATCGAGCGTTGCGACCTCCTCGGCGACGCGTGCGGGATGGTTGTAGTTGGCTGGGGTCTGTTTGATCCCGTGCCCGATGCGAATGTTCTTCGTTCTCGCCGCACACGCTGCCAAGAACACCTCGGGGGCCGAACAGTGTGAGTACTCCTCGAGAAAGTGATGTTCGACCGCCCACACGTGATCAATACCGAGTCGATCGGCCAGCACCACCTGCTCGATCGCGTCGGCCAACAGCTGTTCTTCGTCACCATCGGCCCACGGCCTCGGTAGCTGGTGCTCGTAGAAGATCCCAAACCGCATCCGACGCTCCCCTTGTGGTCTCGCGGCCGAGGTTACGTACAACTGCGGCCGGCGAACAAGATCGACCAGACGACTTGACCGATTGTCGTCACAACGCCAGCTGGATCATCGCCGACATGATTGACGACGAACAGTACGCCGAGCTCCTGGTCGCGGCGAATACAGAACTGACCGACTTCGTCGACAGCGATGGCCGAGTCCGCTTCACTGCCCCAGCTCTCATTGCCTCGGCGACGACAGGTACGTAGCTACGTTCGCAGACCACGCGCCTCGAGAGGAGAGTGGCGGGCCGAGTCGAGACCGATCACACTCCACTCATGATCATCTCGTTCAGCACTCAGCGTTCAGGAATGTCCGCATGACCGAACCCAGCGCCGGGTCTGGCATCGGTCCGAACCGCGAAAACGAGGGACGACTCCCGTTCTCGGGCCGGATCGCGCTGATCACGGGTGCAGCCGGCGACATCGGTCGAGCCACCGCCATTCGACTGGCCGAGGCGGGGGCTCACGTTGTCCTTGCCGATCTCACTGACTCGCTCGACACAGCCACGGCATGCGCGGAGGCGAATCCGACGTGTACACCGAAGACGGTCACGTTCGATGTCACGAACGAAGCAGAGGTGCAGCGAGCGTTCGCCGATCTGGCCGACGAGCACATCACGCCCGACCTTCTGTTCAACAACGCGGGCTATCAGGGTCACTTCGGCAACGTGGTCGAGTACGACGTCGCCGACTTTCGCCGTGTGCTCGACATCAACGTCACGGGTGTGTTCATCGTGTTGAAGTCCTTCGCCCGCACCCTGATGGCGAGCGGTCGAGCCGGCGCAATTGTCAACAGTGCCTCGATGGCTCACGGTGGTGCGCCGAACATGGCGGCGTACAGCGCGTCAAAAGCAGCGGTCATTGCGCTCACGAAGACTGCAGCGAAGGATCTGGCCAGTGCGTCCATACGAGTGAACTCGGTCAGCCCGGCGTTCATCGGGCCCGGTCAGATGTGGGATCGCCAGGTCGAACTCCAGGCCGTGACCCCGAGCCAGTACTTCTCCGACCTACCGGAGGAGGTCGCCGCCCAGATGATCTCGTCGGTGCCACTCCGCCGCTATGGATCGCTCGACGAGGTTGCAGCAGTCGTGCAGTTCCTCCTCTCGGATGACGCGTCGTACATCACAGCCTTCGACATCGAGGTCTCCGGCGGAGCGACGTGACCCAACACGTCAGGTGTTGCGGGGTCTCGGTGACCACGGACCCGTGATCAGCCGGCTCCCACGCTGGAAGGTGAGGTAGCTCCACGCCCAGCTGAAGAAGACTGACCACCGCTTCCGGAAGTCGATGAGAAAGAAGATGTGAATCGCCCACCACGCCACCCATGCGGTCCAGCCCGAGAGGTGGAAGCGACCGACCACGCCCACCGCTGACGACCGTCCGATGGTCGCCAGTTCGCCCTTGTTCCGATAGCGGAACGTCGGCCGGCTACCGCCTCGCAGGTCGGCCTGGATCACCCGAGCCGCATGCCGACCGCCCTGCATCGCACCTTGGGCGACCCCGGGCACTTGCTCACCATCGGACTCGGCGTGAGCGGTGTCGCCGATCACGAAGATCGACGGATGTGACCGCACCGAGAGGTCGGCACCGACGACGGCTCGACCCGCTCGGTCGGTCTCGGCCCCGACCATTGCTGCGAGCGGTGACGCTTCGTTACCGGCTCCCCAGACAACGGTGCGGGCTTCGATCGGGCCGCCGGATGTCTCGACGACCCGATCGTCGATTCCCGTGACCTTCACCTCAGTGCGGACGTCGACACCCAGTTCTTGCAACTGTCGCTCGGCCTTCGCCGAGAGCTTCTCCGGATAGGTGCCGAGAACCCGCGGGGCCGCCTCCAAGAGGATTACCTTCGCAGTCGAGGAATCGATCGAGCGGAACTCGCTCGTGAGGGTGCGGAAGGCGATCTCCGCGATCGCACCAGCAGTCTCCACTCCTGTCGGTCCCCCACCGACGACCACGAATGTGAGCTGTGCCTGCCGCTCAGCCAGATCGTCGGTTCGCTCCGCCCGTTCGAAGGCCAGAAGAACCCGGCGCCGGATCTCGATCGCATCTTCGACGGTCTTGAGTCCGGGGGCGTGCTGCTCCCACTCGTCGTGACCGAAATAGGAGTGCCGGGTGCCGGCCGCCAGGATCAGGTAGTCGTAGGCGTACTCGTCGCCGTCCTGGACCCGCACTCGCTGCTCTTCTGGATCGATGTCGACGACTTCGCTGAGAATCACCCGGGCATTGGACTGATCAGCCAGGATCGAGCGGATGGGGTTGGCGATGTCGGCCGGGTTGAGCCCGGCCGTCGCCACTTGATACAGAAGCGGCTGGAAGAGGTGGTGGTTTCGCCGGTCGATGAGCGTGATGCGAACCGGTGCATCCTCCAGCGCTCGGGCGGCGGCAATCCCACCAAAACCCCCTCCGATGATGACGACATGGGTTGTCGCCGGATCGGCGACAGATGGATGCTCGCTCATCGGGACAGTCTCGCAGCGACGGCTCGATGTTGCGCCTGGTTTGGTGTGGAAGGCGATCGAAGCCGGGATCGCCGTCGACGAGTTGGACACGGGGTGAGAGGGCCATCAGACTCATCGAATGAGCATCGAACCCCTGAGCAAGCAGTACAAGACTGTGAACGGCAAACAGATGGCGTACCACGAGGTCGGCAGCGGCGACACAGTGCTTTTTCTCCACGGCAACCCCACGTCGTCGTACCTGTGGCGCGACATCGTTCCTCACGTGTCCGGCCATGCTCGTTGTGTCGTGCCCGACCTGATCGGCCAGGGTGACTCCGACAAGCTCGACGACTCTGGGCCGAACTCGTACACCTTCGTCGAGCACCGCGAGTACCTCGATGGCCTCCTCGACCAACTCGACATCGGTGAGAACGTCACGCTCGTCATCCACGATTGGGGCTCGGCGCTCGGCTTCGACTGGGCGAACCGCCACCGGGATCGCGTCGCCGGGATCGCTTACATGGAGGCCATCGTTCGTCCGGTCACGTGGGACGAGTGGCCCGAGGGCGCAACCGAAATCTTCAAATCCATGCGCTCCGACGCCGGCGAGGGAATGGTGCTGACCAAGAATCTCTTCGTCGAAGCGATTCTCCCTTCCTCGATCATTCGCAAGCTCAGCGACGAGGAGATGGACGAGTACCGGCGTCCGTTCGTCGAACCAGGCGAGGGCCGCCGCCCGACACTCACCTGGCCTCGCCAGATCCCACTGGACGGCGAGCCAGCCGACGTCTTCGAGATCGTTCAGTCGTATGCAGACTGGCTTCCGACCTCTGAGGTGCCAAAGCTGTTCATCAACGCCGAACCGGGCACGATCCTCACCGGAGCACAGCGTGAATTCGCTCGTTCGTGGGCGAACCAGACCGAGATCACCGTCCCCGGCATCCATTTCATCCAGGAGGACAGCGCCGACGAGATCGGACAGGCCGTTGCCGATTGGCTGCCCACCCGATCCTGAACCGTCCCAGCAGAAGAGGACAGCACCGATGAGCCATCATCAACCCGTGGTTGCTGTCATTCACGGTGTTGCGACCCGCGATGAGGCATCGTTTCGGAACGAGGTCGCCATCCTGGCTGCGAACCTCGGTGTGGATGCGACGATCGTGCCGATCTACTGGGGCGACATCGCGAGACCAGATGACCAGATCGAGTCCGTCGTCCCTTACACCGACTGGGCGAGCGTCTCCCCGGGGCTACCCAGCGACACCGACGCCTCGGCCGACCTTCGGAAGTCGTTCAAAGACCATGATGTCGAGGCCATCATCGACGACCTCGCCGCCGGGTGGCGACGCCGAACGAGTGCATCTCGACACCGGATCCTGGCGGGCGTGTACGGACTCGTCAGGGGTCAGTACCTGAGGGCTGCCGCCGGTTTCACCGGCGATCTGGTCTACTACCACCGCCACCGGGAACGGTTGTGGGGGCGAGTGTGGGAAGTGCTCATGCGTGAGGCGCCCGGCGCAGGACTGCCCGAACGCCCCTTGTCAGTGATCGGCCACAGCCTCGGAGCGGCAGTGGTCTTCGACATGGCGATGGAGGCTGAACCACGCCTCCACATCGATCACCTGTTCACCTGCGCCACCCAGTCGCCGTTCTTCCACGTGATCGGATGCTCCCCGCCGACCATCGACCCGACCGGAGGAGGTTCACCGGTCCGGCTTCTCGACGGCATCGCACACTGGACGAATTTCTACGTTGCGCTGGATCCGTGGGCCTACGTCGCTGCGCCGGTGTTCACGTTGGCGTCTGGCCTCAGTCCACGAGACGTCGAAGTGCATGCCGGGACCCGCGACGACCGAATCGTGACTCACATGGCCCACCACTACTTCCGGCATCCGACGGTGATCGAGGAGATCCGCATCGGTCTGATCGGTTCGCCCAAGGACCAGATTCGACAAGAGTGAGCGGCCCGTCCGGGGAATCACGCGACCGTTCGGAGCGTTCACAGGGCATGAGTTCCGATCGCCAACGTGTCCGCCTCGAGGCCAATCCGAAACGAATTCGTGGAGTGATCGACGGTGTTCCCGTCATCGACACCACCCGATCCTCCTTCGTCTGGGAAGTCCCCTACTACCCAGCGTGGTACTTCCCTGTCGAGGACGTGGCCGCCGATCTGTTGGCGAACGGTGAGACGCTGCGTTCCCCCAGCCGAGGCGGGGGCACCCGCTACGACGTCGTCGTCGGTGATCGAACAATCCACAACGCCGCGTGGCGACATCTCGATTCGCCTGTCGACCGGCTCCGTGACCTCGTGCGAATCGAGTGGGACACGATGGACGCATGGTTCGAGGAGGATGTCGAGGTCTTCGTGCACCCGCGCAGTCCCGAGGTACGCGTCGACGCGCTGCTTTCGAGTCGCCATGTGAAGGTCATGGTCGACGGCACGGTCGTCGCCGACTCGATGCGCCCGACGATCCTGTACGAGACCGGGCTCCCCTCCCGTTTCTACCTGCCGAAGATCGATGTCCGCATGGATCTGCTCGCCGAGACCAGCGCATCGAGTGCCTGCCCATACAAAGGATGGGCGAGCTACTGGACCGTCACGATCGACGGAACGCACCACGAAGACGTGGCCTGGGGCTACCGCACGCCGCTCCCCGAATCCGAGGCGATCGCCGGTCTGGTCTGCTTCTACAACGAGAAGGTCGACATCGAGATCGACGGTCAGCTCCTCGAACGACCTCGCACCAAGTTTTCTTGAGCTCGAAAACGGACCAAGCTGCAGCATCGCCGACAACTGAGGAACCGCTGTGCTGAAGGAACCGCTGTGCTGAATCGACTCGATGACTATCCGATTCATCAGACCCCGGAGCCGATCGCCCATCCGGCGAGCTCTGATCCGAACGTGTACGACCGCACCTGGTTCAACGGCTATAGCGACGACGGCATCCAGTACTTCGGCCTCGGCATGGCTGTCTACCCCCATCGTGGGATCTTCGACTGCCATTTCAGCACGGTCGAGGCAGGAGGGCGACAGCACTGCTTCTACGCGTCTCGCCGGGCACCGCAGGAACGCACAGACATGTCGGCCGGTCCGTTCCGGCTCGAGATCGAGGAGCCCCTGCGACGGGCGCGGGTCATCATCGACGAGAACGAGAGCGGGGTCGCCTGCGACCTCACGTTTTCGGCGCGGACATCAGCCATCCAAGAAGCCCGTCAAATCCTCTGGAAGGGGCAACGGAGGGTCATGGACGCCACCCGATTCGCCCAGTTCGGTCGTTGGTCCGGCACGGTGTCCCATCCAGACGGTGAGTACACCGTCGACGAGGTCACCTGGCGCGGCACCAAGGACCGATCGTGGGGCATTCGCGGTGTCGGCGAACGCGTCCAGGTCGGAGCGCCTCACGGACACGGCTCCGCCTTCTTCCTCTGGGCTCCCTTGCAGTGGGACGACCACATCAGCCATGCGGTGTTCTTTGACGGCCCGCACGGAGAGGTCCTGGTCCGCGAGGGCCTGACGTCGCCGCTCTACGCATCCGAGGCCGACATCCCCTCCGAACTCGACGACGTCGTGACCCGTATGGCCACCGCGGTGCATCGGATCGACTATCACCCCGGAACACGGCTCGCTCGGAGCGCCGAACTCGATCTCATCGACCTCCATGGCGAGGTGCGCACCATCTCGATGGACCCGGTGCTCCGGTTCCACTTCAAAGGGCTCGGCTACGGACACCCCGAATGGGGTCAGGGAATGTGGAAGGGCGAGCTGGCGATCGGCGGCGAGACCTTCGACCCGATGGAGCTCGACCTGCTGGCCCCGGAAAACATCCATGTCCAGCAGGTCGTGAAGGTGACCGACGGTGAACGTCACGGCATCGGAGCACTCGAACAGATCGTCGTCGGCCCATATTCGCCCGCTGGTTTCACTGCAGCGCTCGACGGAGCGAAGTGAGAACCACCCAACGATGACGGACCGGCAGGGTCACCGCACTCAGGCGAAACTGGCCGCAACCCACAAGATCGCAAGCCCGGCAAGGAACGCTGCGAATCCGGCGACCTTGTTCGTCAGGGCTGGGTCCGTGGTCACCTCCGGCAGTAGGTCGGTCGCCCCGATGTAGGCGAAGTTTCCGGCGGCGAAGGGGACGAGGAAGACGACATCCACCGTGCCGGACATCGCGTAGGCAACGAGTCCACCTGCGAGGAAGGTGGAGCCCGAAGCGACGTTGTAGAGCAGGGCCCGGCGGCGGTCCCACCCGCTATTGACGAGGATGCCGAAGTCACCGAGTTCCTGCGGTACCTCGTGAGCAGCTGCAGCAGCCCAGGTGACGAGACCAACGCGATGATCGATGAAGAAGGCGCTGGCCACCGACAATCCACCGACGAAGTTGTGGAGCGCGTCGGCGATCAGGACCAGGTGTCCCATGGGACGATGTTTCGACACTGCGCGGTGGCAGTGATGCCAATGCAGCGTCTGTTCGAGAAGAAAGAAGCTGGTGAATCCTCCGATGAACCACAGCCAGACAGCGCCCGTGTTGCCGAGCGAATCGATGGCGTTCGGCATCATGTGGAAGAACGCGCCACCGAGCAAGGAACCCGCTGCCAGAGCAACCAGGGGAATGAGTAGGCGATCGAGGGCCTCCTCCGACAACACCAACGTGATGCTGCCGACCATCGCGATGCCGCTCATCGCGACGCCGAGAACGACGATCCAGGCAAGGGTCGTCACCTGTCCACCGACCCGACTCGGGCGTCGCCCCACAGTACGTTCACGAAGCATGTCTAGCCGCTGAACCCATCCCATCCGGGGCTTCGCTCGCACGGTTGAATGGAGCGCGATGACAGAGCCGATGCGATGTTGATGGCGGTCGGATGGCTCGCAGTGATGGTCGTCGGGATGGGCGCGATCGTTTGGGGCGCCGAAACCTTCGCCGAACATCTCGCAGCGGCTTCTACGAGACTCGGTGTCAGCGCCTTCGCCCTGGCGCTGTTGCTGGCCGGCGCCGAACCCGAGGAACTCGTCACCGTCGCCACCGCATCAGCTCGGGGCGTGGACGGTGTCGCATTCGGTGATGTCATCGGGGCGAACGCTGCCATCGTCACCGTTGCCCTGGCAGCAGGCGTGGTCGCGGCGATCATGCCCTTCGGGCCACGCGTCCGCCGCTACGGCCTCGGTGGGCTCTGCGCCTCACTCGTTGCCGGCGTCGTCATCTGGGACGGCAACGTCTCCCGGCGGGAAGGGGCAGTCCTCGTTTTCGGGTACGTGGTCTTCGTCGCAACCATCTGGACAGTCGAACGCCAACCGCCGGCGCTCGGCGAGACGTCCGAGCTCGACGAGGTTCGAGATGGTCCGGGTCGAGTAGGTCGAGATCTCGTCCTCGTGGTCGGTGGCCTGGTCGCTCTGACTGCCGGGTCCATCGCCCTCGTCGAAGGCGTCAGACGACTATCCGGTATCGAAGCAACTCAGACTCGCCTCGGGCTCGTCGTGGTCGGGTTCGCAACCGCCTTCGAACTCGTCGTTCTCGCGTGGTCGGCCTCCCGCCGAGGGATCTCGGACGCAGTCGTTGCCGGTGTGGTCGGTTCCTACGCCTACAACCTCACGATGAGCCTCGGCGCCGGGGCGCTCATCGCGCCGATCGCCATCTCTGACTCGACATCGATCCGGGCCCCGTACATCGCCATGTGCGTGTTGTTAGCGGCCGTCCTCCTCGCGTCGATGCGAGACGACTCGCTTCGAAGGAGGCACGGGCCGCTGCTGCTACTCGGCTACCTTGCCTTCGTGGGCATTGCGCTGCTCGCCTGAGGCTCGACGGCTCCCGACTCGCCGGCCAAGCCGCACGAGCTGAGGTTCGATCGGACGGGCCACTCGATACCCCGCGGGCTCGTGTGGAGGGCAATACTCGGTCGATGTCGCTTTCCGCCGATGCACCGACCGTCTGGCTGCTCGGTGATCAACTGAACCGAAACGTTGGCGCCCTGCGACACCGCTCCCCCGGTGACTGTCGAGTGCTGCTGGTCCAGAGCCAGGCCAAGGTGGCATCGAAGCGCTGGCATCGGCAGCGTCTCCACGTCGTGTTGTCCGCCATGGCCCACTTCGCCGAAGAGCTACGAGACGAGGGGTTCGAGGTCGACCATCGTCTGGCCGCCACTCTGCTCGACGGGCTCCGCTCGCACGTCGAGGAGTTCGAGGTTCAGCACGTCGTTGCGATGGAGCCGATGAGCTTCGACGGGCGGCGGATGCTCCAACGGGCCGGGGTCGAATCGATTCCCAACGAGCAGTTCACGTGCGGATACGACGAGTTCGCCGAGTGGGCTGAGGGTCGAGCCAGCTTCAAGATGGAGGACTTCTACCGATGGCAGCGCAGGCGTCTCGGTCTCCTCATGGATGACGGGGCCACCGAGCCCGAGCCTGCCGGTGGGCGCTGGAACTTCGACGACGAAAATCGAGAACGACCTCCGAAAGACGGCCGGTCGTGGCCAGAAGCACCACTGTTTCAGCTGGACGATCTCGATCGTGACATCATCGACGGACTGCCAGACGACGTGTGGGGTGCCGAGCCCGATGGCCGGTGGCCGGTCACCAGAGCACAGGCGCTGAGAAGGCTCGAGGAGTTCGTCGACACCGGGCTCGCTCCGTTCGGACCCCACGAGGACGCAATGCTCGGTGACGAGTGGAAACTCGCTCACTCCGTCTTGTCGTCGTCGATGAATCTGGGACTCCTCGATCCATTGGAGGTCGCCGAGGCGGCCGAGGCGGCGTACCGATCCGGCGCAGCGCCGATCAATTCGGTCGAAGGCTTCATCCGACAAGTCATCGGATGGCGGGAGTACGTCTGGGGCGTCTACTGGCTGTGGATGCCCGCCTACCGATCGGCAAACGCTCTCGAGGCCGGGCGGCCGGTCCCACCAGCGTTCACCGGCGAAGCCACGACGGAAATGGCGTGCGTGAAGAACGTCATCGAACATGTCCACGACAACGGGTACGCCCACCACATCGAGCGTCTGATGGTGCTTGGAAACCTGGCTCTGACCGCCGGCGTCGATCCTCAGGCCATGACTGAATGGATGTGGGCCAGCTTCGTCGACGGTGCCGAGTGGGTCATGCTGCCGAACGTCATCGGAATGGCCCTGTTCGCAGACGGCGGCAGGATGGCGACGAAGCCATATGCATCCGGTGGCGCCTACATCAACAAGATGAGTGACTCGTGCAAGCAATGCCGATTCAACCCCAAGCTTCGGGTCGGCGAAGATGCCTGCCCATTCACCACGCTCTACTGGGACTTCCTCGCCCGGAACGAAGAGGCGCTGGCCGGCAATCACCGCATCGCACGACAACTGGCAGGGATGCACCGGCTCAGCGACCTCGACGACGTGAGGAGGCGCGCGCAAAACGTTCTGACTGCACTCGATAGCGGCACTCTCTGACCAGCAACGGCCGAGGTGACCAGGCACCTACGAGCGAAGCCGCCGATCAGCTGGGGATGGTGCCCTTGCCCGCCTTCTTGTCCTTCTTGGACTTACGCTTTTCCTTGGCGGTCTTGGTGGCGGGAGTCTTGCTGCTCCGCCCACCCTTGTCTTTGCCGGCCATAGAGGCCTCTCCCCAGTCACGCAGGAAGCCGACTGGAGCTTCATCCTCCCACAGTTCGACAGCAACGCCAGTCAGGCAACCGTCAGCCGGCCATGCGATCACAGGTTCCAACGACGTCCTGCGTCATGATCTACGCATGAAACGATCGGCAATGCTCGCGCTGCTGGGAATCTGTGCGGCAGCCTGTGGTACCGAATCGGCGACGACAGCGCCGTCCCCGACCACCGCGATCGTCGCTCAAACCACATCGCTGACTGGCGACTCGGTACCGGCGACCGGCGTAGATCCACAGGAAGGGTTCGACGGGCTCGCCCCGACCACAGATCGTTCGATCCTGAGTCTTGTACTCGAGCCGGGCGAGATCGCGCCCGGACGGTTTCGCTTGCAGCGAGGACCCAACACGGAGACGATCATGACCGTCGAGGGACGTTACTGGATCACGGGTCAGGACAACGTTTACACGTCCCTCGACATCGACTCCGATCTGGTGATCACTCAGATGCAGCTCCTGGCTGAGATCGTCGAGGACGCGGGCGGCCAGGCTTCGGACTCGCCGTATCTTGCGTCGATCCGCGACCACTACCGAGGTGACGAGTTCCAGATCGGATTGGCCGACCTGGCACGCTCCCTCGGCGTGGGTGGGCTACCGACCGAGTGGGCAGAGCAATGGGCCTGGTTCGTCCGGGCAGGTGGCGACCCGTTGCAGGCCGAAATGGTCGCCTGCGAAGCTGCCACCACATCGCTCGATGCCGCTGCTCGGGACTGGGTCCGGGACCTGGACATCCAGTTCACTGACGGGATGTGGGTCTTCCCCGTCGAGGCCTTCTATGCGGCGCTGGCTCCGCACGTGGAAGCGGCGTCGATCTGTGAGCAGGTCATCGAACCGGGGCCGATCCCCGACATCGTCATCGAGGTGAGCAACGATTCCTTCGGGCGACGGGTCAACGTCCTGGTCGACGACAACCGCTACACCGACCGGGACCCAGAACTGGCGTTCTGGATCGCGATGTTGCCGGACGACTCGGTCGGTGGACCCCCGAACGACCCCCGTCCGGCCCCGCTGTTCACCATCCAGAACTCGTACCTGGCAGCAATCGGGGTGTGCGGTGAACTGCCGTGGATCTACTCCAACTTCGCCGCTGCCAACACCTATGAATCCCCACAGCGCGATGGGTATCTGGGCCCGGTCGTGTTCGCCTCCGGATGGTACTGCGAGGACGAGGTTCCCGAGGAACGGCGACACGAAGAGAACTGAGGCAGATCCCACCCGCCACCGGCCAGACTTGCTCACTGCCATCTCCGGTGATGACCTTGCTGCCTGATGAACGACACAAGCGCCCGCGACAAATGGAACCGCCGATACTCGACCGACGACTACGTGTGGAACCGCGGCGCCAATCAATTCGTCGAGACATACCTGGCCGATCTGGAGCCGGGCAGCGCAATCGACCTCGGCGCGGGTGAGGGTCGCAACGCGGTGTGGCTCGCCGGTCGGGGTTGGCGCGTCACTGCTGTCGATTTCTCCTCGGTCGGGCTCGAGAAGGGCGCTCGACTCGCCGCCGACGAAGAGCTCGACATCAGCTTCGTCGAAGCTGACGCAACGACCTACGAACCGGTGGAGCTGGTCGACCTCGTCATCATCGTGTATCTCCAGCTCGACGAGGAAGGTCGGCTCACAGCGCTTCGACGCGCTCGATCATGGCTCGCACCTGGCGGCACCGTGTTCGTTGTCGCTCACGATCGCTCCAACGTGACGCGCGGATACGGCGGCCCGCCGTCTCCCGACGTCTGCTACACGGTCGACGAAACGCTTGATGCCCTTGGCGATCTCGACGTCGTCGTTGCTCGAGTTGCCGAGCGGATCGTGACGACGGAGACCGGTGATCGGATTGCTCTCGACACGGTCGTGATGGCCAGCCGACTCGCTCGGCCAGCGTCAGCCGAAGGCGGGCTTGTCTTGAACGGTGACGCGGTAGACGACGAGGGCGATCATCGAACCGATGATCGAACCGATGAGTCCTGACGCTTGAACTGCGCCATCACCGATGTCGGCGCCGAAGAGCACGTAGCCGATCAGCCCGCCGACGAAGGAACCGACGATGCCGAGAAGCATGGTCTTGCCGATCGACATGGAATCGTCCCCGGGGACCAGAGCTCTGGCGACGAAGCCGGCGATGAGACCGATGAACAAAAGGGCGATCAGTGCGAAGATCATGAGGTTCTCCTCCTCGTGGTGGGTTGTGATGGACGACGTTCCCCACCTGATCGTCCACCAAACCTCACCTTCCGGAGCTCAGTCCTCGGTCACGACCAGCGAACTCTCTACCGGATCGAGTCCGACACCGATCAACCCACGGATTGCGTAGAACAGCATCAGAACGATGGTGATGAACGTACCGCCGGTGAGGGCTCCGCCAAGGAGGAGTGCGTAGTACACCCACAGATACCAGCCTTGCTCGACATCGGCTTCTCCGATGGGGAAGCTGAGGAACATCAACAGGAGCACCGAGCCTGCGATGACACCAGTCGCGAGCAGCGAGATCTCACGGATCCGCTTGTAGTGGCTTTCACGGAAGTCAAGGTCGTGAGAGATGCTGAAGGTCAGGAGCGTGAGCATCAGCGCAAGGATCGTTGCCCCGCCGGCGACGTAAGAAGACGCCGCGAAGCGAACGGTCGGCAGGACAGAATCGAGAAGACGCCGAGCCTCGAATGCGCTCGCTGTTCCAACGATGGCCATCCCCGCGAATCCGATCACCGCTGAGGCGATTCCTCCGATCGCTGCAGATCGGAGATCGTGCCGCCGCTCAGCCCTTTCGATCTGATCTTCTCCTTCGACTTCGACCTGATCCGTCATCAACGGAGTATTTCATGCTCGCCCCTCCATGGCATCCAGAGCCACACGGTCGACCCCGAGACCCCGGGGAGATGGTTGCCATGTTTGACTACGTACCAACCAGCCGCTATCTAGTCAACCAACCACCGACCTGCGTTGTCCTTCCGAAAGGCCATGGCCATGTCCCGCACCGTGACCGCCCACCTGTTCTCTTCTGTCAACGGCGTGTCGGAGGCCCCCAACCTGTTCCAGTTCGACTCATTCGGTGAGGCCGAAGGCGAGCTGATGGGTCGATCGCTCGCCGGCGTCACCGACGTCATCATTGGACGCCGGTTGTGGCAGGAATGGTCCGAGTACTGGCCGGCCAACAGCGACCCCGGATTCGGCGACTTCATCAACCCGGTCCGCAAACACGTGGTCTCGACCACCTTGACCGGCGACCTCGGGTGGAACAGCCGACTCGCCGACGGTGACCCCATCGACTACGCCAGGACACTGGCATCTTCCGACGACGAGGGCGGCATCATCGTCGCCGGCGGGGTCGAGACCGTCCGATCGCTTTTCCTCGCCGGCGTGATTGACACCCTCACGCTCACCGTTCACCCTGCGGTCACGGGCCACGGCAAGCGTCTCTTCGACGAGTCGGTCCCCGTCACCCGCCTCCAACTCGTCGACCACGCCGTGACCCCTGCAGGCAACGCCGTGCTCACGTACTCCTTGTTGGATGAATAGCCGACTTGTTGACCAAGAGGAGCAGAGATACATGAAGACGATGACCTGCAAGCAACTCGGCGGGCCGTGTAACCACGAGCATCGGGGCGAAACCGCCGATGACGTCATCAAGGCCCAAGATCAGCATCTCAAGGACACGGTCGCCAACGGTGACACGGCCCATGGTCCGGCGCGGGACGAAATGAAGGCCCGTTGGAAGCGACCGATCTCCGGCATGCGTTGGTACCGCACAGCCAAGAAGGACTTTGCGTCGCTCCCGGAAGGCTGACAGCCCACAACCGGACTGATGGATCCCGAACCTACGAGTACAAGTCAGGCCGATTCGTGTCCGAGCGTCGTCACGTCGGCTTCGCGGACACGCTCTGGTTCCCTGAGATCGACGTCGGAACCCTGCGCCGATCTGGCGACCGCCTGCTCCTTGCCGAAACCCAACAGCCCACTCCAGAAACCCACGCCCTGTCCGATGTGCATGGTGAGGAACGCCGGCGGGATCAACAGTCGTTCGGCGAATGTCAGCGGTCGCGCTTCGGGATCGGGCTGTTTCGCCCTCGATGCACCGAGTACGAGCACACCGATGTAGGAGAGTGCCGTGATCCGTCGGAATCGTGACGCCGTTGCGACGAACCGCATCGGAAGAAGGGCCGACGGAACCGCCAGACTCACGACGCCGGCCACGAACACAGCCGGAACCAGGTGACGCGGCCGGATCGACTCTGGGTGGAGACGACAAACGACCGACTTGCCCCGGCCGTAGCGTCGGTACTGGGGGAACAGGTCGGCGAGCGACTGGCGGCAGTGCCAGTGAATGACCACATCCGGATCGAAAAGGAGCGGGTTGCCGCTGATCCCGACTCGATGATCGAATTCGAAATCTTGATTGGTGAGAACGGACTCGTCCCAGCCGCCCAGCTTTCTGGCCAGCGCAACGGCCCGCCAATGCTGTGCGGCGAAGTAGTTCCGACTCCGCTGCCCGAATTCGTTCCGCCGCAGCACAGGTGACCGGGCGTGAATCGTCAGGTAGCGAGAGGGAGGCCGGACCTAGAGGCGTTTCGATCAGGAGGGTGATCGGCATTCCCCACGCGCGAGTATTCGGTTGCGAGATCGAAACCCGCAGGCAAGGGTTGATCCGTGACGACGCTGACTGACGGGACCCTCACGGTGCGAACGCCGACAGCCACCGATGCCCCAGCAGTGGCCGCGGGAGCTCGGGCCTCATTCGAGGAGCTGGACCCATGGATGCCCTGGGCGTCGGACACCTACAGCGCTGACGACGCCCTGTTCTGGATCGACAACAGCGAGGAAACCTCGTTCGTGATCCTCGACGTGACCGGGGCAGTCGTCGGCAACTGTGGACTCAATTCGTTCGACCAACTCAACCGGCGAGCCAACCTCGGCTACTGGGTGCACAGCGGCCACACCGGGCGGGGTATCGCCACCGCGGCCGCCACGCTCGTTGCGTCTCATGGGTTGACCGAGCTCGGCCTGCTGCGCCTCGAAGTGGTGATGTCGGTTCACAATCTGGGGAGCCGCCGGGTTGCAGAACGAATCGGTGCAACCCACGAGGGGACACTCCACAATCGCTTGCTGCTGAAAGGCGTGAGCCACGACGCGCACAGTTTCTCGATCACGAAGCTCGACCAACTCGCGTGACTCTGTAGGAACGCCCAAACGATCTCCGTCAGCCGGCGAGTCTCTCGGCGAGGTGACTGGCGAGCCGGTCCAGGATCGCCGAGTAGCCGTCACGGCTCCCGTCGATCGGGCCCTGTCCGGCGACCGACGCCACCTGGTCGGTGACGAGGAGACGGCAACCAGACCCAATCGGCGTGATGGCCCACGTGACAAGGGAGACAGCGAGCAGCTGTTCGGAACCATCGACGAGGCGTTCGGTGAACACGATGTGCGTGTCGTCGATGTGTTCGTAGCGGGTGGTGCCGGCAAAGCTCGGGTCAGTACGGTGGCCGCACAGAAAGTGATCGACGCCACCGACGCGGAAGTCGTGCGACGAGAAGATGATGACTTCGTCATCAGACGGAGCGCTCCATCGTGAGCGCTCGTCGACATCGGCGTAGGCCCGGAACACCGCCTCCGCAGAATGCGGGAGATCTCGCTCCAGGTGAATCGTGTCGTGCACAACAACTGTCGGTGCCTTCATGCAGTCTCTCCTGGTTCATCTGTTTCGTGCCTCGGATGGCGCTCTCTCTGGGTCATGGGAGCCTCGTCAGGCTTCGGAATCGTCCGGAGAACGCGGCGACGATCACGGCGACCGATGATCCGGCCAGCACAGCGATCCCCATTGCCTTCGCATCCCTTCCGCCGGCATCGTCGACCGCCGAGACGATGATCGCAACGGCGGCTGCGAGCCAGCCGATCGCGGCGATTCTCAGCGAGACGCGCTCGACGTGGGTCAAGTCGGGATCGTCGGCCACTGCGGTGGAGGGGGCGCCGTCGTCGCGCATCAGATTCTCGATCCAACGAACGGGCGATGTCACGGCGAGGACCACGATCGGAGCCCAGATCAGCACGACTGCTGCGAGGGCAATGCTGCCGGAGGGGCTCATTCCTTCGCCCCTGTCGAGTCCCGCGACGATGGCGTCGCCGGCGTACACGGCGAGGGCCGTGGTCAGGAGTGCGAGGAGTGCCTTCACGTAGCGCAGGACGAGCCCGCGGAGTCGCAGCACATGGCGAACCATCCCGTGCTCGACCTTGGCAACCTCGTCGAGAAGCGGACGACTCGTCGAGGCTGCGAGTTCGAACAGCCCGCGAGCCCGGGTCACGTCGTCATGGCCCGAGTCCAGCCCGGCGTAAACCTGCAGCTGTCGGTCGACCCGGCGTCGCGACCGGTCATTCGTCGGTACCAGGAGCTCCACGATGCGGGGGGAGGTTCGACTTGCAGCAAGTTGCTCGAGCGCCGCCGGTCCCAGTTCATCTGACGGAAGTTGGAGCGAGGTCAGCGTGAAGCGCGGCGTGAACACATCCCGACCATCACCGCCGAGGTGGTTGGCATGGAAGTAGAAGCGGGTCAGATCGGCGAACAACAACCAGAGGGCGACCACGGGAACAGCGAGCATCGCCAGGACTCCCGCGACCAGAGCGATGTCCACCACGCCGATCCCGTCGATCAACAACGATCGAAGCACACCGGCCACCGAATCACGGGCGACCACGGGAAGAATCACGAGAAGGCCCGCCCCGGACAACATGCCAACAGCAATGCGATGAAAGGTCGACAAACGGACCTCGCAGCGAGCCACGAACGCTCGCGCCGCAGCACGCTCGTCGGTCGTCAAGGTCGAGTCTTCGTCCCGTGGCAGGTTCATGCGCCAAGTATCGCCACGGAATCCCGACTCCCGACGGGCCGGGTGTTTCGACCTTGATCAGGCGATCATCCGGCGGTTCAACGCATCGGCGAGTTGCGCCGCCGTCGGCGACCCGGCGGGGCCGTCCGGGGTCTGGTAGATCCTGCACGACAGCCCGACGGGTGCGTCGACATCGGCGAAGAGGTCCTCGCCGTCGACGTGAATGCTGGGCGAGCCCCGGAACCGGTGCTGGTCGGCCGCCTCGGGGGTGTCGACGATGACTCGACGGACATCGATGCCAGGATTGTCCCGGGCAAATGCCTCGAGATGTCCATTGGCGGTGCGCCAACTTGGACAGTCGTCGAAATACAGCAGCGTGATCTCCACAACGATCAGACTACGGCGCTTGCCCAACGCATGTCCTAACGTCGGTCGGCGTGCGTCGACAAGTGCTCTCGATCCAGAGAGGCGTGACTACGAAGAGGGGGACGAGCCATGCCGCAATGGCCGATCTCTGATCAGCGACTTCGCGAGATGTACGCCGGGGGGAGCGGCAACTCGGCCGCTCGCTGGTTTGCGCGTTTCTGGGGACGACTGTTCGGAGCGGGACTGTTCCCTCGGCGGTGGGTGACGTTGGAGGTGCCAGGCCGAATCTCCGGGAAGGTCGTCTCGTTTCCGCTCGGGATGGCCGATGTGGCCGGTCGTTGGTACCTCGTATCGATGCTCGGCGAATGCAACTGGGTCGCCAACGTTCGAGCCAACAACGGCGAAGCCGTGCTGCGTCGCAGGAACCGGCGACGCGTTCAGTTGAGGGAGGTGCCCGTCGATCAAAGGGGTCCGATCCTGGCCCGCTATGTGCAGATCGTCCCAGGGGGCCGGCCACACATCCCCGTCGGTGTGGGCGCCTCTCTCGACGAGTTCGCCGCCGTTGCCGACCGCTACCCGGTGTTCGAAGTGCTCGATGAAGGTCCACGTCGCTCACTCACGTAGTCCGGCTTCGTCAAGTTTCCCTGGGTTCGGAAGGAAGCCTTCGAATTGGAGGTCGGATGCGATACTGCCGAAGTGCGGAGGCATCAGCGTTTGACGAGCGAGGAACTGGGTCGGGTCGCCAATCGGGTCGGAGCATTGGAGGACGACACTCCGGCGGCCCCGATCGATTCGACAGACTTGATCGAGATGCTCGAGACCCCGACTTCGGAGGGCAACGAGGACCACTGGGTCTACAGCCCGGCCGAGCGGGTTCGAATCCTGCACTCACTCTTCCTGTCCGACGGAGCACCGTGGGTCGGTCGGTTCGGGTTCCTGCTGGCAATGTCGGTCATCATCGCCACCCTCGGCTTGGCCAACGACCAGCCGGCGGCGGTGATCGCCGCCATGGTGGTCGCTCCCATGATGACACCGGTGCTGGGCAGCGCCGCATCGCTGACCTTGGGTTTGGTCCGCCAGACCGTCAGACTGCTGTTGATCGTCGCAGTTGCCTCCGCCTTCGCCGTAGCACTGGCCTGGGCGATCTCTGCGAGTCTGGTCGTCCATGAGCTGACCGCAGAAGAGCTGTCGCGCACGACACCCCGACTACGAGATCTCGTCATCGCACTCGCCGCCGGCGGGGCCGGGATGTACAGCATCGTGCGCAAGGACCTCTCGGGCGTCGTTCCTGGAGTCGCCATTGCCGTGGCCCTGGTTCCGCCACTGGCAACCATTGGCCTAGTCCTCGAGCTCGGAGAATTGTCGTTGGCTCGTGGCGCTGCGGTTCTCTATGGCATCAACGTCTTGGCCATCATCCTGGCCGCGATCGTCGTCTTGTTGATCACCGACTTCATCGAGTCACCCCCGGCAAGAGATCCGAAGGTCGTGGCCGTCGGCGCGGTACTCGCGCTCGCCGGAATCGGGGTCGTCATTCCGGCCCGGCGGAACTCGCTCGATGTCGACCGGGAGGTGACGTTCTCCCAGCATGTGGACGAAACGGTCCTCGACTGGGACAGCGATCACCCGACTCATCGGGTGATCGACCACCACATCGAACCTGGTCAGGTGAGGCTCGTCATCGCCGGCGACACGATGCCTGCCGACCTGGCCGAGCTTCGGGCCGTGATGGCGACCGAGGCGTTTCCCGATCCGACCCTCGAAGTCGACTGGGTCGAATCCGTCATTCTCGACGCCGGCAGCAACTGACAGCATGCTCGACCCTGCCCATCCAGGTGAGGCCACGACCTGGGTGCGCTGGACCTGAGCCGCTGATGGTTGCTCCCTGGGCTCCAACAGGATGGCATGGGAGAGTCGGCGCTATTCGAAGCGCACGTCCGGAAGGGATCCATGTCTGTCTGGTTCGAAGGAAAGAAGGAGATCGACTGTGGCTTTGATCGAGTGGTCGAGGACATCGACGGCAACGTAGGCGAATACTTCGCCGGAGTCGTCGGCCACATGCCCGGTCTCAGCACCGTTGACCTTGTCGAAGCGAAGCCCCACGCAGTCACCATCAGGACAAACGAGGGCCTGATGAAACGCCACAATATCGTGACCCGCTTCGACAACGACAGCGCCACCATCGAGTTCGACGAGAAATACGAGGCCGGGTCCAAGGTCACTGTGCGCTCGCACTCCCTTCATCGGTTCGTCGCGACCGACCATGGGGTGATGCATCACTTGGTCGTTCGTGACGTCGTCGCGCCAGGCATCCTCGGGTTCTTCTACAGGAAGTTCGGAAGCTCCAAGATCGGGAACGCGCTCTTGACGGCCGAGAAGTCCCACTTCGAACGGTCAGCCGGCTGAGGCTCGCTCGCATTCAGCAGGAGCATCTCTCCATTGCTGGACCGAGGGCTTCAAACCCGTCGGCGGACCGAGGATCGAAGTCTTCGCGTCGATCGGGCGACACGGGCGAGCGCTCCGCCGCCCACTGACTCCAGATCCAAGGTGCGATCGATTTGGGAAGCATTGTCGCGACCCAGGACCAGCTGCACGATCTCCTTGGCGCCATCGTCGCTCAGCAGATCCGAGAGGTCGGGTGTCCTAGCGATTCTCCAGAGATCCGAAACGTCGAGGTCGAACACGCCCGTCTCCTGGTATGCCCGAGAGTGCGTGCCGAAGGCGAAGTCACGAAATGCTTCATCGTCGCGTTCCAACTCTGCGAATCCGTCCTCGTCCCGGCGACGTTCCTGCTCCATCATCTCCTGGAGCAACGCGAGAGTTTCGTCAATCCAGCGCTGGCCCCGAGGCGACAGCGACGGCTTCGACGCCAGAAACTGACCGAGGCACTTGTTACCGTATTCGGCGTAATACGAAGGCGGAGTCAAAGTCGGACAGCGCCGCTGGAAGTCCTGCAATCGGTCCAAATAGTACGAGGCAGTGCCTGTCGAGACAGGTTTCGGTGCCCCGAGGCTCGGGCGGTGTTCGGCGTTCATGGCGGGCCGAGGCTACCCCCACTCGGGAACCGCAGCGTTCCGTGACGAGCAAGCGAGCCCCAGGGAGGCAACCCCTGCCCGATCGCTCGGTCCGCCGATCTTCGGCATCTAGTTCTGGTCCTTCACAAGTGGTCGGTGGTCGCCGTTCGGTCCCGGTGTGACGTGGAGGAGTTGAGCAGGTTCGATCATCTCGACCTTGTGCCACTCGCCACGCCTGACAATGCACGCCTGACCGGCCCCGAGAACGACGGGTGAGGAGGGGTCTGACTCGCTGACCACTCGCAATCGACCGCTGATGACGTACAGCAACTCGTCGCCATCGGGATGCATCTCTCCCCCGTGCGGTGCGTTCGCCTCGACGTCGATGATGGCCAGGGTCATGCCTGGCAGACGTTCGGGTGGTCCCGGACGCTGCCTGCGCTGCGTGATCGCCAGAGTCTCGTCGATGACGAACGAGTAGCCGGCAGCGTCGACGCTACGAATTGCGGGCGTGTCCTTCACTCCACCCTCCAGGCCGTCCCATGACCACGTCGGGATGCGCAGACCGTCTGGCACGTCGTCGGCTGAGTCGTGGTAGCGGACCATGGTTGTGGTCGTGGCCCACGCAAAGTAATCGTGGAGTACCGAGGAGACGGGATCGTCAACTCGGCCATGACCCGTTCATGCCAGGCTTCGGCCAGCCTGAGCAGGCCCTCTGCACCCCCGACAGCACCGAAGATCGTGTCCATCGCCAGAGTCTGGCAGAACGAACCGCAACCGACCGGTCGCAGCGACGCTTCGCCCTTTCGAACGCACCGGAGGCTCGGCCCTCCTCTTCGACAGTTCGTTGTGGACGAGCGGCCCCTCACTCGCGCGGCCTTGGTGCCGATGATCTGACGGTGTCTGCTGAGTCCTGGTCCATCGCAGCCAGCGTGTCCGGCGCGGCCTGCGTCTCACTCGCCCTTGTCGTCGTCGTCGCCGGGTGGCGGCGCCGCATCGTCGAGGTCGCCATCCTCGGCGCTGCCCTCCTGTCGGTCTCCGTCTTCGCCACGAGCCATGGGCTTGGTACGACTCCACTGATCGGTGGTGGACCGCCGGGCATGAGGTGGGCGGGAACACTGGCCCTCCCTGCCGGGGCGCTCGTCGCGCTCCCACTCCTGGTTCCGACAACACGTTTTGGTCGATGGTGCGCTCATCGTGCCGCGATGTGGGTGGTTGGCTGGAGCATCGCCATGTTCACGGCTGCGACCCTCCTGGTGTTCGTCAATTCGACCCCACCGCCCGCGATCCTCGCTGCTGCAGTCGTCAGCGGAACAACCGGTGCGGCGCTGCTGGTGAGACGGCAGCGGCTTCTCTACCGGATCAGTCGCAGGCAACCTGCTCTGATCACCGCCATCGCAATCTCAGCGATCGCGTTCTCCTCGGCCGCAGGCCTGTTGACCACGCCGGGCGGCGCAGCCTCCTGGGGTGTTCTTGTGACCGAGAACGTCGGGGTGATGGGGGCCGGTGTCGCGGCGCTGCTCGGATACCGAAGCGGCCGTAGCGTCGCCGACATCCTGGCGCCAATTTTGTCTCGCGAGCCCTTGGCCGCACTCGAGCTCGGGTTGAGCCCAGAGATCCACGAGTTCGTGCTTGCTCTCGACCGGAAGGATCGGATCTCGCGAGATCACGTCGTGCGCACATCGGCTCTGGCCATGCGGGTTGCAATTCGAGCCGGATTGGCACCAGAGCGCGTCCGCGCCGTCGCGGTGGGAGCGCTCTTGCATGACATCGGCAAGCTCGTGATCCCCTCGGACATCATCAACAAGCCGGGGGCGCTCACCGACGAGGAGTTCGCCACGATCAAGACACATCCCGAGCAGGGCGAACGGCTGCTCGCCGGAGCGCCGAGCCTCGTCGCTGCGTCGCCCCATGTCCGGGGTCACCACGAGCGTGTCGACGGGCGTGGATATCCGGACGGACTCGCCGGCGATGAGGTTGTCTTCGAGGTTGGCCTCGTCAGCGTCGTCGATGCCTGGGACGCGATGACTCACACCCGGCAATACCGCGAAGGAATGGGGCCGGAGCGGGCCGCTGCCATCCTTCGCAACGGTGCCGGTAGCCAGTGGCGAATCGACGCCGTCGACCTGCTCCTCGCCGAAGTCAGCGCGAACGGCCAGGTCGACCTCGAGGTGCTCGCAGCGATGCGAGACCGCCAGCCGGAAGTCGGCGACGAGGTCATCGAGTGCGTCTGCGAAGATGTCCTTGGCGGTATCGAAGCCCCGTCAACATCGCAATTCCAACCCGCACGCTGAGCGCCTCGGCCGATGGGCTCACGGGCCTCTCCGTTCGGCCGATGAGACACCATGACACATCGCTGCGTTGTGGCGTTCTCGCTCGTGGTCGTCGCGCTCGTGACCGCGTGTACCAGCGGAGAGCAGGCGGTCATTTCCGAGAACGGCGAAACCGTTGTCGTTGGGGGCACGTCAAACCAGCCAGACCAAAGCCCTGAATCCGGATCAACCCAGCCAGCCTTCGATAGCGAGGGAGGTTCCGGCGTGATCTTCGACGGCTCGGCCGGGGCAGACGATGCCGGCGACGCTGTCTCCGGTCTCCTGGCCGCGATCAACTCGGGCGACATTCTCGGTGCCTTGGCTCACATCGATCCGGCAGAACGCGATCTGATCGCCGATCTCTATCTGACCACCGTCGAAGCCGCTGCCGACGCGTGGCCGCAGTTCGGAGGCGACGACGCCATCGCCGAGCTCGAGATCGAGGTTCTTGCCCTGACGCCGCTTCGGTCGACCATGTACAACGATCACCTCGCCTGGGTCGAGACCGACGAGGTCGAGTTCTACATGGCAGCCCCGACCGAGGTCGCTTCTGCGTTCTTCTCCCACCTCGGGCCGTGGGGACCTGGTTCTGGGTACCTCCGTGAGGAATTCACCCACCATGAAGACGATTGGTCGGAGTTGACCCAAATAGGCGGTTCATCGAGTGATGTTCTGCCGGGCCTGATGGTCACTGAAATCGATGGCCGCTGGTATGTCTCGTTCGGCCGGACCGTGCTCGAGCTCCTCCGCGTCGACGGCGAGTTCGAGACGGCGTTTCCAGCGGAACGCCAAGTCATCGCCACGAGCCCTTCCGCAACTCCGCAGATGGCGGTCGTCGAGTTCCTGGACGCCCTGGCTGGTGATCAGATGGCGGCCGCGGCCGAACATCTTGTCGCCGCCGAGGGTCAAGCATTCGCCGACTATCCAGCCATGCTGGAGCTGTGGCTGCCAGGGCTGCTCGACATCGAGGTCGACCTCGATCCCGATTCACTCCGCGTCGTTCAGGAGGACAACGGTCGGGCGACGGTCGAAGCGAGCGAGATCACCCTGGAAATCGAGGGATCCGATCATGACGGAGGTGAGATCTACGCTGACGGTTTCGACTATTACCACGAACTGCAGTTGACGGACGGGTGCCTCACGGTGAACAACAAACCCGTGTGGTGCGAACCGACCGAGAACGACGCCACGATCTTCACCTCCCTCTACCGCGATCTCGGTTGGAATGGCCTGCGAGTGATGACGGTCCGGAGCGACGACGGGTGGTCGGTCTCCGTCTATGAGACGCTTGCTCACTACGGTCTCCCGATCGTGAGGGATCCGCTGTACGGACTCGGGTACAGCCAGCTCAGCCTTCCGATCTTCGGCGGTCCGCTCGAGCAAACCCTGATCAATGAAACAGCAAAGACTTTGCCGGTCCAGCACGGCGACACGATCGAGCTCGAACCGTACGCGAACAACCGGCTCTTGATCGCTCGCATCAACGCATCCCGCCGGGATCGTACGCTCGCCATCGACTCGGCCACCCTCGATCGCCGATGTTCCATCACGATCTGGAACACCGACATGGTGACCCACGACTGGTACGAAGAACCCGAGTACTACGACGAGCAGGACTGCGAAGACCATTTCGAACGTCCGCTCGAGATCCCGGCGGGCGTCGAGTTGACGCTGACGCTGTGGGGCTACGGCGAGAACCTCGAACCGATCATTGCTGAGCTCCGGTGAGCCCGACGATCAGGATCGTCGATCTCCTCCGCGGCGGTGCTACGACCGCCCTCGTCGCCGTCCCATTCGTGCCGTACGTTGCGGTCGGCGACCAACAATACGCTGCCATCGGATTCATCGAGCGCGTCAACGCACTCCTGGGGATGCAGGTCATCGACGGCAGTTGGCGAGTGCCACCGATGCTCGCGCTCATCACGAGCGTGTCGGCTCTCGCAGTGCTCGCGCTGCCGCGAACCCAAAGAACGAGAGGGCGCGTGTGCGCGATGCTTCTGTCGGTGCTCTCGGCCACCATGGCGTATCGCTTCACGGGCCAATCGGTCATCCTTCACCCGCTCATGGGCCCGAAGCTGCTCGTCGCCGGCGCAGCGCTCTCGTTCGGAGCGGTTGCACTCGACCTCCGTGCAACGCGCGTGGGCCAACGGCGTCGATCGAGGCGGGCCCTGCTACCGCTGCCTTAGGTCGGCCGCACGATCCAGGATCTAGCATCATCGGAATGGCTACCTCAGCATTCGACGCCGACGCGAAGGCAATCGCGCTGACCGAGGAGTCACTCACCTGGGACACGTCCGAGGTTGCAGAGGCCGAAAGCGGTGACATTCCCGTTGTCGACGTCGGCCCCTACTTCAGGACCGGTGCCCGATCCGACCTCGAGGCTGCTGCCGATGTCCTTCGTTTCGCGCTCGAGCGTGTCGGCTTCCACCAGCTCATCGGGCACGAAGTGAGTCCGGACGACTTGGCCTCGATCCTCGACGCCACTCGTCGGTTCCATGTGCTACCGATCGAGACCAAACGATCGATTCTGATCGACCAACCGAGTCATCACGTCGGTGGGGTTGGCTACATGCCCGTTGGAGCTCGGAAGCTACCAGCGCGCGAAAAGGGCAACCCCAACGAGGCGTTCCTGATCAAATCGGACATCGGTCTCGAGTTCAAGGACAACCAGTGGCTGCCCGACGCGAACCTGCCTGGATTCAAGACAGTCGTGGAGAGCTACGCCCGCACGATGACCGATCTCGCCTTCAGATTGCTTCCTGTGTACGCGGTGGCGCTCGATCTCGATCCGGACTTCTTCGGCGAAGGATTCCGCGATCCGTTCTGGCGGCTGCGCATGACGCACTATCCGGCGAGCCCCGAGACCGACGACGACATTGGCCTCGTCGGCATCCCGCCGCATGTCGACACGACCTTCATGACCCTCCTGTTGTCCGACAGCCCCGGTCTCGCCATCTTCAGCGAGTTGCGTCAGCAGTGGATCCTGGCTCCGGTCGTCCCTGATGCCCTCATCGTCAACAGTGGCGAGCTGTTGCGGCAATGGTCGAACGATCGAGTGCTCAGCACGCGCCATTTCGCGAACAACCTGTCAGACGTGAGCCGGTATTCGGTTCCGTTCTTCTACAACGCAAATGCTGACTACCCGATGGAGTGCCTGCCTTCCTGCTGCGGACCCGACAATCCGGCGAAGTATCCCCCCGTTTCCTATCGAAGGAGCCAAGGCGTCGTCCAGGGTGAATAGCAGTGGTGTGTCGTACGACTCGATCGTGGTCGGGCCCAGCGCCATGCGGTCCGCCGTCGCGTATCGCGCCAGTCGTCTGGACCCACCTGACCAGCCGCGACGCAATTTTCGCCTCCGCAGACGTCGTCCTTCGCAGGCATGTGGTGACCCCTTGCCGGCGGCCATGGCTGCCTATAGACTGAAGTTTTGGGCGTTCGCCCGAACGCGGGATGGGAACGACAGGCGTGGCTCGACTCCGAAGTTGGAAGAGAGCCCTGACAGGCCGTTCGGCGCGCAACATCAGCTGGGGCCTCGCTGACCAGGTGCTCTACAGCGCCACGAACCTCGCTGTCGTGCTGATCGTGGCCCGATACTCCAGCCAGGACGGCCTCGGCGGGTTCGCCGTTGTGATGTCGGCGTTCTACCTCACTCAGGGCATCGTCCGGTCGGTGACTGGCGAGGTGTTGGTCGTTCGAATTGGTGACGACCGTGGTGTCGACCCTCGCCGGCTCGAGCGTGGTGCGCTCGGTACAGCTGTGGTGGTCGGCCTCCTGGCCGGCATCGTGCTCGCCGCCGTCTCGATGATCGTGTCAAAAGAGTTGCGTTCGGAAATGCTTGCGATGGCAGTCGTTATCCCCACGGTCTTGGTGCAAGACACTGCCCGCTACGTCGCGTTCGCGAGGCGAGCGGGCCGGTATGCGTTCGGCTCGGACGCGGCTTGGTCCGGCGCTCAAGTCATTGGCTTCGCGATCATCATCGCCACCGGTCCGAGCCCTGCGCTGTTTATCCTCGCCTGGGGGGTGTCGGGCACCATGGCCGGCATCTGGGCCTTGCGGCTCCTCGGCGTGTTCCCTGTTCTCGGACAGCTCAGATGGTGGGCGCGTGATTCGCGTGATCTGGCGCCATACTTCTTCGCCGAGTCGATGGCGTCAACCGGAACGGCCCAGCTCAGGACCTTCAGCATCTCTGCGGTTGCCGGACTGAGCGTCACTGGTGCAATGCGTGGCGCAAACGCCCTGATGTCGCCGCTGAACACAATCTTCCAGGGCGCGTCTGGCACGCTCGTCGCCGAGCTGAGCCACTCAGCGACTACGCGGGGCGGACTCGCTCGCCTCCAGCGCCGAACGATGGCCATCGCCGCAGCCACGAGCGGCCTGGCGATCGTGTGGGGATCGCTGATCTACTTCACCCCTGACTCGTTCGGCCGCGCAGTCATCGGCCAGAGCTGGGACGAGAGCCGGGCGATCATCCCGCTCGTGACGGTCACTGTCGCGGCCTCCGGCGTGACGCTGGGGGCGCTGACTGGCATCCGAGCACTCGGCGCCGCCCGGAAGGGCCTGACCGCACGCGTCATCGTCGGCGTAGCGCTGCTGGTCCTCGGAACGGTCGGGGCATCCGTCGGCGGCGCGTCGGGAGCCGTCCTCGGCCTTGCGATAGGCCAGGTAAGCGGCACCGTCGTCTGGTGGGGACAGTTCCGTCGAGCGCTCGATGCCAAGCGGCGCGAGGTCGACGTCGACCAGCCCGTCAACTGAGCGGGGTGACCTCGAACGAGTGGACCGTTGTGGCCACGTAGGCGGCCAGGAAGCCAACCGCGCCTGACTCAACGAGCTCGAGGGACTCGACCTCGACGGTCCGTCGGGAGCGGGGGCGATCGAGCGCGTGAAAGTCGAGACGGTGGAGGCCGTGGTCGACCGTCATGGACATCTGGATCGTGGTGCCAGGAGGGAACTGAGGGAGTGCGGGGAGAACCTTCGCTCGGGTCGAGGTTCGTCCGAGCGCCCAGCGAATCGGGTCGACGCGGGACGCTGCGAGCCGAGTGTTGCCGATGCGCTTGCCGTTAGGCAGGTATTCGACATCCTCGCCGTAGCGGATCGAGAGCCCTGGGCCGGCCGAGCTGAAGAGGCCAAGTCCGGCGGTCCAGTTCCGTGGCAGGTGGAGACCGTCTCCCTGGCGGTGCGAGCGCCACTTGTAGAGCAGCCCGAAGGCGTGAAATCGGGAGCCGGGAAGGTACCGGTCAATCGTGAAGCTGATGTCGGCTCGATAGCCGGTCGTCCATGTGTCTCGGCCTACGACGAAGATTCGGTCGTAGCCCTCGTCACCCGGTGCGATCCGGAGGTGACCTGGGCCGTCGGGGATCTGCCAACGACCGTCGATGACCTGGACGACCTCCTCCGGCCCGGTGACGCCGGTTGTGTCGAGCTCGAACCGCCGTTCGAAAGGCGCTCGCTGCGTCGGACGGAGTCGCAGCGTGGCCGTTACCGGACCCGTCTCACGAGCAAGGTGGAGCTCTAGCACGTGTTCGTCGCTCCCGAGCATGGATCGGTCTATCGCGTCGATCGAGAAGTCACCCTTGCCGCTCAGCCGCCCCTCGCCCGTCGAGACGTACACCCGGTGCGGTTCGGAGCCATCGAGGGTGAACGTGAGCACCTCCTCTGGTGACCAGTGCGCGATCCGCCCGATAATGGGAACGAGAATTTGAGCGCCGATCTCGATGGCTCCGCCGTCGGTGGCGTTCCAGACCTCGATGGGGCCTTCGGTGTGCATCAGCGCTGCCTTCGAGTCGTGAGAGCCGCGGCTGCCTCATGAGCGCGGCGAATGGGACTGCGGAGGTCGAAGCGGACGCCACCCGGTTTGGCAGCGCGCTGTGCGGCCATGAAGCTGGCGTCGAGCAGCGAACGGTGCAGTTTCGCCCGCTCGTGGAGAGCGCGGTGTTCGTCGCGGGTGAAGCGAGGATCAGCGTTGGCGAAGCTGACGACCGCTTCGTCCTCCAGCTCGGGAGGGACCACCTTGGTGAGGCACGCCAGGTCCAGGTGAGGCAGGCCTCGACCCGCCCACTCCCAGTCGATGAAGACGAGGGCGTCGCTGCGGCGAGCGAACAGGACGTTGGAACGGTTTGGATCACCGTGCACCGGGCCGACGGCGGCGTCGGCCCACGCCGGCGTGGCGCACCGCTCGATCAGCTGGTTGGCGTTGCGAGCCAGGTCGGCTGCACCGGACTCCGGAACCAGGGCCAGATGCTCGCGCACGTACCGGACCAGGGCGTCGGCGTGGTGTTCTGGTTGCAGGTCGAGCAGCTCGTCGCTCGGAACCCCCGCGGCGCGAAGCGCGCCATGCATCGGCGAGAGCGCAGCGATGGCGCGCAGCATGTCAGTCGCGCCCGACCGAGCGGAGTGTGTGCGGCCAACGTCATCGAAGACGAAAACGAATCGGTGTTCGTCGATTGGCTCGGCGAACAGCGGCCGGGGCATCCACGAAGCGAGCGCTGCATATGGATCTGCGAGCACAGACCGGAGCACGCCGAACTCGGGCCGGCCTGGTTCGTACGGCAGGCCGTCGAAGGCCGGCACGTGGTCGTCGTAGTCGGTCACTTTTGCCACGACCGTGTGGCGTCGACCGTCGGCGTCGACGACGAACACCCGACTGGTCCAGGTGTCGCTCTTCCACCCACTCAGCGCAACGTGCGCGCATCGGTCGACGCTGCTACCCCCGAGTCGGGCGACGGAGGCCTCGACTACAGACGGATCGAGGCCAGGCGGGAGACCGTGCCGGATAGGAGGGACCAGCCGGGTCAGCGGCGACCGTCTCGTCGACGACCCCCCGCGGCCGGCCAGCACCAGGATTCGGTCAGAGGCGAGCGCACGGTCCCGAGCTGTTCGCACGACGTTGCGCCACGGGAGTCGCCTCACGAGACCGACCCAATCCATTCGAACCAGATCTGACCGTCGGAAGCGGAGCGTCTGACGGTGAATTCGCCATCGCCGACGGACTCGATCCAGATCTGTTCCGCACCTCGCGGTGTCAGCGTGATGACCGCATCGGGTCCGAGATCGTGAGGCACCGTCGCGGTGATCGCCCCGTCGACGATGCGAGCCTGTCCTGCCTCGACGGGACGGAGCTCGTGGCCTGCTCCGTCGGTGATCGAGCCGGGGCCGATCCGGTAGCGGACGGCGCCCGAGCTGTAGGACAGGGCAAAGTCGCCGAACTCGGCGAAGGTGGTGTTCCTCACCTCATCGACGACTACCGCAGCGACGCGGTCGTCGCCACGACGGAAGCCCTCCAACCAGAAGCGGGCGTCGGAGCCGCGAACGGCGATCAGAGCGGTCATCGATCCCTCGCCGGTGACGATGGCCGAGACGTCGCGGATGAACACATGAGCGACGTTGGTGTCGTCGAGCACCACTCCGAACGGCTGCCGACCTTCGGTCGCTGATTCGATTTTCAATCCGTCGATGTAGAACAGCTCCTCCGCTGCACCGACGCCTTCGAGCAGCAGGAGGGCCAAGCCGTTGTCGTCGCCCGAGATGAGCTCGGCGCGAAAGGTCTGGTAGCGGTCGTCGGGACGGCGGGTGATGTACAGGCCGGCCTCACCGTTGCCGAAGACGTGGACATCCGAGATCGTCGTCGGTGCACCGCCACGGGTCAGGGCAATGCCATGTCGCGGGAACCCAGCGGCGAGCACACGGTGAATACGGAAGTTCTCACCCGTCCTGCTCCTGACCGTCACGCCGTCGCGTCCGGAGCCGTCTGCTGCTGCTGTGAGTCGGAGGTTTTCCATCGCCGTCCAATGGAAGAACGCTTCGTCGGGCAGGCTGGTGTCGGTCACGATCAGGGAGTCGGTCGCGCCATCGGCCTGCACGATTTGGGAGCCGAGATCATCGCCACCGCGGCCGGTGACCTCCCCAATGAGGTTGACACCCCGCCGCCACTCGAGTTGGGTCACGAGGTAGGCGCCTGCGGGGAACCGGACCGTGCCACCGCCGGCCTGCGCAGTCTCATCGATGGCCGCCTGGATGGCCTCTGTGTCGTCGGTCTTGCCGTCGCCGACGGCACCAAAGGATCGGATGTCGGCGGTGTCGACAACGGCGGTCGAACCGGCTGAGGTCGAGACCGTGGAGGTGTCGTCGGGAGCCTGTGTGGTGTCGCTGGCAGTAGCGGTGCTCGTCTGGGCGGCGGACTGGTCATCGGAGCCGTTTTGGCAGGCCGCAACAAGGAGCAGCACTGCGATCAGGCCAGCCAACCGGTTCAGCGATCCCACTCATGCCTCCTGCCCGCCGTTGACGCTCGGCTGTGCCGAACTCACGGACGATCCCGAGGCTACCTTCCTGATGTGGCCCTGCTCGCGCGGGTCTACCGTCGAATCGTTGGACGACGTACGGTCACCTCACGGTCAAATTGGGAGAGTCGGCATGCGCTCAGAATCAGATTCCTTGGGAACCATCGAGATCGAGACTGACCGGCTCTGGGGAGCGCAGACACAACGGAGCCTCGAGAACTTCCCGATCGGCGGTGATCGTTACCGGTGGGGACGCGCCGTGATCGAAGCCTTGGGAATCGTGAAGAAGGCAGCCGCTCTTGCGAATCGTGAGCTCGGTGAGTTGAGTGAAGAACGGTGCGCGCTCATCGTTGCCGCTGCCGATGAGGTGATCGCCGGGCAACTCGACGATCACTTTCCGCTCGTCGTGTGGCAGACGGGATCTGGCACCCACACCAACATGAATGTCAACGAGGTGATTGCCAACCGGGCAATCCAGCGGGCCGGTGGAGCACTCGGCAGCAAGGATCCGATTCACCCCAACGACCACGTGAATCGCAGCCAGTCCAGCAACGATGTCTTTCCCACCGTGATGCACCTCGCCATCCGTCGGACGTTGCACCGAGACCTGCTGCCTGCGCTTCGCGATGTCGGAGCAACACTCGCAAGCAAAGCCGACGCTCATCGCGAGCTGATCAAGACCGGACGTACCCATCTTCAGGACGCAACGCCGATCAGTCTCGGCCAGCAGATCTCCGGATGGGTCACACAGCTGGATGAAGTCGTCGCTGGGATCGAACACGCCGATCGGGTGCTCGCCGATCTGACGCTCGGCGGCACCGCAGTCGGGACGGGATTGAACGCACCTGACGCCTTCGCCGAGTTGGCCGTCTCTCGGATCGTCGAGGAAACCGGGCTCGACTGGACGATCAGGGCCAACTACTTCGCTGGTTCGTCCGCCCACGATGCCGTGGTCGCAGTGAGTGCGACGCTGCGAACCGCGGCTGTTGCGCTGATGAAGATCGGCAACGACGTTCGGTGGTTGGCGTCTGGTCCTCGAACCGGCATCGGCGAACTCGTCATTCCGTC
>CBESNA010000031.1:0-44429 GCA_965530755.1 uncultured Acidimicrobiia bacterium | reverse complement strand
GAGGAAGGCATCTGGGTCCTGCGCATCGTCGACGACAAGATCAGCTGGCAACTCAGCTACACGACCGACACAGACCAAGTGTCGTCGGCAGCGACCGAACCCGACCCGGCAATCGAGGCCGAAACCTGCGACTTCTGCGCCCTGTTCGAAGGCAGCGGATATGCCCGCAGCGCAGCCGACGTGATAGCCGCCATGACCGACGACCCCGAAATCCACAACATTCCCAACAGCATCCACTGCGGCGGAGGAGCCGAAGGAGTCACCGACGACGTCGCCGGCTATCTGTGGACCGACCTCATCGACTGCGGAGACGTCACCACGAACGGTCAATGGTCGGCACAGGCCTCGACCATCGAGAACCCGCCAGTTGACCTCGGACTCGTCGGCATCCTCGTCCGGCAACACATCGACGGGAAGATCCACCGGCAATACAACCAATACACCCAGACCTCCGGCGGTGGAAACTGGGGCTTCCACCTCGACGACGAATAGACCCACACACACCCGAAAGCGCTTCACACGTTTTGGGTGTTCGGTGTAACGGGTGGCCTGTTGGAGGACATGGGAGACTCATGACCTCGATTGCGTCTGCGATCCACGGACCTGCGCGAAGACCGGCGAGCACATCAATGACCGAATACGCTCGCTTCGAGCAGATCTACAACAGCTACTCGGGGCTGATCCTCGCATACGCCGCGCGCCGAACACACGACATCGACGACGCTGCCGATGTCGTGGCCGAGACGTTCACCGTGGCATGGCGCCGGATCGGCGATGTGCCGCCGGGCGAGGAGGCACGTCCGTGGCTGTACGGGGTTGCACGACGCGTCGTCGCCAACCAACACCGTACGGTCGAACGGCGCACCCGGCTCGACGAGAAGCTGCGAAGTACCGCCGTGAGTTCGAGAGCTGAGCCGCTGGATGCAGGACCGGATCGGGCGTCGACTCTGGTCGCCCTCGCCCGTTTGTCCCATCAGGACCAAGAGCTGATCACGCTGACTGCCTGGGATGGCCTGGACAGCAACGATCTCGCCGCGGTGCTCGGCTGTAGTGCCGGGACCGTGCGGGTTCGCCTGCATCGGGCGCGGCGCCGCTTCGCACAGCACCTCGCAGCTGAGCGAGGTAACGAATGAACACAACCGGACATGGATCTGAGCGAAGGACAGTCGTCCTTCTCGACCCGAAAGGAGAGCAATGAGTACTCACGACGACCCGATGGAGCGACTCAAGCATGCCGACCCTGTCGACGGAGCCGAGCTCATCGCATCCTGGTCGGACAATGACGCCAAGGCGTCGCTGCTCAAGGAGATCACCGCAATGTCCACCGAAACTCTCCCCCGAAAATCAGACGTGTCAAGGCTCGTCATTCCGATCGGCGATTCTGGCCGCTCGCGCCGGCGCCGTCCGATGATCATGGCGACAGCCGCCGCTGCCGCTGCGCTGGTGATCGGAGTGGGATTGACCCTGGCCCGTACCCCCGATCCTGCATATGCGATCTCCGAATCGCCCGATGGAATCATCCAGGTGAACGTCCTGGCTGACTTCCGAGACGGCGATGCGCTCGCTCGTGACCTTCGGGATCGTGGCATCGATGCGCAGGTCGAGACCGTTCCGGCGTCACCGTCCATGGTAGGAACGGTCGAACTCGGCACGATGGACGGCCCCGCCGCCGGAATCCAGACCGCAGGCCCTGATGGAACCAATGAGGTGTTCGATTGGACGATTGACCCAGCCGTGTTCACTGGAACGCTCAGCGTCACCGTTTTCGTCGAGGCCGAAGATGGCGAAACGTTCGGTGCGGCGCAGGAGATCTTCGAGCCCGGCGAGAAGCTGGACGGCCTCCACTGCGCTCTGGGCGAACCGATGCGGGCAACCGACGTCGACCGCTATCTGAGCCGAGCGGGCCTGACCGCTCAGTGGTCGATCATCACCCCGACCAGTGACCCTTCGGTCACGAACTCGGCACAGGTCGACGAAGTCCCGTCCGGAACAGTTCTGTCCGGGTACGCCGTCGACAACGCCAATGCGCGATTCGACGTCCTACCGGACGGTCAGACTCTCGACTTCGACCACGCCGGATACATCTCGGACTTCCCTTGCACGCCTGAAGCAGCTGCGAAGTGGGGCTGACGGTCACGAGGATGACCGGCCTCGGCTCACACTTGGGATCGGTACGATCCCATGCCTATGTCACAGGCGGGTTCATTTCGTCCGATTGTGAATGATTTGAGCCTTCGTGGGTATTCCGTGTCCGAAGGTTTTCTGAGCAGGACTCACGTCGCAGCGCTCGCCGGATTGGCGCTGGCTCGTCAGGCAGACGGCAGCCTGGTGCGGGCGCGCACCGGCAAGGTCAAGACCGAGAATGAATCCCTCAGAGGCGATTCGATCGCTTGGTTGGATGAGAACTCACTCGAGGCGCCGGTCATCGACTGCCTGGCCACGTTTGATGCGCTGCGCCTGAGTCTCAATGAGCAGTTGTTCATGAACCTTCACGAGATCGAGAGTCACTTTGCGATCTACCCTCCAGGAGCCGTCTATCGGAAGCATCTTGACCAGTTCGCGGTCGGGCCTCAAAGTCGTCAGCTGAGTCTGGTGCTCTATCTCAATGAGGGTTGGCTCAGCGCCAACGGCGGCGCTCTCCGGCTCCACCTCGACGGCTCGAAGAACGACCAGCTCGACATCTCCCCCACCAGCGGGCGCCTGGTGCTCTTCGTGTCCTCACGATTTTGGCACGAGGTCCTGCCATCCAACCGAGAGCGTCTGAGCCTTACCGGGTGGTTCCGAACCCGCACCCTCCTCTAGAAGCGGGCCTTCGCTGGCGGGCACGCCCTCACCCAGAACCTCCGCTGCGGCCACTACGAACTTGGCGCGACGAGCACCAACGCACTGAGCGGAGGCAGATTCAGCGGACAACCAGTACTGGGCAAGGAGCGTTGTCGACCACGTACTTGCCCGCCGAGGGGTGGAAGAGCCTGGCCCAGATCGAGCGATCGTGTGAGCCGATGACCATGACCGACGTCCCCGATCCTCGGCGATCCGACAGATTGCGGCGCCGGCCGGGCCGGTGTCGACCTCGATGGCCGCATCAACATCGACCTTGATGGCCGCATTCAAAGCAGTTGCTGTGGCGCTTTCCTTCACCCTGTCGGTCATCTTTCCGAAGTCTAGGAATGTCGGCGCCCCACCACCCGGAGTCATCGGGTAGGACGTCCTGGGCAGCTGCCCGATGCTGGTGACGATGTAGTCGTTCCCGTCGATGTTGGTTTGCTCTTGGTCCTTCGACCTCCGAGTGGGCTGGCTACGGGGTGGCGCGTCTAGCGGTGAGAAGCCCTAGCCGTGTCCGCCTCGTTTGACGCCGCCGTATTTCATTCGAGTGTCAGCCATGGATGCGGCTCGGGCTTCGTCATCGTTGATGCCGGCGGCCACGATTTCGCCTGCGAAGAGGGTGTGGGTGCCAAAGTCGATCGCGTGTCGGACTTCGCAGTCGACCCACGCGAGGGCTTCGTCGAAGATGGGCGACCCGGTGGAGCCGTCGTGGACCGGGCGGCCATTCAGTTCACCATTGGCGTAGCTGGCTGGCTTGGAAAACTTGACGAACACCCGGGTCTCGTCGGCGTCCCAGAGATTGAGCGAGAACGACTGGCTGTCGGTGATGAGGCGATGAGTCACTGCAGTGTTGTCGACCCCAATGCCGATCAAGACCGGCTCCATGGAGAGTTGGGTGATCCAGCTGGTGGTCATGGCGTTTCGTTCATCGTCCGCTCTTGACCCGACCAGCGCGAGCGCGTTCGGGATCTTCCAGGTCACACGGTTGATGAGCTCGTCAGCAACTCCTTCGGCATCCTCCGGAACTGCCACATCGGGACCAGAGCCGCTAGCTCGGTGTTGTGGGTCAACCATTCTCGGCCCCCGCCCCATGTGCGGTGGCAAAACTCATCCACTTCTTTGGCTCGCTCATGCGAGGCCCCGTTTCGGTTGTCTGCTTGAGGATCTTATTTGATATATAACTATATATCAAATAATGTGCCAAGAGAGAAGGGAGTGGCCAATGACCGATCGTGTGGACAACATCCTCCAAGAATGGACGCAACACCGACCAGACCTCGACACCTCCGCACTCGCAGTGGTCTCCCGCGTGCTCCGGTCGTCGCGCCATCTCCAGGCGCAACTCGACGCCATCGCAGCCAGCTACGGACTGAGCCATCAAGGCGATCTCGACTCGCTCACCGAGCTTTACCGCGCTGACCCAGACCGCGGTCTCACACCCACCGAACTCGCCAACGCTCTGCTGCTGACCGCCGGAGGCATGACCGTCCGGCTGCATCGCCTCCAAAAGGCCGGGCTGGTCGACCGTCACCCCAACCCACGCGACGGCCGAGGTGTGCTCGTGCGGCTCACGCCAACCGGTACCAATCTCGTCGAACACGCCCTCCCAATCGTTCTCGATGCCCAATCCAAAAGCATCGCCAGCCTCAAGCCCGCCGAACGCACACGACTGTCTGGCCTACTGCGAACCATGCTCGAGGGCCTCGGCGACACTCCCCCATTCCAACCACCGATCACCATCAAACGAGACAACACCTGAAGGCTCGGAGACGCCGACAACGGACGCACAGTTCGACCACACAACGTCCAAAGACCGACAAGAAAGCGAGAATGATCATGAAGATCCAAGTCAATTCCGACAGCAGTGTCGAGGGCAGCGAGGCCCACGCCCTGACAGTCGAAACCACCATCCACTCGGCCCTCGACCGCTACGGCGACCGGCTCACCCGAGTCGAGGCTCACCTCAGTAGCGACGACAGCGGAGCAGACACGAGCCATCCGGGAATCCGATGCCTGCTCGAAGCGCGGCCGACAGGCATGGACCCTGTGGTGGTCACCGGATCTGGTGACACAATTGAACGTGCCTGCCACGACGCTACCCAGAAGATGCAGAGCCTGCTGGACAGCACATTCGGACGAATCGATTCGCGCGACGAATCCGCAACCATCCGCCAGGCCCGGCCCTGACCACCAAGCGAACCATCACGGTCGGTCTCACTTGATGAAGAGCATCTCCCGGTACTTCGGGAGCGGCCAGTACTCATCGGCCACCTCGGTCTCGAGGCGGTCGGCGTGCACGCGGACCTTGGCCATCAGCGGTCGGATCGTGTCGGCGCAGTACCGCATTTGAGATTCGATCGTGTCGAAGTCATCGAAGCTGATGGCTTCCGCTAGCTCGTTGGCGGCCGCCTGCATCGCATCTGTCTCGTTGCCGATCGCCTTCACCGTCCTGGTGTCGAGATCGACGCCGAGGTTGGAGGCCTGGTGGATCGTCCCGGCGAGATGGGACAGGTAGGACATGGACGCCGGATAGAGCGACGTCTTCGCGAGTTCCACAGCCGTTCTCGCCTCGACCCCGATCGACATGATGTACTGCTCCGCGTAGACCTCGAAGCGGCTTTCGAGCTCGACAGGCGAGAGCACCCCGGTACGTTCGAACAGGCTGACTACGTCCTCCTCTAGGAGCACAGGAAGCGCATCAGCGGCCGTGGGCAGGTTTCGCAATCCACGTGCTTCCGCCTGGCGGTGCCACTCCTCGGAGTAACCGTCGCCGGCGAAGATGACGTTGCTGTGAAGCTCCATCAGTTCCTTGAGCACCGACGCGACCGCCTTGATTTTCGACGTGCCGGCGTTTAGCTCGACCTCGAGGCGCTCGGCGATCCAGTCGAGCGAGTCAGCCAACATCGTGTTCATGGCGACCAGCGGTCCGGCCACCGAGCTCGACGAGCCCACAGCTCGGAACTCGAAACGGTTGCCGGTGAAGGCGAAGGGCGACGTGCGGTTGCGGTCGCCCGGGTCGCGACTGAAGGGCAGGATCTCGGCGAGACCGAGGTCCATGGTGTCGTCCTCGCTGAGGGCGGATGAGTTGCCCTTCTTGATGTCGTTGAAGACCTCTTCGAGTTGTTCGCCGAGATCGATCGAGAGAATCGCAGGTGGCGCCTCGTTGGCGCCCAGTCGGTGGTCGTTGCTCGCCGTGGCAATGACGGCGCGAAGCAAAGGCCCGTAGAGGTGGGCACCCCGAATGACTGCGCCGCAGAACAGCAGGAAGTAGAGATTCTCGGCCGGGGTGCGCCCGGGGTCGAGAAGGTTGCCGTGTGTGGAGTTGCCAACCGACCAATTGACGTGCTTGCCCGAGCCGTTGAGCCCGGCGAACGGCTTCTCGTGCAGTAGGCAGACGAAGCCGTGGGCCTTCGCTGTCGTCTGCATAGTCGTCATCATCAGCTGTTGATGGTCAGCGGCGACGTTGGCGGCCTCGTAGTACGGCGCGAGCTCGAACTGGCCGGGCGCAACCTCGTTGTGGTGGGTCTTGGCCGGGATCCCGAGACGGAACAACTTGTCCTCGAAATCCTGCATGAAGATCTGCACTCGTTCGGGAATCACTCCGAAGTAGTGGTCGTCGAACTCCTGGCCCTTCGGCGAGGGCGCGCCGAACAGTGTGCGGCCGGTGAGCAACAGGTCGGGACGACTGTGGGCGAAGTGGGCATCGATCAGGAAGTACTCCTGCTCGGCGCCGCAGCTGGCGGTCAGCGGCTCGATGCCGGTCTCGCCCATCAGTGCCAGCACGCGTTCGGCCGAGCGACTCATCGCCGCATTGGAACGCAAGAGCGGAATCTTCTTGTCGAGCGACTCCCCCGTCCACGACATGAATACGGACGGGATCATCAGAGTCGCACCGTTGGCCGTGTGCATGACGTAGGCCGGGCTGGTCGGGTCCCACGACGTGTAACCGCGCGCAGCATTGGTGGTGCGCAGGCTGCCGTTGGGGAACGAGGAGCCATCGGGCTCGCCCTTGATCAGCAGGCTCCCGGTGAACTCGGTGATCGCGTGGCCGTCGGAGTTGATGACGATGAACCCGTCGTGCTTCTCGGCCGTGATGTTAGTGAGCGGGTAGAAGATGTGGGAGAAGAACTTGACGCCCTTGGCAATGGCCCAGTCCTTCATGGCCGCGGCCACGACGTCGGCGGTCGCCGAATCCAGCGGCGCCCCGGTCTGCCGGGCGGCCTTCATCGCCTTGAAGGCGCCCTTCGAGAGCGACTCCTCCATGGTCGAGAGGTTGAACACGTCGCAGCCCCAGATTTCGCTCAGAGGTGCTCCGGGCGAACCGGGGGGCATCACGCTGCGGCTCGTCACCGCGTTGATCGCTCGGAGCCTGATTTCGTTACCACTCATGCTGAGTTGTCTCGTTTCACCAATGTCACCGACGCCCCGCGAATTTCGCGGTGGATGGACCGAGAGGCACTCGCTTCCGTGAGGAGAAGTGGCTTCTTGCGCAACCTGCACGTCAGGCGTTCACAGGCTGGAACACTGCGCTGTCGAGTCGGCACGCCGACGAGCAGTTGGAGATCATGGAGCAAGAGGTCGTGGTCCACTGTAAGGGGCAGGGAGGGGATGTGTGGCGACCCAGCGTGTCGACCGACGCGGCCGACGGCCGGTCAGGCGTTCTTCGTCAGACCGGCGAACCCTGTCGAGCCGTTCTATTGTTCGGTCCGACGAGAGGGACGAGATGACGACACAGGACAACGAGTCGGCGGCGGTTCTGCGGCTCCGGATTCCCAAGCCCGCACGCGGCCAACATCCCCCGGACCGAGTCCGATACATCAGCAAGGCGGGCGAGATGCACAAGCCCGCCCTCGACGAGAAAGTCGAGCGCGTCGCGCTGATGCGCAAGCAGCTCGTGCGGGTCCTCGACGACGAGGGGCAGGCGGTGGGCGAATGGGTGCCAGACATCTCCGTTGAGGAGAAGCGGCGCGGCCTGCGCAACATGATGCTGACGCGCGCGTTCGACGCCCGCCTCCTTCGGGCACACCGTCAAGGCAAGATTTCCTTCTACATGCAGTCGCTCGGGGAAGAGGCGATCGCGTGCGGCCAGCAGCGAGCGCTCCGGCCTGGCGACATGCACTTCCCGACCTATCGCCAGCAGGGCCTGCTGATTTCGGCCGACTATCCACTCGTCGACATGATGAACCAGGTGCTGTCGAACGAGTTCGATCCGCTCCACGGTCGACAGCTCCCGGTGATGTACTCCTCGAAGTCGCACGGGTTCTTCTCGATCTCCGGCAATCTCGCAACGCAGTACATCCAGGCCGTCGGATGGGCGATGGCGTCCGCGTTGCGCGGCGGCACCGAAATCGCCTCGGCCTGGATCGGTGAAGGGGCCACCGCCGAGTCCGACTTCCACGCCGCACTCGTCTTCGCATCGACATACCAGGCCCCGGTGATCCTGAACATCGTCAACAACCACTGGGCAATCTCGACCCCGGAGGATTTCGCCCGCGGTGCGTCGGCAACCTTCGCCGACCGCGGCTACGGGTTCAGTATCCCGGCGCTGCGGGTCGACGGGAACGACTACCTCGCCGTGTTCGCGGCGTCGCAGTGGGCCGCCGAGCGGGCCCGGACGAATCTCGGACCGACCCTGATCGAATGGATCACGTTGCGTGTCGGTGCGCACTCGACGTCTGATGACCCCTCGGTCTATCGACCCCCGAACGAGGCAGAGGAGTTTCCGCTCGGCGACCCGGTCCAGCGGCTTCGCCAACACCTCGAGTACATCGGCGAGTGGGACGACGAGCGCGACGCAGCGCTTCAACGCGAGGTCGACGAACAGGTCGACGAAGCCTTTGCCGAAGCCGACTCCCACGGGTCGGTGAAAACCGGCGACGTCGGAAGTGCACAAACGATGTTCGACGACGTCTTCGCCGAACTTCCACGGCACCTTCGCGAACAACGCGACATGTTGGAAGGTCTGCGATGACCGCAATGACGATGATCGAGGCGATCCGCGACGCACACGAGATCGCGATGGAGCGCGACGACAACGTCGTCGTGTTCGGTCAGGACGTCGGGTACTTCGGTGGGGTGTTCCGGTGCACGCAGGGGCTGCAGGAGCGGTTCGGCGATCAGCGCTGTTTCGACTCACCGATCAGCGAAGCTGGCATCGTCGGTGCCGCTGTTGGGATGGCGGCTTACGGGCTGCGTCCGTGCGTCGAGATCCAGTTCGCAGACTACATGTACCCGGCCTACGACCAGATCGTGTCCGAGGCGGCGCGGCTGCGCCACCGATCTGCCGGCGACTTCACGGCGCCACTGGTCGTCCGGATGCCGACCGGCGGTGGTATCTACGGTGGCCAGACGCACTCGCAGAGCCCCGAGGCGCTGTTCACACACGTCGCCGGGCTGAAGACCGTCGTCGTCTCGAATCCGTACGACGCAAAGGGACTCCTCATCGCCGCGATCGAAGACGACGATCCGGTCATCTTCCTGGAGCCAAAGCGGGTGTACAACGGCCCGTTCGACGGCCACCACGAGCGGCCGATCGTGCCGTGGTCGAAACATCCGCTCGGCGAAGTTCCCGACGGTCACTACTCGATCGAGATCGGGCGAGCCCGGGTCCACCGCGAGGGCACCGATCTCACGGTGCTTGCGTACGGCACGCTCGTCCACGTCGCTCAGGCCGCGTGCGAGGAGCAGGGCATCGACGCCGAGATCCTCGACCTCCGCACGCTCGTGCCGCTGGACGTCGAGGCGATCGTGGCCTCGGTCGAGAAGACGGGCAGATGCCTGGTCGTGCACGAGGCGACGTTCACCTCGGGGTTCGGCGCCGAATTGAGTGCTGTCGTGCAGGAACGTTGCCTGTTCCATCTCGAGGCGCCGACGGTTCGAGTGTGCGGATGGGACACGCCCTACCCGCACGCTCACGAGTGGTCGTATTTCCCGGGTCCGGACCGGGTCGGTCGCGCAATGCAGACATTGATGGCGACATGAGCCTCTTCGAGATGAAGCTCCCAGACGTCGGCGAAGGCGTTGCCGAGGCCGAGCTCGTCGAATGGATGGTGGCCGTCGGCGACCGGGTCACGCCGGACACGGTCATCGCCGAGGTGCTTACCGACAAGGCGACCGTCGAGGTGTCGTCTCCCGTCACGGGAGAGGTCAGCGTCCTCCACGGAGAGCCCGGCGACGTGCTCGCCGTCGGCGGTGCGCTCATCGGCATCGAGACCGACTCGAATACGGTCGCATCGCCGGACGGCGCGCTTCCCGACCCCGACCTCGATACACCGTCGGAAGCCGACGAGGCTGCGTCGCAACCCGAGGTCGCGAGCGGCTCGACTACCGGCGACACGGGCGCACTCCCGCCGCTGGTCGGTTCGGCATCGTCAGCTGACCGGCCGATGGCGGCGCCGGCCGTGCGTGCGCGGGCGACCGACCTCGAGCTCGACCTCAGCGCGATCGACGGCACGGGAAGCGGCGGTCGAATACTGCACGCCGACCTCGACCGTGTGCTCATCGACGGTGGAGTCGGCCCCACGAGCCGCCTGACGCCTCCATCCCCGGCGGCTGGCGCCGACGGTCGTCGCATCGTTGCGGTCCGTGGTGTCCGACGAAGGATCGCAGAGCGACTGTCCGACGCCTGGCGCGAGATTCCACACATCACCTACGTCGACGACGTCGACGTGACCGAGCTGGAGCGGCTCCGGACGGCACTCAATGCGCGATCCGATGAGCGCAAGGAACGGCTCACGCTGCTGCCGTTCATGGCGCGGGCGGTCGTGCTCGCTGTTTCCGAACTTCCCGAGCTCAACGCCCACTACGACCATCCTGCCGAGACGTTGACGACGTTCGATGCCGTGCACATCGGGATCGCCACGCAGACCGACGACGGGTTGCGCGTCGCCGTGGTGCGCCACGCCGAACGACGCGCCGTCGCAGACCTCGCCGCCGAGATCGGTCGCGTGGCGGGCGCCGCCCGCGACGGTTCCGCGACCCGTGCCGACCTCAGCGGCTCCACGATCACGATCACGTCGCTCGGAGCGATCGGCGGGATTACGACCACTCCGATTCTGAATCCGCCCGAGGTAGCGATCGTCGGGGTCAACAAGATCGAGACGCGTCCCGTGTGGCGCGATGGCGCGTTCCAGCCCCGTCAGGTGCTGAATCTGTCGTCGAGCTTCGACCATCGGATGGTAGATGGGTGGATTGCGGCGACCTTCGTTCAGCACATCAAGCGTTCGCTGGAGACCCCTGCTCTTCTCTTCGTCGACGACGTTTGAGCGCGGCGAGCGTCGGCCCGGCTGCAATTTGGCCGCAACCCACCTGGGGCCGGGCAACACGGTCAGCCGCGCCCGCGGCCACCCGTGCGCTTGGATCCGCCGGCAGCGCGCCCACTCGCCCCCGCTTGTGGGCCACCGCTGCGTCGCTCCTTCCGGTTGCTTCCTCCGCCACCGGCGTGTTTGAGATCGGCGTGGAGGGCGATGCCTTGCTCGTTCACCTCGGCCGAGGGGACCATCGGCTTCAAGGTCGGTGCCACTCGACCGATCACATCATCGAGGATCTGCTGCTGGGCTTCGAGCTCAGTGACAGCCGGTCCGAATCGAATGACGTCGACCACCCGCATCGACCCATCGGTCTCCACCAGAACCGAAGGCCCGTCGGCACCGTGCCGATCCAACAGCCAGTACTTGCCCATGATCGTCCTCGGTTCGTTCGTGCTGTCACAGCAGACAGCGAACCCGCATCCTACCGAGAGGGCACTGATGCAGAGGAGATACCGCGTGGGGGCATTGCCACGTCAGCCATCAGTCACGCAACCGTTCGATGCGTCCTCCACGAGCTTGATGTACTTCCACAAGGTGCCCGAGGTCGCCTTGTACGGCGGCATCTCCCACGCCTCGCGCCGCTTCGCCATCTCCTCGACATCGACGTCGACGGACATCTCGTGTGACTCGTCGTCGATCGTGATCGTGTCGCCATCTTCGACAAGGGCGATCGGTCCGCCGTCCTGGGCTTCGGGCACGACGTGGCCAACGATGAATCCGTGACTGCCGCCCGAGAATCGGCCGTCGGTGATGAGTGCGACGTCTTCGAGGAAGCCAGCGCCGGCGAGTGCGCTGGTTGGTGTCAGCATCTCAGGCATGCCAGGCCCGCCCTTCGGCCCTTCGTAACGAATCACAATCACATCGCCTGACGTGATGCGGCCTTCTTCAAGGCCAGTGAGCATGTCTTCCTCGCAGTTGAACACCCGGGCCGGGCCGGTGAAACGGAGGCCTTCCTTGCCGGTGATCTTGCCGACCGCTCCGCCCGGGGCGAGGTTGCCCCGCAGAATCGAGATGTGGCCTCGGGCCTTGATCGCACCGTCGAGCTTCGACACGACGTCCTGACCCTCTGCGAGGTGCGGGGCGCTTTCAAGATTCTCGCCGAGCGTCTTGCCGGTGACGGTGAGCTGGTCGCCGTCGAGAAGACCTTCATCGAGCAGGTATCGCATCACTCCAGGCACACCGCCGACGGTGTGAAGATCTTCCATCACGTACTTCCCCGATGGCTTGAGGTCGGCCAACAGCGGGATTCGTGCGCTGGTTGCCAGCCAGTCGTCAATCGTGAGATCGAGCGCGAACGCTCGAGCCATCGCGATGGTGTGCAGCACGGCATTCGTGGAGCCTCCGAGTGCCATCGTCACGACCATTGCATTCTCCAACGATGCGCGGGTCACGATGCGTCGTGGCGTCAGGCCCTCCGCCAGCAACATCTCCATCATCCGACCGGCCCGCACGCACTCCTCGATCTTCGCTGGATCCTCAGCGGGTGTGCTCGACGAGAACGGCAGGCTGAGGCCCATTGCCTCGATGGCGGTGGCCATCGTGTTCGCCGTGTACATGCCACCGCATGCGCCGGCGCCGGGAATCGAACAGTCGACGATGGTCTGCCGCTCTTCCTCGGTGATCGTGCCTGCCAGGAACTGGCCGTAGCTCTGAAACGCCGAGACGACGTCGAGCTTGGCCTCGGCACCGCCGATCGAACCGCAGCCGGCCCGGATGGTGCCGCCATAGACCATGATCGATGGCCGATTCAGCCGTCCCATCGCCATCACGACGCCAGGCATGTTCTTGTCACAGCCGGGCAAGGCCACAAGACCGTCGTACCACTGGGCCGACATCACGGTCTCGATCGAGTCGGCGATCAGGTCCCGACTCTGAAGCGAGTACGACATGCCGTCGGTGCCCATCGAGATGCCGTCTGACACGCCAATGGTGTCGAACCGCATGCCGATGAGGCCGCTCTCGACCACGCCCTTCTTGACCTCGGTCCCGAGGTCACCGAGGTGCATGTTGCACGGATTGCCCTCGTACCAGCAGGCGGCAATGCCGATCTGCGGCTTGTCGAGATCAGCGTTGCTCAGGCCAGTGGCCAACAGCATCGCCTGCGATGCCCCCTGGCTTTTCGGCTGAGTGATCCGGGACGAGTAAGTGTTGAGTTGGACCTCTTGATCCTGCATTCGAACATCATGCCTTCGGATTGGCCGACATGCCGAAACCAACTGCCTATGCGAACGCGCGCCCTCCCGAAGGGAAGCTGGTCCGGCACTGGGTCATCGTGGCGCGACGACGGCGACTCCGTTCGCCTCGGCGGCCTCGGCCAGACGGTCGTCATAGGTGACCAATCCTGCGAGGTCGTCGCCCAAATCCAGCGCCGCAGCCAGATGAATTGCGTCAAGTGACCTCAATTCAGAAGGGTCAAGACGACCCGCCTCCTCGAACACCCCCGCTCTGACCTCGAGGAGAGTCACGGAATCCAACACGGCACGCGCCTGGAGAGCCCGATCGGGAACGATCTTGCGGACGGCTCGCATCAACTCGGTTCGCGCGAGATCGCACGAGACGAGATCTCGATCGACTTCCTGCAACCAAGACTGAAGTGCGGCCGTTTCCGACTCGGCGACCACCAGCTTCACCAGTGCCGAGGTGTCAACGTAGAACGCCACCTCAGTACCGCTCGTCGTCCCGCATTTCCCGGAGCGCTCGAGACAGATCTGGCCCGGGCTCAGGAACCGGAAGATCGACGACCCGACACCGGGCCGGCCGGGCGCGACCCTCGTCGATCAGAGCCCTGAGACGTGATTTTGGGATCGCTGTCATCCGGGCGACTGGGCGGCCCCGATCAGTGATGGTCACCGTCTCACCTGCCGCAGCCTCGGCCACCACAGCCGAGGCATTCTGCTTGAGGGCACGAATCCCGACTTCGGACATGTGCTTCAATGTAGCACATTGGACCGGAATTGCAACCGGCCGGACTCGCTGGTGCTGCTGATACAGCATGGCTCGACCACGGCGTTCCGTGACAGAGGACGACGGCGTGTGTCAGCCCTGAACGTTGATGGTCCCGGTCATGCTGGGGTGAATCTCGCAGTGATAGGTGAACGTGCCGGGTTCCTCGAACGTCTGGGTGAACGAGGCGCCTTCCGGCAGATTGGCCGAGTCAAATTCCTCGTCGTCGCCGGTGACGGTGTGCTCCACGCTCTGGTCGTTGCGCCATGTGACCGCGGTCCCCACATCCACCGTGACGTCGGCGGAGATGAACGCAAAATCGTTGATTAACACATCGGTGGCGCCCGCCCCACCCGTCTGCGCCGTGGTGTCGGTCGCTGGCTCTGAGCCCTCGTCGCCGGAGTCGTCGCCACAGGATGCGAGTGCAACCAGGAGAACGCCGGCTGCGAATGCTCGCCAGGGAGATGGGAAGTTGATCATGTGATGCTCCGCTCGGGTGGGCCCGCTCGCACGACAAATCTAGTCGCAATTCACCGACCACCGAGATGGCAAGAGGAAGGAATCCTCCCAACTCCAGCGCTGCACCCAGACCGTCTGGCATTGTCAGCTGCCCAGCGCCCGTCATCCCCTGTTCATGAAACAGTCGTGCGGAGAAGGACGGTGTTGTCGATTTCGAGGTCCGTTCCCCAGATCAGTTGGGCAGTAGCGTCCCAGCTGATCTCGTTGTAGCCGTCCTTGGGATCGACATCGGTGGCGGTCCATTCGGTGGCGCTCGCCCAGTCGCTGTCGTCGAACTCCGCCGACGTCCAGTTGGCGGGTGTTTCGACGATCAGGAACTCGCAGGTGCTGTCGGGGTCGGGGTCGTCCTCGCAGTCGGTGTTGAGCGGCGCCTGATGGACCACCAGCGCTTTCCAGTCCGAACTCGTGACGGCAACGACCTCACCGGTCGACAGGTTGGTGACCTGAGCGATGATTCCGCCGTCGCCCATCTGCTGGTTCTGCTGTCCGATGTACTCGATGCCGGAGTCGGTTTCCTTGAAGTCCTTCGCTTCGATGGCGATCGTGAACGGCAGCGCCGTGTCGAAGGTGAAGGTCTCAGCGTTGAAGGAGCGTTCGGTGGTGATGGGCACCGAATCTTCGCCGATCAATTCACCATCGACGTACACGGCACTCCAGTTGTCCGCCCACACCTCGATCTGAAAGGCGGCGTCTTCGACGGAGGCTGCGTCCTCTGTGCTGGTCTCGTTCGTCGTTTCGGTGTCGGTGGTCTCGTCGACCGTTTCGACCGACTCGATCTGGGCGTCCGTGGTCGCGTCGGGGGTTGCATCCGAAGCACAGCTGGCTCCGACCAGCGCAGCGACGACGACCAGCGCGGCCATACGATTCATGGGGTTCCCTTCGGTTTCATGGTTCTAGCCACGTTCGAGTTGACCTGATTCGTGGGCGGCTTCGATCTCGGCGGGTGAAACCTCGTCGTTGCCGTCACAGTTGAAAGGTGCCGAGCCGAGCCGCGGTCCAGGCCAGTCCAACGATTGCAGCGACAGCGGCCGACGGGACGCGTACCCACGCCATCCGATCGGCGAGAACCCGGCTGGTGCACCAGAGCGCAGCGACCACCATCAGCACCACAACGGTTTGGGCCACGTCGATGCCGAGGTTGAACGCCGCGAGTGCCGGCGCCCTTTGCGACGTTGCCACGCCGAGCGTTGCGAGGCTCGACGCGAAGCCCAGCCCATGGACCATGCCGATCGCTGCGGCGATCCAAGGCCGTGCCTCGTTGGCCCGGCCGCGCATGGCCAACAGCGCTGCGGCGACGATCGAAAGCGAGATCGCTGGTTCGACCAAGTCCGTCGGGACCGTGATCAGGTCGAAGTAGGCGAGACACAGGCTGGCGGCGTGGCCGATCGTGAAGGCCGTGACGAGCTTGACCGTGCGCCACGCAGCGTCTCGTGTCACCGTGGTGCCGGCAACGGCGAGGGTCAACACGAAGAGGAACAGGAGGTGGTCTGGTCCGAAGCGAATGTGGTCGACTCCCAGCCGGAAGAACGACGAAACACTCGCCCACGTACCGAGCGAGAACGACGCCGTCCCGTCGCCGCTGAGCTCAGCGACAACGACACCGTCGGAGTCTGCGAGGACGACTTCGGTGGACGGCGAATCGAATGCCCAATCGAGCGTGACCTCGCCGACCTCGCCGTCGTGGGGGCCAGTGGCGAACACCAGCGAGACGAACTCCCCGGCGGAATCCTGGCCCGCCTCGACGTCTGGCACAACGACGCCTGCACCGATGATCTGTGTCGTTTGCCCATCGATGGTGAGCACGGTGTTGGCTCTGACCGTTTCCACGATCGTCGAGGACCTCTCGGCTTCCTGGTCGCGGAGCTCGGTGGCATCGATGAGACCGTCGCCGCTCGTGTCGCGATAGCCGAGCTCGGCGAAGGCCACCGGGGCAGCACCCACGATCCGCTGGTCGTTCACCTCGAGCGTGATGCTTTCGGAGCTGTTGTCATGGGCTGAAACCGGCGTTGCCAGTAACAACACCATGGCCAACGCTCCGAGCCACACCGCGATCCTGGCGATCATCCGCCTGGAGGAGGCCCGCTACCGGGGGGCCCGTTGCCGTCAGGTAGGGCCGCGGCACTGTTGTCGGGGCTGGTCAGCTTGCCAGTCGCCGCGGCACCGACCCGGCAAGCGGGAAGGTTCGGAGAGTCATAAGTGTAGTGGTAGTGATAGATCTCACCGAACTCCTCGGTGTCGGAGACGTGGCCAGAGCACTCGTCGAGGTCTGACGGGATCTCCCGGTCTTCCTCCGGCCCGTAAATGCCATACCCGTCATAGGAGAACCCGAGCAGAGCCTCGACGTCCTGTTCGATCCCACAGGTCACCGCAGCTCCCGCTTCGTCCAAGTTCGTCTGAATCGACTCCGCACCGAAGTGCCAGTGGTAGTAGCCAGAAGGGTCAATGTGACCACCACAAGCGTCGAGCGCAGGAAGCCCGCCCCGGTCGGCAACCGACGGGGCATCACCGAAGATGGTGACTCCGTCGAGTGCCAGACCGACCTGGGAGATCTCCGACAGGCTGGTTGGCTCGTCGAGAAGTTCCGGTGCGGTCGGGATGAGCACCTGAAGGTGGAACGAGCCATCTGCTGTGGCCTCGAGGCATGAGTTGGCAGTGCCACCCGAGTCGGCTCCAGATCCGCCGGGATCGGTGATGGTGATGTTTCCATCAGCGTCGACAAACTCGTAGCCCTGGTCGGTCATCATCGACCAGAAGTCGCTGTCCAGCGCATACAAGCCAGGCTCGTCGCCGTCCCACACCCAGATGCCGCCGACGTCGCTGGTGGTCGCCGGGCAATACGGCCCGTCGGTGTCAACCGTGGACGCCAGGCTCGAAACCTCGAGCTGATAACACGTGGTTTCGCTGCCGTTCTCCAGCGTGCAATCCACCGTGACCGCGTCAGTGGTGAGTGCTCCATCGTCGAACAGCGACGCTGCATCGGCCGAACCGCCGGTGCTGTCCGAGTCAGTGCTGTCCGAGTCGGTGCTGTCTGAGTCAGCTCCGTCAGTCGATGTGCTGTCAGTTGTTGCAAGGCTGGTGTCGCTGTCGCTTGCGTTGTCATCGGATGACGATCCGCAGGCCGAGGCGATCAACAACAGTGCGGCGATCGCTGCCAGCAAGTATCGGGAGTTGGATTTCATGGACTCTTCCTCTGTGAAATGGTGCTTCGTGGGTTTGGGGAGCGGGTGCAGTGCTGATCAGCCGCCCGGGGGTGGGCCGCCGCCTTCGTCGCCGGCCACGGACTGGCCGACCAGGCATTCGACGACCTGGTTCTCGGACGCATCGTTGGCGTGGTAGTGGTAGCCGTCAGCATCGGTGGTGTGGCCGTTGCATTCATCGAGGCCGTCGGTTTCGAGCGGGCTGTGGACGGGGTAACCGTCCATGGCGTAGCCGAACATCGGGGTGTCGCCATCAGACGCTTCACCGACTTCTGAACAGCCGGCTGCGCCATGCATGTGGTAGCCGTCGAACGGGTTGAAGTGAGCGCCGCAATCATCGAAGGCAGCGATCGTGTAGGCCGACAAGATGGCGTCGACGGGAGCCGATTCGGCGATCACGACACCGTCGAGCGTGATTCCCTGGGTTCCGTTCGATGCGGCGGCGCTGTCAGCGGCCATCGGAACTGTCGGGATGAGCACGGTGGTGGTGATGGGCTCGCCGTTCTCGAGCCACTCCAGCGCTCCCTGAACGCAATGGTTCTGCAGGTCGGGATCGACGTCTGGTCGAGCTGCTGCTTCGAACTCCTCAGCGGTCTCGGTCACAAGGACGTTGCCTTCGTCGTCGTACATCTGCCAGTTGTCGTCGCTATAGAGCTCGGACAAGTTGGCGATGAACTCACCATCGAGGTCATAAACACCATTTCCATCGAACCAGATGCCCCCGGCGTCGGCGCTGTCGGTGATCGTGTCTGGGCAGAACGGCCCGACATCATGACTGGCCGGGTAGCCGGCGACCGTGATGGAGTAGCAGGTGGTCTCGGCTCCACCGTTCAATGTGCAGTCCTCGGTCGTGACCTCTTCGGCCAATGCTCCGTCGAAGAACAACGTGAGATCGACACCCTCGACGGCTGCTGCGGTCTCGCTCTCCGAGGCGCTGTCATCCGACGAGCTGTCGTCCTCCGAGGTGGAATCGTCTGCGCCGGTCGTCGTGTCGGACGCGTCCGACACTGCAGCGTCATCGCTGCTGGACGAGCCGCAGGCCGTCGCGATCAAGAAGACCGCGGCGACCGCTACCAGGAGGTGAATACGTGTGGGCATGTTTCGAATTCCTTTTCGGGCGGGTTCGTTTCAGAGTGTGGGGGCGCTTGCTGTGAGCACGCTGTGAGTGCATCAATTCGGATCAGCCGCCGGGCCGAGGTCCAGCACCATCAGGAGGGCCGCCGCCAGGAGGACCTCCGGCGTTGTCGCCGGACTCAGCTTCGGTTGTCTGTCCGCTGAAGCAGGTCAGGACGGCGTTGTCTTCGACTTGGTTGGCGTGGTAGTGGTAGCCGAGTTCGTCGGTGTCGTGACCATTGCACTGGTCGAGACCGGCGTCGGCCTCGACGCTTTCCTGGAACGGTGCGTGAATGGCGAATCCGTCGAGGGCGTAGCCGAACATCGCAGTCTCACCATCGGGGACCTCCACGACGGAATCCGAGCATCCCGTCGTGGCATGCATGTGGTAGCCCTCTTGCGGGTTGACGTGGCCGCCGCAGGGGTCGAATGCGCCGATCGTGTAGTTGCCCAAGATCAGGTCGATCGGTGCGCTGTTTTCGATGAGCACGCCGTCGAGGGTGACTCCGAGCGTCGTGCCGGCGCTGGTCGGACTCTCGGCGACGACCGGGGTGACAGGGATCTCCACCGTGGCGGGGATCGCGCCGCCGCCATCGGCCCACTCGATCTCGCCGTAAACGCACAGGGTCACCGGGCCCGCATCGGCGTTCGCCTGGGCTCCGCCGGTGACGAGGTCGTTGAACTTCTCGGACGTGTCGGTCGACAAGACGTTGCCATCCTCGTCGTAAAGCCGCCAGGTGTCGTCGTCGTAGATCTCGGCGAGATCCAGAATGAACTGACCGCTGATGTCATACACGTCGTTGCCGTCGAATCAGATCCCTGCATCGCTTGCATCATCGGACGTGGTCTCTGGGCACCACGGTCCGATGGTGTCTCGGGTGGCCGGGAACCCCGCGACCGTCAGCTGATAGCACGAAGTTTCGGTGCCGTCGGCGAGCGTGCAGTCGGTCGTGACGGCCTCCTCGGTCAGTGCACCATCGAAGAACGCCGCCAGATCGACGCTGGTCGACGCGTCCTCGGAGACTGGGGCCACCGCCGATTCTTCACTGGAGCCGATCGCGTCAACGCTGGGGTCGTCGCTGCCGCAGGCCGACAGCACCAACAGTGCCGCGAGAGCGACACCGAGTAGTCGGACAGAGGGAACCGCAGAAGTCATTCCCGCATCGTGGGGGATCGACCTGTGCTCTGCCTGTGAGTCACTGCGATACAGATGTCACGCGAACCTGTGACTACTGGTCGGTGGCCAGCGGGAACGTGAGGGTGAAGGTGGCGCCATCGCCTGCAGTTGACCTCACGGCGATCGTTCCGTGATGGCGCTCGACGATTTGGTTGGTGATGGCGAGCCCCAGACCGGCGCCTCCTCGGCCGTCCCGACCCCGCGAGGTCTCGTGGCGGTAGAACGGGAGGAAGATCTTGTCGACCTCGTCTGGGACGATACCCGGACCGTGATCCGTCACCTGGATGACGATGTCGGTGTCGGTCGAATGGACCGTGAACTGGACTCCCCTGTCCTCTTGGGTGTGTTGACAGGCGTTGGATCCGACGTTGAGGAGGGCTTGATGAAGCTGGCCAGGCCGGCCCGACACCGTGCTGTCGGTGCCGGTGGCGAGGTCGAGGTCGACGGAGATCTCGGGGTGGGCAACGCGCAGGTCATCGACGACGACCTCGACAATGTCGCTGAGGCCGAAGAGCTCGGCGTGGTCGCTGGTCGGTGCCTGCCTTGCCAGCTGCAGCATGTCGTTGACCAGGCCGCCGAGACGCTCGCTCTCATCGCCGATGCGAGCCATGGCCCGATCCAGCGCGCCCGGTTCAGCCAGCATGTTGCCGGCGTAGAGATCGCTGTAACCCTTGAGCGCCGTGAGCGGCGTGCGCAGTTCGTGCGACACATCGGCCAGGAAGCGCTGCATGTCGTCGCGGGCCTGAGTCGCTTCAGCTGCCGAGCGTTCTCGATCGTCGATCACCGAACGCAACCGGCGGAGCATTCGGCCGACATCGTCAGCCAGCTCAGCCGTCTCACGGGAGCCGTGTGGAGCGTCGATCTCGGTGTCGAGGGCTCCGTCAGCGATTCGGGTTGCAGCCGCTGCCATGCGAGAAATCGGACGCACCACGACGGCGGTCAAGAACCACACCACCGCCGACACGAGGGCCAGAACTAGGACGGCACCGCCGAACATGGATCGTCGGAAGTCAGCAATCGAGTCGTCGAACAAATCCAACGGCAGTGCCGTGATCGCTACTGTCGAGTCGTCTCGGGGCGTGACTCGAACCCGATATCGAGGACCCTCGAGAGTGAAGGTCCCGCTCCGACCGGCCAGATCGAGCAACATCGCATCCGCGAACGGGTTTCCGTCACCCCCCTGGGCCAAGATCTGACCATCAGACCCCAGGAGCAGCTGCACCGGCGCCCCAACCCCATCGGCCAGATCCGCCCCTGTCGAGTCATCGCCAGCAACGACCGTCGGCTCCGGCTCCGGGACCTGCTCGTTCCCGATCGGCGCGGTGCGCACTCCGACGGACCGCTCGGCCCGAACCAGTTCCGCATCGAGGTCGGCTGTCAGGTTGTCGCGTTCAACGCTGTCGATGAACACAGAAAAGGCACCGAACCCAACCGTGATGACGACCAGAATCGGGACAAGGATCATCCGGCGCAGCGGGATGCGGCTCAACGTGTCACCTCGTCGCGCAGGACGTACCCGGCGCCCCTGCGCGTGTGGATCAGCGGTTGGTGCCCTTGGTCGATCTTCCTTCGGAGATAGCCGACATAGAGCTCGACGACGTTCTCACTTCCGTCGTAATCGTAGTCCCACACGTTGGCCAGGATCTGCCCCTTCGACACCACCACCCCTGCGTTGACCATCATGTAGTGCAACAGGCGGAACTCGGTTGGTGACAGGTCGATCAGCACCCCACCCCGACGGACCTCGTGGCCGGCCGGTTCCAATCGGAGATCCCCGACGACGAGCAGATCCGAAGGGGCCTCGTTGCCCGTTCGGCGCAGGATCGCCGCCACCCGCAGCACCAGCTCATCCACGCTGAACGGCTTTGTCAGATAGTCATCGCCACCGGTGACGAAACCCTTGATGCGGTCGTCAGCCTGATCGCGGGCAGTCAGGAACATCACAGGCGAAAAACGCCCGGCAACTCGCAGGCGACGACACACGTCGAACCCGTCCATGCCAGGCAACATGACATCCAGAACGATCAGATCGAACTCGGTCTCCGTGGCCAGATCGAAGCCCTTGCGACCATTGTCGGTCTGAGTCACGACATGGCCCTGATAGCGCAGCGCAGTCGATACGACATCACTGATGGCCGGTTCGTCTTCGACGACGAGAATCCGGCTCGGTGACGCGATCGCATTCGCAGGGGCCATTCCGCCAGTCAACCCTGAAAAGCTGTGAGAACGCTGTGAGCTTCCAGCACGACGTCGACGGTGGCCGGGACTTTGGCCCGTGTCGGCCAGCAAGACCGGGGCACAGGATGGATGTCAGCGAGAAAGTCGCCCACAGGAAGGGAAGGCCGTGGCGAACTCATCTCAAACACCGCTCAGTGAGCCGTCAGCCGGGAAAGCACGACTGCCGCCACGCTGGTTCATGTACCTGTTCTGGCACGCCCACCGCGGCTTGTACCGCGTGACTGCTGGACGGTTGGGCCTCTGGCGACCAAAGCCGAATGGTTGGGGCACGTTGCGCCTCACGACCATCGGGCGTCGGACCGGCCGAGAACGCCACGTGATGGTCGGCTACGTCGAGGACGGCCCCAACCTCGTCACGATGGCCATGAACGGCTGGGGCGAAGGCGAACCGGCGTGGTGGCTGAACCTCCAGGCCCATCCGGGTGCCGGGGTCGACGTCGCAGGCGGGCACCGATATGTCACCGGGCGAGCCGCCCAGGACGAAGAGCGCGAACGCCTGTGGGCCCGGTGGCAAGAGATCGACAAGAACCTCGACGCCTGTGCCGCACGCCGCTCCACCGAGACCGCGGTTGTGATCCTGGAACCACTGCCCGAGTCCTGAACGAAGGACTGTCGGGCTGTGGCGTGGCCCGGGTTCTCAGCTGTTCATGTACGGGCTCGGTGGTGCGGTGGGTCTGATGGCGTGGAGAAGGTCGATCAGGGCTTCGTCGTGGCCGAATGGTGCCTGGAGTTGAACTCCGATGGGTAGTCCGTGGTGCACGGTGGGGATCACCGTCGAGGGCTGGCCGGAGAGGTTGGCGAGACTGCACACCAGCCCGCCAAGATGACTGCTGGGGCCGGGAGTCCCGTTCTGCCAGGGGACCACGTCGAGAATGGGCAGGAGTAGCGCATCGGAGTGGTCGGTCCATGATGCGGCGGCTCGTGCTGCGTCGGTGAAGGCCACGATGGCGTCGTGGATGGACTCTGGCTCGAGCCGGCGGCCGCGTTCGGCGGCTTCAAGAGATGACGGCGAGAGATCCCCAACGGTCACCGGTCGTTTGATCTGGACCTCGATCCAGTCGACCACGGCTGCTCGATGGGCGTCGGCGATTGTGGGAACCGCCCTATCGGCAACGGTCCCGTAGTCCTCCAGGAACATGGGCGAGATGTAGTCGACGCTGAGGCCAGCGTGGGTGAGCTCGCCAGCAAAATCATCCAAGGCTTGCTCAACGGCGGGGTCGACAGACAGCCCGAACGGCATTGCCGCCAGTAGAGCTACGCGCTTGATCGGCTCGATTGTGGCGTTTGGCGCTGGAGCGAGGGAGGCGAAGGTTCTGCTCAGGTCACGGGAAGATCGAGCGAACACGAAGTCGGTATGCCGGTTGCTGAGGTCGGCGACACCGCCGGGGAAACGAGACGAGATCCGCCCAGCTGACGGTTTGAGGGTGAGCACGCCGCAGCAACTAGCGGGGAACCTGAGGGAGCCGGACGAGTCCGAGCCGTGGGCGATGGCCACGATTCCGGCCGCCACCGCAGCCCCGGACCCGCCGCTGGAACCACCAACAGTCCGATCTCTCGCCCACGGGTTTTGAGTTGGCGGCCCGATCGGCGGCTCGGTCGTGATCCCGGTCATCAACTCAGGCACTGCCGACTTGCCGATGATGACAAAGCCAAGCGCTTCGAGTTGCGCCGCGAGTTCGGTCGTGGCCGGCGAGATGTAGTTGGCCTCTTTCAGCACCGTCGATCCCATCCACATGGGTGTGCCAGCGAGTTCCTGACCGGCATCCTTCAGCAAAATCGGTACCCCAGCGAATGGACCCGACACCTCGGCCGCTCTCGTCAACGCTCGATCACCGAACAGAACCGTCACGGCATGGAGCTCAGCCAGCTCGTCCGCCCTGGCCAACGCGGCGTCCACCAACTCGACAGCGCTCACGGTTCCAGACCGAACAAGCTCGGCCTGCGCCGTGGCGTCCAATCGCCAAATCGCGTCCTCCACACAGCGAGTATCGCCGCCCTGGTCTTCTACGAAGTAGCGGGCGCCCAGAATCTCCAACCGCTCTGAGCGGCAACCGACGATGCCGAGCAACTCCCAGCCGTCCGCGCCGAGCTCGTTCAGATACGCCTCTACCGCCTCATCCAGCTTGTCCTTGAACCAAGAGCCGCCCTCGACGTCACGCGAGTCAATGACTGCATCAACGACCACCGAAGCGTCGAGCACGTCGGAAGTCCCGGCCGCTCCACCAGCCGCGCCCGCAGCCCTATGCGAGGCTTGCCGTTGTGAGCACACCCGAACTGGACCGAATCCGATCGATTGCTCTGGCGCTGCCAGAGGTCAACGAGCGCCTCAGCCACGGCGCCCCAAGCTTCTTTCTTCGCGACAAGCGACCCATCTGCTACTTCCATGGCTCCGACTTCGCGAGCGATGGACGAGCGTCGATCTGGTGCCCATCGCCACCAGGTGAGCAAGAAGACCTGGTCGCTGCCGACCCGATTGTGTTCTTTGCGCCGACTCCTAGCTCATCGGGGGTCTTCAAAGACTGGATCGGCGTCTTCCTCGACAATCAAGAAGGTGCGAAGGTCAACTGGCAGGACGTTGCCGACGTCATCGAGGATGCCTTCCGGCTCGTAGCGCCGAAGAAGCTGATCGCCGAACTCGAAAGTCGCAAGACACACGATCACTGAGCTGGCGTTGGCGAAAAAGACCACCATCACGCCCGCCGCCGGCATGGTCGTCAACCGTTCGTCAACCGTTCGCCAACGCCGACACCACCGAGGCACACGAAACAGCAATGATCAAGCTCGCCGAGGGAACCACCGTCAACGAATTGTTCGACTGGGCGCAGACCTTCGACGGTCCGCCACCAATCGACGGCGAGTTCGGCGGCATGGGCGCCTCAGGCGCCGCATTTCATCGAGCACGCGCCGGGCGACCGATCACTGCGAACGTCACCGCAGCAGCATGACCAACGTTGAGCGAGTCGACGTTGGTCGAGATCGGGATCCGAACGCGATGAGTCGCAGCGTCCATGGTCTCGGCCTCCAGGCCATGGCCCTCGGCGCCAAGAACGGCCGCGACCCGACCGGGAACGTCCATGTCCCACAGGTCGATCGCGTCGACATCGGGAGTGAGGGCCCATGTCTCGAAGCCGGCGTCGCGAAGCGTGTGCAGGGCACTCGGCCAATCCTCGGCACCCGCACGCGCCACCGGGACGTGCAGGATCTCCCCCATGCTCACTCTGACCGTGCGCCGCTGGTACGGATCGTTGCAGGTCGGGCTGATGATCATGCCGTCGATGCCGAACGCCCGCGAGGCTCGGGCGATGGCGCCCACATTCTGATCGTCGTTGAGCGCTTCGAGCACGACCAGACGCCGGCACGTACTCGCCAGGTCAGCAACGGTCGGCATGGGAGCGCGGAAGGCGGACGCGAGGCAACACCGGTACATGTTGAAGCCAACGACCTCGGCAAGGACTTCTTGTTCGGCGACATAGACCGGCACACCGGCCATCTCTCGCCGAGACATCGTGAGAACAAACCGGTTGAGACGTTTCGGGTGGAGCAGAACCGAACGCATGCGATGCCCCGAGTCGAGCATCCGGTCGATCGGGACATATCCCTCGCCCATGAAGTACTCATCGCGCTCCATCTCGGCACGCACTGCGATGCTGTTCAGCTCGCGATAGTCGTCGAGCCGCGGATCGGTCGCGTCAACGATGTACGTGACACCCTCGACCCGGCCGACTTCGCTACTCAACGCGCAGCGACAACGAAAGGGGCATCAACTGAGCCTGGCTCGATCTGACCCATTCCGCAACCGAGCGATGACGCAATCCGGGCCCACATATCGGCGACGGTTGGCCACGGCGGCCAGTCGCGGCCGACCCATCGCCGTCGTCGGGGACCTTCGCCTCTAATCAGCAGCACGGCCCTGGTGCAGGGTCGGTGAGGAATTCGTCTCTCGAAGGAGGCCCGATGGGTCAGCAGTCTGGCAGCGAGGTGGTGCCGATCTCGAAGCGAGCGAGCGAGGCCCTGAAGCCGGAGAAAACCGTCGAGCAGTTGGAGCGAAAGCTGCGGGCCGAGAAGAAGAAACATCAGCGGCTACGCAAACAGCATGGCCGCGAGATCGAACTGCAGCCGTACCAGGTGGAGTTGTTGAAGCTGCAGCGCCACCTCGAGCAACACGGCCAGAAGATGATCGTGCTGTTCGAAGGTCGCGATGCGGCGGGCAAGGGCGGCACCATCCGGCGCGTCACTCGCTACATGAACGAGAAGCACTACCGGGTTGTGGCGCTCGGCAAGCCCACAGAAGAACAACGGGGACAGTGGTACCTGCAAAAGTACGTGGGGCAATTCCCGAGCTCAGGCGAGATCGTGCTGTTCGACCGCAGTTGGTACAACCGGGCCATGGTGGAACCGGTCTTCGGGTTCTGCACCAAGGCGGAACACAAGGACTTCCTTCGGGGAGTCGTCGGCTTCGAAAAGGAACTCGTTCGCCAAGGCACGATCCTCGTCAAGCTGTACTTCTCCGTCACCAAGGAGGAGCAGAAGCGCCGATTCGATCGCCGACGAGATGACCCGCTCCGACAGTGGAAACTGAGCGAGATCGACGTGCAGGCCCAGGACCTCTGGGATGACTTCACCGAGCGGAAGTACGAGATGCTCGAGCGGACCCACACCCATACCGCTCCATGGACGATCATTCGATCTGGCAACAAGCACCTGGCCAGAGTCAACGCCATGCGAGCCATCCTCGACGCGGTTGACTACGAGGATCGAGACCTCTCGATCAACTTCGTTCCCGATCCAGCGATCGTCGTGTCCGGTGCGCACGAGGTGGAACTGATGGAGGCAGAAAGAATCAGGAAGGGCAAGTTCAGCCTCTGAGGTGCGACGACCAGGCCGCCAGCACGTCGCCGAGTGGGGGTGCCGCATCACTTTCTGCTGCGGGGCCGAACTAGGCACGCTTGCTGGCAGTCCCTAGCTGGGGCTGTCGAGAACTCGAAGAGCGCTCCAAGTTCCCGTGGACCAAAGCGCCCAGCCAACGAGAACCGGTTGGAAGAGAAGCCTCACCGCCCGTGAGGTATCGGAGTTCAACCCGAACGCGTCTGTGCCCTCTATGAGTTGAGCGATATTCCCCGGAAAGATCGCCACAAAGAAAGCGGCGGCTACGAGTCCGACGATCACCCGGTACTTCGCTGCCACCAGCAACGCTGCGCCAACGAGAACCTCGATAATCCCCGAGAGCACCACTACGAGATCGGCATCTGCCGGGAACCAGTCAGGAACCTGCGCCAGAAACTCACTCCGGGACCACGACAGATGGCTCAAGCCAGCGAAGGTGAGCGCTGCTCCGAGCAGAAGCCGGAACGCTGTCTGAGTACGACTGACTTCAGACTTCTCGTCAGCCACCGAAAGGCGCTCAAAGAACCCAAGCATTCCGAAACCCTAGACCGTTGTCCACGTCTCGGTCACAAGCCTCGGCGCCACATCGGTTCCCGGTGTGGAACCAAAAGCGGGTTGAAGCCTCAGCCCTCGCTCGCAGCCCTAGCTGGCGGCCTCGGCTAACCGCTTGACGTCAGCCAAGTCCGACTCGAAGGCCTTGCGGACCGCACCGTTGAACATGAACGCGAACGCCCCCATGATCTTGGCTGGCAGTGACGTCGGAGTTGAATTGAATGTCAGCTCAACCGACGTTCCCCCGTTCGACGGAACGATGCTCCATTTCGACAGATAGATCGCACCGTGGCTCTCGGCCCTTGTTTCAAACCAAGAGTTTTCGACCGCGTCAGTAACCCACATGGTCTCAGACGCTTCCTTGCCAAACATCTTTCGGGTTTCACTCCACTTCGCCCCAACGAAAGTTCCGGACGGGTTTTCGTGAACCGTTACCTCAGTTATGGCTGAGATATTGGACACCAGGTTGTCCAGATCGGTGATGATTTCCCAGACTCGCTCCGGCGGAGCGGCGATGTGTTCTGTTGCCGAAACTCCCATATGCAGAAGGTAGCTCAGGTGCCCAGCGGCTTGCTGCTCCGCGTCGAACTCGGTGAAGGTGCGTTGCAGCACGAAGCCAAGTCGCTCGAGCAGCGCAACAGACCGGCTGTTCGCCGTCTGGGTCACGGCGATCACCTCGTTGTCATCGACCGGTCGCCGAGTCGGCAATGCAGAAGCCGCCCCACTGCTCGCCGACCGTGGCGTCGGCGAGCTCATCTGCGAAGTCCGGGCCGGCGGGTCCACCGAGGTATTGATACACCTCGTCGTTCGTCCGAATCGCCACGATGGCCGGTTTGTCGGCATCACGCCATCGATGCGTCCCACAGTCCTGCTCGTGGTTGAAAGCGAGTGGCAAACCGGCCATACCCCGTTCGTGACCGACCGAGCTCAGAGTTCGACCACCATCTTGCCGGTGTTGGCACCGGCGAGCAGCCCGATGAACGCATCGCCGGCGCTCTCGATGCCGTGCATCACAGTCTCCTCGGCCTTGATCGTGCCATCGGCGAGCCACCCGCCGACCTCACGGACGAAGTCGGCGCGCATGTTGGCGTGATCGCTGACGATGAAGCCACGCAGGTTGAGGCGCTTGCCGATCACGAGGGTCAGGTTGTTCGGCCCCGGCGCCGGTTCGGTGTTGTTGTACATCGAGATCGCACCACACATCGCCACACGGCCGTGCACCTTGAGCGCATGCAGCGCCGCCTGCAAGTGATCGCCACCGACGTTGTCGAAGTACACGTCGATGCCACCAGGCGCGGCGGCGAACAGTTGCTCGGCCACGGGGCCGGACTTGTAGTTGAACGCCGTGTCGTAGCCGAGCTCTTCAGTGAGCCAGGCAACCTTCTCGTCAGAACCGGCGGATCCGACGACGAGCGACGCACCCTTCAACTTCGCGAGCTGCCCGACGAGTGAGCCGACCGCACCGGCTGCACCCGACACGAACACTGCGTCACCTTCCTTGAAGGACGCGACATCGAGCAGCCCGGCGTAGGCGGTCATGCCGGGCATCCCGAGTACGCCGAGGTTGGCGGAGAGCGAGACGCCGTCGACGCGTGCGGCCGGCTGCGCCTGCGATGCCGGCAGAACGGCGATCTCACGCCAGCCGAGGCCGTGGACGACGTGGTCGCCGACAGCAATGTCCGGCGAGTTCGACTCGATCACTTCACCGACCGCGCCGCCATCGAGGGGCTGGCCGATCTGGAACGGCGGCACATACGACTTCACGTCGTTCATCCGGCCCCGCATGTACGGATCGACCGACATGAACCGATTGGCGACGACGATCTCGCCGTCCTTCGCGGCAGGTACCTCGGCTTCGACCACCTCGAAATTCTCGGGAACGGGCGCCCCGTTCGGGCGGGAGGCGAGGTTGACGTGGCGTGCGCTACGGGTCATCGCCAGACCATACCCACCTGACACGCCTTGGGCGGGCCGACGCTGGAGCGGTTCGTGCGGCGAGACGGCGGGCTGCCTCGACGGGTGTCAGCCGTGCCTGTCGACGAATGTGAGCCGGCGCAGCGTCTGCTCGAGGTGACCGACATTGGGGCGGGCGGCGCGAACGGCCACGACCGCGAAGGCGTAATGACGTCATCGTGCTCTTCCCGCCCTGTATCGATCGGCCGAACCAGAGCTGACGGCTGCCGCCCAGAACGACCCGAATGCTCCTGCAGCCTTCGGAGTCAGCGGTAGTGGGCCGGATGGCCCGTCAAGTTTTGCGTCGCCAACGGTCGATAGGAAGGGAATGGGATCGGGGCAGCGAGACGTCGTCAAAGGAACGCCGAATTTGCAATCTTGTGCTCCTGTGTCTCGCTTGGCATCCCATCTTCGGTCCCTCACCGTTGCGGTTGCGATCGCCGTGCTCGCGTCTGCTGCGCCACTCGTGGCACCGCAACCGGCCGGAGCAGCGGCATGCAATTCGGGCGTTCCCACACCCGTTCATGCGGAACAAATCGAGCTCTCAGCGTCCTACGGTGCCATCTGGCGGCTCTACCAGGCCTTTTTCCTTCGACAGCCCGATGACGGCGGGATGGCGTACTGGATGGACCGCTACCAGAACGGAACATCGCTGAAGGTCATCTCCGCCAACTTCGTTGCCTCCGACGAGTTCGCTGATCGGTACGGCCAACTCGACGACCGTGGTTTCGTCGACCTCGTCTACGCCAACGTGATGTGCCGTGACCCCGACACCGGTGGGTACGCCTACTGGACGGGCCGCCTCGCCAATGAAGCGGGTTTCGACCGCGGTCAGCTGATGCTGTTCTTCTCGGACTCAACGGAGTACCGAGACCAAACCAACACCCAGCCCCGCGTTCTCCGCCCACTGGCCCAGGCAACCATGGTGGCTGACGGTTACGCATCTCGGACCATCACCGGTGGCCAAGTCGTCGAACTCGACTACTCACGGGTCGACTTCAGTGCCGGCGAGCGGCGCTGTTCAGTCGCATCGATCAACGGCAACTGGTTCTACACTCCCGAACGGGCCAACCCCCGCCCGGTCGGCTTCGCCGTGATCGATGGCCGCATCATCGACAACGGCACGGACAACAGCTCTCGCGGCATCTTCGGCGAGCGTTGGACGACCACGAGCGAGAGCGTGATCTACGACGCCTTCAACCCCGGCGAAACCGGTCCGACCTACCACTTGAGTTCATCGCTCGAGCAGAAGGGCAGTCGAGCGCTCGAGTCGTATGGGCGGTACCGCCCCACCGACCTCATCAGTCCCATCGAGAACCCGGCTGACTGGCGTTGGGCCGCTGCCGGGATCCCCATGATCATCAACGGTCAACGGGTTCGCGACGTCTTCGATCCGGCGAATCGGACATACGAGTGGAGCTACACGTACAACACGACTCGCCACTCTTTCGTCGCATTCGACAAGGACAGTGGGACGATGATGTTCGGCTCCACCACGGGCATGAATGCCTTCCAGATCGCTGACTTCGTGGAGGGTGAGGGGTACGACGACCTCATCAAGTTCGACGGTGGCGGCTCGGTCGAGTTCAACGTCGGAGGTGTGGCCCAGGTCGCCGGGACGCCTCGCGACGTCCCGCTCTGGCTCGGCATCGGCTGCTGACCCGAGCCATCTCCGCCCGACGTCGGTCCACGGCCTCCAAGGGTTTGGGTCACTCGGCAGGAGGGCGACCGTCGCCTTCGGCTCCCCGGACCGAAGCACCTGGTCACCACATAACTGACGAGGGTCACCGTCGGACGAGTCATGACCCGATCCGCCGCTATTCCCGTCCTGATCAGTGTTCTCGCAGCACAACGGTCAATCCGTCGACGACGTCGACGGCGATCCCCGAGCCGGACGGTTCATTGATGGCTGATACGGTCTTGCAGCGCCAGAGGTTCGCACTGAGGGCCTTGTGCGCCGAGGGGAGCCGACGATGATGTCGCTTGCGATCGCCGTGGTCATCTGCACTTGGAATCGAGCGGATCGCCTCGCCGAGACAATCGAACAAATGACGCGGCTGGAGCCAGTCGATGGGGTCGCCGTGCGATTCTTGGTGATCGACAACAACAGCACGGATCACACAGCCGATGTCGTGAAGAGGTTCTCGTCGCAGCTGCCCTTGCACGGCGTCTTCGAAGCCCAGCAGGGCAAGTCTGCTGCACAGAATCGGGCCATCGACGAGATCGTGGATGCGGCGGGGAGCACCGACTGGATCGTGTGGACCGACGACGATGTTCGAGTGCACCCCGGCTGGATCAGGGCGTATGTCGATGCGATCAACTGCTTCCCTGAGTGCGCGTTCTTCGGGGGACCGATACAGGCATGTCTGCCTGATCAGATCCCGGATTGGCTGGTGGCGTCGTGGCCTATGGTGGCAGGGGTCTACGGTCATCACGACCTCGGACCCGAGCCAAGATTGCTCGATCGTGATGACACTCCCTGGGGTGCCAATTTCGCGGTGGCAGCCGGCCCCCAGGCGCAGGTTCGCTTCAACACCGACCGCGGGCCCGTCGGTCGTCACAGCGTTGCCGGCGGCGAGACCGACGTGGCGAGAGGACTGCTCATGCTCGGGCATATCGGTCGTTGGGTGCCCGGAGCGAAGGTGGACCACATCGTCGACGAGGCGGCACTCGTCGAGGACTACGTACGCAACTATTTCGTCGGTCAGGGGCGCGTGCGCATGCGCCGCCAGGGCAGGCCGGTGGCCGCAAGTCGTCGAGTCCGAGTCCACCTCGGAGCGCTCAAGCGGCACGCTCGATACCGAATCGCTTTCCGGACCCTTTCCGACACCGAGCGGGTGCGGTTGATGATCGATGCTGCCGTGCAATTCGGCCGATCGGACGCGTTGCGAGCCATGCCGAATGACACGGGGTGGAGTCGACTCTCGCTCACTCGCACGCGCTCGACGTTGGTTTCTGCGACTCGTCGAATTGGTGACCAGGTCGTTGGACCACCGAACGAGACGGAGTTGATCACCGCTGCTGCAACGAATGACGTCGCCGCCGTTCGTCATCTGGCAAAGGCCGGGTGCGACCTCGATCAGTTGGACAGCACCGGCCAATCGGCACTCGCGGCGGCCATTCAGCGTCGCCATTTCGAAGCGGCCGGCACCCTGATGGCGCTCGGTGCGGTCACGCTCGATCGACAGGCCAAGATCGAGGCACTGGGGCACCGACTCGACGTCGAGTCGTTGCACGCACTCCGCCAGCGGCATCGGCGGGCCGCTGTGACCGAGGACCCGGAGCTGGACGAGGCGCCAAGTCGCTGGCTGGCTGATCTCGAACGCGACGGAATCGTTGGTGTGCCTGGGCTGGTTGCCCGGGACCAGCTCGCGCAGATGCAGCGCGACATGGCAACGTTCGTCGCCGATCTCGACGACCGGCTGACGGCCGGCTCCGGCCGTTACCTGCACTATGACCAGGAGGAGCATCTCTGGGAGCCACAGCGGGCATACATCACCAACAACGCTTTCGCTCGCTCGGCGGCGCTCGTCGACTTGTGTTGTGACCCCGAAATCCAGAAACTTGCCGACTCCTACTTCACCCGTTCGGCCAACATCACCCGTGCCGTCGGGATGCGCTACCTGCCGAACCCAGACACAGCAGACGAGCAGTTCCGGTACCACCACGACATGGAGGACAAGAGGCTGAAGATGATGGTGTTGCTCACCGACGTGAGCGAGTCCGATCAGCCGATGAGCTACGTCGCCGGGTCCCATAGGCTCTTCCATCCCTATCCGATGTTCTTCGACAACAGCTGCCCACTCGACTACTGCGAGAAGCACCTCGGAGGCCCGCTCGACGTGCGGTTCACCTCGGGGCGAGCTGGCGACATCTTCTTCTTCGATTCGAACGGCGCACACAAGGGCAATCGGCGCATCGACGGCGCTCAACGAGACGCCTTCTTCGTCGAGTATTGTCCAGATGTCATCGATCTCTGGGGCGCCGACATCGCTCCCAGAAGGGACTCCTCGAGATTGCCGCGTCAGTTCGATTGCATCGTGTCGGCGGAGAAGAGGTGGCGGGCCCCGCCGAATCGTACGAAGCCGGCCTGGGTCGACAGCCTCCGAGGAGTGTCGGCCTGGACGTCGTTGTCCTCGACGAGGTTGGCTTCCATCACATCGGCGGACACAGCGGGTGAATCGATGACCTAAGACTCATCACCGCCCAGCGAGCCCGACTCCACCTGCGCCTCGAACTCCCGCAAGTGCGCCGGGAGCACACCACGGCCCAGCGAGCCCGCCTTCACCCGCGCCTCGAACTCCTGCAAGTGCGCCGGCAGCACACGGCCCAGCGAGTCCGCCTCGACCCGCGCCTCGAACTCCCACAAATGCGCCGGCAGCACACCACCGTTCAATCCAAGTACCGAGGCTTCCACTTGATCCGGCTTGTCAGCGGGCGACCGCGCACCGTCGGTGCGATCCACCGCAAGGATCAGGCCGGCACCGAGCGTGAGGACAGCGACCGCAGCAGCAGCCAACATCCACGGGCGGCTACGGCTCCGAGATTCGATTCGGTTGGGTGACGAGGTGAGGGTCTGAGCGGGGCGCTCGTCCAACTGACTGGTCATGATCTGCTCCTGAACTCTTGTGCCGGAGTGGAGGATCCCGCTCCGATCGGTTTGAGCTTCGCCGAGGGCGATTTGGTCACGGATAGGTCTCCATGCGGTCGACGTGCGCGGCACCTCATCGGCCCAGTCGGAATCGCGCGTTCGACTGGAATCGCCGGAGAAGCGATTTTGCCCAGCTGGTACCGTTCGGCATGGATGTCGCCGTACTAGGGCCGCTCTTGGTGCGCGTCGAGGGTGACTTCACCGCGATCGCCGCTCCCAAGCAGCGGCTCATCTTCGGCGTGCTCCTCGATCAGGCCGGCAGGGTCGTCTCAGCCGATCGGTTACTGGACGCCGTGTGGTCGGGTCAGCCGCCGCGAGGAGGACTCAAGGCGCTGAGATACCACGTGTCAAAGCTGCGCGACGTGCTCGTGCCGGGTCGGGTGCACGGCGACGAAGGTCCGATCCGCACCGCCGGTTCGAGCTACCAGCTCGTGGTGGAACCGGACGAGATCGACGCCAACCGATTCGAGCGCCTTGCGTCCGAGGGAGCACAACTCGTTGCGAATCAGCGTTGGGAGGACGCCCGGCGGGTGCTCCGCGAGGCACTGTCATTGTGGCGAGGCGATGCGTTGCATGACTTTCGGTACGAAGAGTTCGCTCAGGCACCGATCGCCCGTCTCGAGGAGCTCCGACTCGTGTGTCTCGAGGATCTGATCGATTCGCGGCTCGGCCTGGGCGACCACATCGACCTGATCGGAGAGCTGAACGAGCTGACGACCCGACATCCACTGCGGGAACGTCTCTGGGCGCAATCGATGATCGCCCTGTACCGCGCCGGCAGGCAGGCGGAAGCGGCCCACACGTTTGAGACCGCACGCGTCGTTCTGGGCGCAGAGCTCGGCGTCGAACCCAATCCTGGGTTGCGGCATCTCCACCAGCAAGTGATCGATCAGTCGCTCCCGTTCCGGCCGAGGGACGAACGCGCCGCAGCTCTTCCACATCGCAGTTCGAGCTTCGTGGGGAGGACCAGCGAGCTCGAGGACATCGTTCGTCTGATCGCCACTCGTCGACTGGTGACCGTCGTCGGGCCCGGGGGCGTCGGCAAGACCTCAGTGGCGATCGAAGCGGCACGCGGAGCCAACCAAACCACGGAGGGCCTGTCGTTCGTCGACCTCGCCGTGATCACAAGGTCGTCCGACGTTGTTCCGCATATCGCACGAGCGTGTGGTGTTGTCGCGGCGACTGGCCGCGCCACGATCGAAGACACCATCGAGCATCTGGACCGGAGCTCTCATCTTTTCGTGATCGACAACTGTGAGCACGTGGCGCCGGCGGCCACCTCGGCGATCAGTGCCCTGCTTGTGAGCTGTCCGAACGTCACGGTGCTCGCCACGTCACGCCAACCGCTCCACGTCGACGGTGAACACGTCTACCCCGTCGACCCACTCCCGTTCGACGAGCACGACGAGTTCGACAGCGACGCGGTCAGACTGTTCGCCGACCGGGCCGCGGCAGCGTGCGGTCAGTTCGTGGTCGACGAGCGCAATCGAGCGGTCGTCGTCGAGACGTGTCGACGACTCGACGGACTTCCGCTCGCCCTCGAACTCGCTGCGGCGCGGCTGCGCGTGCTGTCGGTCACCGAGCTGTACGAGCGGCTCGACCAGCGCTTCGAACTCCTCGTCGACCAGAACACGGCACACGAACGGCACCGAACGTTGTTGGCCACAGTGAACTGGAGCCACGACCTTCTCTCTCGAGAGGCACAAACGCTGCTCCGCCGACTCTCCGTCCTCCGGGGGAGATTCGATCTCGAGGCCGTCGTCGGCGTCTGTGCCGACATTTCTCGAGACTCCGACGTGCTCGACCTGGTCAGCCAGCTGGTCGAAACGTCGTTCCTGACGAAATCGAACCAACCCGAGGGCGGGTTCACGATGCTCGAGACGATTCGCGACTTCGCGAGTCAGCAGCTGGAGCACTCGGGCGAGTCTGCCGACCTGTTCGAACGTCACGCTCGGTACTTCGCAGGATGGGCAGCCCTGCGGCCGGTGTTCGGATCCCGTCAAGAGCTCACCCACATGCGGCGGTGGCATGCCGACAGCGAGAACCACACTGCAGCGCTCGACTGGTCGCTCCAACACGGCGAGCCCGACTTGACGATTCAGCTTGCGGCTGGGCTTGCATTGCACTGGTACACCGCGGCCCGAGGTGACGAAGCGTTGCGGTGGCTCCTCGCTGCGTTGGACGCCGGTGAACGGGCCGCCTCATCCGAGCGTGCTGAGGCACTGTGCTCGCTTGGGCTTGCGCTGCCATGGATCGGCCGACACGAAGAGGCAGCCGCAGTCGCCGATGAGATGGATCGCATCGCAGCGCAACTCGGCATGCCCGAGATCGAAGCGGATGCCCTCAACGTCCGCGCCAACATTGCCGGGGTCGCCGGCGACATCTCGGGAAGTCGCGCACTGACTGACCTCGCCGCGATGGTGCTCCGATCGGCCGAGAGCACGAAGCTGACAGCGTTCCTCTGGGAGCTCGCCTACCTGGAATTGCTCCTCGGGAACGCCGATCGATCCGCGGCGTTGGTCGCTGAGCTGGAACTGCGCGGAACGCAATGGGACCAACCCTTGACGACGGGGCGCGTGGCGCTGCTTCGCGGGCAGCTCGCGTACTTCGCGGGCGACCTCGGTCTTGCATTCTCGGAGCTGACCTCGTCGTTGAGTGAGATGCGCCGCTTCGGGCTGATCGGCCCGCAGGGTCCCCCACTGCGCTCTCTGTGCGGCACGGCGGTCACCGCCGAGCGATGGGACCTGGCCGAGAGCACGGCGCGTGAGTTCGTGACCATCGCAACCAGCACCGGGGAGATAGCAGCGCTTCCCCATGGGCACAATGCCCTGGCGGCAGTCTCGCTCGCACGAGGCGAGTTCGACCAGGCGTCACAACACGTGACTGACGGGCTTTCGATCATCCGAAGAACACGATCGGCGTTCACGCTCGGCGACACGCTGCTCGCAGCGGCACGCGTCGCCACCGCACGCGGCAACTCACGGGCGGCAGCGACGCTGTACGCCGCTCGAGAACACCGCCAAGAGATGCTCGGATTGATCGACCCAGCGCCCGTTGCACGTCTCATCGATCGCGAGGTGCACCATCTCCGCGCCGACGGCTACGTGCCGACCACTCACGAACTTACGAGCCGTGATGACCTGCTCGATCTGGCGGAGGCAGCAGTGAAGCCGAGTTAGCGGCAGCAATCACTCACAGCTCAACTCGACAGCGAACCCCCAGTCAACAGAGGTCCCGCAGCCCGTTGAGCGGATCGGTTCCCGTGAGCGCTCGATAGCCGGCTTCGAGGTCGGTGCAGCTCGTTTCGTAGATCCTGATCATTCCGAGCGGCTCGTCGATCAGTCCCCACACCATGATCTCGGCCGCCTGCTCGGTGCCGTTCTCGTGCCACGGTGCAGCTTCGTAGTCCCTCCAGTGCGTCCAACCCCGCAGCTCCTGGAAATCGCTCTTTCGTTCCTGCGTGAGATCGTGGGCGGCCCACGCATGGGCTGTCTCGTGCAGGATCATCACACGCGTTGCTCGGTTGGCCTCGGTGGCGCAGATTTCGATGACGCTCAGATCATCGACCATGTGATGGAGACCGGCTCGGCCTTGACAGGGCTCGGTTGCGCCCATGTGGTGGACGAACCGGAGTCCCGGGAGATCGAGGTCGGCTTGTTCGAACAGGTCCACCGCCCAGTCCGCCATCTCACGCAGGTGGTCGGGCATGTCGACCACCTCGACGGCGACATCGGCCGGTTCTGGAACTGCCACCGATGGGGCCACCGAAATGGAGGTGGCGGGGACGAAACCGAAGCCTGTGACGATCGAGAGCATGAGTTTCCACATGCCAGCACCGTCATCGGAGCTGCTTCTCGGACGCTTTGGGGGCCTCTGACTTCACCGAATTCGACTTAGCGCTGACTTTCTCGACTCGACGCCAGGCTCGATCTCGGCCAATCACGCGGTCACTGGCCCTTTAGCGAGCGTTAAGGCCGCTGTGATCAGGTGGTCAAAGGGACTACGTTGCTGGAGGGGTTTCCCATGCAGAATGGCGCACCTCCCGAATCGCCACTCGTTCGATTCGGGGTTCTCGGGCCGCTTGAAGTCACATGCGGCGGCGAGCCGATCCACCTCGGTTCGCCGAAGCAGCGAGCCGTCCTTGGGATCTTGCTGACGAACCTGAACCGGGTGGTCTCGACCGATCGGCTGATCGACGAGATCTGGGGTGACGACGCGGCTCCCGAGCGACAGAACGCCCTCTGGGTCCACATCTCCAATCTGCGCAAGGCTCTCGACCCGAACGGCGAGACCCGCTCGAACAGCGGCCCGCTACGAACCCGTTCCCCCGGCTACACGCTCGACGCCGAATCGCACGAAGTCGATTCGCTCGTGTTCGAGAAGCTGCTCGCAGAGGGCAGGGCACTGACCGAAGCAGACCCCGCTGCTGCGTCGATCGTCTTCGCCGAAGCACTCGCGCTTTGGCATGGGTCGGCATACGCAGACTTCGTGTACGAACCGTGGGCGCAGGTCGAGATCTCCCGCTTGGAGGAACTGCGGCTTGACGCAGTCGAGAGTCGGATCGATGCGGATGTCCGTCGAGGAATGACCCACGAGTTGGTTGGCGAGCTCGAGAGCCTGGTGAGCGAACACCCCAACCGCGAGCATCTCGCCGGTGCGCTGATGTTGACGCTCTACCGATCAGGTCGAGCCGCCGACGCATTGCGCAGCTATCGGCTCCTTCGCGGGCGACTTGGCGAGGAGCTCGGGATCGAGCCGTCAGCGACACTTCAACGTCTCAACGAACGGATCGTGACCAGCGATCCGTCGCTCGACTCGGATCATCGCGCGGCACGCTCCGACGCCGGCGTTGCGCCGGGGCTCTCGGTGCGCGGCTACGAAATCCGAGAACGACTCGGTGAGCGGGGTTCGGGCGTGCTGTACACGGCGTATCAGGCGGCCGTCGGCCGTGAGGTCGTCATCAAGGTCATCAGACCCGAACTCGCTGATGATCCAACGTTCATCCGGCGGTTCGAGGACGAGGCCCAGCTGGTCGCCCGTCTCGAGCATCCGCACATCGTTCCGCTTTACGACTACTGGCGTGAGCCAGGTGCCGCGTACCTCGTCATGCGTTACATGCGCGGCGGAACCCTCACCGACGTCATCGCTGACGGCCCGCTGAGCTCCGACCGGCTCGCCAAGCTGATCGACCAGATCGGAGCGGCGCTCGAAACCGCCCACAGAGGCGGCGTCACCCACGGGCACATCGGTCCGAACAACATCCTCGTCGACGACTCCGGCAATGCCTACCTCGCCGATTTCGAGATCACGTCATCAGCACGGGTCAGTGCAACGGTCGCGCCGGGTTCGACCAACACCGCCGCACCGCCAGAGTTCGGAACCGGGGAAGATCTGACTCCCGCTTCTGACGTTTACAGCCTCGCGGTGACAGTCGCGCAGGCGGCGACCGGTCGGACCGACGAGATCTCCGATCTCTTCGTCGGCCTCGACGGGCAACTCGCAGCGGTGCTCCAGCGAGCCACCGAGGATGAGATCACGGCCCGATTCAACGACGCAGGCGCGTTCCGCAGCGCAGTGACCACCGCTCTCCGTGTCGGGCTTGGTCCCGCAACGCCGGTCCTCGACGAGAACCCGTACAAAGGGCTGCGAAGCTTCGGCAAGAGCGACGCCAGGGACTTTTTTGGCCGCGAGCGCTTCATCGATCGCCTCGTGGCGCGCTTGAGCAGGGCCGGCAGCGCTGGCCGATTCGTCGCGGTGGTCGGGCCGAGCGGGAGCGGGAAGTCGAGCGTCGTCAGGGCTGGCTTGCTCCCGGCGCTCCGGCAAGGGGCTGCGCCAGGATCGAGCACCTGGTTCACCGTCGAGATGGTACCGGCCACTCACCCCTTCGAACAGCTCGAACTCGCGCTGCTAGCGGTTGCGGTGAAGCCGCCGACGTCGTTGTTGGAACAGCTCAGCGGGGACCAGGGCATCCATCGGGCCGTCGAACGTGTTCTCCCTCAGGAGAACTCAACGCTCGTGCTGGTCGTCGACCAGTTCGAAGAACTGTTCACGCAGAGCGCGCCCGACGAGGCCGAGCGCTTCATCGACGCACTGGTCGACGCTGTCCGCGACGACCACAGCCGAGTCAGAATCGTGGCCACCTTGCGGGCCGACTTCTACGACCGGCCGCTCGGGCACCGCGGGCTGGGTGAGCTTCTGCGCAACGGCACCGAGGTACTGACTCCGATGGCGCCCGAGGATCTCCAGCGAGCGGTGTCCGGGCCAGCCGAACGCGTTGGGGCACTCTGCGACCCGGCCTTGGTCGGCGAGTTGGTCGCCGCGGTGATCGACCGGCCGGCCGCCCTTCCGCTGCTGCAGTACACGCTGACCGAGCTGTTCGAGCGACGCGCCGGGAACATGCTGGTGACGTCGGCGTACCGCGAGCTCGGTGGGGTGTCCGGTGCACTCGTCGATCGTGCCGAGGCGATCTATGTCAGCCTGGAGGCCGACGAACAGAAGGCGGCCCGGCAGATCTTCCTGCGGCTGGTGACCCTCGGAGAAGGAGCGGGCGACACACGGCGGCGGGTGCTGCTGTCAGAGCTCACTGCGATCAGCGACGCCGGTCCGTACGCCCGGAGGATCACGGACACCTTCGCACGCCATCGGCTCCTGGGTTTCGATCGCGACCCGGTGACCCGGGGACCCACTCTCGAGATCGCTCACGAAGCACTCCTCGACGCGTGGCCGAGGCTCCAGCGATGGATCGAGGAGGCGCGCTCGGACGTCCGCGCCGAACGTCGTCTGGCCGATGCGGCTTCCGATTGGGTGCAGAACGATCGTGATCCGGCCTTCGTGCTCACCGGTGGTCGGCTCGCCAAATACGAGGGATGGGCCGAGTCATCACCGATCGGACTCACCGGCCAGGAGCTTGAGTTCCTGGAATCGAGCGAGCTGGCCGAGACACAACGACATCTGGCGCGAACTGACGAGGAGCGGCGTGAGACGACGCTGCGACGGCGATCCCGAATGCTGGTGGCGATGGCCTTCACGATCGTCCTGGTGCTCGCCTTGGGTGCATTTGCCGTGGTCCAGCAGCGCCGCGCGTCCGACCTCGCAACAGAGATCAGCCGATCGGCAGAAGCTCGCAAGGTCGCGGCCAACGCTCAGCTGATGATGAAATCGGATCCCGAGCTGGCGAACATGTTGGCGATCCAAGCGGCCCGCGTGGCGTCTCCACAAGGCGAGCTGCTGCCCGAGGTCATGGACGCCCTGCATGCAGGGGTGCAGTCCACCGGGACGCAATACCCCGTCTCAACGGCGCCGAGCGCTCTCAGAGCAGGTGCGGGGGGCGGCGTCTTCCTGCTTCCGCCCGACGAGCTGATCCGACTCGCCCAGGGTCAGGTAACGAGGGATCTCACCGACGAGGAGTGCCGGGCTGCCGGCCTCAACACGTGTTCGGACCCGAGAGAACCCATTGCGTCCGGTCTGGTGATCGCCGGCGGCGACGAGACGTATGCCGGCGGACCGAGTGAACAACCGCTGGCCGGTGCGAGCGTCGAGCTCGTGACGGCAAGCGTTGAGGGCATGGCGTCAATGCAGGCCAACTTCGAATCGTTCACCGAGCAAACAGGAATCGAAGTCGTCATCAGAACCAAACGCGTCGATGCGAATGTGTCGCAGCTGGCCAGCGACACTGATGACGCTGACATCTTCGAACTCTCGCAACCAGGAGCGATCCCGACGATCGCGCCCCGCAACGTCATGGATCTCACGCGCTACCTCGACCGCGACGAGCTCGAGATGACCCAGAGCCCCTACCTGATCAGCTTGCTCTCGCTCGGCGACGAAGGATCCTGGCCGTCAACGTCGGGCCCCGTCTACGGGTTGTGGGACAAGCTCGATGCGAAATCACTGATCTGGTACAACATTGCGGCCTTCGACCGGCTCGGCCGGGGAGCCCCAGAGACGTGGGACGAGCTGGTGCAGATCAGCGATCAGATCGTCGCAAACGGTGACACCCCATGGTGCATCTACATCGAGTCTGGGTCCTTCAGCGGCTGGGCGGCGACCGACATCATCGAGTCCGCCCTCCTCCGGTCCGAGGGGCCAGAATTCTACGACAAGTGGGCCTTCCACCAGATCGACTTCGACCATCCGGCGGTCGTCGACGCGGCGCGCCGCGTCGGCGAGCTCGTGTTCACACCCGAGTACCTCGATCGCAGCCCAGCTGCGGCCGCGCAGACCCCACTGCAAGAAGGACCTCTCACGTTGGCGGCGGAACCTCCCGGCTGCATGTTCGTTCCGTTGGCTTCATTTGCTCCCTTGATCATCGGGAGTGGAGCGGGGGAGGTCATCGACGCCTTCGACTTCCCGACGATCGATCCGCAATACTCCGAGACGATGGTCGGCGCCGGTACGTACGTCGTCGCAGTGACCGATCGGCCCGAGGTACGGGCCGTGATGGAGTTCATCGCATCACCAGACTACGGACATGCCAGCGTCGAAGCCGCCGTCGGGTACATACCCGCCAACACCCGCTTCGACCTCGACGCGATCCCCAACGCGACAGACCGGCGAGTCGCCGAGCTCACCCATGCCGCCCTGCTCAATGACGGGTTTCGGTTCGACGCATCCGACCTGATGCCCGAGAGGGTCGCAAAGGGAACATTCTGGGAGGGAATGGTCGACTGGTTCGTCAACGGTCCGGAAGCCCTCGACGACATCATGGCCGGAATCGAGGCCAGCTGGCCCGACGACGAACCAGCCGGCTGACTCCAGCTCGCGGCAGCCGTCAATTGGCTGCGGGCACCGCACTGTCGGCAAGCCATCCACCGACGATGTCGAGGAACTGTTCGGGTACCTCGAGTTGAGGGACGTGGCCGACGTCTTCGAGCACTTCGAGTCGCCAGTCGGGTCGTCGACGCGACAGCCAGCGCGCTGATGCGACGTCGACGAGCCGATCACGGTCGCCGTGCAGGATCAGTGCGGGGGCCTCGATCTCGCGCACCCGCCGGGCGAATCTCCCGCCCAAGGCGACAACGGTGAAGATCGAGCGAGCGGCATCGGTGAACGCGTCACCAGCCCAAGGCATCGTCATCCGTTCACGGAACATCGCAACCGCCTTGGCCCGATCCTGCGGGCGGACACGCGACGGGTCGGCGCACAAGACTTCGTACAGCTCATCGACAAAGGCATCAGGGTTGGCCGTTGCCTTGTCGTATCGGCCGCGAGCCGCTCGTGCGCCGAGGCCGGGCACCAGGGGGAGTGCGAGTCGTCGCAGCGCGGCGGCGTCGATTCGCGGACGTATGACGGGCAATGCCGGGTCGACGAGGACGAGCGATTCCACCAGTTCGGGCGCCTCCTTCGCGACGAGCATCGAGATCAGCCCGCCCATCGAGTTGCCGACCAGCACGGCAGGTGCGTCGATGTACCGACGAAGATACGCGATCACAAGGTCGCGTTGACTCGAGATACCCGATGATCGTTCGGCCGGAGGCGTGCGCCCGAATCCGATCAGATCGATCGCTGTGACGGCGCCGTAGGCGGTGAGCGGTTCGGCGACCGCCGACCAGTTCTGGTGGGAGCCACCCAGGCCGTGGATCAGCAGGATCGGCCGACCGTGGCCTCCGTGGTCGACCAGATGGACAGGGCCGTCGAGATCTAACACGGTCGAAGTGGGCACGGGTTCACGTTACGGATGGGCAGCTACAAGACCACGTATCTCTCAATCGTTGCGGACTCCAGGTTCATGACCATTGCGACTCGTGGTGAATACTGGACTCCTCAACGACGCGACTCACAACTTGGAGCACGAAGCGAACTGATGGACATGAACAGCGTGCACGAGATACGCCCGATCGGAATCGTCGACTCACCGCTCACCGAAACGATCGGGCAAGGTGGGCGGAACACCGGATCCGGCTCGAGGTAGGACTTCTTCCGGTCGTGACGTCGCCGGTAGTTGCTCACGTCAGCCGCTCGGGTCGACAGGCCCAGCTACGACGTTTTCTGCGCGGCTGCCAGATCGTCCCGTTTGAGGCAAATGAGGCCCACACCGTTGGAGCGCTACGACGTTCGATCCGAGGTCG
>CBESNA010000030.1:0-44933 GCA_965530755.1 uncultured Acidimicrobiia bacterium | reverse complement strand
GCGTGTGAACGCCTGCGGCGTTCCCCGAGTTGCTCGCTGACGCTCACAACATCGCCAAGCATGTGGCCTCCGCCACGGGTGGCGGTCACGTCGTCACCGTCGGGAACCAAGTGCGACGAGCCTTGGCTGTAGACGTTCCCGGGCGAGAGTTTCTGCCCATGTGGCCGGCCACCGAAGGTTGTTTCCTGATGTCACCTAGACATGTGGAGACAGCGAGATGCCGAGTGAGGCCCAACGAGTGGAGCAGCAAACCGAGCAGAGGCTCGATCGGCGCATCCTGAGCGCACTGCTTGCTTCGACGCTCATCACCCTGTTGCTGGTGGCCCCGTACCTCCTCAACGCCCTGTAGTCCGCACCGGGCGCCGCCGACGAGAAGCAGTCAGGCGATGTCCCGGCGGCGGAACACGACCCCGGCGAGAACTGCTGCGAGCGTCGTCCATCCGGCCAAGATCACGCCGGCAGTGACGTAGCCGTGGCTCACCACGGTCTGCACGTTGTCGGTGAACACACTTCCTTCGACCCGCTCGACGTCGACGCCGGCCGCGAACGCGCTTGTGTTCGTGATCGGCAGATACGCCGCCACCTTCGGGAGGAATGCGCCGAGCAGGAACTGCTCGATGATGAAGAAGTAGATGACGAAGCCGACGATGGCCCCGACCGAGCTGTTCACCAGCAAAGTGACGCCGAGTCCGAAGATGGCGAAGAGACCAGCAGCGAGACCGGTGCGCAAGATCGACACACCGATGGCGACCCAGAAATCGCCGGTCGTGCCGCCGGTCGTGCCCGTGGCTGCAGCGAGCGCGAACATCAGGCCGACGAACACGCTCGCCACCAGGATGGCGGCGATGGCGACGCCGATGAACCCGGCGATGCAACGAGCCGCGAAGAAGCGAAGCCGACGAGGCTCCCACGTGAGAATCTGTTCGACCATGCCGGTCTTCAGATCGGCGCCGATCGACGACGCCCCAATCACGAACGCCATGATCGGGATCAAGAACGCGATCAATCCGAGGATGTCGGTCGCATCCGTTCCGCCGGCGATGTCGTTCACGAAGTCGGGAGAGTTGCCTTCGTCGTTGGAGATGACGAAGTAGGCGATGATCGTGCCCCCGACCGTCAACAGCATGAGCACCGCCGGGAAGAGCAGCGTCATCCGCCGGGCGAAGAGGCGTCTGATCTCGGAGCGCAGGAGCGGAATCACGATCGACCTCCGGCGGCATCTGCGATCGCCGCAGTATCCGGTTTCGGGTTGGGGCGACCGCTCGGGGGAGGTGGAGTGTCGCCGGTGAGATTGAGAAACGCTGCCTCGAGGGTGGCCCTCTCGGCGCGGAGTCCCCTGAGGTACTGACCGCCGTCGGCGAGCGCCCGGGTGACCTCGGCCGCCCGTTCGACGTCGATGTCGACGACGATCTCATTCGGATCGGGTCGCGGGTGCGAGACGATGCCGGCGGCGGCGAGGGTGGCGATCGCCCGGTCTCGGTCGGCGATCGTGGCCACCACGTTGTCGGCACCGGCGTGACTGCGCACCTGATCGAGCGGGCCGGATTCGATCAAACGACCGTGGTGGATGATGGTCACGTCATCGCAGACCTGCTCGATCTCAGCCAGTTGGTGACTCGACACCAGCACGGCCTTTCCCTCGGACGCGATCGACCTGATCAGCACCCGCATCTCGGCGATGCCGGCCGGGTCGAGGCCGTTCGCCGGTTCGTCGAGGATCAGGAGGTCGGGGTTCTTGAGGAGCGCGGCAGCGATCGCCAGGCGCTGCTTCATGCCAAGCGAGTACGACTCGAACGAGTCGCTGCTGCGATCGCGAAGTCCGACGACCTCGAGCACACGGTCCACTTCGGGGCCGGGAATACCGGCCAGGTCAGCGAGAAGCGACAGGTTCAAACGGCCGGAGAAGGCGGGGAACATCTTCGGGTTCTCGACCATGGCACCGACGCGGGACGCCACCTTGTGGAACTGAGTGGTCGAGTCGACACCAAAGACTCTGACGTCGCCTGCGGTTGGGCGGATCAGCCCGAGCAGACAACGAATGGTCGTTGTCTTGCCGGAGCCGTTCGGGCCGAGAAAGCCGTGAACGGTTCCCGGCGATCCGAGGGTCAGGTCGAGTGACTCGACGGCAACCACATCTGGCCGCCGAGCCCGGTGGTACACCTTGCGAAGACCTTGGATCTCGACGATTGCCACCATGGGTTGACCGTACTTGCTGGGTCAGCGGGGGCGGCAAGCGTCGAGCAGTCGAGTCTTGAACGCGGCCTCGTCGACCGCCCACACCACCCGGCAGTTCGGCGCCGAACCTTCAGCCCGGCGATCGAGCAGCACCGCGCCCCGACTGGGTTCGTCGAGGCCGACCACCATGGCCTCCATCGTTGCTTCGGTGATGATCGACTCGTCGATGGCCACCGCCATGGTCACCGGATCAGGCAGGTCATAACCATCGAGACCCGAGACTTCGCGGCAGTAACGGTCGACATCGCCGTTGATCTCTGCGGTGAACCGGCCGAGCGGGCCGGCAGCGATCAACCGCTCGTTCTCGGGCGGCGTCACCACGGCGAACTGCCGACTGATGTTCCATCCGATCATCGTCTTGCGTCCGTCGGCGCCCAAAACGACCGTCGCCGCCTCCGGGTCGGCCCACACGTTGTATTCACCGGCGACGCTCACGTTGCCGACTCCGTCCGGCGACCCCGCCATCATGAACGTGTGCGCGTACCGCGTCAGCAGATCGGGATCACGCGCCAGCGCAGCGGCCACATTCGTCAATGGCCCGAGCGTCACCAACGTATGTCGTCCCGGCGACTCGTTGGCGAGTCCGATGAGTACGTCGACGGCGTCGCCGACCGTTGCGCTCCGCGACGGCCCAGGCAACGACGCACCACCCATGCCGTCCTCGCCGTGCACGAACTGGGCCGTCTCGAGAGGACGGGACATCGGATGTGCCGCACCCGCGTAGACCGGTACATCTGATTCGCCACAGAGATCGAGGGTCACGATCGCATTCCGGATCGCGAGATCGAGCGGAACGTTGCCGGCGACGACCGTGACGGCCGCGATGTCGATGTCAGCCGCCGTCGCGAGAATCAGAGCAACTGCGTCGTCAGACGCGGTGTCGGTGTCGATCACGAAACTTCGGCGGTCTCCGGCCGGACCGTTCATCGGGGTTTCATTCATCGGAGCTACTGCACCATCGAAGCGAAAGCGGCGTCGGCCGACGTGACGACCACGCCGGGCTCGGCCGCGACCGCCGCGAGCCATGGTGGTCGGTTGCGGGCGGTCACGATCAACGGCTGATCCATGGCCGAGTTGGCCATGAGCAGGTGCACGAATCCCGTGACGTAGTCGCCAGGGCGCACATCGTTGGACAGCTCGAAGAGCGCAAAAGGGTCAGGGCTCGAGCCATCGACATCGCTCGGAGAATACCAGGTGCCCGATCGTGGGCCAGAGCCTCCGCCCGCCAGGCCGGGTCCGTCGTCAATGACCACACCGAGCGCCAGGTCGGGACGGGCGCCGGCAATCAACAAGCCGATGTAGCCGCCGAGCCCACGACCCAGGATCGCAGCCGGGCCGATCTCGGCCAGCGCGACATCGACATCGCTCATCAGTACCTCGGCCGTGTAGCCGCCACCGGTCGGCACCGTGCTCGCTCCGTGCCCAGTGAAATCGATGCCGAACACCGGCCCCGGCCACGCAGACCACGGCTCCCGTGGGAGTGCCGTCTGCTCCCCGAGTCCGTGGAGCACCAGGAGCGGCGTTCCATCGCCGGGCGTGAGCTCGTGTAGTGCGATGTCGACCCGATTGTGGCGGAGCATCCGAGCAGCAGTCATGACAGGAACTCCAGCACGATGTCAGCAACCTCACGGGGGCGTTCGATGTGCACGAAGTGACCAACACCCTCGAGGGTCTCGAAACGGTGACCTCGCGGCAGCCAATTCACGACGTCTTCAGGCTCGGTACCCCAGCTCATGGCGTCCTCCTCCAGGCCGAGCACACCGAGGAACGGAGCCCGCAGGCCAGGCAGTCGATACAGACTCCATTCGGGCCGGTAGGGACCGAAACCACCGAATCGCATGGATGGGTCGAGTTTCCACCGCCATCCGTCGCCGCTCTCGGAAGCCCCGATCGGAACGAGGTACTCGAGCCATTCGATCGGCAGGCGGGGATTCATCTTCTGCCGACGAGCGGCCAGCTCCTGCAGCGTGCCGGGTTTGCGGGTCCCCTCGTGGGCCGAAAGTCGATAGTCGAGCCGCTGGGCGAGCTCGGCGGCCATGAGACGGCGCCGTTCCCGGTCGGAGACGTCCGGTACGGCTCTGGCCGAGGGGAGGCCATCGAGATTGACCATGGCGGCGACCCGATCGGGACGGACCTCTGCCAACGCCATCAACACGCCACCGCCCTTGGAGTGGCCGACGAAGGGCACAGCCTGGTCGGTGACCGAGCTGAGGACGGCGAGCGCGTCGCGCTGATCGGCCTCCCAGTTGTACAGGGCTGCATGCTCGCTGTCCCCGTGGCCACGGTGGTCCCAGCTGATCACGCGCCAATCCTCGGCAGCCAACAACGGGGCAAATCCGTCCATCGTCCCTGCGAAGTCGAAGCCGCCGTGGGCCAGCAGCAACGGACGTCCGCTGTCGTCGCCCCATTGGTACGCGGCGAGGGCCAGGCCATGACTGTCGACGGACCAGGCACGATCGGGGCGTTGGGCCCCGGGGTAAGGATTCGGGTGTTCGGCGAGCACCGCTTGAGACTAGGTGCCGGGTCGTGTCTCAGCACCCCAGCGGTTGATCGTGCTGACCTCGCAGCCGGTCATGGTCGGCGACGCATCGCCCAAATGCGTCGACTCGGAGAATGTGGCCGCCTGGCCCGGCCTGAGATCACATGCCTTCTTGTCGAGTCGCGACGCCCCGGCGGTTCACCCGTGGGCAAATTCGCCCGCCATCGTTGCCGGCACGCCCTAACGTTGAGCCGATGTCAGGTGCCGATCCCAAAGTCGAGGCCGCCCGTCGGCGCACGTTCGCGATCATCTCGCACCCCGACGCGGGCAAGACCACGCTGACCGAGAAGTTCCTGCTCTACGGCGGCGCACTCGGCAAGGAAGCGGGCACGGTCAAGGCCCGCGAGGGCCGCCGCTCGGCCACGTCTGACTGGATGGAGATGGAGCAGCAACGCGGCATCTCGATCACCTCGGCTGCTCTGCAGTTCGAATACCGGGACTGCGTCATGAACCTGCTCGACACCCCCGGTCACCGAGACTTCTCAGAAGACACCTACCGCGTGCTGGCTGCAGCCGATGCAGCCATCATGGTCCTCGATGCAGCCAAGGGCATCGAACCTCAGACACTCAAGTTGTTCGAGGTCTGTCGCGAGCGTGAGATCCCGTTCCTCACCTTCATCAACAAGTGGGACCGACCGGGCAAGCCCCCGTTCGACCTTCTCGACGAGATCGAGAACACGCTGATCGTCGAGCCAACTCCGGTCACGTGGCCCGTTGGCATTCCCGGCGACTTTCGGGGTCTGATCGATCAGAGCAACGGCCAATACACCCGCTTCGAACGCACCGCCCGTGGCTCCACGATGGCGCCAGAAGAGCAGATGTCCGATGAGGATGCTGCGGTGCGTGACGTTGATTGGTGGGCCGACGCACAGGAGGAAGCTGAGCTGCTCCGCGAGGTCGGTCGGACCGTCGACCAAGAATCCTTCCTGGCGTGTGAAAGCACGCCGGTGTTCTTCGGGTCGGCCATGACCAACTTCGGTATCCGGTTCCTGCTCGACGGAGTCGTCGATCTCGTGCCTTCACCCGGGCCGCGAGTTCTGGCTGACGGGACTCGCCGAGATGTCGATGCGCCGTTCAGCGGCATGGTCTTCAAGGTCCAGGCCGGCATGGACAAGGCCCACCGGGACCGGATCGCATTCGTCCGGGTGTGCTCTGGTGAGTTCGACCGGGGAATGACCGCGATCGCCGGCCGCACGGGCCGGCAATTCTCGACCAAGTACGCACAAACCCTGTTCGGCCAGGACCGCGAGACCGTCGATACTGCCTACCCCGGCGACATCCTCGGCCTGGTCAACGCCAACGACCTGCGCGTTGGCGATTCGGTCTACGTCGACAAGCCTGCGCAGTGGCCGCCGCTTCCGGCTTTCGCTCCTGAGTTCTTCATGCGAGCCAGGGTCAAGGACACCTCGAAGTTCAAGCAGTTCCGCAAGGGAGTGGCCCAGCTCGACGAAGAAGGCGCCGTCCAGGTGTTGCGAGACGAACACACCGGCGACTCACAACCGATCCTCGCCGCCGTCGGCCCCATGCAGTTCGAGGTGGCGAGCCACCGCTTGGAGAACGAGTTCGGGGCGGAGATGGTGCTCACGACCACTCGCTTCACGATCGCCCGCAAGACCGACGAGGAATCAACGCCCGCGCTGCGAGCCATGCAAGGTGTGGACGTGCTCTCCCGGGACGATGGCACACATCTCGCACTGTTCGAGAGCAAGTACTGGATGGACCGAGTCCTCCAGGACCACCCCGAACTCACGCTCGAACGCATGGTCGCCGAGGGCGGACTGGGCTGATGTCGGGGCCTCTGGCTCCTCGAACGGAGCGCCCGTGATCGACGCGGAAGACCGCGTCCACGTCCCGGTCGTCGGACTCGTCGTCGCCGCAACCGTGGCGCTCGCCTTTGTCGCCGGGAGCATTGATGCGCTCATGGCGAACCATTTCAATTCATGGCATCAGCTCACCCTTCGTCCGACTGGTGACCTCGCTCGCACGATCGAGGGCCTGATGCCCGGCGCCCGCTGGTTCGCCATGGCGGGTGCCGCCGCATTCGGCGCCACCACCGTCCGTCGATCGGCAGCCCAGGGCCTTCGAGTCGGCCTCGTCCGGCTCGCCGTCGTGGCGTTCTTGCCGATCATGATCGAGATGCTCGACTTCGGAACCCAGGACGGGACGGTCCCCCACCTCGAGAAGCTTCCCGTCCACTCGATGATCCTTCTCGCCAGCGTCGCGTTCCTCCCGGCGGTTCTCGCAGCTTGGGACTGGCACCTGCTTCGTACTCGCCTGCGAGGAGCCGACTAGAACAAGACCATGCCCTTCTTCGAGAGTGATGGTCGACGAATCCACTACGAGATCGATGGCGATGGCGACGCTGTGCTCACGATCGCTCCCGGCGGGATGCGTTCTGCGCACGCGCTGTGGGAGGGACAGCCGTGGGACCCACGTTGCCTCGCCGATGGCTATCGGGTGATCGGCATGGACCAGCGCAACGCCGGGGCCTCGACCGCGCCGATCTCGGCAGCGGACGGATGGCAGACCTACGCCGACGATCAGCTGGCGCTGCTCGACCATCTCGGCGTCGAGCGGTGCCACGTCATCGGCATGTGCATCGGCGGCCCATACATCCTCGGCCTCCTCCTGGCCAACCCCGAGAGATTTGCCAGCGCCGTGCTCCTCCAGCCCGTCGGCATCGACAACAATCGGGCAGAGCTCCGAGGCATGTTCGACACCTGGGCGTCGGCGATTGCCGACGATCACCCCGAGGCCACACGTTCCGATTGGGAGCAGTTCAGAAGCACCATGTGGGACGGCGAGTTCGTGCTCACCGCCACGCCGGACGAGGTGGCGGCGATCCGGACACCGATGTTGGTGGCCATGGGGAACGATGTGTTCCACCCGGCGGCCACCAGCCGGCAGATCGTCGAGTTGGCGCCGAATGCCACCCTGATCGAGCGCTGGCGCGAGCCCGAGCACGTTTCGGCAACCAATCGAGAGATCCGAGCCTTCCTCGCCCAGAACTGACGCGCCCACCTGACCCATCCCTGAACCCATCCCTGAACGCAACTGCCAGCGCGACACGTGCCTCGGGGTACGTGTCGCGCTGGCAGTTGGGGCCGTGGCGGTAGGGAGCGGTGAGGTCGTGGCAGACTGGCGGTCGTGGCCGACAAGGCGAGTGACAGCAAGCGGCTCGGCCTGTTGATCGTGGTGCTCGCCGCGATGCTCGGCGGGTCCTTGTTCGTCGCCAACCGGGCCGATCCGGAGCCGGCCGCCGGCGTTGACAGACTCGGTTCCGGAACGCTGGACGACACCGCGTCGACCAGTCTGCCTCCGACCACAGCACCCTCGACCACAGCGCCTCCGACCACCGCAACGACGGAGGCCCCGACGACCACCGCACCGCCATACGACGGCTGGGTCAATCCGACCTCATCGGGGCACCCGTGGTCGACGGTCGGAGCAGTGGAGGGTCTGCTCACGTTCCGAGGCAATCCCACCCGCAGCTTCTATGGGCAGGGACCCGTTCCGTCTGCACCGACCATCCAGTGGAGCTTCGAGATCGGCTGCTCGAACTCGAATGTCGGTGGTCAACCGAAGGAGTGGTGTGGATCCGGTTGGACCGGTCAGCCGAGCGTGTTCCACCCACCCGGCACCACGGCCGCAGACGACTGGTGGCTCGCCTTCGGCGGCTACAACCGCAAGGTCAACTTCCTCGACCCGGCGACGGGGGCCGAGGCGTATCCGGCGTATGCGACCGACGACATCATCAAGGGGTCGATCACGATCGACCCGGACGGTTTCCCACTCATGTACACGGGGAGCCGCGACAACAGCTTTCACGTCGTCGCCATCGACCGGCCCCAACCCGAGGCGCTGTGGAAGCTCGATGCCGAGGCCGTGCAGCCGACCAAGTGGAACAACGACTGGGACGGTTCTGCGCTCATCATCGACGACTACCTCTTCGAAGGGGGCGAGAACTCGCGCTTCTTCATCGTGAAGCTGAATCGAGCGATCGGCAGCGACGGGCTGGTCTCCGTCGATCCCGAGATCGTCTTCTCGGCAGCGGGGTGGGACGACGAACTCACCGCCGCCGTCGGCGGAAACGTATCGATCGAGAACTCCGTCGCCATCAGCGGCAACACGGTCTACTTCGCCAACTCCGGCGGACTCGTCCAGGGCTGGGACATCACGAGTCTCACTGCAGGCGGTGAACCGACGCGCACGTTCCGATTCTGGACGGGCGACGACACCGACGCCACGATCGTCATCGACGACGAGGGCATGCTCTACGTCGGCACCGAGTACGAGCGGGGCAACAGCCGGAGTCAGGAACTCGGCCAGATCATCAAGCTCGATCCGTCGAAGCCGGACGATCCCGTGGTGTGGAGTCGTGAGGCCCGCCAGGGACTCGACACCGGCGTCTGGGCCACACCGGCCCTCTGGAAAGATTTGGTGATCGTCGCCACAGACGACGGGCGCGTGCTCGGGCTCGAACGATCCGACGGCGCCGAACGCTGGGTGCTGAATCTGCCGGGCCCGCTCTGGCAGAGCCCGATCATCGTCGACGACATCCTGATCCAGGGCGACTGCGACGGGTTCCTCCATGCGTTCGACATCTCCGGTCAGACACCGACAGAGCACTGGACGATCGAACTCGGTGGATGCATCGAATCGACACCTGCCGTCTGGAACGGTCAGATCTTCGTCGGGAGTCGGAACGGCACGTTCTACGCCATCGGCTGACGTCTGCTACCGACGCTGTCCGGTCATTGGCGTCGTCGTGAGGTGTCCGCAGCGCTATCCTCGCCCGCACCCACCCAGGGGCCATAGCTCAGTTGGTAGAGCGCTTGCTTTGCAAGCAAGATGTCGGGAGTTCGATTCTCCCTGGCTCCACGTGAACCCTGCGGGTTCCTCGAGTTGTTCGCTGACGCGCACAACGGTTTGGCTTCGCCAAACATCCCGCGTGAGCAAGCTCACGTGAACCCTGCGGGTTCCTCGAGTTGTTCGCTGACGCTCACGTGAACCCTGCGGGTTCCTCGAGTTGTTCGCTGACGCTCACAACATCGCGAGGCCTGACTGCCAGCTCTGTCTTGGCCGGAAGTGGCCAGATTCTTGGGTGACGTCCGCTGGCCGCCATTTTGCGGTTGACTATCCACGACTCCCTCTGAACGATCGGCGTGACCCGTGAAGACGCGACCCCTTGTTTTGTTGACCGCCGGTGCCCTGCTTGTCGGTGCATGCGGGTCCTCAGACGTCACCTCGACCGATGGTGGCGCCGAGGCCGGCGACGACACCGAGTTCGTCTACGAATCGCCACTTGGCGAATTCCTAGGCTGGTCCAACGCCAACTTCGACGAGGACGCGGCTCAGGCTCAGTACGCCGAGCAGGAGCGGCAGGTGCAGGAGGCCATCGCCACGTGCATGCGGGAGCAGGGCTTCGAATACCTGCCGATCGACACTGCTGCCCAGCAGGCGTTCTGGGAGGAACAGACCAACGGCGACCTCGAGTGGGGAACGGACGAATGGACGGAGAAGTACGGCTTCGGCATCACCACCCAACGGTTCTCCCAGAGCCAGGTCGGGCCAGACCTGGTCGGTTCGAACTGGGACACGACCGACCAAGAAGGGCCCCCTGACCCCAACCAGGAGTACCTCGACAGCCTGAGCGACGTCGAGCGGGGCGCCTACTCCGAAGCGCTCTACGGCGGCGGAGAGGACTACGTCGTGCCGATCTGGGAGGAGGAGGGCCGCGAACCCACCGACGAGGAAATGCAGGCCTACGACGAGGAGTACCAGGCCAACTACAACCCCACGGGCTGTGAACCGGTCGCCTACGAGGAGATCTACAACAGCGGTGGTGAGGCCGACTACGAAACCTTCGACGCCGAATTCGGTGATGCACTCCAGGAGATGGAGCAGCGGATGGAGAGCAATCCCGACGTCATCGCCTATCGAGACATCATCCGGGCCTGCGTCGAGGAGACCGGTGCCGAGTTCATCACGGAACAGGAAGCCTACGAATACTTCGAGGAGCAGATGAACGCTGCCGGACTCGGTTGGGAGGATCAGCCCGATCCCTTCGAAGGCCTCGACACGACCGACTTCACCGATGAGGACTACGAACGCATCTATCAGGAGTCGGCGAACCAGCTGCTGCCCGCAGACCAGCTCGCCACTCTCGCCGAGCTGCAGGCCACCGAGATCGCCACGGCGGTCGCCATTCGGGACTGTGGCGGAGGATGGGAGGCCGAAATGCGTGAATTGGCCGACATCCGCATCGAGATCGAGAAGGACTTCCTGGCGGACAACGCTGATCGCCTGGCAGAGTTCGAGGGCGTGTTCGGCAACTGAGCTCTGCCCCCCGGGGCGAGATGGGGTGGTGCAGTGAATCGACGAACGGCCTTGGCCGTCATCGCGGCGGTAGCGATCCTCGCTGCCGGCATCGGCTGGTTCGCCGGCCAACGCATCAAATCTCCGGCGGAGATCGCGGCGGAAACCGAGGCTCCCGAGGCCTCGCTGATCACGGTTCCCGTCGAGGAGCGGGAGCTCTCGACCAGCGTCGTGCTCCGCGGTCAGGTCGAATTCGACGACGTGGCCGAGATACCGGTCAACCCGTCAGCGGAGGGCTCCACGATCATCACCAACGTGCCGCTGGCGACCGGAGACGAACTGGTCGAAGGTGCCGTCGCCATCGAGGTCGCCGGGCGTCCACTCTTCGTGCTCGAAGGCGAACTCCCGGTGTTCCGGCCGCTCGCTCCGGGTGTGGAAGGCCCGGACGTTCGCCAGTTGGAGACCTCCCTCGCCCGCCTCGGCTACGACCCCGGCGTGGTCGACGAGGTCTTCGACAACAACACTGAAAACGCAATCAGCGAGTTCTATCGAGCGGCCGGCTACCGGCCCAACGAGCCCACCAGCGACGAGCTGGCACAACTCCAAGCTGCGAGAGATCGAGTGCGCTCGGCCAACACTCAACTGACTCAGGCACGCACCGAGGCGGCGAACAGCGGAATCGCGGAATCGACCAGACTCTCGCTCGACCAGCAGGTTCTTCACGCCGAACAGCAGCTCACCGACGCGACCAACGACCGCACCGCTCTTCTCGGCGCCGCAACGTCTGCCCGCGACGCGGCCGAGATCGAGGAGCAGGCGGCTCGGACCGCCGCCGAGCTCGCAGCAACCAACCTCGCCACAGCACAGGGCGGCACACACCCCGAGACCGGTGATCCCATCACGCCGGCTCAGCTCGCCGAATTCGAGACGGCGAACACCGAAGCCGCCGATCGCTTTGCCGCCGCCGCGGCGGCCACGCCGGTCACGGTCGCCGAGGAAGCGGCGGTGAAGGTCGAACAGGACCGTTTGGTGCTCGACGCCCAGACCAATCTCGCCATCGCCAAGGCAAGCCGTTCCGAGACCCTGAATCCGGGGGTCACGGGCAACTTCGTGGCCGATGCCCAAGCCGAACTGGCAGACGCCAACCAAGCACTCACGGCCCTCGACGCTCAGATCGGCACATCCATCCCCACGAACGAGCTGTTCTTTCTTCCCTCGCTTCCCCGAGTGGTGCAACGGGTGAACGTCGAGACCGGTGACACCCCGCAAGGATCGGCGATGACGGTCACGGGTGCGGGAGTGGTGATCCGTTCCTCTGTCTCCGCCGCTGACCGGCCGTTGATCGCGGAGGGTGTCGAAGGCATCATGGATGACACCGGCCTCGGCATCAACGTTCCAGTGCGAGTGGCGTTCGTTGCCGCCGCACCCGGTGGCGAAAATGTCGGCTCGGATCGCTACGGAGTCCGGCTGGAGCCGCTCGAGGATCTCCCGGAGGAGGCCATCAACCAGAACCTCCGTGTCACTGTGCCGTTCCAGTCAACCGACGGCGACGTCCTCGCCGTCCCCGTCGCTGCTCTCTCCGCCGGCGCCGACGGCTCTTCTCGGGTGCAGGTGGAGCGGGCCGACGGCACGGTCGACACTGTGGTGGTCGAGACCGGGCTGCTTGCCCGGTCGCTCGGCCTCGTCGAGATCCGTCCCCTCGACGGAGACCTCGCCGCCGGCGACCGGGTCATCGTAGGACGCGAGGGGGCGACGTCAGCCGAAGACGCACCGGGCGGCGAGTCCGATGGCACCACCGATACCGAAGACAGCGGAGCCGACGGCGGATGACCCTCCCGGTCGTCGAGCTCGACGGCGCTGCCCGCGTCTTTCCCGGCACCCCGCCCGTCGAGGCGTTGAAACCCACGAATCTGACCATCGATCGTGGCGACTACATCGGCATCGTGGGACCGTCAGGGTCGGGAAAGTCGACCTTGCTCCACCTCCTCGGCCTGCTCGACACACCGAGTTCCGGCGTTTACCGGCTCGACGGGATCGACATTGCTTCGCTGACCGATGCCGAGCGAGCCGGGGTGCGTTCCGCCCGGATCGGTTTCGTGTTCCAGGCCTTTCATCTCCTCGCGCACCGCAGCACGGTCGAGAACGTGATGCTGGCGGAGATCTATCGTCCCGGCTCCCGCAAGAACCGGCGTGAGCGTGCCGTTGCCGCCCTCGAGATGGTGGGCCTCGGCCATCGGCTCGACTCGTTCCCGACGACCCTCTCCGGAGGCGAACGGCAACGTGTGGCCATAGCCCGAGCGCTGGTCGGCAAGCCGAGCCTTTTGCTGGCCGACGAACCAACCGGCAACCTCGACTCCACGACCAGTGCACAGATTCTCGACCTCTTCGACGACCTCCACCGACAGGGTTTGACCCTCGCGGTCATCACCCACGACGACGACGTCTCCGAGCGGGCGAAACGACGAGTACAGATCATGGATGGGCTGCTCACCGGTGCCTGAGGCTCTCTCCGCTGTCGAGGCGGTCGAGCTCCGCCAGGAGCGAGCTGCCATCCCGACCTCACACCTCTCCTGGCGTGACCTGGTCAGTGAGGCGATCATCGCCCTCACGGCACGTCCGGCTCGTACCGTGCTGACAGCGCTCGGCACCGTTCTCGGCGTGGCTGCTCTCGTCGCAACCCTCGGCCTCGCGAAGACCGCGGGCAGCCAGATCGTTTCGCGATTCGACGAGCTCGAAGCGACACAAGTAGTGGTTCGGCCACCCCGAAATCAATCACAGAACCCGAATGCTGAGGCGGTCAATGGGATCCCGTGGGATGCCGGCGATCGCCTGGAGCGACTGAATGGCGTGATCGCGGCCGGCACCAAGAGCGATGTGTCCGTAGGAGCGGCACTCTCACGTTCGGTACCCATCATCGATCCCCAGGGTCAGACCGAGTTCCAGATCCCGGTGATCGCCGTCTCTCCCGGCCTGTTCGACGCCGTACGGGCCCAACTCTCCACTGGGAGGGTGTTCGATGACGGACACAACGCGCGAGGCGACAACGTTGCCGTGCTTGGCCCTGGAGCTGCCATTCGGCTGAACGTGAGCCGAGTCGACAACTCGCCGGCCATCTTTCTCGGCGACGACACGCTCGCAGTGATCGGCATCCTCGACGACGTCTCTCGAGAACCCGAACTGCTCAATGCCATCATCGTTCCGGACGGGTACGCCAGAGAACGCTTCTTCTTGACCGTCCCGGACGAGGTCCACATCGAGGTCGAGATCGGAGCGGCCGAGCTGATCGGCTCGCAGGCTGCGATCGCGCTCTCCCCGAACGATCCGGACCTCGTGCAGGTGAGTCTCCCCCCATCGCCGCGCCGGGTTCGTTCGGCCGTAGAGGATGACGTCAACGCACTCTTCCTGGTGCTCGGTGGCGTGTCCTTGCTCGTTGGTGCCATCGGCATCGCCAACGTGACGCTCGTGTCGGTTCTCGAGCGAACGGGAGAGATCGGACTTCGCCGAGCGCTCGGGGCCACGCGACGACACATCGCCACGCAGTTCATCTTCGAGTCTGCTGTGCTGGGGGCCTTCGCCGGACTGCTGGGTACGAGCCTCGGCATCCTCACGATCGTGGCCGTGTCGGCCAACCGAGAATGGACACCGATTCTCGACGCCTGGCTGCCCCTGGCCGCCCCATTCCTCGGCGCATTGATCGGTTTGGTCGCCGGCACGTATCCGGCGTGGAAAGCGTCGGCCACCGAACCGATCGCTGCGCTCCGGAACGGCTGAGTCGGTCGCGTCCGCCCCTACCCTCGTCGCTGATGACGTCCGGCAGCCGCTCGGCGGTCCGGTCCGCAGCCGTCACCTACGCCTCGTTCGCGGTACCGATCTCGATGGTCGGCGTCTATTGGTCAGACGCTCGCGGCGACCTCGATCGATCGCTCGGCGACTTGGGCATGGTGTCGCTCGCCTACGGCCTGGCGAGGATGAGCACCGCTCTCACCGGCCGGCCGCTGGCATCGAGGCTGGGCATCGGCACGGCATTCGTAACCACGCTGGTCGCCCTGGTCGGTGCGTGTCTCGCGGTGGCCACCGCTCCGACGTGGCCCGTCTTCCTGGCAGCCATGGCCGCGGTCGGAGCCGCCTCCGGCTCGCTCGACTCACTCGGGGCCGTGTTCATCACTGCGATCGAAAACGTGAGCAGTGCGGGGCTGATCCACGGGATGTATGGATTTGGCGCAACGATCGGTCCGCTCGCTGTGGTGCTGGCCCCGGGATGGCGGTGGTCGGCGCTCGCAGCAGCTGGTGCCGTGTCGGTCGCGCTCATACTCGCGACCAGGGTTCGCCACCGGTGGCCGCCCATCGCTCCGTCCGATCCGCTCCGAAGAAGCGCACCGGTGCCCGCCATCCCACGGTTCACCATCGCCGCGTCACTCGGTGCCTTCGCCGCCCTGGTGGCCCTCGAGGTCACGACCGGCCAGTGGGTCTTCACCTACCTCACCGATCATCGCTCGGTCGCCGAGGACCTCGCGGCCATCGGAGTGTCGGGGTTCTGGGCCGGCCTGATGGTGGGTCGTCTGTTGCTCGCCCGCCCGACGATCGCCGCCGCCGTCGACCGATTGGGAACCCTCGTTCTCATTGCCGCCTCATTCGCGACCCTCTCGGCGACGGCGGTGTTGCCAGAGGTGGCGGCCGTGGCGTCCCTGTGCCTCACCGGGCTGCTGCTCGGCCCCTTGGTGCCCACGCTCTTCGCCAGGACCGCACAACGGGTCGGCGACGTGATGGCGGCTCGTATGGCCGGGCGACAGCTGCTCGCCACCAACTTGGGGGCCATTGGTGTACCGACCATCACGGGGTTCCTGGTCGACGAGTTCGGCGCAGGCGTGATCATCATCGTGATGCTCGTCACCGTCGGAGCCTTCGCGCTTCCCCTTCTGGCCCTGCTCCGCCGCATCGCACCGATCAACCAGGCGAACCTGGCCGTTTGACCTCGCGAATCGGGCCAGGATCGGCTGCCGTGTTGCGCATGGTGAGACGGCCCGTCTCGGCCCGTTCGATGGGTTAACTTCCGGCGGCACCACGCCCACCCTGTTCCGCCACACGGGAGTCCAAACATGGACAATTCACATCTGACTTTCAGTACGCGCACTCGTCATTCGCCCTTCTTCGAAGCCTCCGGGGCTGCGGGCGTGAAGGCCTTCACCGTGTACAACAAGATGCTCTTGCCGACGGTCTACAAGAGCGCCGAAGAGGACTACTGGCCCATCATCAACGCCGTGTCGATGTGGGACGTTGCGGGTGAGCGGCAGGTCGAACTCGTCGGCCCGGACGCACTGGCATTGGTCACCTTGATGACGCCTCGGGATTTGTCGACGATGAAGATCGGGCAATGTAAGTACGTGCCGCTGTGTAATGAATACGGCGGCATCGTCAATGATCCCGTCCTCCTCAAGCTGGCCGAAGACCACTATTGGTTGTCGATTGCCGACTCCGACGTCTTGCTCTGGGCAATGGGTCTGGCTCGTGGTTTCGGCTTCGACGTCGCGTGCTCCGAGCCGGACGTCTCACCGCTGGCGATCCAGGGTCCGTTGGCGAACGACGTCGCCGCCGACCTGTTCGGAGACTGGGTTCGAGAGCTCAAATTCTTCTGGTTCCGCGAGTTCGACTTCCACGGAATCCCGCTCGTCATCGCTCGCAGTGGATGGAGCAAGCAAGGTGGCTTCGAGCTCTATCTCCGCGATCGTGCGTTCGGAACCGAGCTATGGGAACGGGTGGCCGAGGCCGGCGCCCCCTACGGCATTCAGCCCGGCGCGCCGTCCGCCATGGAGCGAATCGAGGGCGGATTGCTCTCCTACGGCAACGACATGACGATCCACAACAACCCGTTCGAGGTCGGCCTCGGTCGGTACTGTGCCCTCGATCAGGAGGCAGACTTCTTGGCCAAGGACGCCCTCATCGAGATCCGAGCCAATGGCGTCACTCAAAGCCAGGTCGGCATCAGGATCGACGGGGAACCGATCGCCGGCAACAGCCGCTGGTGGAAGGTCCTCGACGACGACGGCCAGCGGATCGGCACCGTGACCAGCGCCTGTCACTCTCCGCGTCTCCAGGAGAACATCGCTCTGTCGATCATGGACATTGCTCATCAGGAGCCAGGCATGTCGGCGTCCGTCGAGTTGGTGTCCGGCGAATTGCGACCGGCCACGCTGACAGCGTTGCCGTTCATCACCTGACACCGAAACAGACCTCGGGACGTCAGGCCTTGCCGTAGTCGGTCGAATACCACCGCTCCGGTTTCATCACGACCACCACGCTCGGCTCGTCGGTGCCGTCATCGACGTACTGATCGCCGAGCTCGTCGCCCAGATAGCGGCGGGCCATCGGGCGAGTGTCGGCCTCGGCGTCTGCGGTACGAGTGTCGACGACGGGACCCTCCGCCATCACGTACTTGTACGGCAACGCCTCGCGCTGCACGGTCATCGTGAAACGCCCCGCGGCCTCGATCAACTTCGCCTTTTTCGAATCGGCGCCCATCAGCACCTCGACGTTGCCGCCCTCCTCGTAGGCGTACCAGACGGGAACGGCCAGAGGGCCTCGGCCCGGCTGCTCGATCGAGATGATGCCGACATGCGGTCGACTCAGGTATTCCTCACGCTCTTCTCTGCTCATCGTGGCCATCGCCCCATCATGGCCCATGCAAGCGGCGAGACCCAGAAGGCCATCGCCGTTCCCCTTTCCGAATCGTCGGATTTGCGAGAGAGTGGCGTGCGGGCCCGGTCTGGGCTATCCGCCCGACTGCGAACCAGGAGAATCAAGATGCCGAAGTATCTGTTGACCTATCACGGTGAAATGAGAATGGAAGACATGCCGACCGAGCCCGCCGCCGTCCAGGCGGTCATGGCCGAATGGGGTGCCTGGTACGAGAGCATGGGAGAGAGCCTCGTCGACGGCGGGGCACCCATCGGCCCGAGCTCGGCCATCGCCGCCAGCGGCTCGACCGATGCCCCAGCACAGTTGTCTGGCTACACGATCGTCAACGCGGCCGACATGGCCGCAGCGACAGCCATCGCACAGGGCAGCCCCGTTCTCGCCAACGGCCACACGGTGCAGATCTCCGAAACGATCGACATGGGCATGTAGCTGGGTTCCCTCATCGGCATCGTCGGCGACGCCACTCGTTGTCGTTTAGCGCAGCGGTTAACGTCTCCGGATGACCGACCCCACCGAACGCTTGACGTATCTTCACGTCGCTGCGCATCCCGACGATCTCGATTTCGGCTGTGCCGGCACCACTGCCACCCTCACTGCAGCGGGTCATCGAGTCGCGTATTGCCTCGTCACCGACGGCGAGGCCGGCGGGTTCGACAACACGATTTCCCGGGAGCGGATGGCAGAGATCCGCCGAGAGGAGCAGACCAGGGCTGCGAAGGTGGTCGGGGTCGACGAGCTGCACTTCCTCGGGTTTCCCGACGGTGCCGTAGAGGTCACGATGCCTCTGAGGGAGGCCATCAGCAGGGTCATCCGACAGGTCAAGCCTGACGTCGTCGTGACCCAGTCACCGCAACGTGATCTCGAGCGGATCTACACCGCTCATCCCGACCATCTGGCCGCCGGCGAAGCCACCTTGTGTGCGGTGTATCCGGACAGTCGGAACGAATTCGCTCATGTCGGGCTCATGATCGAGGGCCACGCTCCTCACTCGGTACCGGAGGTGTGGCTCATCGGCGGCCCCGACGTCGACCATTACGTCGACATCACCGACACCTACGACGCAAAGATCGAAGCGTTGCTTTGTCACGAGAGCCAAATGCAGGATCCGAGTCGGATCCCTGCACTCATTCGAGAGTGGAGTGGGCGCGTGGCAACCGAGGGCGGTCTGGAGCAAGGTCGGCTGGCCGAGGGCTTCCGCAAACTCGAGACGGCCTGATCAGTGGAGCTTCCCGGCAATCCACTCCCGCGTTCGTAGGACGCAAACCTCGGGTTTGCACCCCACAGAATCGGGGGTGATCACCCCGGGTTGAGAGTCGACTCGTTCACAAAGCGGTGTTCGATGACGCCGATGCGCTCGACCTCGATACGCACGACGTCGCCGTCCTTCAAGAACTTCGGCGGATCGAAGTAGGCCGCCACGCCACTACTGGTCCCGGTGGCGATGATGTCACCCGGCTCCAGCGTGCAGACCGTGCTGATCGTCTCGATCTGCTCCCAGCAGTCGAACACCATCTGATCGGTGGTCGTGCTCTGGCGGAGCTCCCCATTGACCCAGGTCTTCATCTCGAGGCCGTGAGGATCACCGAGCTCGTCAGCCGTGACCAGCCAGGGTCCGATGGGTCCGTGGCCGTCCCAACTCTTTCCCAGCGTCATTGTGGGCGATTTGCCCTGCCAATCGCGGACCGAGACATCGTTCACGACGAGATACCCAGCCACGATCGAAGACGCGTCCTCGCGAGACACCGCACGGGCCCGGGAGCCGATCACCATGCCGAGCTCGCCCTCGTAGTCGACTTGATCTGGTGCCGCAGAGGGAATCGGGACATCAGCGAAGGGATCGTTGATGCACGAGGTCTGCTTGTTGAACACGACGGGGAATTCCGGCACCGGCCGATTCCCTTCCTCGATGTGATCTCGGTAGTTCAAACCGATGGCCAGGAACTTGGGGGGTCGAGGTACAGGTGCCAGCAGCGTGACGTCGGCGAGCGGCCAGCGATCTGCCTTATCAGCGGCGTCATCACGTTCCTTCGGATCGAGCATGGCGGCGGCCACCACATCGTCACCGAGTCCGAGCCAACCGAGGCTCACCACGTCCTCGCCATCGATCGCTCCAAGTTGCGGCTCGCTGCCGTTCGCCGTGAATCGTGCAATCTTCATCGGTCACCTTTCGTGAGCTGGCAACCGGAGGCTATGACCCCCGGAAATGTGGGGTACAAACCCGAGGTTTGCGGCATCAGTTGGCGCCGTCGAACTCGAAGGCGATGCGCCGGTTCTGGGCTCGACCCTCCTCCGTCTCGTTGTCACCGAGCGGTTCGGACTCGCCCGCACCCCTCGCCCGCAGACGCTCGGGATCGACCCCGAGCTCCACGAGCCGGTCGAGAACCGCCTGTGCTCGACGTTCGGAGATGTCCTGATTGATCTCGACCGCGCCCTCACCGTCGGTGTGGCCGACGACTTCGACATCGATTCCAGGTGTTGCATTGATGACTTCGGCCAAGCGCACCAGGATCGGATCGCTCGCCGGGTCGATCGATGCCTGGCCCGATGCGAACAGAATCGGTTCCTGCGCAACCTCGTTGCGCAGTCGCTCCTCCAACCGAGCCAACGCCTCCGGACTGGTGTCGATCTGAAGACCGGACGTGTCGGCGTTCGACCCGCCGAAGAAGGCGAGCACGGTGCCCTGGAATTCGGTCGCCCGTGTGTCCCCAGCGTCGACCAGGCCGGAGATTCCGAACGTGGCCCCGGTCAGCGTCGTGTCTCGATCGATCGAGACGTTGGCCGCCCGGACATTCTCAGCTCCGTAGATCGACTCCGCGGCAAGGATGTACTGGTCGACCGAGGCCTGATCGGGGAAGGCTCCGGACAGCTCGATCGTTCCTGCCCCGACGACGGCATCGGCCCGCACCGCGGTGAGAGCCGCCTCGGTGAGGGTGACGTCGAACGCCCCGGCCTCAATTCCAAAAGCGGCCGAGAGGTCGGATTGCAGCCCGTTCGGAGCCGTGTCGCCCGCCTCGGCCACGCCCGACACGTTCACCACTCCTCCGATCAGTGACACCGACGGGTTCGCCACGAGCGTGCTGCTGACATTTCCCTCGCCGAAGCGAGCAGTCGCCAATGCCACCGCCTGCGCCACGGCCCCATCGTCTGGAAGTTCACCGGAGAGCGAGACCGTGCTGCCGTCGACGAGCACTTCGAGCTCGACGGATCGACCCGTTGTCTCGTCGGACGGCGCTGCGGAGACGTCGATCGCCAGCGGGACCCGGTCATCTCGACCGGCCAGGCCGAGTCCGAGTACCAGCAGGCCGACAGCCCCGATCACGACGAGATAGATCCACCCCGCGCGTTCGCCGCCATCGCCGCCCGAGGACCCGGATCCGGTACCCGTCGCACCTGAGCCACCGTCGACGGCCGCCGCGTCAGCGTCAGACGAACCGATCAGCTCGTCGGCAGGCGAACGATCGCCATGCTGGTTGTCGTCGTGCAGGATGTCGCTCACGAAACCTCTTTGTACCGAACGGGAACCGACCGTCGTCGCCCAGCGCAGCTCGAGGGGCGCTGACGGCACCGCCGAGGCTACTGCTCAGGAGCCTTCAGTGAGCTCCGGGGACGATTCGAACTCGAGGAAGATGCACTCTCCCGGGCACTCGGTAGCGGATGCGATGACAGCCGCCTCGGCGTGGAATGGCACCAAGGCCAACTCGGCCGATCCTCCGGGATCGTTGAAGACCTTGCGGTCGACCCCGGTGCCTTCGGAGCAATAGGCGATGCCGTCCTCGAGGATGGTGAACACCTCGGGCGCGTGGTCAGTACAGATCCCGTCGCCGGTGCAGAGATCCTGATCGATCCACACTCGGAGTCGCTGCACGTTCCCGCTATCCACGGCGAGGCGCTGCGTGTTCCACCGAGGAGTTCTGCATCATCACAGGGTAGCCGTGGCCACCCCGACCGGAACGAGTCGGGCCAGCCCCTCGGGGTTAGTCTGCTGGCGTGTCCAGTTCCTTCGGTGAACGTTTCCGCGTCACGACCTTCGGCGAGTCCCACGGCCCGGCCGTTGGTGTCGTGCTCGACGGCTGCCCTCCCGGCGTGCCGGTCTCACATGATGCCGTCCAGCACGATCTCGATCGGCGTCGCCCCGGTCAGAGCCGCCTCGTCACACAGCGCAAGGAAGGCGACGAGGTCGAGTTCCTGTCCGGCGTGTTCGACGGCGTCACCACCGGAACGGCCCTGGCGATGATGGTGCGGAACGCCGATCAGAACTCTGGCGCCTACGACCACCTCAAGGACGTCTACCGACCCTCCCACGCTGACTGGACCTACCTCGCCAAGTACGGCGTTCGCGATCATCGCGGCGGCGGTCGAGCCTCAGCGCGAGAAACCATCGGACGTGTCGCCGCCGCCGCCATCGCTCGAGCCATGCTGCGAGAGGCGCTCGGCATCGAGGTACTGGCCTGGGTGAGCCAGGTGCACGACATCGACACCGAGATCGACATCGACACGGTCACCCTCGACCTCGTCGAAGCCGACCCCACACGATGCCCTGACCCTCAGGCCGCGGCGGCCATGACCGCCGCAATAGAACAAGCCAGAAGCGATGGCGATTCGCTCGGCGGCGTCGTCACCTTCGTCGCCCGGAACGTGCCGGCCGGGCTCGGCGAGCCCGTCTTCGACAAACTCGATGCGGAGCTGGCGAAGGCGATGATGTCGCTGCCGGCCACAAAGGGCTTCGAGATCGGCAGCGGATTCGCCGGCACGCGTATGACCGGCCTCGCCCACAACGATGCTTTCGAACCCGGAACCGACGGCGCTCCCCGTCAGGTCACCAATCGATCCGGCGGGATCCAGGGCGGTATCTCCAGCGGCGCCGACATCGTCGGCCGAGTGGCGTTCAAGCCGACCGCCACCATCGCTTCCGAGCAAGAGACCACGACGGTCGACGGCGAGGCCGTCACCCTCGCCGCTCGGGGCCGACACGATCCATGCGTTCTGCCGCGGGCAGTCCCCATGGTCGAGGCAATGGCGCTGTTGGTCTTGGCTGACCACTGGCTGCGGCAAGCGGCGACGACCGCCTTCGACCCGCCTACCCCTGGCTGATCGGCTCCCAACCGAGCGCGACCGAGACGCCAAGCGCTGCGTCGTGGGTCGCTGCGCCCAACGCCTCCAACCTGGCTCCCTGCCGCTCCTTCGGGGCGCTCACACACAACGCACCGGCGATGCGCCCCAGCTTGTTGAAGATCGGCGCCGCGGCCCCGACCAGACCCTCCTCGAGTTCCTCGTCCTCGGTGGCGAAACCCCTATCGCGAGCCAGTTCGATCTGTGCCCAGAAGTCGCGAACGCTCGAGATCAGGTGACTCGGCGAGTCTGAACGAAATCGCGTGGTCGCAAAGCGCTGGAACACGAAATCTCGGGTGGCGTCACCCAGGAGCACGCGTCCAGTCGCGCACTGTTGAGCCGGGACGGTCTGGCCCACCCATCCCGAAGCGCGGAAGGTGTGCTGCGGGGGTGCCACGGACTCGAGCGTGAGTACGCCGACGCCGGCGAGCGTGCACAGGTGCACGGTCTCCCCTACCTCTGCGGCCAGATCCGACAGGAACGGTGAGGCGATGGTGATCAGATCCCGGTCGATCCCGCGAGTGGCCAACACGAACAGGCCGTACCCCAAGCGGTAGCGGAGTGAGACCGCATCGCGCTCGACGAATCCGACCTTCTCCAGCGCATGCAGCGCCCTCGACACCTGGCTCTTGTCGCGTCCGGTCTTCGCTGCCAATTGCATCACTCCGAGGCCCTCACCGGTCTCGCGTTCGACGTCCGACAGCGCGCGCAGCAACGCCACGTCTCTGGCCAATCCCGCCGGAACGCCTCCAGACGCTCGACTCGTTCGCTCCGTCACACGACTCGCTCCCGACCTTTCTCCCTCGACGGGCCGAAGATTATTCAGAATCGGGGCGGTTGTCGCCCGGACCGTCATCGGAGTCGTCCGGCCCGGGCGCATCGCCCCCGGATTCGCCGCCGGCCGACCGGTCTCGCAGGAACGCCTCGAGCTCAGATGCGAGGTCATCTCCAGTCGGCAAGAGTTCGGGATTGGAGTCGACCTGACGCTCCAGTCGTTCGACATACGACCGACTCTCGTCGTCTGAGCTCACGGCCGAATCCACCCGCCGCACCCATTCCTGAGCGTCCGTATCGAGCCGTTCGAATCCGGTGGGAACAGCTGTTGCCTGTTCGATTCGTCGTAACAGCGCCTGAACTGCCTTGGGGTTCGGGGCCGCAGGAACGTAGTGCGGCACATCGACCCGAAGCGACATCACGGCCAACCCGACGGCGTCGAGGCGCTCGTTGATCACGCCGACCACACCGGTCGGTCCTTGATAGGAGGGTCGATCGAGGCCGAGGCGATCGCCGAGTGCTGGGTCGGCCGTCGAACCAGTCACGCCGAACGTGCGCGTGTGGGGGACCATCGACACCATCGCCCCGACCGTGACGGAGAGCTCGGCCCCACTTCGCCGGACGACTTCGACGATGTGATCGGCAAACCCTCGCCACCGAAGGTGCGGCTCGATGCCGCTCATGACAACGAGGTCTCGGGGTCCGTCCGTTCGACATGCCCAGATCGTTGTCGACGGCCATTCGATCGAGCGGGACCCGTCGACGAGACGAGCCATGGGTCGCTGCTGGGTGAAGTCGAAGAAATCCTCAGCTTCGATCTCGGCGATCTTGGTGGTGTCCGATCGCTCCCGGATCTGGGCCAACGCACCCGTCGCCGCCCCGCCGGCGTCGAACAGTCCCTCGAACGACATGAGCAGGAAGGGTCGGCGCAACGGCGGCACGGTCAACCACTTCAGATCGGACATCGCTTGAAGGATCGCACGGCGAAGGGGAAATCACGAGACCGGCCTGAGTAGGGTCGCCCTTCATGGCCAAACCATCGATCACGACGGTCGACGATCTGTGGGGCGACTCGGCGCTCCACCTGACCGATCGAGTCACCGCCCTCATCGGCACCGACCAGGGTGCCTACCCGTCCGGCAACTCGCTGCTGGTTCGCGGCGACAGTGAAACGCTCATCATCGACCCGTCGGTCACGGTGGTCGATCGCGGCGGCGCTGGGCTACCCATCGACGCAGTCGTGAACAGCCACAGCCACGAGGACCACATGCCTGGCAACGGGTTGTTCTCCGCGGCGAGGCTCCACATCCACGAGGCGGATCTCCCTGGCGCCCAGAGCATCGACGGACTGATGGACGTCTACGGCCTCACCGGGCAACCACGGGCCGACTTCACAGCCCAGGTTCTCGAGGAGTTCCACTACACACCGCGGCCAGATGCCAAGGGGTTCATCGACGGTCACCGTTTCGAGCTCGGCGGAATTGCGGTCGAGGCCGTGCACCTGCCCGGGCACACGCGAGGTCACAGCGGCTTCCGGATCGACGGCGGGGTCTTCTTCCTCTCCGACATCGATCTCACGGGGTTCGGCCCGTACTACGGCGACGTCTGGAGCGATCTGGAGGACTTCGAAGCGAGCCTCCTGCAGGTGCGGGAGGAGGAGGCAGACGTCTACGTCACGTTCCACCACAAAGGCATCATCAAGGGTCGGCCAACCTTCCTGGCCATGATCGACGACTTCATCGCCGTCATCGATCGACGCCACCAGGCGATGCTCGCATTCCTGGCCGAACCGAGAACGCTCGACGAGATGGTCCAGCACCGATTCATCTACCGACCCCACGTCGAGCATGTCTTCGCCGACAACGTCGAACGTCGAAGCGCTCACCTCCACGTCCAACGGATGGTTCGACGCGACGAGGCTCGCGAGGTCGCCCTCGGAAGGTTCCAGGCCCGATGAGCCAGCGATTCGAACGCATCCACGTGCACTTACCTGCCCTGGCCGGCTACGCGATCGACGCTGCGGAACAGCGTCTCGCCGACCGGGAGTTCATCGTGCTCGCCGATGACGCCGAGCTCGTCGACGCCATGCCAAACATCGAGGTCCTGGTCGGCTTCTCCCTGCCAAGCGGCGTGTGGAGCCTGGCCGAAAATCTGCGCCTCGTTCAGATCCCGGGTGCCGGCGTCGACTCGATCATCGGTCAACCGGATCTTCCCGACGAGGTGATGATCTGCAACGCGAGCGGCGCCCACGAACCCGAGATGAGCGAGTTCGTCATCGCCCTGCTACACGCAACGACCTACCAGATCCCCCGAATCGTCGACCAGCAGCGCGAGCATCGCTGGCGACCCGTCGTGCCGGCCCGCCCGCTGAGCGGGAGTCGGTTGTGCATCGTCGGTCTGGGAACGATCGGTCAGAACGTGGCCAGGCGAGCGGCCGCGCTCGGGATGGACGTCGTCGGCGTCAGACACAGCGGCCGGGAGGTCGAAGGCGTTGGTGAGGTGGTACGACCCAGCGACCGGCTCGACGTGATTCGTGGATCGGACGCGCTGGTGGTTCTCACCCCGCTGACCGAGGAGACGCGCGGAATCATCGGCGGCACCGAGCTCGACGCGTTGGCCGCCGGAGCGGTGGTCGTAGATGTCTCCCGGGGCAACGTCACCGATCTCGACGCGCTCGTGGCCCGCCTCGATTCCGGGCACATCAGTGCCGCCGCCGTCGACGTGTTCCCCACCGAACCGCTCCCGAGCGACGATCCACTGTGGGACGTGCCGAATCTGCTCGTCACGCCGCACACCGCCGGATCCTCCGCCGACTACCGACGGCGCATCGCCTCTCGCTTCGCCGACAACCTCTTGGCACTCGAACGAGGCGAGGTCCCCCCGGGACTCGTCGACCGGGCGCTGGGTTACTGACGCAGGAGTTCGTCGAGATCGAGGCAAAGACTCAGAGCGCGAGCGACCTCGATCTCAGCCTGCGCCTGGGGCGGAGCTTCGGCCATCAGGCCGGCGACCAGGTCGACGATGAACCGCCGATCGAGCTCGTCGACGGCACACTCGAGTGACGTCGGTGAGACCGAGCCGGCCTGCGACTCCAGCACCGAGGCACCGATCACGTTCTCTCCGACGCATTCGACAACGGCTTCGGCGGCTGACTGCAGTTCCGGCGGCTCAGCTCGGAGTGCCTCGAGATCGGCACTGCTCATTGCCCCGGCGGCGCACGTCCGATCGTCGTCGCTGAGTTCGATCATCCCGGTCGTGGCGAACTGATCGATCAGGTTCTCCGCCTCGGTCCGTTGCGCTGTGTCAAGGCCATCGTCGGCCGAACAGCCGACCACGAGCCACGAGCCCATCGCCACTGCGGCAGCAGTGCAACGGAGAGGGTGGACCGATCGACGCATCGCTGCGACGCTACCGCGAGTGCGCCCGCTACGACCCGTGAACCGTGCGGCCGAGAACAGACACGGTGCAACGCATCGCGTCAGTGGCGGCCAGACACCGACGGGCCCGTTCGGTGTTGCGGTCTGGCGATCTGAGACGCCGTCGCTCCGGACCGACCCTCGGCGAACCACTCCTCCAATCGCACGGGGTCCATCGGACGACCCAGGTAGAAGCCCTGGCCGACATCGCACCCCATCTGGCGGAGCAGCGCCGCTTGTTCGTGGGTCTCGATGCCTTCAGCCACCACGATTGCCTCCATCGTATGGGCCAGCTCGACCATGCTGGACAGCAGTTGGTAGGCATCCGGAGTCACGCCGAGGGGGTCGACGTACGACTTGTCGATCTTGAGGATGTCGAAGGGGACATCTCGGAGGTGATTGAGCCCGGCAGTCCCGGACCCGAAGTCGTCCACGGCAATCCGGATACCCATCGATCGAAGGTCTTCCACGCCCCTTCGCATGGTCGGAACCTCGCTGATGACGAGGGATTCGGTCAGCTCCAACGTGATCGCTCGAGGATCGACGCCGCTGTCGACAATGATGCTCTTCAGGCGTTCGAACTCGGACTCGTCCGCCAACTGCCTGACCGACATGTTGACGCTGACCCCGAGACCAGCGCCGTCCGGCAGCTCGTCGTGCCAGGACTTGAGCTGCCGGCAACTCTCCGCCAGCACCCACCGGCCGAGTTCGACGATCGCTCCCGATCGTTCGGCCACGGGGATGAAACTTGCGGGCGACACCGCGCCGCGCTCCGGGTGGTTCCAACGCAGGAGGGCTTCGACCGATCGAACGCGCTGGGTCGAGAGCCCGAGGAGCGGCTGGTAGACGACGTGGAACTCCCCCGCCCGCAGGCCGGGGAGCAGATCTGACTCGAGCACGAAACGTTCGTCGGCAACCTCTCGCATCCAGGGCTCGAACACCACGATGTCGCCACCGTCGGCCTTGGCCTGTCGAACGGCCATAGCGGCCTCTTCGAGCAACCCGACCGCAGCGGTGCGCCTGTCCGCCGTGACCGCGATGCCGATTGCGAGCGACACCGACCACGGACGTTGGCCCGTGTCAAACGGTTCTTCGAACAGCTTCTGGAGCCGTTCTGCTGCCACGCGTGCTTCGTCGACATCGGCGACAGCAGTGAGAACGCCGAACGAGTCGGCGCCGAATCGGGACAACACATCGCCACCGCGTAGCCCAGATCGGATTCGGGCGCCGATCGAGATGAGCAGCGCGTCGCCGGCATCGAAGCCGAGACTCTCGTTTGCGACCTTGAAGTCGCGCACGTCGAGATGAATGACACTGAGTGACTGACCGCTCGCCAGACCCTGCAAACCCTGGTGGAGCTCGAACTGGAGTGCGGGACGGTTGTAGAGGCCCGTCAACGAGTCGTGAAGGCTCGCCTCTCGCATGCTCTGTTCGATCTCGCGCCGAGCGTGCACATCACGGGCGGTGATGACCAGATCGTTCCCTTCGTTCACATCATGGGCCAGCGCTACCTCGAACCAGCGAACCTCACCCCGACCGTTCAGTACTTCCAGCTCGACAGATCGACCATCCATGTCTTCGCGTGGGATCGCGATGAGTTCCGCCATGAGATCGGCGCTCGATTCCGAAACGAGCGCAGCGATGCTCGTGCCGACGAGCTCGGCGGGAGTGAGCAGCAACAGCTGTTCCACGTTCGGGCTGACGAACGTGATCATCAGATCTTCGTCGACGACCGCGAAGATGTCCCTGGACGTCTCGATCAGACCTCGATACCGACGCTCCGATGTTCCGAGCTGGAGCTCGGCCATCTTGCGGTCGTGGATGTCGGTCAGACTGACGATCAGGCCGTCGAGCTCTTCATCGTCATCGAGGGATCGAACGGTGACGGCGAACCATCGAACGGACCCGTCCTTGTGGTTGAGCCTGAGATCGCTCGCCTGGCCGAGGTCCACAGCCGACTCGAGCGACGTGAGGAGATGGCCGCCGTCTTCGAGCACCACGAACTGAAGAGGGTGGGCACCGAGGCACTCGTCTTCGCTGTAGCCGAGCAACCGTTGGATGGTCGGGCTGACCAGTCGCACCTCGAAGGTTTCACGATCGACGAGCATCACGACGTCGTTGCTGTCCTGCACCAAGGAACGGAAGCGACGATCCGCCTTCTCTGCCAACTGCAGTTGCCGACCGGCAGCGCTCGAGATGGCCGCACCGACGGCAGACCCGAGGAGCTCCAGGTGGAAGATTTCCGTGGTCGACAGCACCGGAGACACCTCGGTCACCAGCACGCTCCGGCCACCCGGCCCCCCGTCGATGGGAACCACGAGGCGGGATGCCCAACGTGAACGCCCTGATTCGACGAGCCACTCGGATCGCTGCGGTCGGCCCTCTTGTAGAGCTCGCCACACATCGCCACCGACCTCGTTGACCTCGGCACCCGATGGATCGGGGGCGTCGAGATCGGCCAGTACCTGCTCGCTGTCTGCGATCTCGACGAACTGCACGTCCTTGCGAGCCAGGATCCGCTCGGCTGCGACGACACCCTCGGCCCGGATGGCATCGGGTTGATCGAGCTCGGCAAGATCTCCGGAGACATCGGAGATGACTCGCTGCAGCGACAGCCAGACGTCGCGTTCGGTCACGATCAGCACGGATCGGAATGCGGTCAGCAACCCGATGACGAGGAGCATGACCCGCTCGAACGGCCACAGCGGCGCCAGCGTGGCGATCAGGATCGCGGAGACGAACGATGCGCCGAGAAGGACAGCGAGCAGCCGTGACGAGCGAGTGAGAACCGGGGGTCGGGGCCGCTCGAGGCTCTCAGCACTCGGATGCACGAACGCGGCAGCGAACGAGACGATGGCGATGGTGGCGGCCACGACGGCCACGCGCCTCGACACGCCGCTGCCTGTGGCCGCCTCGAGGAACAGGATCTCGGAAACGGCGGCGGAGCTGACGGCGGCCGCGAGGAAACCAAACGCCGCTGAACGTTCACCGGCTCCAAGTCCCAGTCGCAGCAGCATGAACACCAAGCTGAGGGTGAACGGCAGGTAGGCAAGCGCCGGGATCCGATCGACTCCCGCGAACTGGTCCAGAACGTCCTCGATCGTGGCGAACGCCATGGCGAGCCCGAGCCATGCGGTGATCGACAGGGCATCGACAACCACGGTGAGCTGCCGTTCGACGGTGCGTACCTTCACCAGGCGCTGGAGGCCGGCGAGACACACCAGATAGCCGCTGAGCCCGACGGCATCGCCGCTGCTGAACGACGCCTCACCGAACACGAGTTGGTGGATCTCCGAGACGACGGGGGCGAGGCCGAGAAGCACGCAACCGATCGAGAGCAAGCGAAGACTCGTGATGGACCACGCTCGACGGCGGGCGACGATCACCACCGCTCCGACGACCAGCAGCGCACACACTGCCTCACCGACGACAGAGGGCAAGAGCAGGGACCCCACGGGCAGGGTGATCGCGGCGGCGACGACACGCCAAAAACGCCGATCATCCAGGGCTCTCATTGCCCTAGGCTCGGCCTCGTTGCCTCGATCTTGAGGCTCAGGGGCCAGCGACGGCGGCGATGCCTCTTCGGTCGGGAACCCGCACGCTGCCTCGGCTGAGTCGATAGATCAGCCCGGTGATCTGACGGGCGAATGGGCGTAGGACAGGGAACCGCGCGATCGGGTTGCCCCAACGGAGCAGGACACCGTTGTTCAGGCTCTCGAAGTCTTTGAAGTACTCGGGGATGACCCCGCGGATCTCGACCCCGGGAATCTTCGAGTACAGCTGCACTTCAGGATCCCGATAGCGGCCGGTCTTCGTTCTCGAGAAGAGGTACTCCTCGGCGGTCATCGTGTCCGCCACCTTGTGGTAGCGCGGCATCCGTCCCCCCCAGATGATCGCTTCGACACCAAGAGACATTCCGAACTCCATCGCCGCCATGAAGAGCAGTGGAGCCGTCAGCCGCGGCGCGCCCTTCCCGACCGAGAGATCGACACCGAAGAGGATGGATCCGTCTGAGGTATGGGTCGTGCACCAACCCTGATCGGTGGTGTCTTCCCATGAGGGTTTGAGGTACTCGTCGTAGTCAGGAATGCGGATGAATGTCGCGCAACCAACGACGAGACCATCGTGTTCAGCGACGAGGAGGCCGTCAGGAAAGATGCGGAATCGTTCAACCAGTTTCGATTCGGCAGCCGCCATGGTTTCGTCCCACGCACTCTCCTGTATCCCGAGATATCCCGAGATGTCCTCGAGGCGGAACGGGCGAATCGCAACCATGATCAAACCTTTCGCATCATCCCCCCTGCTTGTCCATGCTACGACATTCAACTGAGAACGCCCGCATCGGAACCCCGAGGGCGCCACGCTCCCTACACTCGTCACCGTGAGCGACTTCGAGCCCACCACCGACTTTCCCGAGAGCATCGACGACGACGACATCCCGATGACCGAGGCTGGACGCCGTGACGCCGCCATCCAGCGGAAGCGCCGGGTCGGTCTGCGGGTGATCACGGTCGTCGCCTTCATCGCTCTCATCGCGGCCGGCTACCCCCTGATCCGGACGTTGATCGCCGTCGCGAGCGGCTACGTACTCCTCGCAACCGGCATCAAGGTCCTCGGTGCATTCGCCCGCCCGATCCCCGATGCGCCACCGCCCGGTGAGCTGCGACGGGTGAAACTCACGTATCGGTGTTCGACCTGCGGAACCGAGCTCAGACTCACGCTGGCCAACGACACCGTGCCCGCTCCCCCGCGCCACTGTGCCGACGACATGGACCTCGTCACCAACCTCGAGGACATCCTCTAGTCACTGTTTGTACATGGACAGTCATGCACAGGGGCGCGGCTTCCGCATCGTGAAATCCCGCTTGTAGAGCCGACCAATGGCCTGTGGAAAACGCCGAAGCAGTCCACAGCATGTGGACAACGAACATCGTGTCACCGAGTCGTAACGGAGCGGTGGTATCGACCCGCCGCATCTGATCCAGCGATTCGCCGATTCGGAATCAGCGATATTGCGTCGCTGTGATGATGCCGGCCAAGACCATCCCGAGGCCTCCGAGCAGGTACCAGTTCGATGGCATGCCGAGGACTTCGATGGTGTAGTTGGCGAGAATCAAGATCGTGCCGAGCGCCAGCAAGGCGAACATCAGGACCGGCACCCACGTCGGAGAGGGCGGATCGATGTGGACCGCCTCGTGACCGGCGCCCGGGTGAACCGGGGTCGTGCCCTTCGGGGTCACTCGGCTCTTGCTGTCGTCGTGGCGTGCCATGAAGCAGACACGATATACCCTCCTGCAATGGCTCGGCAGATCCTCGTGATCGACAACTACGACTCGTTCGTCTACATCCTCGTGCAGTACCTCGGGGAGCTCGGTGCCGAACCCGTGGTCGTGCGCAACGATGCCGCCACGGTCGACGAGCTCGAGGCGATGGCTCCCGACGGCGTCCTCATCTCACCTGGGCCGGGTACCCCGGACGATGCGGGGGTGTCCATGGAGGTGATTCGGCGTTTCGCCGGCCGGGTCCCGTTGTTGGGTGTGTGCCTCGGCCATCAATGCATCGGCGAGGTCTACGGCGGCGACGTCGTCCGGGCCCCAGAGCTCATGCACGGCAAGACCTCGGTCATCGAGCATCGCGACCTCGGCGTCTTCGCCGGCCTTCCGACTCCCGTCGAGGCGACGCGGTACCACTCGCTCATCGTCGAGCGCTCCACGCTGCCAGACGTGCTGGAGATCACGGCAGAATCCCGTGACGGCATCATCATGGGAATGCGTCACCGAGAGCTCGACGTCGAGGGTGTGCAATTCCATCCCGAGTCGGTGCTGACCGTTGGCGGCAAGCACATGCTCACCAATTTCCTGGAGCGTTGCTGAGCGTCGCTCAGGCCCCGGTCGACGACGTGGCCGCCGCCGTTGAGCTGGTCGTGGGCTGCGTCGTCGAGGTCGTGGTGGTAGTTGCTGCCACCTCGACTCCGACTCTGATCTTCACCTCGTCACCGACGGGGAGATTCTCGCCGGCGGGCGGATCCTGAGAGATCACGTTGCCGGCGTCTGGAGAACCAGCGGCGACGTCTTGGAACTCCACGACCGGAAGGAAACCCTTGTTCGTGATCGCCTGTTCGGCGGCCGCCTTGGTCAACCCGACGACGGATGGCACCAGCTCGGTTTCAGGACCGCTGCTGATGTAGAGGATCACCTGACGGTCGATCGAAACCGCGGTCCCGGCTTGGGGATCCGACCGAATGACGAGTCCTTCATCGACCGTCGACGACGACTCGCGACGGAACTGCGGTGCGGGGAGTCCGAAAGCCTCGAGTTGCGCCGTGGCGTTCTCGAGCGTGAGCCCTTCCACATTGGGGACTTTGACCTCGGCCGGACCGGTCGAGACCTTCAGCGTGATGAGCGCGTCGCTGTTGACATCTTGGTTCGGCTCCGGCGTCATGCCGATCACGATGCCGGGGTCGAACTGCTCGGAGGCTTCGAGGACCCGATCGACACGGAGGCCAATGGCTTCCAGACGAGCGATCGCTTCCGCCTCCTGCAAGCCACGAACATCGGGGAGCAAGACCGTCTCGTCTGATTGACTCACCTTGATTTGCACTGTCGAACCGACAGGGGCTTCGGAGTTCTGGGTGGGGCTCTGGTCGAAGACGATGCCCGCCTCGATCCCCTGGTTCTCCTCGAAGGTCGGGTCGGCTTCGAACCCGGCCCTTTCGAGTTCACGGACCGCTTCCTCTTGCTCCATACCGACGACAAGCGGCACGGTGGCCGTCTCGACGGCTCCTTCATCGCCGGTGTCGAGAGCATTGGCGATGAAGAAGACGATGCCGGCCAGGGCGATCAACAGGACGGCGAGCATCCCAAAGAAGACGCCGTTGCGCCGCGGCGGTTCGTAGTACTCCTCTTCGACCGGCTCGTAGTGAGCGGCCTGGGCTGCGGGGATGGCACGCGTTGTGTCGATCACCGCACGCTGCTGCCCGGTCGGCATGGATGTCGCGGATGGCGTGACAATCGCCGGGGCGGCGAGGGCCTGCGCCGCACCCCCGGACGCGTTCATCAGCGGTTCGCCCTGGCGGAATCGACGGAGATCCGTGCGAACGTCCTCCGCTGAGGGATAACGCTGGGACGGGTTCTTCGCCAAGAGCCTGGCGATCACCGATTCGAGCGGCTTCGGGATCGCTGGATTAAGCGAGGTCGGGCGCGGTGGCGCCTCCTGGACGTGTTTGTAGGCGATCGCCACGGGTGAGTCGCCGATGAACGGCGGCCGCCCGGTGACCATCTCGAAGAGCACGATGCCGAGGGAATAGAGATCGCTCCGAGGGTCGACGTCCTTGCCCTGCGCCTGTTCTGGCGAGAAGTACGTAGCAGTACCCATGACAGAGCCGGTCTGGGTGAGTTCGTCTCCACCGCCGAAGGCGCGGGCGATACCGAAGTCGGTCACCTTCACCTGGCCGTCCGGCGTGATCAGGATGTTGCCCGGCTTCACATCACGGTGCACGGTGCCGTTGCGATGCGCGAACCCAAGAGCGGCAGCCGCATCGGTACAGATCTCCGCTGCCCTGTCGGGATGCAAGGGCCCCTCGGCTCGAAGGACGTCTGCCAAGCTGCGACCCTCGACGTATTCCATCACGATGAAGTACGTATCGTCGTGCTCGCCCCAGTCGTAGACAGCGACGATGCTCGGGTGGTTCAGGTTGGCTGCCGCCTGCGCTTCACGGCGAAACCGGGCCACGAAGGTCGGTTCTGCGGCGAACTGCGGGAAGAGCACCTTCACTGCGACGGGTCGGTCGAGCAGGACGTCGCGGGCCAGGAACACATCGGCCATCCCCCCACGCGCGATTCGGCGATGGAGTTCGTAGCGGTCGTTGAGAACCGGACGAGAGGTGGGGGCGTCACTCACAGCGGGCTAAGACTAGTGAGTCGTCGGGATGGAAATGCGTTGCCGTGTCTCGGCGATGTGGCGCAGGCTGGCCTGGCGGCAGAGGTCGCCTCGTGCTGGTGGTGGAGTCGCGCGGAAGAAGTCGTCATGTCAGGAACCGAAGTACGTAGCCAAGAGTTGGGCCACGATCGGAGCGGCTTCGCGCCCACCGGTCTGATCGCCTCTCTCCGGATCGGCCTCGACGAGTACGGCAACGGCGAGTTCGGGGGCCTCTCCTGGCAACCCGGCGAAGGCGATCGTCCAGGCATGTGAGAGCGGCGGTTCCGTGCCGAGCTGCGCAGTGCCGGTCTTCGAGCCGATCTCGAGCCCAGGAACGAGGGCCCGACCTCCGGTGCCGTTGACAGCCGCGTTGATCATGGCTGTCCGCAGCTCACCAGCGTTCGCCCGCGAAATGGGCGACAACCACACCCGCGGGTTCGGCGTCGAAACCGGATCGCCACTGACGTCGCGCACCTCGGCGACCACGAACGGTTCCATGATCTGTCCTTCGTTGGCAACCGCCGCCGCCACGAGCGCCATCTGCAGGGGTGTCGCCGCCACATCGTTCTGCCCGATGGATGCTTGGGCGAGGAACGGAGTGTTCTCGAAGACACCAGCCGGGATCTCAACGCTCGGCGATCGGATCTCATCGCCGTAGTCGGTGGGGAATACTGAGGCGACCGCTCCAGGGACATCGAACGGCGGAACAACGTTGAAGCCGAACGCCTGGGCCTGGTCGATCATCCCGCTTGGCCCGATGAGCTCGGCCCCTAGGCGAGCAAAGCCGGCGTTGCAGGAGACGCGAATCATTTCTTCGAGGTCGCCACCGCAGGCCGAGTTGCCAAAGTTGGCAATCGGGCGCGACGTGAGCGGAGGCGTGTAGTCGTTGGTGACCGCGAACACGGGACTGGCAAGCGTTGCGACCCCGGTCTCCAGCGCTGCTGCGGCGGTGACGATCTTGAACGTCGAGCCAGGGAAAAACACGTCTCGGAAGGCGCCGGCCCGCAGCGGGTTGCCCTCGTCGTTGATCAGGTCGGAGAAAGCCGCGTTGACCGCCACGCCATCGTGGGACGACAACACGTTCGGATCGAAGCTGGGCCAGCTCCACATCGCTCGAATGGCGCCGGTGCCCGGATCGAGCGCGACGATCGATCCTCGTCGCTCGCCGAGAGCTTCCTTGGCTGCGAGCTGCAGCTCATGGTCGAGGGTCAGCACGAGATCACCGGTGGGCGGGGTGTTGGCCAGCAGGTCCGAGATGCCCGAGAGCTGGAGACCGGGGGTGCGGCCCGTGAGTTCATCGTTGAAGCTGCGCTCGATCCCCTCGGCCCCGATGTTGAACGACAGGTAGCCAACGGTGTGGGCGTAGAGGTCGCCGTGGGGGTAGATCCGCAGGTGCTCGAACGGTCCGTCGATGTCGTCTGACTGCGCCACCACCTGACCGTCGCTCGTGAAGATGAATCCGCGAGCCCGCCCGAAGTCTCTCTGGATGGTGCGGGTGTTGGCCGGGTTCTCCCGGAGCGCCTCTGCCTCGAACACCTGGACTCGGTTGAGCTGGATGAACAGCAGGACGAAACACACCATCAGCACGATCGAAACGTGCCGAATCGACCGATCGATCATGCTGCGACCACCTGAGAAGCAGGGCTGGGGGCGGGTCGGTGAGAGCGATCCGAGATCCGGATCAGCAGCGCCAGGATCAGGTAGTTCGAGATCAGCGAGGATCCGCCGTAGGAGACGAACGGCAACGTCACGCCGGTGAGAGGCAACACCCGAAGCACACCGCCGATGATCACGAACGCTTGGAACCCGAGCAATGAGGTGAGGCCGGCGGCCAAAAGCTTCTCGAAGGTGCTCTTCGCTTCGGCCGCCACCCGGAACCCGGCACCGACGAACAACAGGAACGTCACGAGGACCGCGGTGGAGCCCAGCAGACCCAGCTCCTCGCCGATTGCGGCGAAGATCATGTCGGTGACGGCGAATGGCACCTTGCCCGGCGTCCCCTGACCGAGGCCAGTGCCGGTGAGGCCTCCATCGGCGAGAGCGAAGGCGGCTTCGACGATCTGGAATCCGGCCCCCTTCGGGTCGGCAAAGGGGTCGATCCAGATCTCGACCCGATTCCGGACGTGACCGAACATCTGGTACGAGAGCGTGGCGCCGGCGGCGAACAGGACAACGCCGGTGACCACGTACGCCGCACGCCCTGTCGCGATGTAGACCATGACGACGAACAGGGTGAAGAAGAGCAGCGACGACCCGAGATCTCGCTGGGCGATCATCACGACCAACGCGACGCCCCACGCCAACAGAAGCGGGCCGAAATGCTTGAGGTCGGGCAGATGCAGTGGCCCGAGACGTCGCGTGCTGATCGCAAGGAGCTCTCGCTTGTCGACCAGATAGCCGGCCAGGAACGTGGCGAGCACCACCTTGGCGAACTCGCCCGGCTGGATCGAGAATGGGCCGACTCGAAGCCAGATGCGAGCGCCGTTGATCTCGACGCCGAGCTTCGGGACGATCGGCAACATCAGGAGGACCACGCCGATGAGGGCGAACGTGTAGCGGTAGGGCGCCAGCTTTCGGACATCACGAACGAGCGCCAACGTCAGCGTGAAACCTATGAGCCCAAGGAATGTCCAAGCCGACTGACTGTCGGCCAACGCCGGATCGAGCCTGGCGATCATGGCGTAGCCGAGACCATTGAGCAGCGCGACCAACGGAAGGAGAAGTCCGTCGGCGTGAGGGGCGAGACGGCGAACGACGATGTGGCCCGAGAGCAGGAGCACGACGACGATCGAGAGGAACGGCACGATGTCGGCCGGCAGAGCTGCGGCACGACCCAGGCTGGTCAGCCCGTAGGCCGAGACGGTGATCAGGCACGTCAGCAGGAGCAGGCCCAGCTCGACGGTGCGAGGCCGCACGTCAGTTCTCGGATTCGAGCGTGTCGACCCGTTCGAGCTGGTCGACGAAGTCGACGGCGTCGTCGAGGCTCGTCCACTCGAGCTCCTGCTCGAGCTTCGTCACACCCGCCGGCGCAAGGTCCTCGACCGCCACCCCAGTTGCCTGCTCGACCTCAGGATCAATCCAGAGGATCCCCCCGGGCCGCCCTCTGAAGATGACGATCTCGCCTGCCTGTTCAGCCGCGAAGTAGGCACTCGACGCAAACCAGTTGATGCCGAGGAATGCGACGAGGAACGTCGCGATCACACCAACGGCGACCCATCGGACACGACCACGATCTCGTTCGACCGAGCGCGTGTCGTGATCGTCTTCGAAGGTGGCCTCGTCTGCGGGCGCATCGGCGAATGGTGCAGCCGAAGCCGGTTCGATCGTGCGGCCACCGAGGTCCGACAGGGACAGGGCATCGGGCCCCGATGTGCCGCTCGACTCGCGACCGAGGTCAGCGTCGACCTGCTCGATCACCATCGTGTCGAACACCGTTGCTGCTGCCTTGGGCATCGGCCTCCGGGCCGCCTCGGCCGCATCTCGGATGGCCGCAGGGTCAGCATCGTCGACGACGTCGAGCAGCACCACGGTGACGTTGTCGCGACCACCACTCTTGACCGCCAGCTCGACCAGTTCGGAGGCCGCCTGCTCCGGGTCGGCGACTGTGGCCAGCCGATCGGCGATCGCATCCTCGTTGATCTCGTTGAACAGGCCGTCGCTGCAGAGGAGCAGACGGTCGCCATGTTGGATCTCGAGCTCGAAGACGTCGATGTCGATGTCGCCACTGAGGCCGAGGGCGCGAGTCACGATGTTGCGTTGCGGATGCGAACGAGCGTCTTCCTCGGTGATGCGTCCTTGCTGGATCAACTCCTCGACGAGCGAATGGTCGACGGTGATCTGCTCGAGCTCGCCGTCGCGGAATCGATAGCCACGGCTGTCGCCGACGTTGACGATCGTGACCCGACCATCCTCGGGGTGGATGGCAGCGGCCACGAGTGTGGTTCCCATCCCTCGGAGCTCGGGGCGGTCACCCTCTTCGAAGACCGCGTGGTTCGCGGCGCGTACCGACTCGACGAGCCGCTCCTTCGAGAGGTGTTCGGTGAAGCTGCTGAGGAACTCGATCGCGATGGTTGCTGCCTGTTCGCCGCCCTGGTGTCCACCCATGCCGTCGGCGACGGCGCCGATGATGGGCGAGGAGAACGCACGATCCTGATTCGTCTTTCGGATCTGACCGGGGTGGGTGACCGACGTGGCCGTCATCCTCAGCATCGGTTGCTCACCTCCTCTGACACCGTCGAGACCGTGGGTTGGCGTCCGCTCACTGCAACTCCAAGACCGTACTGCCGACTTGGATCACATCTCCGGCTTGTACGACGACGGGGGCGGTCACCCTCTTGCGGTTCAGGTAGGTGCCGTTGGTCGATCCGAGGTCCTCGATCACGACCCCACTCTGGGTGCGCGTGACGCGGGCATGCACCTGGGAGATGAAGGTGTCATCGAGTGTGATCTCACAGCCCGCAGCGCGACCGATGGAGAGCGTCGACGTCACCGGATAGCGCTGACCGGCCAATGCCGACGGTTCGACGATCGCGAGCGTCGGTGTCGTGTCGGGTCGATGCTGCTTGCCGCCTCGCTTGCCTCCACCGCCTCGCTTCGGGGCCCGGCCTGATGACCCCGATCTCGTTCCCGTCGTGGTGCCGGACTTGGCTCCGACCCGGCGTCCGGCAACGGTGCTGAACCACGTGGCCTGGAGCACACGAAAGAAGAACAGGTAGATGAGCGCGAGCAGGCACCATCGAAGGAGGGTCAGGAGGGCTTCAGACACGACCGTCAGACAGTACGAGAGGATGTGGACAGACGCGTGGCATCCGAAGCTTCTTCACCGCAGACGGAAACGGAGGTGGATGGTGCCGAAGGTGAGCTCGTCACCGTCGACGAGGAGCTGGCGGGACACATTGGTGCCATTGACCTTGCTGCCGTTGGTGGAACCGAGGTCGACCAGCTCGAAGCTGTCGCCGTCGAGGTGAAGCTCGGCGTGATGGCGCGAGGCGTTCGGGTCGCTCAGCACGATCGTGCTTTCCGGCACTCTCCCGAACGTGGCCGGCTCGACACCGAGCCCGACCAGCTGACCGTCCGGGAGTTCGAGATACCCGTGATGCTCCGTCGGTGGCGCCTCGTCGAACGTGGATTCGACGCGGAACATGCCGACTGTCCCGGCGGGGTCCTCGACCAGTTCGAGTCGAACCGGGCCGAGGAACCGGAAACCTTCGGCGGTGGCGTGGCCCCGAACCGCGGTCCGCAGTTCGGCGATCAGCGAGTCGTGGATCTGCGCGAATCGCTCGCTGTCCGATGTTGCAAGTCTGATCACAAAGCGATTGGGAGCGATCGAACGTCCCATAACATCAAGAGTCCGGTTGGCATCCAGCTCCTTGACGAGCCGGCGGCCGAGCTCGACTGGCTGCAGACCGGTCCGGAAGACGCGTGCGAAGACACCTTCCACCAGTCGCTCCAAGCGATCCTCGAAGTCACGCAACACCATGGCCAGACAGTAACGGGGCCCAAACCACATCCGGGGTCGCAGCCGCTGACAGCTCGGCTACGCTCGTCGCACCACATGGGTCTCCCATCACCACTGCGCGAGTGGCGGAATTGGCAGACGCGCTGGATTCAGGTTCCAGTGTCTTAACAGACGTGGGGGTTCAAGTCCCCCCTCGCGCACCACTCAGAAGAACCGTGAGGGCCCGGGCCACCCAGTGGTGCCGGGCCTTGGTTCGTCTCGCGACGTACTGGACTAGCGTTGCGGTGATGACGGTGAAGAAGGCAGCTGCCGCGATTCGGAAGGGCGATGTCGCGCGGCTCCGAGGGCTGCTCGAGGCTGACCCCGGATTGGCGAATGCAACGACGAAGCGCAATCCGAGGACCCTCCTCCACCACGCAACCGACTGGCCGGGCCACTGGCCGAACGTCGCTGAATCGATCGAACTGCTGGTGTCCTTCGGCGCCGAGCCCAACTGCGGCGCCGACTTCGGTTCGCCTCCGGTTGGTGAGACGCCGCTGCATTGGGCCGCGAGCTCAGACGATGTCGCGGCAGCCTCCGCTCTGCTGGCTGCGGGCGCCGAGGTGGATGCCCTGGGCGGCATCTTCGGGGGCTGCACGCCTTTCGAGGAGGCGATCATCTTCGAGAAGTACGGCGTCGCCCTGCTCCTGTTGGAGCACGGAGCGACCAACTATCTGCCCGGTGTGGCTGCCCTGGGCCAGGCCGACGACATCGAGTCGTACTTCTCCGACGGCGTCGTCGACGTCGAAGGGCATGCGCTCCCGAATTGGGATCCGCTGCCGCCGGCGCAGGTGGTGCTCGATCGCGCCTTCCAGTTCGCTTGTCGGGCTGGGTATCTCGAGATCGCACGAACACTGCTCGCACGTGGGGCGGATGTCCACGCCATCACCCCGGCGGACACCACTGCGCTCGACGAGGCCCGCAACAACGATCACACCGCCGTCATCGAGTGGCTCCAACAACAACCCTGACTCCGCGATTGGGGTCGGGTCAGCGGCTCATGAGCTCGATGGGAGCGGCCTCGGCCGCTGCCCGTGCCAGATCTGCGGCGGCCACGAAGAAGGGCTCGTCCTCGTCGAACTCTTTGTCGACGCTCGAGAGCGTGAAGCCGGCGAACGGGGCATCGAGGAAGTAGTCGACGCCGTCGAACGCTGCGGTCAACTCTCCGGGGCCGAGCCGGTCGACCAGCGCTGACGTGTCGGTGGCCTCGACCATCTCGACCCATTCCGCCACGATCGACGGGTCGACGGTGCCGGAGGCCGCCGGCTCAGTCTCACCCTCGCGATACGCCGTGACGGAGCCATCGGCGAGCACTTCGTAGCGACCACAGTTCGGCCCCGCCATGGCACAACCGCCGGTCTCGGTCCAGACCAGCACGACCGCGTCGTCGGCCAACGCCTCGCTCTCGACCAAAGTGTCGTCGGTCGGGATCGTCGTTCCGGGACCGGCGGTTCCGTCACCGGATCCGCAGGCAGAGAGCACAAGCGAACCGGCCGAGACGAAGAGCAAGAGGAACAGGTGCACACGGGAAGTTTTCATGCACCCTCAGACGAACGCCACGCGATTCGAGTTCCCGCGATTCGAAGAATCTCGGCCGATCAGAAGTTGTGAATGTGAAGCTCCGACCCCAGTCGTAGATTTGGGCGGTGAGCGACCTTCCGCTGGATGACCCAGACGCACTCCGTGCTGCCCTTCTGGCCACCACTGACCGCCTCCGCCAGATCGCCGCATCGAAGGACGTGCTGGGCACCCTGACACCAGAGGAACGGGCCGCACTGTTCAATGCCGCAGGAGACGTTTTCTGCCCTGACCCGGACGAGCGGCGCCTTCGAGTGAAGTCGCGCCGCAACAAGCAACGAGCCGACAAGCTCGCCCGCGACGAGGCACTCCTCGACGAGACCGGCATCCGGTCCATGCGGGACAAGCCGGTCTTCACCACACCCAACATCTTCCCCCCAGAGGACTTCGTCCAGGCCACGGTCGAAGATGCACCGAACGCACCGCCGTTCCGCGAAACCATCGACCTGCAGCACTGCTACGTCTGCAAGGCGAAGTACCGCTCCGTCCATCACTTCTACGACCAGCTCTGCGCCACCTGCGCCGACCTCAACTACCGCAAACGAGGCGAGCTGGCCGACCTGCACGGCACCGTCGCCCTGCTCACCGGCGGTCGGGTGAAGATCGGCTACCAGGCGGGCATCAAGCTGCTTCGCAGCGGTGCGTCGCTGATCGTTGCCACCCGTTTCCCCCGCGACGCAGCTGCTCGATATGCCGCTGAGACCGACTTCGACGAGTGGGGTCACCGCCTCGAGGTCTTCGGACTCGACCTCCGCCACACACCAAGCGTCGAGGCGTTCTGCCAGCACATCCTCGACACGAGGGATCGCCTCGATCACATCGTCAACAACGCCTGCCAGACCGTGCGTCGACCGCCAGACTTCTACCGCCACATGATGGAGGTCGAGCGAGCTGCCCTCGCCGATCTCCCGCCCGCTGTCGGCGAGCTGGTCGGCAGCTACGAACACCTCCGAAACGGCAGCAACCGCGCGGGAATCGAGATGCCGCCGGCGGCGATCGACCCGGTTGATGCGGCCACCGAACACCCTGGCCTCACCCGCTCCGCCGAGCTCTCCCAGACACCGCTGCTCCCCGACGAGTCGGCTCTCCTGCCGTCCTTGTTCCCCGAGGGCCAGCTCGATCAGGACCTGCAACAGGTCGACCTCCGGGATCGCAACTCGTGGCGCCTCCTCATGCACGAGGTCTCATCGGTCGAGCTGCTGGAGACACAATTGGTGAACGCAGTCGCTCCGTTCGTCATCAACGCCAGACTCAAGCCATTGATGGATCGCACCCCGGGCAAGGGCAAACACGTCGTGAACGTGTCGGCGGTCGAGGGCCAGTTCTACCGACGGTTCAAGACCACGCGCCACCCCCACACCAACATGGCCAAGGCCGCCCTCAACATGATGACGAGGACGTCGGCCGCCGACTATTTCGCGTCCGGTATCCACATGAACAGCGTCGACACCGGTTGGGTCAGCGACGAGGACCCCGTGGCCATCGCCAAACAGAAGACCGAAGAACATCGGTTCCATCCACCGCTCGACATCGTCGACGGAGCGGCGCGGATCGTCGACCCGATCATCGATGGGGCGAACACTGGCACCCACGTCTGGGGCCAGTTCCTCAAGGACTACGTATCGACCGATTGGTGACCGGCTCGGCTCCGTTGCTTGTCGGAACCGTCGGCTCTCAGAACCGATCGGCGATGCGGAACATGATCGAAGCCCCGATGATCATGCTCACAGCGACCATCGACCAGCCCAGCGTGTAGCCGGAGCGCTCCACCAACTGACCCATCGTGATCGGACCCGCAACCACGCCGATGTACACGCCGGTCTGGGTGACGCCCGTTGCCCGAGCAGCCGCGCCGAGATTGGTTCGCACGATCGAGAAGTTGAACAACGCAGGCCACGACCAGCCGGCCCCGAAGGCAACCACGGCCCCGGCAGCGTGGGGCCAGTCGAGGCGTGGGGCAAGGAGCAGCGCTCCACACGACCCGATCAGGAGGAACTTCGACGCGGTCAGCATGGGTGCTCGCGCGCTTCGATCAGCTCGCCAGCCCAGGATCAAGCGGGACACGATGCCGCTCACCGACGCAACGCTCAACAGCACGCCGGCGGCTCCGGTCGACCAGCCGGCATCAGCGGCCGAGCTGGTCAACCAGCTGCCGAGTGTGCCGGCGGCGGCAGCAGCGAAGAACGCTGCCGAGGCTGCCATCAGCAGTGTCCGGCGGTCGCTGACCAGCGCCCGAGACTCGGCCGGTTTGGCGAGCTGGGTCGAGGGCCCGTCGTCCGGCGTGTTGGAGAGCACCACGACCAATGCGACGACGGCAAGCACGGACGCCGCTGCGTATGCCCACTGCCAACCCACGGTCAGCGCAATTGCGGGGACGGCGAGCCCACCGAGCAATGTGGCTCCTGGCATGCCGGACTGCTTCACCGCCATGGCAAAGCCCAGCCGGCGCGGATCGATCGACTGACTCAGCAGCTTGTTCGCTGCCGTCTGGCTTCCCGAGTTGGCGAGACCCGCGACACTCAACGCCACCAGCAGAAGTCCGCCGCTGCGGACAAATGCCGCCACCAATGCCGTGGTCGTAGCAGTGGTGAGCAGGCTGATGGTGATCATGCGGCGTGCCCCGACGCGTTCGCCGAGCTTTCCCAACCCGACTGATCCCACAGCCGATCCGGCGAAGAACGCGCCGATGACAAACCCGAAGTAGCCCTCGGAGATCGACAACGCCGAGCGCAGCTCCGGCCCGAGGGCCCCGGCCAGAAAGGCGGGGTAGACAGCAGAGATCGTCGTCATGACCGAGGCGATCATGACGCCGTTCGCTCTGCTCACTAACTGAGCTTGCTCGCTAGGGCTCACAACT
>CBESNA010000029.1:0-45472 GCA_965530755.1 uncultured Acidimicrobiia bacterium | reverse complement strand
TGGGATCGCTCATCAAAAAGCGCCGCAAGCGCATGCGTAAGAAGAAGCACCGCAAGCTCCTGAAGCGGACCCGCGTTCAGCGTCGCAACAAGAAGTAGCTCCTCAGTCGGCGGCTTCGCCGCCTGGATCCCAGCCGACGGCTGTCGTTTTGACGACGCGCCGACCGTGCCCGGGATGAGCACCGCGAACGAACCAGGTCGAGCCGCTTCCGGCGAGCGTCGGGCGAGTGCCTGACGCTGCCCACAGCTCGTCGCGCCATCGTTCGAGCTCGGGAGCGACGGCAAGGGCTGCCGGCTCGAGATCATTTCCGCTCTCGTGACGGGGGCCGCCGAGCGCGTCCCAGGCCCGATACACCAGGGGGGTCGAGCAGGCCACGGGTGGCGTGAACAGGGTGAGGGTGAGGGGGACATGGGGCTCTGGTTCGACGATGTCGCCGATGCCGTGCACTCTCGCTCGCCCCCCGATCATGCAGAAGGCGACGTCCGCTCCGATGGTGGCGGCTGCCGCTGTGTCCCGAAACTCCGCCCACCGGAGCACTGCTCCGGCGTCGGACGACCCGCCACCGAGCCCGGCTTGTGACGGAATGCGTTTGGTCAACACCACACCGGCGGTCCTCCCGGCAAGGGCAAGCGCTCGATGCACCAGATTGCTCGGACCTGTCGGGACATCGGGACCGCCACCAACGACGGACAGGGTCGACCCGTCTGGGTCGATCACGAGCGTGTCGTGGAGATCGAGTGTCACCATCTCCGCTTCGATGAGATGCATGCCGTCGTCCCTCACGCCGGTGATGCGGAGGTTCAGGGTGAGCTTCGCCGGCGCAACGATCGTGGTGAGCACGGTCAGACCGTAGACCGACCGACCATCGCCAACCGACCCCAGTCCTCGAGCGACAACTCCTCGGCCCGGGCGGTCGGTGCGACCCCGACGGACTCGATCTGCTCGGCATCGAGGAAGGCCGACAAAGAGCGACGGAGCATCTTGCGCCGCTGGCCGAAACCCGCACGCACCAATCGCTCGACTGCGGGGAACGATGCCTCAATGGGCGCCAGAGCATGCCGATCGATCCGGACAAGGGCTGAATCGACCTTGGGCTGGGGGAGGAAGACCTGCGGCGGGACCGAGCCCACCACACGAACAACGCCCCAGTACGCCGCGAGGACGGAGGGGATGCCGTAGATCTTGCTTCCCGGCGATGCGGCCAACCGTTCCCCGACCTCCTTCTGGACCATCACCAACCAACGGTCGAACCGCGGCTGGGCAGCCAGGAGGTCGAGCACCAGTGGCGTGGCGACGTTGTATGGCAGATTCGCCACCACACTCCATTTGGTGCCGGCCGGAGCATCCGCCAGGGCCGCGTCCCAGTCGAGGGTCATGGCGTCGTGCTCGATGATGGTGACCGGGGTGGCGCCGGCGCCATCGACGACCTCACGCAGAACCGGAACGAGATGCCGATCGAGCTCGACCGCCACCACGACTGCACCCGCTTCAGCGAGGGCAAGCGTGAGCGAGCCGAGTCCCGGGCCGATCTCGACGACGTGGTCGCCAGGCTGGATGCCGGCGAGTCGAACGATCTTGTCGATCGTGCCTGGATCGCAGAGGAAGTTCTGCCCCAGCGCACGGCTCGGATCCAGGCCGTGCCGATCCAGCAGCTCCCGAATGGCCGTGCGAGTGAGGCGAGTGCTCAGAACAGCGTCAGGAGCCGGACGGCAAGTGAAGACCGCAGTGGGGCCAGGGGGTGTTCCCCCGGCGCTGCCAGAGCAGGAGCGCCAGCGCATCCTGGTCGGCCGGGGCTGCCTGGCTCGGGAGCACGTCGACCAGATCGGAGCGCCCCGCAAGATTCGCCAACCCGTTCCATGTCGGTTGATAGAACTGATAGGCCCCGTGATAGAGGCCGTTGGCATTCACGGCGGTGTAGCTGCCGCTCGCCTCGCATTGACGAAGTGCAGCCCACTGCTCTGCCGTCGGCTCGCCCGCGGGTTCGGGTTCGGATTCTTCCGAAGCAGCCTCGGGCGGAGCGGTTTCCGGCGGAGTCGTTTCGGGGGGAGCGGTTTCAGGCGGAGTGGTTTCGGCGGGAGCTGTTTCAGGCGGAGCGGTGGACGGCGGAGCGGTCGTCTCTGGTTGGGATTCGACCGGGGATGTCTGAGGCGACGCGTCGACAGGCTCCGATTTGGCGTCGTCCACGAGGGCACGCTGTGGTTCGGCGGTGATGACGTCGTCAGCGAGGCCGGTTGTCGAGACATCGCCGGCCTCGACCAGCGCGACGGCTGCGGCCTGAGGATCGGGCTCGGGGGCGGGGACGACCGGCACGTCGTCGAGCCGTGCACCAGCTGCGAACAGTCCCTCGATCTCGATCTCGCCGTCGACCTCGATCGCACTCTCGGTCGACGGAACTGCCACGGCAGCTACTTCGACACCCTCAGTGCCCGCACCGCTGGCCAACAGCACCGGTACGGCGACCAGGGTTGCCAGGGCGCACACCATCAAACCGAGAGGCGAGATGGCAGCGTGCTTGGAAGACGTACTTGTGGGTCGGAGGGGACTCAACGGTGGGTGACCCTAGAGGTCTCGTCATCGGATCGCAACATCCCAACCTCGTGTCGTGACACGCGCCACAGAGAGCGTTCGAGCCGCCACCAGTGCGCTTTCGGGTCACGCCAAGCTGTCGATGCCGTAGAGCCGTAGGGCATTGGCCGTCGTGACCGACGCTGTTTCGTCATGCGCCCAGCCGCGAAGATCGGCAACTGCCTCCCCGACGACCGAGACGAGCGCCGGTCGATTCTTCTTGCCGCGATGAGGAACCGGGGCCAGGTAGGGCGAGTCGGTCTCGACGAGCAGGCGCTCGATGGGCGTGATGCGAGCGGCGTCGCGCAGATCCTGCGCTGACGGGAAGGTGATGATCCCGCTGAAGCTGAGATACGCACCGCGCGCCAGCCCCTGCTCGGCCTCTTCCGGCCCGCCGGTGAAACAGTGGAACACGGTGCGCGCCGGCATGCCCACCTCATCGAGGATCTCGAAGGTGTCGGCCCACGCCTCACGAGTGTGGATCACAAGAGCAAGATCGCGTTCGAATGCCATCGCGATCTGCTGCTCGAACACTCGCCGCTGGACGTCACGAGGCGAGTGGTCGTAGTGGTAGTCGAGGCCACACTCGCCCACCGCCACGACCGTGCCGGCGTCGAGCAGCTCGGCGAGACCCTCCACGCCGTCCTTCGCATCATGAGGGTGCACCCCGGCCGTGGCCCACACGTTGTCGAAGTCGGTTGCGATGTCGATCGCCTTGGCGCTGTCGGCCACCGTGCAGCCGACCGTCAGAAGACGGGTCACTCCCCCCTCGAGCGCCTCCGCCACAATCGTGCCGGGTTCGACATCGAGGCTCGTCAAATGGCAGTGATTGTCGAACCAACCCGTCCCAGACGCGAGCGTCGAGCTCGGGTCAGTCATCGATCTCCACCTTGGCGAACAGCGGCGTCGGCTTGGCGATTGGCGTGCCCGGCAGCAGGGGCGAGCGATACCAGCCCTCGATGGGCCCCAACACCGAGCTGAGTTGTGCTCCGGTGAAGGGAAGGAAAGGCTCGAACAGGACTCGCACACCGTTGATCGCGCTGAGCGCCACCTCGAGAATGGCGACACCACGGTCTGCGTCGACCTTGACGACCTTCCACGGTTCCGTGGCGTTCAGATACGCGTTGACCGACTGAGCGGCAGCCATGGCCGTCCGTAGTGCGGCCCGGAGTTCGACAGCACGGTAGTGATCTGCAGCTGTTTCGAATGCGGCATCGACCGACTCGAGCAGCACCCGATCTTCATCGGTCTGCTCCGCCGGTTCGGGCACGACTCCGTCGCAGTTCTTGTTGACCATCGAAAGAACGCGATTGACCAGGTTTCCCCACGTGGCGACCAGCTCCTCGTTGATGCGTCGCCCTATCTCCTCCTCACTGATCTCGGTATCGGACTGTTCCGGGAATGATGCAGCAAGAGCGAATCGCAGGGCATCCGGCTCGAAGCGTTCCAACCCTTCGTCGATGGTGAGTCCAATGCCGCGGCTGGCCGATGCCTTCCCCCCGGCGAACGTGATGTACTGATTCGCTGGCACGTTCGTCGGCAGGTTGAGGCCGCCGTAGCCCATCAGCTGGGCCGGCCAGAACACAGCGTGGAACGGGACGTTGTCCTTGCCGATGAAGTAGTAGGTCTCGGCTTCGTCGTTCTGCCACCAGTGCTTCCAGCGATCGGGATCGCCCGTCGACGCCGCCCACTCCTTTGATGCCGAGAGGTAGCCGATCACGGCGTCGTACCAGACATAGATCCGCTTGCCGGGGCCAAGATCGTCGACCGGGAGCTCGATGCCCCACTCGATGTCGCGCGTGATGGCCCGGTCGTGCAGCCCCTCCTTGACCCAGCTCTTCGCGAAGTTCAGTACGTGAGGGCGCCACCCCTTCTTCGTGTCGAGCCACGCGGCGAGAGGTTCTTCGAAGTCCGAGTAGCGATAGTGGAAGTGCTCGGTGTCGCGAAGCTCCGGCGTGGCCCCCGACAGTTTCGATCGAGGAGCGATCAGATCGGTGGCGTCGAGCGTCCGCCCACAGTTGTCGCATTGGTCACCACGGGCCTCGGCATAGTCGCAGTGTGGACAGGTGCCCTCGACGTACCGATCCGGGAGGAATCGCCCCGCTTCGGGGTCGAAGAACTGCTGCGACACCCGCTTGTCGATGTACCCGTTCTCGAGCTGCCGCATGAACATGTCGCGGGTGACCTCGGCGTGATTCTCGGTGCCCGTCGTGGTGTAGAGGTCCCAGGAGATCCCGAGGGCTTCCCAGTTCGCCAGGATCTGGGTGTGATAGCGATCGACGATGTCTTGGGGCTCGACCCCCTCGGCCTCGGCCCGAACCGTGATGGGTGTGCCGTGGACATCACTGCCGCTCACCATCAGCACTTCGTTGCCGGCCAAGCGTTGGTAGCGGGCGAAGACGTCAGCGGGCAGATAGACGCCTCCGAGATGGCCGAGGTGCCGCGGGCCGGACGCATACGGCCAGGCGACGGCAACGAGGATGGGAGTGCTCATGAGCGGCAAGGGTAGAGCGGCAGCTGCAACGTTGGCGGCGAGATCTGCGGCCCGGGTCTGGGCACCGAAGAATCAGTCCATCAGGGTGAGCTGGGACTCTGGACCGTGGAGGTCGCGCACCCCTTCGAGGCGCTCGAGCTGGCGATCGAACTGTCGGCTGCGGGGACCCGCGAGCTCCTCCATCGCTCGCTGCGCGGCGGTGAGATTGCGGCTGACCTTGTCGACTGCACCACCGAAGCGCTCCCACTGCTCCCGCACGCCGGCCACGCTCGCCAGGATCTCGTCGCTCTGACGCTCGACGAGGAAGTTGTCGACCGCCTGACGAATGATCGACAACACCGCGAAGAGACTCGTCGGCGAGCACAGCACGACCTTGCGACTGAGTGCATAGTCGACCAACTCGGTGTCGTGTTCGTGCAGGAATCCGAAAACGCTCTCGTTCGGGATGAACAACAACACCTCGTCGACGGTGTTGGCGGGATCGATGTAGCCGCGATCGCCGAGCTCGGCGATGCGATTGCGAACGTCGACTCGGAATCGTTTTGCGAAGAGCACGCGCTCGGTGTCGTCCGCGTCGAGCCACCGGAGGTAGTTGTCGATCGGGAACTTGACGTCCATGTGCACGACGTGACCCTTCGGCAGGTGGAAGGTGTAGTCGGGGACCGACCCGGAGTCCGAGCGGGCGTGCCGAGAATGGGTGATTCCCTCGATGAAGCCGGCTGCAGTGAGGACATCATCGGCCATGCGCTCTCCCCATTGGCCCCGCGACGACGGCGAGGCGAGGGCGGATTGGAGCTGCCGGGTGGTGTCGGCGAGCCGGGCGGTGGTTTCGACGGCGTGACGCAGACCAGCCGACAGACGACCATCCTGCTCCGCCCGCTCCTGACGCAGGGTGCCGACCAGATCCGACACATGCCGGAGGTCCTGCTGGAGTACCGCAGCATGCGAACGCACCTGCTGATGCACCGTTGCGTCGAGCGCGGCGATGGCGTCGGCATCGAGCGAGGGTCGGCCACGGGCCCGGGAGCCGACCACGAGACCGACCAACACTCCACAGACCAACGCACACAGCACCGAGAGCACGAGAATGGCATCCATCCCGTGACCATACGCACGGCCTGTGACGGTGCGAAGGTGAAGGCCATCGTGTGAGAACATGATCGAATGCCGAGAACCTTCGACACCGAGCTGTTCGCGTTCCTGAAGGATCTCGATGCCAACAACGAACGGGAATGGTTCAAGGCCAACAAGCGTCGATACGAAGCCGGCGTCAAGGAACCGGCCCTCGACTTCATCGAGGCCTTTCGCCCTCGGCTCGCTGACCTTTCGCCCCACTTCGAGGCCAACGCAAGAGTGGTCGGGGGATCGCTGTTCCGGATCAACCGTGACACTCGCTTCGCAAAGGACAAGACGCCGTACAAGATCCACACCGGCATGCACTTCCGGCATGAGCGGGCCAAGGACGTTCACGCTCCCGGGTTCTACCTCCACCTCCAACCTCGGCAGTGCTTCATGGGGACCGGGCTGTGGCACCCGGAGCCGAAGGTCGCCCAGCAGATTCGTCACCACATGGCCGAGCATCGTGATCGCTGGACGGCCATCACAACAGATCTCGATCCATTCGAACTGGCCGGCGATTCGCTGGTCCGTCCACCCAGAGGTTTCGATCGGGAGGATCCGATCATCGACGACCTCCGGAGGAAAGACTTCATGATCACTGCTCCGTTCACCCACAAGCAGGTCACGTCGGCCGGCTTCCTCGACCTCTTCACCGAACGGTGCGCGCAGAGCCTGCCCTTCCTCGCGTTCCTGTGTGATGCACTCGAGGTGGACTGCTGATGCACACCGCCGTTCCCTCCGAACGCGTCGAGCGAGACGTGATGCGCATGTGGTGGGAACAGCTGACCTTCATGCATTGGCCATACGAGCCCGCGGAGGTGCAGGCCCTCCTTCCCCCGGGTCTCACCGCGGAACCGTGGGAGGATGGAAAGGTCTGGGTGGGGCTCGTCCCATTCCTGATGCGCGTCGGGCTCCCCGGGGGCAGACCCATGCCACGGTGGGCCGGCGTCTTCTGCGAGACCAACGTCCGCACCTACGTCCTCGGCCCGGACGGCACACCAGGCGTGTACTTCCTCTCGCTCGAGGCAGGGCGGCTGCCCGCCACGGCAACAGCTCGGCTCACCTACGGCCTCCCCTATTTCTGGGCCGACATGCAAATGGCCAACGCCGGCTCGATCTGGACATACCAGTCGACGCGCCGATGGCCCGGTCCTCGAGGGGCATCACACGCGAGTTCGGTCAGGGTCGGCGACCCAATTCCGCTGCCGGACGTCTCGCCCTTCGAGCTCTACCTGACCTCGCGTTGGGGCCTCTACTCCACACTGAGGAGCCGCCTCCTGTACGCCCCTGTCGACCACGGCCGCTGGCCCCTCAGACACGCCGACGTGCTCGAACTCGACGACCAACTCATCACCGCCGCTGGACTTCCGGCACCGAGGGGATCCCCAGTGGCACACTGGACCGAGGGCACCGAGGTGCGCATCGGCCGCCCGCGTCTGGCATCACGCGAGTCGTAACGAGCGGTCAGGCCCTCGACAGCGCTCAGTCGTATGGGCGGGTCTCTCCGTCGGGGCGAACGTGGTAGTCGCTGGCCTCGGCACTCCAGATCGTCAGCTCGGTCGACAGACCAGTAGGCGGGTCGAGCGTTCCGGCTGCGATCGACCATCGTTCTGGTTCGTCATCGTTCTTCCAGAACAGCGACGACCCGCAGGCTCCGCAAAACCCGTAGAACACGCCACGTGATGCTTCGTACCAACGAAGATGGCCAGCGCCCCGCAGGTCGATGTCGTCGATCCCGGCCGAGGTCGCCGCCATATGGTGGCCGGTGATCCGCCGACATCGATGGCAGTGACAGTTGACGACGGGACGAAGCGGGCCGTCCACCACGTAGGTGATCGCGCCGCACGCACATTGTCCACGGCCGAACCTCACCGCTCCGGACGAGGTCATGGTTCCGCTGGATCGAGCCTGCGCACCGATACCAGATTGTCGTGGTACACCGCGCCCCTCCCCATGTCGCTGTCTGCCTCACGAACTGTGGAATTCACGCCCTGGCCCCACCAACCCTTGGTCATCGTGACCAGACCGCGTCGCCCAGTGTCGGCGACGCTCAAACGAGCGGTGAACCGGCCCCGATCGTTGAAGACCTCGACTGTCTCGTCTTGGGCCAGGCCATCCCGCTCGGCATCGAGCGGATGCATCGTGAGAGGAGGCGCCTGAGCTCGAGATCGCACCTTCTCCGTCCCGGCGAACACCGAGTTCACGTGATCGGCGCTCCCGCGAGCAATCAACGCGTACCGGTGCCCGGGAGCAGCAGCTGCCTCGTTTGGCGGCACATACGTGGGCAGCAATCCGTAGCCGTCGGCCTCCGCACGCTGCGACGAGAATTCGAAGTGGCCGGACGCAGTCGGGAAACGATCGGAGAATGGTGCGTACGGGGTGGTCCCCGGCAACCGCACGAAACCATCGGCCCGGAGCTGGTCGACGGTGATGTCCGGCCGATCGGCAAGCGCTGACCTGGCCAGCTCGAGATCCGTCTCGTACAGCAGCGGATTGGCGAACGTGTCGTCACGGGTCGCCATCGTTGCGGCCAGCCGCCTGAAGATCTCGGTGTGGGGAAGACACTCCCCCGGCGGGTCGACGGCCGGCTCATTCCAGTTCAGATAGAGGTGCGCAAACGACTCGGTGATGTCGAGCTGTTCGTGCTGCATCGCCGATGGAAGCACGATGTCGGCGTAGTCCGTCGTGGGGGTCGGGAAGATGTCGATGGCAACGGTGAAGAGGTCGTCGCGTTCGAGGCCCCGCCTGACGAGCGACAGGTCCGGGTTCGACACCATCGGGTTGGCTCCGACCATGACCAGGGCTTTCACCGTCGGACTCGTCCCCAGCGGTTCGGCGTCGGTCAGAACGGCGCCGAGTCTGGTCATGGGCAGCGCCCGGACCGGACCGGGTCGCAGATCGGGTCGACGGAGCGCGAACCCGCCGAGACCGTAGGCAGCCGACGTGCTGTAGACGAATCCGCCGCCCGATGCGTCGAAGGCACCCGTCATCGCTGCCAGGCACGATACCGCTCTGGCTGCCTGGCCTCCGGCCGCATGGCGCTGCATGCCGTGCCCGAGCTTCACGGCGAGGGCCGGGTGAGCGACGATCAGGTCGGCGAGCCGGTCGACGATCGATGCATCGATTCCGCACACCGACGCCGTCACGTCGGCGGTCCACGACCCGAGCGACTCCTCGAAGGCCTCCCAGCCGATGGCGCGATCGGCAACGAATCGCTCATCGACTCCGCCCCGATCCAGCACGGCGCGGCAAAGACCGAGTGCGAGGGCTGCGTCGGTACCGGGACGGATCGACACGTGGACATCAGCAGCCGCCGCAGTTCGAGTCGCGGCAGGATCGACGACCACGACACGAGCGCCTCGCTCGCGAGCGGTCTCGACGAACGGCCAGAAATGGCGATTCGTGACAAGGGTGTTGCTTCCCCAGATCAAGACGAGACCAGCTCCGGCAACGGCTTCGGGATCCATGCCCGCTGTTGTCCCCATCGTGTAGCTCAGCCCATGCGCGCCGCTCACCGAGCAGATCGTCAACAGGTGGCTCGACGCGCCCAGCAGATTCCACAGCCGAGCCCCTGGCCCTCCGCTGGCCCCTTGCACCCAGCCCATGTGTCCGGTCCCGATGTACGGCCAGATCGCCTCGCCCCCGAACTCGTCGCGGACATCGAGGAGACGGGTTGCGATCTCATCGAGCGCTTCATCCCAAGAGATGGATGAGAACCGACCCGATCCCTTCGGCCCCGTCCTTCGAAGCGGCGAGGTCAGGCGCGATGGGTCGGCGGCGTACTCGAGCCATGGGTTCACCTTCGGGCAGAGACTTCCGGCGGTGAACGGATGGACCTTGCTGCCCCGGATCTTGAGAGGGCGTCCGTCTTCGGCGACCGTGATCACCCAGCTACAGCCATCAGGGCAATCGAGGGGGCAGGCGCCGACGACCTCGCGTATCACGACCGCCCGCGCAGATCCTGGATTCGACGGCGATCCCGCTTGGTGGGTCGCCCGCTGCCGCGTTCACGAACCCCGGCCATCGCCTCCTCGGCGGCTGTCCTGGTGGGTGCGGGTGGCGAGAGATCCTCGACTGCATCGGGTACCAGCGACGCACCGACTCGTTTCTCGAGCGGCTGGACGACGCGGTAGATGATCGTGCGGTCCTTTCGCCGAGCCTCGACCGTGTCGCCGACCTTGACTTTGGTCGCCGGTTTGGCGGTTTCATCGTTCACCAGGACTCGATTGCTCGCACATGCCTCGTTGGCCATGGCGCGCGACTTGTAGACCCGGACCGCCCACAACCACTTGTCGACTCGAACAGCCACCGGTCAAGTCTGCCTCACGTGAGGAAGAGCAGCACCATGGTCAGCAGGAGCGGTCCGAGAGCGGCACCGAACAGGACGAGACGAACGCTGTTGTCCGTCGGAGATTTGTGATCCATACGGAGAGAGACGCATCAGCCCACACAAAGGTTGCAACGATCTTCGTCCTATCGACGATGATGGTTGCGCCGGCCCGAATCCATGAAGAGCAATCCATGAAGCGCAGAGTGGTCCGGCGGAGGGGAACCGACATGAAGGCTCCGGCAAACCCAGACCAACGCGATCCCGGGCGTTTCTACCGTCCAGGGTCCACGCGTCAAGCTCGCTTCGTTCTCGAACAGCTCGAGTCGCCCCGTTACCGAATCGTGGAGCCGTTCGAGTACGTCGATCGCCTCGGAGTGACCTACACCGTCCCGGCCGACGTCGACGCCGCGACCAATTCCACCGATCTGGCGTCCATCCCGCCCTTCCTCACCTGGCTTGTTCCCAGGGACGGCCGGCACACGCCGGCAGCAATCCTGCACGATGCCTTGATCGGAGGAATCCAGGGCAGCGAGTATCGGACGTCGAACAACGCACAGGTGGACGACGAGCACGCCGACTACGTCTTTCGAGAAGCGATGAAGGACCTCGAGGTCGCCTGGCTTCGCCGGTGGCTGATGTGGGTCGCGGTCACGCTGCGGACCGTGTCGTACGACCACGCTTCGGGTCAGCCTCGGCTTCGATGGTTCCCGGTTGCGGTGACGGGCGCTGCGACGCTGATCATCGGCGTGATCGCCGGCATCATGGCGCTCGACGTTCCCGACCTCGGCCGCGTCGAATTGCCATGGCTCGGAGCACGTCCGTGGTACGAGGAGATTCCCATCGCCTTGGCGCAGGTCGCCGCCGGGGCGATCGTGTTCGCCTGTGTCATCACGTTGGTCTACCGGCGACGGAGGGTCTTCGGTGCCGGACTGCTCGGTGGCGCCGCAGTCGGGTTCTTCGGCCTGCCGATGATTGCGTCGCTCGTCGGCGCATTCGGCTATCTGGTGCTCGAACGCCTCATCGCCACGGTTCGGGCCTAGCCGTGGGTGATGTCGTAGATTCGACGCTTCGGCAGGCCGGTGCGGTCGGCAATCGCCTGGGCGGCATCGCGACGACTCGCCCCCGCAGCAACCTCGGCGTCCACCATCTCCCGGAGCTCGGCGTCTGACCGTTCGATCGGTTCATCCGTCTTTCCTGCCAGCACGATCACGAACTCCCCTCTGGGCGAGCCCGCTGCAAGCAGCTCGGACACCTCGACGAGACCCCCTCGCAGCACCGTCTCGTGCAGCTTCGTGAGCTCGCGCGCGACTGCCACCTGGCGACCCGGCCCACACGCCGTCGCCAGGTCGCCCAGTGTCTTCACCACTCGTTTTGGCGACTCGTAGATCACTGACGTGCGAGTTTGCGCCGCGATCTCCGACAGCTGGCGAGCCCGATCGCCACCCTTGCGGGCTAGGAAACCTTCGAACACGAACCGATCGTTGACGAGGCCACTGAGCACCAGTGCACTGATCGCCGCCGTCGGGCCCGGCACGACCTCGACCGACAGACCGGCATTGACCACAGCGGCGACCACGCGCTGACCCGGATCGGACACACCGGGCATGCCGGCGTCGCTCACCAGCGCCACCCGCTCACCCGCCCGGATGCGATCGCAGATCTCGTCGGAGCGTCCGTGTTCTGTGTGTTCGTTCGTGACCATCAACGGTCGTTTGGGGATGCCGGCGAGATGGAGAAGTCGCCCTGTGCGGCGCGTGTCCTCACAAGCGATGACATCAGCAGAGCCGAGCGCGTCGCGACCCCGAGGCGAGAGATCGCCGAGATTCCCGATCGGCGTTCCGACGACAACGAGCGCCCCGCCTTGGATGCCGCTCACGATCGAGCATCGTCGACATGGCGAATCTCGAGCTCGTCGCCGACTGCGAGGCTCCATGTTCGAAATGTTCCTGCCTCGGCTTCGAGCACGGATCGGCCACCGCGGACGGGCATCGACACCCGATGGCGCTTCATGGCCATCGTCTTGAGCACGACTCCGTCGCCATCGAGCACGGCGACGTCGAGGGCGAAACGCATGCCGATCGTGTGCACCGATCGAGCAGGGTCGATCAGCATGGCGCCGTCGAGGCCTTCGCGCCCGAGCAGTCCCCGACTGCGCCGCCGCCTGGACTGTGGGATCTCGAGGGACGCGAGTACGACACCGTTTCGAACCAACCAGCAGTACTCGCCCGGGGGTTCAGACGTTGAATCGGATATCGAGCACATCTCCATCCTCAACGACGTAGTCCTTGCCTTCCTGGCGAATCTTGCCTATCTCACGCGCCTTCGACCAGGAGCCGATCTCCACCAGCTCGTCCCAGCGAATCGTTTCCGCTTTGATGAACCCACGCTGGAGGTCCGAGTGGATCTTGCCGGCACACTCCGGCGCCGTCGACCCGACTCGGTACGTCCATGCCCTGGTCTCCTGCGGACCGGTGGTGAGGAACGTCCGCAAGCCCAGCACGTGGTATGCGGTCGATATGAACCTCGGCAGTGTCCCCTCACCAAGACCGAGGGCGTCGAGCATCTCGGCCCGATCCTCGGCGTCGAGCTGCGCTGCCTCCGCTTCGAGTTGGATGCAGGCGCCGAACACTGGTGCGACATCACCGAGAGCGGCCTCGACCGGCGCAACGATGTCGTCGAGCGACTCCAACTGTTCCTCGTCGACGTTGACGATCGCCAGCACCGGTTTGTTGGTGAGCAGGAACCAGGGCTTCAGCAGTGTCCTGTGATCGGCCGACAGATCGCTGCGATACAGAGGCGTTCCCGCCTCGAGATGGGTCAGTGCAGCAGCCATCGCCTCGACTTCGGGGAGCAGGGACTTGTCGCTTTTGGCTGCCTTCCGCCGTTTGTCGATCTGCTTCTCGAGCGTGTCGAGATCGGCCAGGGTCAGTTCGATCTCGACGACCTCGAGATGTTCGACGGGATCTTGGGGTCCTGGGACGTCATCGTCACGGAAGGCACGGAGTACGAAGACGATCGCGTCGACTTCACGGATGCCAGAGAGGAATTTGTTCCCGAGGCCCTCGCCCTTGCTGGCACCAGCGACCAGACCACCGATGTCGTTGAACTGCACAGTGGCGTGTACGACCTTCTTGGAACCGCTCATCGCAGCCAGCGCTTCCAGACGCTCGTCGAACACTTTGGCCACACCGATGTTGGGGTCGGTGGTGGCAAAGGCATAGGGCGCGGCAAGGGCCGATCCGCCGGTGAGCGCGTTGTAGAGCGATGACTTGCCTGCGTTTGGCAGACCGACGAAACCGAACTTCTCCATACCGGGGGCAGGCTACGGCCCCGGTCGGCTGATGGGGTTGGACCCCAGAAGATCAGTGGTGGTCGACTTCTGAGTCCACGCCATCGTCGAAGAGCTCGAGCAGTCGCTCCACCGTGACTGCTCCGGCGTAGAGGAACCCCTGAGCTCTCGGCACGCCGAGGTCGATCAACCAGCCTGCCTGCTCGTGTGACTCGACCCCGAGCCCGATGATGTCGACCCCACGGTCAGCCATCGTCACCACCAGCTGCTCGAGGCCGCTCTTGGTCTTGGGATCCATCCGCCCCAGCGACGTGGTGATACCGCGATGCAGCTTGATGTAGTCGATCGGCAAACCTTCGAGAGCCTCAGGCGAAACAGCTCCGGTGCCGTAGCCGTCGATGCCGAAAAGGAAGCGAGGCCGAACCATCCTGGCGAGTGCGTCGACGGCCTTTCGGTGGTCTCGAACCACGATCTCGGGAATCTCGATCGCAATTCGGCCCTCCGTGATTCCTTCATCAGCCGCGACCCGGGCGAGCGTCCGAACGAGGTCCTCGTCAGCGAGCTGGGTGGCCGACAGGTTCACCTGGATCGAGTACTGGCCACCGTCCTTCGACCGAAGAAACGCCCCGAGCTGTTCGTCGACGCCTTCGAGTACGAGCACGCCGAGCGAGCCCATCAGGCCACTGTGCTCAGCCGCACCGACGACCTCGACGGCCGACAGACCGATGTCGCCACCCAAGCGGAGCAGCGCCTCGGCGCCGACCACGGCACCAGACGTGAGCTCGACCACCGGTTGGTAGGCGAAACGCACGTCCTTCTGATCGATGGCCTGACGCAGCTGCCGCTCGACGATCAGCAAGCGTTCGGTGCGGGACCTGACGTCCTCGTCGTGGATGGCGACGCGATTGCGACCCCGACCCTTGGCGACGTACACGGCCGTCTCGGCCTCGCTGAGGAGCTGATCGCCGCTCTGGCCGTCCTCGGCAATGGCCACGCCAACACTCGCGGTGATGGCGAGGTTGTGGCCGATGTCGCTGAGAGTGGCAACCGCGGCGCGCACACGTTCGGCGAGCTCGCTCGCCTGGCCGGGATCTTCGAGCTCTGACGCGACGATGACGTACTCATCGGAGTGGAGTCTGAACAGGAGGTCGCTCCCACGGACCGTTGCCGCCAGCCGCTGGTTCACCAGATCGAGCAAGCGGAGAGCATCGATGTTGCCGACGAGATCGTGCACGACCTTGAACCGGTCGAGATCGACGTAGAGCACAGCGACGGTTCCCTCGTCACGTTCCTTGATGGCGCCGTCGACCACTTCGATGACTTCGGAGCGGCCGGTCACGACCTTCCGGCCGCCGACCGAGTCGAGCGCCACAACCGTGACGAACGGCGTGCCGTCAGCGGCCTCGCCACCCACCATGAGCAGGTCGGCGAGCCGTTCGGCACCGTCGGCGAGAATCAGTGTGCGTGTGCGCTGCCAGGCCACACCGGGGGCCGGCAGGGGCGCTTCTCCGAGTTCGGTAGCGGTGGGCATGTGTCTGGCCAACAGATCGCGCTCGCCGAACCGTTCGATCCAGGCATCCGACGTCCAGCGAATCAGTCCGGTGCCGCGTTCTGCCACCGCAACGGCCAGATCAGCGGCTTCGACGGCGAGCGACAAGCCTTCTGCGACCAGTTCCGCATCGCCGGCCCGGCGCAAAGGAATCGGGCCGCCGAGTGGTGGGAGCGGCGGTTCGCCCGAGTAGCCGTCATCAGAGATCCGACGTCGCGGCTCGGTCTCGGCCGGTGCGGCCCCTGGCTCCGCCGGTGCATCGTTTCGGGGGTCGCCAAGCAGACCTTCGTGCCCTCCGGGTCCCCCGGCAGGCACTGCGGTCTTCTGACTTGCACCTCGAACTCGAGCATCCCAACTTCGGGCCACTCCGACTCCTCACGATTCGGTCGTTTGCTTCAATCGGCCGTGGACGACGGCTCTTGAATGGTTTGTGCGACCGTCCGATAGCCTCGCCAGGATGTCGAAGCGGAAGTCCAAGAAGCGCGTCAATGCCCGTCGGAAGAAGGCCAACCACGGTCGGAAGCCGAACACGGGTCGTCGCTGAGCGATGCAATCCCCGCGGGGCACCCTCGTCTACGACGGTGACTGCGGCTTCTGCACCACCTCGGCCAAGTGGGCCGAGCGGCGCCTCTGCGACGGTGTCCGCGTCGAGATGTGGCAGGCGCTCGATCTCGATGCGCTCGGACTGACCGAGCACGACGTCACGACAGCGTCCTACTTCGTCGACGTCGACGGGTCACTACACCGTGGCCATGCCGGTGTCGGTCGAGCGCTCGAGCACATGCAGCTGCCGTTCCGACCGTTGGGTTGGCTGATGCAACGACCGCCGGTCTGTTGGCTCGCTGCCCCCGTGTATGCCCTCGTGGCGAAGTACCGCTACAAGCTCCCAGGGGCCACAGACGCCTGTCGGCTCTGAGCTGATCGAATCTGGAAATGGACGGGCCCGATCAGCGACGCATGGCATCGGTCACAGCGGACCGGATCCTGGCCAATCGTTCCTCACCCGCCATGCGGGCACGGTCGAGATCAGCTCCTGACGCCACCGGCTCGACCAACTCGATGTAGGCCTTGAGCTTCGGCTCGGTGCCACTCGGCCGGACGATGAGCCGGGTCGATTCGTAGTTGGCGATCACTCCGGTTGCCGGCGGGAAGTGTTCGCCGTCAGCGAGGTCGAACCAGTCACCGAGCTCGACCCCGTCGATCACCGAAGGCGGGCTTGCGCGGAACCGGCCCATGGCAGCTTCACGCTCGTCGTCGCCATCAGGTCCGTCGAAGCGGATCGTTACCGGTGCCGTCAGGTGGAGCCCATGTTCGACGGCGAGGGCGTCGAGACGGTCCCACACGGTCTGGCCGTCTTCGATCAGCCCGGCCACCATCTCGGCGGCGACCAGTGCGGCCGAGACGCCGTCCTTGTCTCGCACAACGCCGGCGACGCAGTACCCGATGGCCTCCTCGTACCCGAGCAGGTAGTGGTGATCCGGCTTCTCCACGATCGGTCGGGCCACCCATTTGAATCCCGTGAGCGTGGTGACCGATTCGACCCCGGCCGCCGCTGCCATCTTCGAGAGCAACCGGCTGGAGACAACAGAGTTCGCAACGACACGCGCTCGATCGGCGGCAACACCGTTCCTGAGCAGGTGGTCGGCCAGGAGCACACCGATCTGGTCACCGGAGAGTGAAACGATCGAGCCGCCGTCGCGGGCGGGCACGGCGAGCGCAAGACGATCGGCGTCCGGGTCGTTGGCGATGACGAGATCGGCCGACACCTCGGTCGCCAACGCAACCGCCAAATCGAGCGCCCCCGGCTCCTCGGGGTTGGGAAATGCTGCGGTCGGAAAGTCAGGGTCGGGTGCGAACTGTTCCTCGACCACGGATGGAGCGGGGAACCCGGCCTCGTCGAACGCCGCCATCACCTGCGCTCCACCGACCCCGTGCATGGCGGTGTAGACGGTGCGCACGGCACGGGCGCTCCCAGCCAAGGTCGTCATGGCTGCGTTGCGGTGGCCGATCGCCATGTCATCGCCCAGGATCTTGATGCGTTCGTGGGCGGAAGCGGCAACGACGGCCGGATCCGTTTCGGCCACCTCGTCGATGCGGGCTGCGATCGCGGAATCGTCGGGACTGACCAGCTGGATGCCGTCGGCCAAGTAGAGCTTGTAGCCGTTGTCCTGCGGGGGATTGTGGCTGGCCGTGATCATCACGCCGGCATCGGCCGACCGAGCAAGCACCGTGTACGCCAACACCGGCGTCGGCAAGGGCCCGGGGAGGACTTCGGCGCGGCCACCGAGCGCAGCAACCACATCTGTCACCTCCGACGCGAACGATGCCGAACCATGACGGGCGTCGTAGCCGACAACGACGAGCGGATCATCTCCGAGCCAGCGCATCAGTCCAGCCGTCGTCTGGCGGACCACCAAACGGTTCATCCGGTTCGGTCCGGGGCCGAGCGCGGCCCGGAGCCCGGCGGTGCCGAACGCGATCCGACCGTCGAAGAGCTGGGTCAGCTCGGCGATGCCTGCTTGTTCGCCGTCCCTGGCCCGGGTGACGATGGCGGCCAACTCAGACGAGGTGACCGGGTCAGGGTCGGCCTCGATCCAGGCCGTTGCGGTGTCGAGTAGGTCGTCCAATCCAGGGTTCACGTGAGCGAGTATGGCGCATATGCCTGCCGCGTTCGACCAGCTCGACCTGTGTGACCGAGTTCGCCAAAGCTGTCACCGCGTGGTCGCGATGGCTGCGCTGGTCCGCGTCGACAACAACGCGCTCGACCTGCTGGCCGACGACATCGCCGAAGAGCGCGTGCTCGTCCCGCTCGAACAGCGGCGGTCGCTCGGCGGCGACCTCACGCCGGACGAGATCGACCAGGTGACGCTCGTCCTGGCACTCGACGCCATCAACTTCGGTTCCGGCTACCACGACGTCGTCCGAAAACGACCCGGGCTCTCCGGCTCGCAGACCATGGCCCGATCGCTCGAGGACTACGTCGAGTGGACCGGCCCGCTCGTCCCGACCCGACTCCGCCGCATGACCGTTGCCGATTGCTCACAGATCTTCGGGCAGGACCTCGACGGCGGCGCCCAGGAAGAACTGATGAGTCTCTTCGCCGCGGCACTGGTCGACCTCGGCCGATGGATCGAGGCGGGCGGTGGCACCGCCGCGGTCATGCGCTCTGCGGCAGGCTCGGCAGAACGACTGGCCGAGCACCTCACCGACATGGCGTTCTACCGCGACGTCGAGACGTATCGGGGCGCTCCGGTCAGCTTCTACAAGCGGGCCCAGATCACGCCGGCCGACATCGCCAGGCGCGTCCGCCCTGACCTCTTCTCGGACCTCCACCACATGACCGCCTTCGCCGACAACCTCGTGCCTCACGTGCTTCGAGTGCGCGGGATACTCGTCTACAACCCTGAGCTGGCATCACTGATCGACGGCGGTGTCCTGCTCGAGCCAGGTGGTGATGCCGAGATCGAGATCCGGGCTGCCGGGGTGGAGTGTGTTGAGCGGCTCGTCGTTCGAACCGGACGACGGGCGATGGACATCGACGCGACCCTGTGGACCATGGGCTCCCGACCGGAGTTCAAGTCCGTCCGCCGCCACCGAACACGCACGGTCTTCTACTGACGGTTCTGGGGCTGCCGATAGGCGGCAGCGTGTCGAGCAGTCGACTGCTCCACGTCCCTGCGGTCCGCTGTAGGTTGGCCCAATGCCTGCCCTGCGTTCACTGATCGTCGGCGACCGGGCGGCAGCGTGGTCGGCCGCCGGATTCGAGGTCGTCGAGCGACACGGGAGGGCCCGAACACGGATCGGCGACGTCGACATCGAGCTGGTGGGGCCGGACGACGGGCGAGGCATCCTCGGCTGGCGATTCGATGCGCCCGACCTCCCGAGCGACCTCGACGGCATCACCACGCTGCGGGCGCCCTCCGCGGCAGACGATGCCGGCACGCTGCAACACCCGAACCGCGTGAGCCACCTCGACCACGTGGTGATGTTCACTCCCGATCTGGAACGAACGACGGCTGCCCTGGTTTCCGCCGGTTTCGTGCCGAGGCGAACCCGCGACGTCCCCGGATCCGAACCACCGAAGCAACAGCTCTTCCTCTGGGCGGGAACGACCATCATCGAGTTGGTGGGGCCGGTCACCGCAACCGGCTCAGGTCCGGCCTCCCTCTGGGGGCTGGCCCTCACGAGCGATGATCTCGACGACACGGCCGAGATCCTGGGTGAACGCCTCGGTCGACCCAAGCCGGCGGTCCAGGCCGATCGCCGGATCGCAACACTGCGGACCCGCGATCTCGACATTTCGACTGCGATCGCCATCATGTCGCCGCATCAGAATCAGCCCGATGCTTGATCACGTGTTCACCGACGCCATCGGAGCGGTTCGCGACGCCCTCGAGTCAGCCATGCTCGAGCGCCAGGCACTCGAGGAGCGCTTCCAGACCGACATGCTGCTCGGCGACACCACCTGGGAAACCACATACGGGCTCCCAGGGGAGGCCGAAACGCCAGAGATCTCCGCCGTCGTCACCCTGGCGTGGCCCACCTGGTCACAGTCGGCCTACCGAACCTGGTTCCTCGACGAGGAACTCGACGATCCACCTCGCATCGAAGTCGAGGTCGTGTTCCGCATCCAGCAGTTGTCCTGCGTTCCGGATCCTGCTTCGGCGAGCGCAGCAGTGCCCCCGAGCCCGTCGATCGGCGCCGACCGCATCACTTCAGAATCGATCACGACCGAGACCCACTACACGTCCGATCTCGAATCCTCGGCTCACGCCATCGAGTTGACGTACGAGGGGTCGTACGAACTCGACGAGGCATCGCTGTCGAACGGCGCAGCACTCGACCAGGCATTTCACGCGATCGGCGGGTGGATCGCGTCGGCCCTGGTTCGGCTCGGCGACCTGCGCCTGGTCTGACGGCGTGGCCCTTCGGGCGACTGCCACCCGATCTGCGATCACCACCGAGAGTGGTTTCACCCACACAGCGTCATCGACGCTACCCTGCGACGATGCCTCCCGCCCAGGTATCCCCCTCGACCGCTGTGCGGTCGCTTCCCGGCGTCGGACCAGCCCTGATGCTGGTTGCGACCGACCGGGTCGATCTTCGTCCTGTGGTCGATCGGGTGTGCCTCGAAGCGGCTGGGACCCTCGATGTTCGCACCGATGTGCTCTGGATCGAGATCGACCAGGCGCAGTCACTCTGCGCCGAGCTGGCCCGCCACATCGATCACCCTGACGATCGCGCCGAGGTGCACATGGCATGGTCACGGCCGAGCAGCACCATCGACGAACTCATGCACGCGGCGCTGGCAGGCCACACCCTCGCCGCCGTCGCCGACGAACTCGAGAACGAGGCGCTGATCTCCGATCCGCCGATCTATGAGGTGCGATACCAGCCCATCATCCGGCTCGACGATCACACCGTCGTCGGGTTCGAGAGCCTCCTTCGGGCGCAGCGTGGCGGCGCGACACTCGACGCCGAGGCGCTGATCGGCAGGGCCGTCAGCGGCGGTTGGCTGGACGAGTTCGACCAACTGGGCCGCTCACTGGCCATCGGCGGTGTCGGACCTTGGCTGGGCGAGGGCCTACTGTTCATGAACATCATGGCGGTCGACGGAGTGTTCGACGTCGATGCCGTCGCCGGTCTGGTCGAGCGAGCGGTTGCCGGCGGTCTCGACGCCGACCAACTCGTCCTCGAAACGTCGGAGCGCAACCGCTACACATCGCTCGATCGTGCAGCTGCACAGATCGCAGAACTGCGCAACCTCGGAGTGCGAATCGCCGTCGACGACGTCGGTGACGGGTTCTCGTCGCTCGCGGTGGTCGCCGCGTTCGAGCCGGACATCGTGAAGATCGCCGGACCGATCATCAGCCGTCTGCCGTCGCCGGCTGCCACCGCCGTGGTCGACGCGGTGGTCGCGCTCGCTCATGGCAGCGGCGCATGGGTGGTCGGCGAGAACATCGAGCAACGGGCCCAGGCCGACGTTCTGCGTTCGGCCGGTGTCGACTGGGGCCAGGGCAACTTCCTTGGCGTGCCGGAAACCCAGGCCTAGAACGAGAGAGTGGCCGGTGGCGGAGGGGCGACTCTCCACCACCGACCGATCCCCGTTGTAGCGCGCAAAATGGCGCAATGCTTCACCTCCGAATGTTTTACCCAAGGGTTCGGAATCTTACGACTCAGATGTTACCCGACGTCGCATTTCATCGTCGATGAGCCGGCTCAAGGGCATGCTCGGACGGGGCCCGACGTGAGAGATCACCTCAGCCGCGGCAAGTGATCCGAGCCACCCGGCGTCGGCGAGTTCCAGACCACGGGCGAGCCCGAAGAGGACGCCGGCTGCGTACTGGTCTCCTGCGCCGGTGGTGTCGACCACTGGCGCGATCTCGGCAGCCTCCACCTCGACCAGTTCGTGCGGGGTCACGAGGATCGAGCCACGGGTCCCGAGCGTGATGCAGGCGAGATCGACCTCGGCTCGCACCGCCTCGATGGCGCGGTCGAGATCTTCGAGTCCGTACAACGAGAACAGCTCGGCTCGGTTTGCGAACAGGACATCCACGGGTCCAGCAATCAACTCGCGGAATTCGTCGTGGTGACGCTCGACGCAGAACGTGTCGGAGAGTGCAAGCGCCGCCCGCCCCCCATTGGCGTGGGCGACATCCATTGCCTTGCGAATCGATCGCTTGGCGGAGTCGACGTCCCACAGATACCCCTCGCAGAGGAGCAACGATGCCCGTTCGACGGTGGCGGCCTCGACGTCGTCCGGCTCGAGCAGCGAGGAGACACCGAGGTACGTGCTCATCGTGCGTTGTGCATCTGGCGTGACCAGGATGAGGCATCGCGCCGTCGATGGACCCGTCGTTGCCGGGGGTACGTCGAAATCGACCCCGACCGCTCGCATGTCGTGAGAGAAGACCTCGCCCAACTGGTCACCGGAGATCTTCCCGATGTAGGCGGCCGTGCCACCGAAGCTGGCGACGCCCGCCATTGTGTTCGCACACGAACCGCCCGAGGCTTCGATGCCGGGCCCCATGAGGCCGTAGAGCGCATGCGCCCGATCGGCATCGATCAACGCCATCGAGTTCTTGACGAGACCTTCTGACTCGAGGAACGCATCGTCGGCGTGGGCAATCACGTCGACGATGGCATTGCCGACGCCCACGACGTCCACTGGCGAAAGTCTGCTGTTGGTCACGTCGCTCCCCTTGGTCCCCAGGCCACGAGCCTGTCGGCTGACCGGGAACGAAGCTAGCGGGTTCGCTCCGGGGTCGCGAAGCGGAGCGCCGATAGTCTTTCGCAGGTGAGCGACCAGTACCGCCTTCCGACCAACGTCGTCCCCCGTCATTATGCGATCAGGATCGACCCCGACCTCGACCGCGAAACGTTCAGCGGCGACGTGACGATCGACGTCGACATCAACGAGCCGACGGCCACCATCGTGTTCAACAACGACGGCCTCACGATCGCTGGCGTCACCGTCAGCGACTCGTCCGGCACCGAGCAAACACCCTCGTTCACGATCGACGAGGACACGCAGCGGCTCGTCCTCACGGGCGATTTCGCCGCCGGCGACGCCGTCGTGCGTTGCTCCTTCACGGGCGCCTTCGACGAGAACCTGGTCGGATTCTACATCAGCCGATTCACCGACGAAGCAGGTGAGGCTCAGAAGCTGGCGACCACGCAGTTCGAGGCGACCCACGCCCGAAAGGCGTTCCCCTGCTGGGACGAGCCTGTGTGGAAAGCCACGTTCGACGTCCAGCTCGTCGTCGACTCCGAGCACATGGCGGTGTCGAACAGCGCCGAGATCTCGCGTTCGTCCCTCGACGACGGCCGCCATCTCGTCTCGTTCGCGACGACGATGCGGATGAGCACCTACCTGGTGGCCTTCGTCATCGGACCGATGGAGGCCACCGAGGCGATCGACGTCGACGGTGTCCCGCTACGCGTGGTCTCGGTGGCCGGTACGGACCCGACGCTCACGGACTTCGCTCTCGACGTGGGAGCATTCGCTCTCCGCTATTTCACCGACTACTTCGACATCCGGTACCCAGGTGACAAGGTCGACCTCATCGCCATCCCCGACTTCGCTTTCGGGGCCATGGAGAACCTCGGCTGCATCACGTTCCGCGAGGCCCTTCTCCTCGTCGATCCGAAGATGGCAACCCAGCCCGAGCTCCAGCGGGTCGCAGACGTGATCAACCACGAGCTCGCCCACATGTGGTTCGGCGACCTCGTCACCATGAAGTGGTGGAACGGACTCTGGCTCAACGAGGCGTTCGCTACGTTCATGGAGATGCGGTGCACCGATGCCTATCGGCCAGAGTGGCAACGCTGGGTCGACTTCGGGATCGGCCGCTCTGCGGCGTTCGACACCGACGCGTTGTCAGCGACCAGGCCCATCGAGTTCGAGGTGGTGAGTCCGGTAGACGCGGAGGGCATGTTCGACATTCTCACCTATGAGAAGGGCGCCGCTGTCGTTCGAATGCTCGAACAACACGTTGGGGAGTCGATGTTCCGTGCCGGCATTCGCCGCTACATGCGCCAGCACGCCTACGGCAACGCCGAGACCACCGACCTCTGGGACGCCATCGAGGCGGAGACGGCCACGATGCCAAACGCCGTGCCCGCCCGCCAGATCATGGACTCGTGGATCTTCCAGGGCGGGTTCCCACTCGTGTCGGTCGAACTCGCACCAAACGGCTCGACCCTCACGATCGGTCAGGAACGGTTCGGCTACGCGGGAGCCGATTCGGCCGATGATCAGCAATGGATGATCCCGCTGCGCTACCGCTGGAAGCCCGTCGGCGGCGAACCCATCACCGAGAAGCTCCTGCTCACCGGCGACGGCATCGAGATCGAACTCCCGCACAAGGCCGAATGGGTCGTTGCCAACGCGGAGGGGGCGAGTTTCGTCCGGGTGGCCTACCCACCAGAGTCACTCGACGGCCTCGCCGAGGTCGCCCTGGAGCAGTTGTCAGCCGTCGAACGATACGCCCTCGTCGACGATGCGTGGGCCGCCGTGCTCGCCGACGCCATGACAGCGGCGACCTTCCTCGGCCTCCTCGAGATGCTCACCGCCGAACACGATCGGTCGGTGTGGGGTCGCATGATCCAAGGATTCCAGTCGCTCGACCGGCTGCTCGGCGAAGAGGCCAGAGTCGCGTACCGAGCGGTCGTGCACGACGCCCTCGTACCCGCACTGGCCGGGCTCACCCTCTCTCCTCAGCCCGAGGACGATGACCTCGCCAGGCAGCTCAGAGGAGACCTGATCCGGGCGATGGGCACCACGGCGAACGATCATGAGATCCAGGAGGAAGCAAAGCGAACCTTGGCCGAGGCTCGCCGTGACCCCGAACTGGTCGAGGCCTCGATCGCAGCAGCGGCCACCGATGTCGTCGCATCGATCGGCGACGAGGCCGACTTCGAGGACTTCCTCGAAACGTTCCGCGCCTCCGAGAATCCCCAGGAACAGCTCCGGTTCCTGTACGCCACGGCCGACTTTCCCGACCCGGCCCTGCATGACCGCGTGTACGCCATGATCCAGAACGGCGAGATCCGATCCCAGAACGCTCATTTTTGGCTTCGTCGCTCACTGGGCCGCCCCGTCGTCGGCCGCCAGACCTGGGGGTTCATCCGCGATCACTGGGACGAGCTCGTCGAGCTGCTTGCGAGCTCCGCCGTCGTGCGCATGATCGACACGCTCTCCCGCCTCAACGAGCCGGGTGACGTCGAGGCCACGAGTGCGTTCTTCGACGATCACCCGGTGCCGCAGGGGGCCAAGACGCTTGCGCAGATCCTCGAGCGTCAGCGGGTCTGTGCCGCACTGCACGAGCGGGAAGCCCAACGCTTCCGCTCGATCATCGCCGGCTGACGGTGCCACTCCCCCACATTCCTTTCCCAGCCTCCCCGCTCACGGTGTGGGCAGTCGAGCCGACGGTCGCGCAATTGGCCTGGGGCAGCCTTCCACCTGGTCAGGTCTCGGTGGCAGCGACGCATGAGGGCACGACCGTCGTATCGCTGAAGTTCGAGCATCCAGGTGGTCCGGGCACGGTCGACGTCGGCCCGCTGCGTCCCGGCACCGACCACCGCTTCGTCGTCCAGTTCGAAGACCGAAGGCTCGAACTCGCCGCAACCACGCCAATCCCGCCACCCGGCCCCGAGCTGTTCCGGTTCGCCACCATCTCGGATCTGCATCTCGGGTCCGACCACTTCGGGTTCCTGAAGCAGATGGTGGACACCGCCGATGATCCTGTGCCGTTCGCCGTCCGTTCGGCTCGAGGCGCGATCGATGAGGCAACGGCGTGGGGCGCCCGACATCTGATCATCAAGGGTGACGCCGCCCACCACTCGACCAACGACGACTTCGCTGCGGTCGGCGAACTGGTGGACCGTTCGCCAGACCTTCCCATGTCGATGGTCCCGGGAAACCACGACACCGACCAGCGCGAATGTCCGCTGCCGGCATCGGTCGGGCGCCGGCGCCTGGCATACGAGCGTTCGGTCAGCCACATCGACCTTCCCGGCATCCGTATCGTCCTCGGCGACACCACGATTCTCGGCCACGGCATCGGCACGTTGGACCGCATAGGCGACGGCCTGATCGAGACCGCAGCAGCAGCCGACAGAGGCGTGTTCATCGCGGTCCATCAGCAACTCCAGCAGCGCGACCCTGTCCGGTATTGGCCGCCGGGAATCGCCGACCGCGAGGCGAGCCCGTTCCTCGATCGCCTTGCTGCGGTACGACCGGACGCAGTCGTCAGTTCTGGGCACACCCACCGCAACCGGGCACGTCGCCACGCCGGCGTGCTGATCACCGAGGTCGCTGCGACCCATCACTGGCCGGGGGTGTGGGCGGGTTACGTCGTTCACGAGGGCGGCATTCGCCAGGTCGTACGGCGCATCGGGTCGTCCGATGTGATCGCATGGCACGAGTACTCGAAGAACGCGGTGCTGTCGGTCTGGCAGCACTATGCACCCGGGAGGCTGCACCACCGCTGCGTGCAGCAGACCTGGACTGCATGACACGGACTGCGGGAGCCGGACCGGTCCCTACTGTTGCGTGACGATGTCGAACGAAATCTCCACGGCCGGGATCGTTCCTCGATTCTCCAACCAGTGTGTGGTGCTCTTGTCCTCTGGCCAGCCCACTCCCGGCCCATACTCCTTTGCCACGCCATCTCGGTGATCCGTGATCGTTCCTTGCAGGACGTACACCATCCCGGGCCGACCCTTGTGATCGTGAAGCGGGCCGAAGGCGCCCCCAGGCTCGATGGTCACCATGCGCAGTCTCAATTGGCGCCCCGCCATACCGTCGAGTTCCTGGCCGAGATCAAGAACTGACAGCACATCCACGGTGATCCCCTTCGTCTCGGGCACCGAGTTTTCCCAGTTCATCATCGTCTCACTTCCGTGCCTAGAGGGGCCGGCAAGGAGCGGCCGGCCCGCTGATGCATTTCAGTGAAGCATCACGACGCACCTGGGCGAATGACGCTCCGGGGTCATCTTCATCGCTCGAGCGCGACCCACGCTTCGGCCAGGCGATGGATGCCTTCGCGCAGTTGCGACTCGGGACGGTCGAAACAGAGGCGGATGAACCGGGCACCGTCGCCATCGACCACCGCAGCCGATCCGGTTGCGATCGTGACCCCGTGACGGATGGCCTGCTGGCTCAGCGCCTCGGCCCGGGGCGAGGGGAGCTCGACCCACAACGACAGCCCACCCTCGGGGACCACGGGCTGCCACGACGGCAGTTCCTCGGCCAGCAGGTCCATGGCAAGGCGCGCCCGCGAGGCGAGGGTCGGTTGTCGGATGGCGACGACGTCATCGAACTTCGTCAACACGCCGGCTGCGATCACCTGCGATGGCACCGAACTGCCGAGATCGTCCGTCAACCGTGCCCTGAGCAGCCGCTCGACCATCGACTCGGGGGCTCGAAGCCAGCCGATCCGCAATCCGCCCCAGCCCAGCTTCGAGATGCTGCCGATGACGAGCACGGATGCGCCACTCGTCCGTGACGCCAACGGACGGACACTGCACTGGTCGAACCGCAGGTCGGCAAGGACGAGATCCTCCAAGACCGTCAGCTCGAGCTCGTCGACGGCTGCGGCGAGGTCCTCCAGTTCCCAATCGGCGGCGGCGAACCCTGTCGGATTGTGCACGCCGGTCTGGAGGTACGCGATCGAGACGTCGTTGGCAGCCACCAGCCGGCGAAGTCCGGCGACATCGATCCGACCCTCCCGGCGGGAAAGTGGGATCGGTCGGAGCCGCCTGCTGGCCAACAGATCGAGCATGCCGGGATACGTCGGGTCGTCGACGATCACGGCATCACCTGGTTTCGCCAGCAGCGTCAGCGCCAGCGCAAGGGCATGCTGCGCACCGTTGGTGATGACGATCTGGTCGACCGTCGAGGCGAGACCTTGGGTCGTGAACCGCTCGGCGACGGCATGTCGGAGTGCCGGCAAACCCTCGGGGCTGTACCCGTGCCGGGGACCGGAGCGCAGCAAGGCTTCGAGGTCGACGTCAACCGAGGGTAGGGCGCGGGCGTCGGCCGGCGTCGACGCTGCGAGGTCGATCCCGCGTTTGGCACCGAGGATCCCCGGCAAAGCGGTTGCGCCCGGGGCGGTGGCGGTGGCCGGGGGACCCGTCACGCTCGTACCGCTCCCCTGTCGGGACTCGAGGGTCCCCTCGGCCTTCAGGACCGACAGCGCTGCGGTGACCGTCGAGCGGCTGACAGACAGGTCACGGGCCAACGCTCGCTCGGCCGGCAGGACACTTCCAGCCGGCAACACACCGGTCTCGATGATCTGGCGGAGTGAGTCGGCGAGCCGGACCTGGAGCGAGGCGCCGGGCCCGGCCGTCCAGTCGCCCAGCATCGAGAGCAGTGCGTGACTTCCGATGCGGGCCATCCCCCACCATCACACAACTGGCCCGGCGACTCCAGGCCAATTCGGTGGAAGTGGATCGAGACCCCGGTCGGTCGAACTGGCCGGCTCGTTCAGTGGAGCGGGAGATCGAAGGTGACTCGTCCGCCCGGTCCGGGGGACACTTCCACGGTCCCGCCGTGAGCGCTGATCAGGGTCTGTGCGATGGCGAGTCCGAGGCCGGCACCGCCTTGCCGCGAGCGTGCCGAGTCAGCCTGCGAGAAACGCTCGAGTGCTCGCGGCACGAACTCGGGGTCGAATCCGGGACCATCATCGCGCACGTCGACCACGACCCGACCCTCGCCGCTGTTTGATCGCGCGACCACTCGCACCTGTGCGCCGTCAGGCGAATGGCGCACCGCGTTGTCGAGCAGGTTGCGCAGGACCCGACCGAGCGCGTGATCATCGCCCTCCACGGGGATGGCTTCGCTCAGTTCAGCCACAAGGACGATCCCGCGTTCGGCGGCGGTGGGTCCGATCGCCTCGAGCGCCTCGTCGATCAACTCTGCGAGGTCGAGGGCTTCGGCTTGCAGAGCAAGGCTTCCGCTGTCCGCTCTGGCCAGCAGGAACAGATCCTCGACCAATCGCTCCAGCGCCAGAATGTTGTGACGCATCGAGCGGAGATGGGTCGGACCGTCGGCGACGCCGTCTTCCAGCGCGTCCACCGAGGCCAGCAGCGATGCGAGCGGTGTCCGCAGATCGTGGGACAGTGCGCTCACAACGGCGCCTCGTTCGTCGTCGGCGGCCACTCGTTCGGCCTCCGCTCGTTGCAGCGAGTTGCCGAGGGCATCGACTCTGGCTGCAAGTTCGCCGACTTCGTCGCTCCGCTCGATCCCGGTACGGACCGACCGGTCCCCCGCGCTGATCGAACCGATGGTTTCCGAGATCGCCTCGAGATCGCGAGCGAGCGGACGGGACAGCCGCCAACCGACGATGATCGCAGCGAGACCAGTGATGGTCGCGACGAGCACGACATAGCCGATGTCGTTGCCGGACAACGTCATCGCGCCACTGCCCACAAGGCTGCCTACGACAGCGAGCACCGGCCCGATCACGGCGAGCGCAGGCACGGCCAGACGGATCGGCAGGCGCTGGAAGAGCAGCGGCAGGAACGAGGCGGCCGCGATCCCGATGGCCACCGTCAGCACGATGAAGAGCCCGATCGAGGCCGGCTCGTCCATCATCTCGGCGCCGATCACCAGAGCGCAGATGCTGGTCACGGATCGAACCGGTAACCGACGCCGTACACGGTCACGAAGTGAGTCGGAGCGCTGGGATCGGCCTCGAACTTGCGTCGCAGGCGACGGACGTGGACCGTGACCGTGCCGGGGTCCTGCCAATCCGGGTTGGAGCCCCAGACATCTCGCAGGAGATCGGCGCGGCTGTGGACTTCGCCAGGCGTCGACGCCAGCCGGACCAACAGATCGAACTCCTTCGGCGGAAGCTCGACCGGCTCGCCGTTCTGCACGACACGACGTCCGACGACATCGATCTCGAGGCCGGCGATGCTGATCTGCTCGGGGGCAGACGAGCCCGTTCGACGGAGGACGGCGCGCACACGGGCCAGGACCTCGCGTGGCGACGCCGGCTTCGCCACATAGTCGTCGGCGCCCAGTTCGAGCCCGACCACGCGCTCGGACTCCTGACCCCGTGCGCTCAACACGATGACCGGTACGTGATCGCCTCCGCTGCGGAGGCGCCGCAACACTGTCAGCCCGTCGACCTCGGGAAGCATCAGATCCAGCACGACCAGGTCGGGGCGTTTCCGAGCGATCTCTGCGAGTGCCTCGGTGCCCGTTGCAGCAGTCCGCACGGTGAAGCCTTCACCCTCGAGATAGCTGGCGACCACCTGGCGAACCTGCGGCTCGTCGTCGACGACCAGAATGTCCGGGATGGTGGCCATGGTCGCGATCGTACGTGCGTCGGCTGCGGAGGAGGTCATGCCGCATCGAACCACAACGACGACGACGCCACTCCTTCGGGTCGCCGAGTTCAGAAGTTCTTCAGATCCAGGAGACGCGGCGACGACAGCAGCAGCGGTAGGGCCACCAGCTTCGTATCGAGGCTGACCTGCCGATCGACGAGCCAGCGGTTCACCTCGCCGATCGCGATTTCGTCGACCTCCACCACCTCACCGTCGACCGGGACAACGGCCGCGTCGGTCACCGCCAGATACGCCCGGCCGAGGATGTGACCGTCGTCGGCGTCGTAGCGGACAGGACCGAGGATCTCGAGCGGGACTCCGGCGATCCCGGCTTCCTCGGCCAGTTCGCGCTCGGCCGCAAGCTGCCAGTCTTCGCCTGCGCCACAGATCCCTCCGAAGGCACCGTCCCACCAACCGGGATAGATCGACTTCCAGTCAGCACGCCGATGGACGACCAGATACCCGGACGGTCGAACAACGAACACGTACGTACAGCGGTGTCGGAGGGCGCTCAGCCGCATCTCACCGCGCGTCACGACCTCGACGACGTTCCCGTCGAGGTCGACATGGTCGACCAGTTCGTCGACGGGTTCCGAACCGCTCATCTCATTCCGGCGGCGGGGCGAGAGTCTCCCGAGCCTCGTCGGCGGTTGCTCCTCGGCCGATCAGCTGACGGGACTGTATGGCTTGGCGTGGCCGGTTCCAGGCGAGGGCGCCGACGAGCAGATCATCGTCATCGAGGAAGATCTGGACGACGCGTTGCTCCTCGAACGACCCCTGCACGATCTCGGATCGCCCGGTCGGAATGCCGGCGAGCTGGATCTTGCTGTCGTACTGGTCGCTCCAGAACCATGGCACCGGCGTGTACGGCTCGATGTCGTCGCCGCTTGCCCACGCCATCAGACGGCGAGCGACATACCCGCCCTGCTCGACGGCATTGTCCCATTGCTCGACCCGGGTGAGCGGTGCTTCGTCCGCTCCGAATCGCTGGTTCGGCCAGCGGGCCACGTCACCCGCTGCAACGATCCCGGGGGCGGCGAGACACGTTGCATCACAGACGATGCCGTTGTCGATGATCAGTCCGGAACCGATGAGCCAATCCGTCGATGGCGCAACACCGATGCCGACGACAACGACGTCAGCGTCGAGCCGAGTGCCATCGTCGAGATCGACACCGACGACGCGCCCGTCCGAGCCGACGATCGACGCTCCTGTTCCGAGGTGGACATCCACTCCGTGTGAGCGGTGCAGCTCGGCGATCTGCTCGCCTGCCTCGGCCGGCAGCACACGCGAGAGCGGCGTGGCTGCCGCTTCGACGATGGACACCTCGAGGCCGCGTTCGCGCGCCGTTGCCGCAACTTCGGCCCCGATGAAACCACACCCGATCACGACGACCCGAGACGGCCCAGCTTCGAAGTCGGCTCTCAAGGCGGTTGCGTCATCGAGTGTCCGCAACACGTGCACCCCATCGAGTTCGACGCCGGGAATCAGACGAGGGGATGCGCCGGTCGCGATCACCAGCCCGTCATAGGACACCGACGACCCGTCGGCGAGCGTCACAGTTCGGTTCTCGAGCGACACCCCGGTCGCAGCCACACCAAGTCTCCATGTGACGCCGAGAGCATCAGGGTCAGCGGCTGCTCGCAGTCGCAGTTTCGACTCGTCCCATTCGCCGGCCAAATAGTGTTTCGAGAGCGGTGGGCGATCGTAGGGAAGGTGCGGCTCAGCCCCGACCAACGTGACCGAGAGTCGTTCGTCGGCTCGACGAAACGTCTGCGCAGCCTGAAGGCCGGCCAACGACGCGCCAACGATGACGACGTGCTCCATGGCGATGTGCTCCGGTTCAGTCGTCTGTGAGGGTGATGGCCTGCTTCGGGCAGCGATCGGCTGCTTCACGGACCTTGCCCCACAGCTCCTCCGGCGGCGACTCGTTCAACACGTACAGGAAGTCGTCATCGCGAACCTCGAACACCGTGGGGGCGATGTCCATGCAGATGGCGTTGCTTTCACAAAGGTCGAAATCGACAGAGATCTTCATAGCGACGAGTCTGCCACAGTCACTGGTGACGATGGGCTCAGAACCGGGTGTAACCGCCGTCCATGATGATCTCGTCGCCGGTGTGGTACACCTGCGTCGGATCAGCGAGGAAGGCTCCGACACGACGGAAATCGTCTGGCTTTCCCCAGCGCCGGATGGGCGTTCTGCTCGTCGTCGAGGCCAGGAACTTCTCGTTCTCCCGCCCGGTTTCGGTCATCTCGGTCTCGGTCCAACCTGGCACGATCGTGTTGGCTCGAATGCCGTAGCGCGCAAGCTCGACCGCGAGCCCTCGAATGATTGCCATCGCCGCCGCCTTGCTCGACGCATACGGCTGGGACCGGGGAGCTCCGTGGATCGCCGACACCGACGACACAGCCACGAGTGACCCGCCCTCGCCGCGCTCGACCATGTGCCTGGCCCCTTCTCGCAGCGTGATGAAGAGCCCGTCCAAATTCACCGCCAGGACGCGACGCCAGTCGTCGAGCGTCTGGTCGACGAAGGCTCGACCGTTTCCGGACACTCCCGCGTTGGCGAACACCGAATCGACGTGGCCCATCTCGGCAACGGCTGACCGAAACGACTCGATGACTTGTTCCTCGTCGCTGACATCGACTTGCTGAGCCAGGACCTTCGCGCCGGAGGACTCGAGACCGGCAGCCGCCGCATCGAGCTTCGTCTGATTCGTTCCCCAGATGACGATGGCCGCACCTTCGGCGGCACATCCCTCGGCAATTCCGAGTCCGATACCCCCGTTGCCACCGGTCACCAGCACCACACGATCGTCGAGAAATCCCATGGATCGCAACAGTACGTTGCTCAGGCGGCGGCAGCGAGTTCGAGCACTTCGCTCTCGTCGAACCGTCCGACCCAACCCTGGATCGGATTGCCGGTTGCGTCGACGAGGATGGCGGTCGGTTGTCCCCGGACGCCGTAGTACTCCCACGAGGTGAAGCTCTCGTCCCAGATCATCAGGATCGACGTGGTCCCCGTGGTCTCACGAAACTCCTCGGCGAAACTGAAGGAGTCCTGGGCACCCATTCCGACGACCCGGATCTCGTCTGGGTGGTTTCGAGCGAACTGCTCGACTGCCGGGCCCTCGGCCCGACAGGTGCTTCAATGAGGAGCCCAGAACCAGAGGAGCGTCGGCTTGTCGAAACCTCCGAGTGCGGCAGCGAGGTTCACGGTCGATCCGTCGGCGATGTCGAGAACGTCGATGTCGGGGAAGAGGTTCACCACATCGAGGGCTGCGGCTTCGTCGGCCGGCTCGTCGTTCTGCGTGCCGTCGCCCTCGGACGTGCTGGCCGTCGTTCCATCGGCACCGGATGCCGAGGCCTCGGGTGCAAGTGTGAGACTCGGAGCTGCGTCGTCGCCGGCGCCGCAGGCCGCAGCTCCCAGCGAGAGGGCCACGATCACCGCCAGGGAGCGTCGTCTTTTCGAGACGGAGGAGGACATGTGACCTGCTAACCACGATCGGGCGCCGACCATTCCCCGGGATCCGCTGAACAACTCATGAACGGGGGAAGCACACCGACCAGTGCATTGTTGACTCTGCTCATGCCTACCGACTCCAACGCTGCGACCCCGACTGCCCTGTCGCTCGGCCGAGGCGCGCTGTCCGGGTTGCTCGCCGGCGCCGTGGCACTCGCTACGGGCGAACTGATTGCCGGCTGGCTCGCCCCTACCCCCTCGCTGGTCACCGCCGTCGCCAACCGTGTCATCGAGGAATCGCCGACCTGGCTGACCGAGTTCGGCAAGCGCACATTCGGAACGAATCAGAAGACGGCGCTCGTCATCGGCACGATCGTGCTCGCCGCCGCGTTCGCTGCAGCACTCGGCATCGCCTCCCGACGACGCCCAGGCATCGGGGCCGCCGGCATCACTGCCTTCGGATTCCTTGGCATGGTCTCGATCGGGGCCGATCCCCAGGGGAGCCTCCCCGCCGGTGGCATCATCGCTGGCGGCGCAGTACTCGCCGGCATCGTGACACTCGCGTTCCTCCTCGCCTCGAACCCAGCCGACTCGAGGTCCACAGCCACTTCCACCGTCGCAGCGTCGAGTGCGCCGACCCGACGCCGTCGTTCATTCCTCCAGTTGGCGGGCGGCGCAGGTGTGCTGGCGCTCGCCGGCAGCATTGCCGGTCGAGGGCTCCGGAACCGATCCTCTGCCGAGGAGGCCCGGGCTGCTCTCGACGTGACGACCACTGCCGATTCAACGGTGGCCGCTGACGTGGCAAGCGTCGCCTCGGGTGAGGTCGCGTCGACACCCGGCATCACTCCGATCGTCATCCCGAACAGCGACTTCTACCGGATCGACACCGCCATCGTCGTGCCCCAGGTCAACCCGGCCAACTGGGAACTCACGATCGACGGCTTGGTCGATCAGCCGGTCACGCTGACGTTCGATGACCTCGTCGAGCGGGCGTCCCTAGTCGAACCCGTGACCCTCTCGTGCGTCTCGAACGACGTGGGTGGCGGCCTGGTCGGCAACGCCATCTGGCGAGGGGTTCCCCTCACCGATCTCCTGGATGAAGCCGGCGTGCAGCCCGAAGCGACCCAGATCGCCAGCCGTTCCGTCGACGGGTGGACCTGCGGTTTCCCCACCGACCTCGCCTACGACGGTCGGACGGCGATGGTCGCCATCGCCATGAACGACGAGGCCCTCCCGCTCGAGCACGGGTTCCCCGCTCGCCTCGTCGTGAGCGGGCTGTACGGCTATGTCTCGGCCACGAAGTGGCTCGAGCGCATCACGCTGACGACCCTCGAGGACTTCGACGGCTACTGGGTCCCCCGCGGCTGGGACAAGGACGGTCCGGTCAAGACACAGTCGCGCATAGATACACCACGCCGGGGGGAACAAGTGGAGCGCGATGTCGAGCGCTCGATCGCCGGCGTGACGTGGGCCCCGAACATCGGCATCCGGCGGGTCGAAGTGCAGGTCGACGACGGACCATGGCTCGAAGCAGAGCTCGGTGAGTCGCTCGGTATCAACGCTTGGCGACAGTGGCGACTTCGCTGGACTCCGACCAACGAGAACCATCAAATCCGTGTTCGGGCCACCGACGAGACCGGAGAAACACAAACTGAGGTACGGAGTGGCGGCTACTCCGGCCCCAACGGTGCCACCGGGTGGCACACGATCGAGGTGAGGACCTAGCTAGGGCAGGTAGGGGCGGGGATCGACGGGCGATCCGTTCACTCGCACCTCGAAATGCAGGTGTGGTCCGGTGGACGCCCCGGTCGATCCGACCCACCCGACGATGTCGCCCCGACCGACCTGTTGCCCGGTGCTGACGTTCAGCTGTGATTGGTGGGCGTAGAGCGTCGTGATGCCGCCGCCGTGGGAGATGACCACTGCATTGCCGTAGCCGCCCCGCCAACCAGCGGACAGCACAGTGCCGGCCTTCGCTGCGGCAATCGGGGTTCCCGACCCACCCGAGACATCGAGCCCGGTGTGAAGCCGCCTGGTGCCGTAGATGGGATGAACCCGGTAGCCGTAGCCGCTGCTGACGCCACCACTGATCGGCCACTGGAATCCGCTCACTGATGACGAGCCTGGCGCCGGCGCTGTCGAGCCTCCGCCGGAGGCTGCGGCGGAGGCTGCTTCCTGTTCCCGGATGAACTGGGTCAGGTCGGCGTCGGCGGCAGCGAGCTCGTCGACCTTGGCCTGCCACTCGCCAATGCGCCGTTCGAGCTCGGCCTTGAGTTCTTCCTGAACGGCCTGCTCCGCTTCGAGAACGACGAGGTCCTCGGCGAGGGCGACCTCGAGCGACTCCGCTTCGACGAGCGAGGCGGCGGCGTCTGCGGCGGCAAGCTCGCGGTCCTCGTGCACGATCCGGAGATCTTCGAGAAGATCGGCGGTGTCACCGTTCGCCTTGTCGAGCAACGAGCTCTGGCGAAGCGCTTCGACGATGTCCTCTGACCCGAACATGGCGACCGACTGCTCGCCGCCGCTCACGTACCCGGCGACGGCGATGGAGGCCAGTTCCTCGAGAAGGCCGTCCTCGGCTTCATCGGCCTCGACGATGGCCGCTTCAGCAGTCGCGACCTGCGCCCTCGCGTCGTCGAGTTGACGCTGGGCTTCGTCGATCTCGGCCTGGTAGGCGTTCACAGACGAGGTGATGGCCACGAGGGCGGCGTACACCGCTTCGTCGTCGGCTTCAGCTGCATCGAGCTCACGAGCGGCGTCAGCTTTCTCCTCGCGCACCTGTTCGCGTTCGGCCCGCGCGTCTGATGCGGACTGCTGGCTGCCGACCGGAGGCTGCAGCAAGCCGAGCACGGCTGCAAGGACGACGAACGGGAGGAGGAGGCGACGCATGGTGAGTTGGCCACGGCGTCGGACCGCCGGGCGACACATGATCGTAACCTCTCCTCTTGCCGAACACATGCCATACCAGGTCGATGGGCGACGCTGCTCTTCGGCTAGTTTGACTCGGTGCACGAGTTCCTCGAGGCGATCGAACCGATGGCGCGAGCCACCGGCGGCAAGATCGTTCCGCCTGAGGCGCTGATCGACGGCGATCTCGCGCTCCGTTGGGACGGCCAAATCGTCGGCGGGTTCCGCGCTCCGGGTCTTCATGGCGCGCTCGACCGCCTCATCGCCCAGGTCGAACGCGAGCTGGGCATGGCCATCACGACGCTCGACCGCGCCGGAAAGCAGGACGTGGTGAGACGGCTCGACGAGCTCGGTGCCTTCACCTTGCGCAAGGCCGTCGAGGACATCGCCGAACGTCTCGAAGTCAGCCGCTTCACGGTCTACAACTACTTGAATGGCCTGCACTGACCGTCAACCCATGACCGACCGTTGACTCTTCGGCCAGCAGGAATAGTCTCGACGGGTGCCCCCAACCGAAGCTGAACGCGAAATTCTGGACTGGCCGACCTACGGGACTGCCATCCGTTCCCTGGCGAAGATGATCGCCGACGACGACTACAAGCCTGACATGATCCTGGCGATCGCTCGTGGTGGACTCTTTGCCGCCGGCTCGCTTGGTTACGCGCTGTCGGTGAAGAACCTCTACGTGATGAACCTCGAGTTCTACTCGGGGGTCGATGTCCACCTCGATGTCCCGATCATGTTGCCGCCCTACATGGACAAGGTTGATCTCAGAGGGGCCAAGATCCTGGTGGCCGACGATGTAGCCGACACCGGCCACACGCTCAAGGCTGTCCACGAGTTCTGCCAGGACGTCGTTGCCGAATCCCGAACCGCTGTGCTTTACCAGAAGTCCCACTCGCTCGTGACGTGCGATTACGTGTGGAAGCACACCGATCAGTGGATCAACTTCCCCTGGTCGAGTGAGCCTCCGCTCGCCGAGGGCAGCACCGGAAACGTCGTCCTCGACGCCTGATCACGCCATGGCGGCAGGACCCCGCTGCAGGACGATGGCACACTGCAGGACGATGCCACACCGCAGGATTTCGCCCATTGTGAACGGTCCGATCGTCAGAGAGACTCTCGCGTCCCCCCGGACTTTCGCGTCCCCCTGTCCCTTTCGCCGTGGAGTGCGCCCGTGAAGCGATTGATGTTCCTCCTCCTCGCAGCACTCGCTGCGCTGTTCGCCATCCTCGTCGCGGCTGACGCCATCAACCTCCAGACCGACCGCACCGACCGCTGGGCCATGATCCTCGGGTTCGCCGGCGTGGCATTCTTCGTCGGCCTCGCCAGCGCCGACAGCTCGTCGACCGACACCGACACCGACCCCGCCACGGCACCTCGACGGTCCACCCGCCCCGCGCCGAAGACAGCATCCGCTGGTTCGACATCGGCATCGCCTCGACCGATTGGGCCTGGAAACCGGCGGGCGATGGCGGGCGGCGTCGACGATCCCCCTCCCCCGCCGATCGGTGCACCGTTCGCCGAGTACGTCGACTTGGTTCCCGCCGGCGAACCGACAGCGGCAATCGACCTGGTCGCACTCGAGACCGAGCCCGGACACGCCACCGAGGACGATCCCGAGGTCCCCGAAGTGTCAGACGACGAGCAGATCAACGAGATCACCGCACTTGTCCAGCAGGCAGCGTATGACGAAGCCGACTTCTCTTTCGATCGAGTCGATACGTCCCTCCCCGACGACGAGGTCGCTGCTTCCCCTGGAGCCGAGATCGACCTGAGCGAAACCGAACGGGCTGTCGAACGAACTGCGGAGACGGCCGAACCGCTGGCCCGGTTGGACCTCCGCCTCGCCGACTACGACGACGAGGCACTACGACGAGTCGTCAAAGAGAGCGAAGGACTCGTGATCGCCGAAATGGTGAGAACCGGCCAACTGACCTCTGCCGGCGAGCTGACGGAGCGCGACATCGCGTCGATGGTCTTCCTCTCGTACACGAGTGAAGAGATGCTGGCCGAGCTCAGGCTTCGCAAGGAGCTGGACGACAGCGTCCGGGATCAACCGGGTGAGGATGCGTTGACCGAGAGAGCCTTGGCACCACTCAAGAACATGGAGTGAAGCCGCTGCGGTTCGCCGACCACTTCGATGTCGGGGAGCCGGGTGAGCAACTCTCGCAGCATGGTCTTGATCGAGAGTCGACCGATCCGGGCCCCGAGGCAGAAGTGGGTACCGACACCGAAAGCCAGGTGCTGATTGGGCTGCCGGGTGAGATCGAACTCGTCCGGTCGATCGAACACGGATTCGTCACGGTTTGCCGAGGGGTACCACAACACGACCTTCTCGCCGGCGCGAATCAGCGCGCCCCCGATCTCGATGTCACGCGTTGCGGTACGACGGAAGTGCAGAACCGGATTGGTGACTCGAAGCATTTCTTCCACGAACGGCGCCAGATTGTTCTCGAGATCGGAGATGAGGAGCCTTCGCTGGTCTGGGTGAGCCGAGAGCATCTCCATGGCGCCGGTGAGCGAACTCCTCGTGGTCTCGTTTCCGGCGATCAGCAGGAGGAACCACAGGATCACGATCGTCTGCTCTTCGAGGGGCTTCCCGTCGATCTCGGCTGCGACGACATGTGAGATGAGGTCGTCAGCGGGATTCGCCCGCTTGGCCTCGGTGATCGTGCGGGCGTACTCGAAGATCTCGTCCTTCGCCCGGAGAAAGTCGTGGATCGTGCCACCGAAGTCCGGGTCGTGGTTACCGATGATCTGGTTGCTCCAGTCGAAGAAGAGGCCCCGATCCTCCTCCGCGACACCGAGGAGATGGGCCAGCACGAGAAGCGGCAACTCGGCTGCGATTTCCGTGACGAAATCGAACGAGAGCGTGTCCCCGGCCTTCGAGGTTCCGATGACATCGTCGATGACTCTGGTGGCAAAGCGTTCGATGGACGGGGCGAGTTCGCGCACCATCCGTGGGCTGAAGGGCTCGCGAATGGCTTGTCGCAGAGCTGTGTGCTCTGGCGGGTCCATTCCCATGAGGTTCAAACGCGTCTCGTCGAGGACAGCTCCGGAGATGTCGGCGGAGGTGAACCCACCGAGGTAGGACGAGAAGAGCTCCGGGTGACAGGAGGCGTAGTGGATGTCTGCATGACGGGTGAGGCACCAGAATCCGGGTCCCACCTTCCCGCCGGGGCGGCGAGGCCGCTCCTCGTGGAATGCGACCGGCGCATGCTCTCGCAGCGCCTTGAATGCGTCGTAGGGAATGCCACGTCCGAACACCGCTGGATCGAACAGGTCGACGTCGATGACGTCGGCGGCGAGCGGTCGCACCCCCGAACCTACATGCGAGGACGGCGCCGCCGCCAGCGTGCCGTCATCCAGACTCAGGCTGCGCCGAGCTCCAGATGATCGAACGCAGCATCCACCTGGAGTGCGAGCTGCACCTGGTCGAGCATGTCGGCGAACGCAGGAGCCGGGACAAGGGTGACGCCGCTGATGTCGCTGAGCATCTCGGTCACCACATGGCGAACCGACGACCGGACGGCGGCGTTGTAGCAATCGAGCAGCCAATCGACGCAGTGCGCCTGCGAGAGGTAGTCACTGCCGGCGGAGGCCGTACGAGCGTCGACCACGCAGCCCGCGACCGTCGGGGCATCGGGAGGTGTGAACAGGGTCATGGCGTGCTCCTTTCGAGCCTTTCATGGATGGTGTGGTTCGATCATCGCTGCTCATCGGGTTGTCGGCAGGGGGGATTTCCCCGTTGATGTGGCTCGGTGTCGGGGGTTCTCGGGACCATTGCCCCTGGCCCTCCTCTCACCAACGGCAGGATCGTCTGGACAGACGATCCTGCGGTCGTCAGAGGTTCGAGAGGAGACTCACGATGGTTCAGAATCGCACGGCGCCCCGATGCTTCGGGGCTCGAGGAATCAGCGCCGGCTGTCCACCGACATCGGCCTCGATCGACCACGCCGACATCGCCGCGATCGCCCGCGCCCTCGCTCACCCGGCGCGGGTTGCCATCATCGAACGGTTCGCCGATGGTCATCCCAAGCTGACCAAGGAGCTCGTGGCTCCGTCTGGGCTGGCTCCATCGACCATGTCGGAGCACCTCCGCATCCTTCGAGACGCCGGGCTCGTCGTCACCCGCCACGACGGACCCGGAGTCTGGTACTGCCTTCGCGGTGACCGGCTTGCCGCCTTCGCTCGATCGATCGACCACCTCTGCGAACAAACCGCTCCTCGAACGAGACTCGATCCTCAGACAAGGACCAAAGACTCTCACGTTGTTCGTCGAATGGCGTAATAATCACTCGTAGAGATTGTGAACAGATTCACAATCACAACGAGAGAAGGACAGGACAATGAGGAGCCGACTCGCAAAGCTGGGTATTGCGCTACTTGTGGTAGGTATGGGTTTCGTGATCGGAGGCGGAGTCGCCTACACGCGAGTGCAAGATGGCTACGACTCACTCCATGCGTTCAGCGCAGCGCAAAACGTGGAGCTCTCCTACAACGAAGACGGACAGCTCACCGATCGAGGTACGACCGAGGGTGCTGATGCCATCATGGCCCTGCTTGAAGATGAGTGGAAGTACCCGGTCGTCGATGGTGACCTCGACCCGAACGATCCACTGGTCAACACCGGCACGGAGTACATGTACCAGATGGCGACCGTCGCTCACCACGTGCTCGCCGGTACCCAGACCATCGTTCTCGACGAAGACGTCGAGTACAACGGTGAGGTCTTCGCTGCAGGCAGCTACGACTTCGAGGTCGGCAACCGCTACTGGACCGACTTCGATCGGTCACACCCGCTCGAAGGCCCGGCTCGTGAGCTGGCCTGGACGGGAACCGTGCACGGCCTGGTCGGTGAACTCGGTGTCGGCACCGTCACCCACAGCGCACTGCAGATGGGCCTCGGACTCTCCGCCATCCTGGGCGGCCTGGGACTCACGTTCCTCATGACCGGCGCCGGCCTCATCTGGGCAACACAGGGCAAGGAACTCGAGGTCATCGACCTCGCCCCGGAGAAGCTGGTCGAGCCCCACAAGGACGAGCTCAAGGTCTGACCGACTCAGATCTGGAAGCGAACCTCGGTACGACCTCCCGGCAACGGGAGGTCGTACCGCGTCTGCGTCGACGGAGATGATTCGCCTGCACCCGCAAAACGAGGACCCCCGACTCGACCTGACGGTCGGGTCGGGGGTCTTCGACGGCGGACGTCTCGAAGGTCGATCGCGCTACACCGGGAGATGTACCGGGTACTCGAGCATGGCTCGAGTCGACTCGCTGAGAGACTGACTCACCTCGCATTCGGCGAGGGCCTCGAGGTACTCACGTCTGACTCTCGTCATGGCGTAGACCCCGATGGCAATCGTGGGGTATTCATCGAGGATCGTTCGGAACTGTTGCGGGTCGGCGACAGCGATCAAACCCGGTGCGAGAGCGTCGAAGGACGCACGGTGAAGAGCTGCGCCACCGTCGAGCAGCGGTACTGCTCCGAAGTGGGAACCGTCGTCGAGCACCGTGATGGGGACACCATCGATCGTCAAGCCGATCTGGGCATCGAGCACGATCACGAACCGCGTCGCTCGCTCACCTTGGCGACCCAGCGATTCGCCGATGGCGCACTCTCGAACCTCCAAGTGATTCACGAGGGTCGCCAGTTGGGATCCATCGAGCCCACGGAACAAGTCGTGAGAGGCCGAGAATGGCCCGGCCGCCGGATGGCGTGTCGGAAGGAGGCGCTGCCGCACAGCATCGGAATGGGCACGAAGACGTTGCCCCGGAGACCGGGAACCTCGTCGCCGCGGTCGGGTTTCGTGATGCTGCCGAGCCTCGGCCGACACGAGCAGGTCTGCCTCCCGCAGCTGCTGAACGGAAATGGGATCGGACGGATGCATGACGGGTCTCCTGGGATGGCGAAGGCGATGACCACACCAACGATCCGCTCGGTTCGGACATCCGTCTGCGCAGGATTGCCCTCAACCGATGTGAAGTTCGGCACGGGAGAGCAGCAGGGAACTGGCTCAGCGAGGGTCGATTGCGACCAGCGATCCGGCGCAGGATCGAAGGCTGGTCATGTCCAAGACCTGCAGCTGGAGTCGGCTCGTCGCAATGATCTCGTCGTGTCGCAGTTGGCCGAGCGCGCCGACCGCCGAGCGGTGCGAGACGCCGGCCCACGTCGCCAGCTCCCGTTGCGACACCGGCATGTCGACCACGACCATGCCGCTTTGCTGCGATCGAATGGATTCGAACGACGAATCCGAGGCGAGTTGGTACAGCCGCCTGGCAACGAGCGCGCTGGCATCACCGGACGAGATGGCAAGGGCCTGAAGCGCAACGGATCGCAGCTGTCCGGAGAGATTGGCCAAGAGCACGAAGGTCAGGTCCGGTCGTTCATGCATCACCTCGACAAAGCGGTCGCGGCTGATCGAGAGCACCGAAGCCTCGGTCATCGTGACCGCACTGACCAAACGCGGCCTGGTGTCGACGGCGCTGAGCTCGCCGACGACATCGCCCACACCACGAATCGCCAGCACTGCCTCCGCACCGTCCGCGGCCGTCTTGATCAGCTTGATCAGTCCGGAGACAACGAGGTAGACATCATCGGTCCGATCCCCCTCGTGGAACAGCCACGAGTGGCGTCGCAAGCGTCGTTGGACCGTTTCGGCCAACAGCGCCTGCTCAGTTCGCGGATCCATGGCGTCCATCATGCGGATGGCCATCGTCCGACACTACTTCGCCGACCTAGCGCCTGACCATGGGTTTACGACGTGTCATGGGGCACGCGGGCCGCTTGTTGGGTCAGGAACCTGGCAGCCGTGGGGTCATGCCGAGCCGAGCAACGGTGTCGGTGGCAAAGTCGAACTGGATGATCACGACCGGTTCGTCGCCCTCGACCCAAGAGTCGTGGCCCGGGTCGACGGCGATCACTGCGGGGGCCGTGTAGTCGAACCCGGTCCCGTCGACGTACTCGCCGACAAAGTGCCCGCGAGCCAGGAAACCAACGTGGGCGTGTTCACAAGACTCCGTCCCAACGAGTGGCTTCACGTGTGTCGACCATCGGCCTCCCGGCGCATAGACCAAGCGCTTGACGCGCCCGTTCCCGGCGGCACCCACATCGATCTTCATTCCAGCGAAGTCCCTCGACTCCGCTCCATCGATGGGCCCCAACATCGGATCGTTGTCCATGGCCGCGACGCTAGTTGCCGGCACCGATGACCGCCCGTGCAACTCGCATGCAGGGTGGGGCCACAACGAGGAGCGGGCCAGGGAGCCGCGAGATCGCGGAGACGTGCGATTCACCGATCAGCCGGCTGGTCGGTGAAACTCACTCATCGGTTCAGCTGGGATCGGGCCGGCCGTCCAGTGCGAGTGCCGCGTTGGTGTACCGGCCGTCGTCGGTGACCTCACGCCCGAACCATGTGGGTGGCTCGAACGCGTCGAGCGCCTCGGAGGAGCCGAACTCGACTTCGGCGAAGACGAGCCCGTCGAGGTCATCGCTGAACACGTCGAGTTCGATGACATCCTCGTCGAGCGGGATTCGGTGGCGGACCTTGGCCACGCGCCGCCCCTCGGTGTGAGGCCATGCGGCGTCGAACTGTTCGCGGTCGATCGCCCATTCGAGTTCGGTCCGCTCGGCACCACTGCCGGCCTTCACTGTGAGCGTGCATCTCTTCGGTCCGGCATCGCGCACTCGCACCGATACCTGCTCCCCGGCAACGAGGTACCCCTGGCGCATCACGGTGTGGTCGGACAGATCGATGCCTGCCGGGATGGCATCGATGAGGAACTTGCGCTCTCGTTCGATGGTGGACGTTGGCCCCGCCGGGGCGTCGTCTCTGGACGACGCGAGTGCCGCAATGCCTCCCGTTGGCAGTTCGGGTCCGGCACGTCTGGTGGATCGCCAGTAGGCAGTGACTCTGGAGCTGAACTCCGACGGGCGCTCGGTATAGATGACCGTCCCTGTTCGAAACGCCGCAGCTCGGAGTTCGAGTTGCTGCTGGCGCGCCACGCGACGCGCATGGTCGACGATGTCAGGGGTTCCGTAGCAATCGGGATCGGCATCGAGCGACGCTACGAGGACGGCGAGGTCGTGATCGTCGCCGAGTGCGTCGGCGAGCCCGTCGAGTTGGTCGATCAGTGGTCCGATCATGCTCGGCGAGGCCTCTCGCAGGAGACGCATCTGGTACCACAGGTGCTTCACCGACTTGCGCCACTCGTGCATGTGCTCGTCGTTGGCATCGCGCTGTGCCGTTCGCAGAGCACGGCGTCCGCGACGGTAGGTGGCCGTCAAGCCGTCGGCGATCGCGTCGAATCCGCCGGTGAGCTTCCACCCTTCTGCCCGGTCCCTGGCCTCGTCGAGCAGGTTGCGGGCGTTGACGATCCGTTCATCCCCCGCTTCGATCGCACCGGTCGCCTCTGCCGCGAGGGCTGCCTGGCGGTCGCGGACCGGCTCGAGTCGATCGTCGAGGTCGTGAGCGCGCAGGAGGTTGTCGAGGGTCGCGAGGAGCGCATGCGCGTCGCGCATCGCCGAGAGTTGGTTGGCAGCGTCGCGCACGGTTCGGTCGAACGGCCGGAAGTCGTCCCCGAGCGCCGGTTGCGCCAGTCGGGCGAGCCCGCGTGTCTCCTTGCAGCGCTTGCGGACTTCGTGGACGGCTGTCTCGACTTTGGCCGAGCCCGCGATCACTGCGTCGAGCCGTTCGATCGCGTCGTCGAGACGCTCGCCCGCAACGCGGCGCACCTCCCACCGCACCGCACTCACCGGATCGAACACGTATCCCATCACCGCCAGTCAAACCGCGACACGGTGCGGGGTCAAAAGTGCCGACGTGAAAGTCGGCCCTGAATTCAGGCCCAAAAACGAGGAAACCCCTGACCGGACCGCGAGGTCGTTGATCAGGGGTTCCGGAGATGGTGGA
>CBESNA010000028.1:0-48340 GCA_965530755.1 uncultured Acidimicrobiia bacterium | reverse complement strand
CGTCGGCGTTGCGGCGTTGAGCCACGCCGGAGTAACTTCGACGAAGTTGGTCAGTAGGGAGATGCTCCGTGATTCGCAGACGTGCCAAAGCAGTACTGCTCGTCGCTGCGATGGCGATCGCAGCCTGCGGGGCCAACGACTCGGCGGACTCGTCCGAGTCCGAAACGAGCGATAGCGCGTCGGTCGATGAGAACGCCGGCAACGGTGACGAGGTCGGCGAAGACCAGGCGGACGACGACGACAGCGATGGCGATGAAGACGCCGGCGACGGCGGTGGCTCCGTTGACGCGAGCGGTGTTGACTGGGCCTCGGTCGACCTCTCCACGATCGACTGGGCGAACATCGACATGGACGATGTCGATCTCGTCGCGATCGAGGACAACCCGACCGTCGAGAGCATCTCGGAGGCCGACCTCGCAATCATCCAGGAACGCATGGCGGCGAGGTTCGGATCCGGAGCGGCCACGTTGACGATCGCGGATCGGACGTGGCAGTTCGAAGGGTTCCAGTGCGGCTTCGAGAGTTCGGGAGCTCTGAACGAGGGGACGACGCTGGGGACGAACCTTTTCGGCGAGGTTGACGGGGTCCGGATCCAGATGCAGATTGACGTCTATGCCGACGGGACCGCCCAGTTCACGCTGGATGACATCGACGACTTCGAGAACCCTTCCTTCAGCTACCTCGAGACCACGGACATCAGCGTGACCGTCGACGGTGACACCGTGCGGGCAGAGGGCGACGTCACCGACCAGGCGTCCGAGAACTTCGATGTCGTTGCGATGACCTTCGAAGGTGAGTGCGGTCCAGACAGCATCCGCTAGCGCTCGCTGTCCGTAGTTCGGGGTCCCGATCGCATGAACGGTCGGTTTCTTGACTCGTGCAGCCGTTCGAGCTGGGTGACTCTCAACCTCCCGATCGAGACTGCGCCGAGTGTGGGTGGATGTGTGGTGTATTGTTGGTGTATGGGACGCACAAACATTGACATCGACGATGACGCCTGTCGCAAGATCATGGATCGCTATCAGCTGGCCACCAAGCGCGAGGCCGTCAACCTCGCGCTCCGGCGCCTCGTCGGCGAAGCACTCAACCTCGACGATGCCCGAGCGTTGCGGGGTTCAGGCTGGGACGGCGAACTCGCCGACATGCGAGCAAGCCGCGCCGAGTGATCGTCGTCGACACCTCCGCATGGATCGAGTTTCTTCGCGACACAGGCTCACCAGTGTGCAACGCGGTCGACGAACTGCTTGATTCAGACCTCGCCGTCTGCGACGCAATTTCGATGGAGATCCTCGCCGGCGCCCGAGACGACCGCCACCTCTCGCAATTGCGAGGACTCATCAACCGAGCGACGATGCTCGCGACCACCTCAGCCGACTACGACGAAGCAGCGGCGCTCTACAGAATGTGCAGACGCCGAGGTGAGACAGTTCGCAAACTCATCGACTACCTCATCGCAGCGGTCGCGATACGAGCCGGAGCTGAGCTCCTTCACGCTGACGGCGACTTCACCGCTCTCGAGCGACACACGGCGCTGCACACCCACAGAGACTCCAAGACCTGAGCGATCACGCGGTTGGACAACGCGACCGGCGATCGACAGGGACCTCGATCTCGGTCAGCTCATCTACGACATGCGCACCGAAGCCGGGTTAAGCGAGCGCGAGGTCGCAGAGCGGAGGAAACCACCCAGTCGGTGAGCTCTCGCCTCGAGGAGGGCAGTGGAGCGAAGAGCCGGATCGCTCTCTCGCCCGGGTCGCAACGTATGCCGTCCGCTTTTCGTTTCGTCAGGAGCGACGCCGGTCGGTCGGTCCGCCTTCGCTCGGGTTAGGTTGCGCCCGTGTCATCGATCGACTTCGGGCGGGCCCTCCGCGAGGCGCGCGATGCGAATCCTGCCGCCATGCCCGACATCCTCGCGAGATCGGCGACGGAGTTCGGCGCGACGGATCTGGTGGTGTACCTCGTCGACTTCAGCAAAACAGTGCTCGAGCCGATGCCCGATCGGTCGCTCCACGCCGATGCTCCCGGTACCGAGACGTTGGCGACGACAATGGCGGGACGGGCATTCATCGATCAGCAGATCGTCACGGCAGATCGGGACGGGGGCGTTCGGGTGTGGATTCCGATCGTCGAGGGCTCCGACCACACGGGCGTGATCGCGCTCTCCCTGCAGAGCATGGACGACGGTCTCCTTGCCGCATGTGTCGAGCTGGGGATCATGGCCGGATACCTCATCGCGGTCCACGCCCGGTGCACCGACGTCTACAACCTGTACCGGCGTCGACGCAGCATGAGCCTCGCTGCCAGCATGCAGTGGGACATCCTGCCGCCACTGGTTCTCACGGCCGGTGGCGTCTCGGTCGCCGGTCTCCTCGAGCCGGCGTACGACATCGGCGGGGATTGCTTCGACTACGCCGTCAACGGGTCGTTCCTCGATTTCGCGATCATGGATGCCGTCGGTCGCGGTCTGGGTGCGGCGCGCATCGCGTCGTTGGCGATCAGCAGCTACCGCCACGATCGCCGCGAGGGTCGGTCGATCGCTGCGATGCACACGAGTCTCGGATCGTTGATCTCGTCACAGAGCGACAACTCGTCCTTCGTGACCGGCTTGCTCGCCCGGCTCGAACTCGAGTCGGGAGCATTCACGTGGACGAACGCAGGACATCCACTTCCTCTGTTGATTCGTCAGGGAAGCGTGATCGGAGAACTCCGATGTCCGCCAACGCCGCCGTGGGGCGTCTCCGTACGCGAGCCGACGGTGACGACCGATCAACTCGAGCCGGGCGATTGCATCTTGGCCTACACCGACGGAATCACCGAGGCTCGCACACCTGACGGTGAGTTCTTCGGGGTGGAGCGCCTCATCGACTTCATGGACCGGCATGCGGCGGAGTCGCTTCGGCCAGAGGAGATGTTGTCGAGGGTCGTCGCGAGCGTGCAAGACCACCAGGGCTCCGACGATCTCGGCGACGATGCCACGGCGTTGATGGTGCGGTGGGACGGTCCCGCTCGCACCTGAGCAGGTGGAGCCGGCACTCGATTCGGACCCGGCTCAGCGCGGAGGATGGAGCCTGTCGGCGATGGCGGACAGATGCTAGGGCGGAGGTGAGCAGGGTGAGGCCTGCGGTGATCTGGTTGCGGTTCCAGAGAGCCCGGTCTTGTTGGTCAAGAGGCACCAGCTCTCCGTCGGGGTTGGTTCGTGCTGCCCGGCGAGCGTCGGTGAGGAGCATCAGGGCGAGGAGACCGGCCACTTCGGGCGTGTCGGGCAGGCGGTTGTGGAGTTGGCGGGCGAGCCGGATCGCTTCGGTCGCAAGATCGGTTCGGGCCGGATCGGAACCGCCGGCGGGAGCGTGTCCCTCGGTGAAGACGAGGTAGATGACCTGCATCACACTGGCCAGCTGATCGTCGACCAGGTCCGGCGTCGGCTGGCGGAACGGTTGATCAGAGCGGGCGATCGTGGCTTTGGCCCGGCTGATCGGCTGTGCGATCGTTGCCTCCGATTGGAGGAGACCATCGGCGATCTCGTGGGTGGTGAGACCGCCGACGGCGCGCAGCGTCAAGGGGATGGCGTCGGCCTCGGCGAAGCGTTCCCCCCGACGCAACAGCACCCCCAGCGCGGCGGGAGCGGCATCGCGGACAACATCGCCGATGCTTGGAGCCGGTCCCGATTCGGTCATTGGTCTCGCCGCCTACCCAGGGTCCGGTGCGGCGAGCACTTGGCGGACTTCGATGGGTTGACGGATCGGGGCGCCGTCGATCCCAGGGGCAGCCGATACCTGGGCTGCGATCTCGATCGCCCGGTCCCGCGAGACCACTTCGACCAAGCGGTACCCGGCGATCAGCTCCTTGGATTCGGGGAAAGGACCATCGGACACGATCGGTGGCTGCTGGCCGTCCGAGGTCACGAGCCGTGCATCGTCGGGGCCGGCGAGGCCTTGGGCGTCGACGAGTTCGCCGAGCGCAGTCAACTCCGCGTTGAGCGCGATCTGGAACTCGATGTGGGCTTGGATGTCGGCCTCGGACCATTTGTTCATCGGTCCCATGTCTGACTCGACCGGACCGTAGTTCTGCAACAACATGAATCGCATTGGTGTTCCTGCTCTCAGCGGTCGAACGCGGCTTGGAGGGCGGCAACGTTGAGCTTGTTCATGCCCATCATCGCGTCCTGAGCTTGCTGGGCGCGGTCCCGGTCGGGGGAGCCAAGCAGCTCGCCGAGGATGGTCGGAATGATCTGCCAGGACAGCCCGTAGCGGTCCTTCAACCATCCGCACCGGCCTGCCTCACCACCATCGGCAGTGAGGCGGTCCCAGAGTTCGTCGACCTCTTCCTGGGTGTCGACGCTGACGAACAGCGAGATCGACTCGTCGAACCCGGCGTGTATCGGGCCACCGTTGAGGAACATGAGTTCCTGGCCGCACAAGTCGATCGACGCGGTGAAGACAGGTCCTGCCGGCCCTGCTTGTTCGCTTGGTTCATCAGCGGAGACGGTGTCGGGGAAGATCGAGCGGTAGTAGGCAATCGGTTCGGCGAGATCGGTGTCGAACCAGAGGAACGGGGTGATGGTCGGCATTTCGGGCCTCCTGGCCTTGTCATTCGTCGAACCCCGAGTGGGTCGACAACACTGTGTCGTAGCCGACCCGGGATTCTCGACACCCAGTGACAAGATTCTTCGCTGGCGCGCACGAGACCACAGCGGGTCACGGCACGCGCCAAGAGTTGCGTCAGCGCGACCGGTCAGAACTGTTTGCGCCTCTCGGCGGCCAGTTCGCTGGATGAGAGGCCATCGAGATCGCGGTCTTCCTTGTTGAGGAGTTGGTTGTGGGTGAACATCTGCCGACCCGCAATCACCTCGGCCTCGTTGTGGCCGGCGCCGCGATTGCCTTCGAACCTGACGGCTTCGAAGTCGTCGATCGAGTCGTGTTCGCGGCGTTGGTGGAACCGGCGTACCCCGTCGTCGTCGATCTGGAATCCGTAGACGTAGTGGAACATTGACCCCTTGACGCCGATCTTGTTCTTGAAGGCTCGGCCTTGCGAGTCGAACTCGGCGTCGATGCCTTCAGTGGAGAACAAGCCGGTGCGTCGGTCGCGTAGTTTCCAGTAGGTCATGGCTGACGCTCCTCTGACGGCTGGGCTCGTGACTGGTCGAAGTGCTTGATCCAGTCACCAGCGACGGTGCGGAGCCGCATCGCTTCGAGCCGGTAGACCCGCTGGCGCCGGTCCTCGCTGTCAACGACCTCGACGAGGCCTGCCGCTTCAAGGGTCTTGAGATGGCGACTCACTGTCGCCCACGTGGTGGAGAATCGCTCGGCGATCTCCTTCGATGTCATTGTTTCCCCACGCGCGAGGAGCACGAGCAGGATCTGACGGCGGGCAGCGTGGGCGAGTGCGTCGAACACGACATCGACGGCGTGGAGTTCGGCAAGTGGCTGCGGTGTCGAGTTCATTCGTGTGATTCGAGCCGGTCGAACAGCAGGCGATCGAAGTGAGGGAACTCGAGCCCGGCACGGCCGTCGCGTGATTCGCAAAGGGCGGCCATCGGTTCCCAGATCGCGATCACCTCGGGTACTTCCGAAGCCCTCGCCGCTGCGCCGGGGCTGGCCCACTCGAACACCTCGACGTAGAGCGGCCCTCCGTCGCCGTCGATGAGTCGCAGCGATTGGGTTGGCTCGTCGGTGATCAGCCCCAGACGGCGCAGTGTCGGTGTGTGGACCTCGAGGAGCCTTTCGAAGGCGGCTTCTTTGCCGGCGGCTACCCGGTAGGTGCAGACGACGACGAGGCCCGGGTTCGAGTCGATCATGAGTCGGCAATCATCTGGCGTAGGGGAGCGGAGTCATCGTCTCCACGTTGGCTTGGTCTTCGTTCACCATGTCCACGAAAGTGTCTCCTTTGATTACGCAATAACGTAATCAAATGATTCTTACTCCACAACGTAAGCAACATGGAATGTCAGATTGCGTAGGCGTCGAGACCCCGGATTCGCCCAGCCGATATCGGAGTACCGTCTCGTTCCGGAAGCGGAGTTGATCAGTCCCGGGCCTCGATGGAAACAGGTACCCCATGACAGCAGAAACAGTTCCGGTCCGATCCGAACAGATCACCGTCGACAGCGCACGACTGCATGTCGAGGTCCGTGGTGCCGGGCCAGCAATCATGTTGGTCGGCTGCCCGATGAACGCCGAGGCGTTCGCACCACTTGCTGATCAGTTGGCTGTCGACCACACCGTGATCACCGCCGATCCACGAGGCATCAAACGAAGCGTCGTCGACGACCGGAACCTCGACGTCACACCTGAGGTCCTGGCCGACGACTACCGACTCATCCTTCGGCACCTGGGGCAGGAGACCGCTTCGATGTTCGGCTCCTCCGGTGGGGCGGTGGCCGCGCTCGCCTTCGCCCAGGCCAGCCCCGAAATGATCGACACGGTCATAGCCCACGAGCCGCCACTCGAGGAGTTGCTCGACGACAGCGAGCAACTCCGAGCCAAGACCGAAGACATGGTCGAGACCTACCTCGCCGGGGACATCGCTGGGGCGTGGATGAAGTTCTTCGACGGCGCCAACATCGAAATCCACCCCGATGAAGTTGCCGCCTGGATCAACAACCGCACCGACGAACAAGAACTTGCCGACGAAACGTTCTTCTTCGGCAACACCATGCGACCCACGACCTGGTGGCAACCCGACCTCAGTGCACTCCGAAAGGTCGCTCCTCGAATCGTCATCGGTATAGGTGCCGAGTCGGCCGGCCAAATCTGCGATCGGACGGCGAATGCGATCGCCTCAGTCCTAGGGATCATCCCGACCATGTTTCCCGGCGACCACACCGGTTTCGTCGAACACCCCGAAGCCTTCGCCCAACAACTTCGTAGCATCCTGGTTGCGCGTTCAACCAGTGGGTCCAGATGAACAGAGAAGCCGGTGATCCCGACGTAAGCGCCGTCGAAGCCGCCACGACCGAAGAGCGTCTTCAACTCTGCTCGATCCTCGAACAGCTTCAAGCAGAGGAATGGGATGCTCCGTCGTTGTGCGATGATTGGTCGGTCCGCGAAGTCGTCGCACACCTCAGCTTGGCCACCCACGAGACGGTGCGAGACATGGTCGTCGGCATGATCAAGGCTCGGGGGAGCTTCGACCGCATGACGAGAGACACGGCGATCAATCGGGCGAAAGAGTTCGAGCCGGGAGCGCTGATCGAACAGATCCGAGCGTCGGCTGACTCAACCAGGCGAGCGCCGATGAGCAGCCCGCTCGATCCGCTGGTCGACATCCTCGTGCACACCCAAGACATCACCCGACCGCTCGGACGGCCGTACTCGCCCAACCCCGCCAGTGTGGTGCCGGCACTCGATCACGCAGTGAACAGTCGCTGGTATGGGGGCATGAAACGCTTTGCGGGGGTCGCGCTCGAAGCGACCGACACGACCTGGACGGCGGGAAGCGGCGACCAAACCGTCACTGGGCCAGTCGTTGATCTACTTCTGATGGCGACCGGGCGCGCCGCCGGGATCGATGGCCTGTCCGGGCCCGGCGTGGCGACGCTGAGGCAACAGCTCTTCGCGAGCTGAGAAGGCATACCGAGGCGAAGAATTCTCGAGCTCCCGAAGGACAAGCGGTGGCAGTGGGTTACATCGTGTTGGGGTAGTAGTCGCCGGCTGGTGTTGCCGATGACTCGGCCGTGAAATTGCCGTCGAATGGCCAATCTTCTTCCGCACCCGGAAGCGGACCCTGATTGAATCGCCCCAACTCGCCGCCACCAGCATTCTCGTTGCCAACGAGCGACCACGCTTGGCGCTTGTAAGTCCAGTTGTCCGGCTGGAGTCTGTGGGCCTGGTTGAAGTGTTCGATCGCGCCGTCTCGGTCGCCGTCGGTCCAGAGGTGGTTGGCGAGTTCGAAGTGTGCCGCCCCCTCGCTCTTGTCGATCCCGCGTTCCGCCGATGCCTCGAGAACCTGAGTTGCTGTCATCGCAAATGCGCTGTCTTCACCCTTTCGCGCCCAGTCACGAATCGCATCGGGATAGGACTCGCGTTCCTGGCCGCCTCGCATGCGGGCCGCCAGGTCGGGGTTGTCCAGCTCGATCGCAGCAGCCTTCTTCTCGACTGCGACATCACGATTGTCGAGAAACTCACGAAGCCATTCCGGGTAGTCATCGCCTGGTGGCCAACCCGGCTCGGGCGGTCGCACGATCATGCCCTCTTCGTCAATCCAGATGACGTTCGGAATGTTGACGACACCGAAGAGCGCGTCGAGTTGGTGCTTGGGATCGAGCAACGAGGGGTGGGTCGGGTTTGCTGCCTCGATGAACGGGCGTGACGCCTCCGGTCCGCTCAACTCGAGCGAGACCGTCACGACTTCAACGCCCTGGGGTGCGAGCTCTTCACGGAGTGCCTGCCAACCTGGCAGGTCGTAGCGGCAGCCTCAATAAGGCGCCCATGCAACCACGACCACCTTCTTGCCTCGCAGCGATGAGAGATGGAACTCGTTCCCATGCAGGTCGGGAAGGACGACGTCTGGAGCTTGGGCGGTCACCAGAGCTCGGCCGTTGAGCGACTCAGGGCCGAAGGCGAACAGGCCGGCGGTGTCGTTCCGCACAACCGCCATGCCGAGGCGGTCTGCTGCGTGAGCGGCCGAATAGCCGTCGGGAAGCGGAACGCAGACCTCGCCTTTGCATGCACCTTCGGGTTTGATGTCCCAGCCAGTGCCGGAAGCGAATTCCTCGGCGGAGATGTCAGGCGTAGTTGTGATCATGGCTGCCAGGTTCCCAGAGGCGGACCAGTGTTCCAAATGGATCGCTGATCGCTCCGGCTGCTTGGTGGTGGCACGAGCCTCGACGCCTACGACATTCGGCGCGAAACTCGAGCGATGGTGATGATTCGCCGATCCGCCGGAATCTGGGGCCCGCTCAGTTTCGCCGGCGCTGCCATTGCAGCCGCCCGTCGACAACCCGGCTACTCCCACCGGTCGGACCATGTGAGCGGTCTGGCATCGCTCGGCGAGTCCTCGGCCAGGATCATGATTCCGGGATTCTTGGCGCTGGGCGCATCGAGCCTCGTCGCCGGCGCACCGACGCAGACCCTTCGCCGAGTCGAGCGCGCTGCCGGAATCACGACCCTTGCCGCAGGGCTCATTCGCGTCAGCGAGCCGCGCTGTCCGCAGCCGGGATTCGACCCGAGCGCAACCGCAACCGACGCGGGCCACGGCGCTGCGAGCATCGCGACTTTCGCGTTGTGGACGGCGATGCCGTTCATCGCCGCGAAGGAGCTCGAGCCAGGCTGGTACCGGCGCGTCGCCCGTCTGTTCAGAGTCTCGACGCTCGTCATGTTCATCGCTGCCGGCCTGACGACACGCTTCGACTCGCCATACAAGGGCCTCGCACAACGTGCGTTCTTGACGTCGGTATTCGCTTTCCAGGCGGCGACAAGCCTGGCGACTCCCGATCGACGGTGACCGCCTCTGCGAGTATGGGTGGATGAAGACGGTCGGTGAAGGCGTGGTGGGGTTTCTTGGGGGGTAGTTCTCCAGCGGTCGAACGGCCCGGGCGGCTCGGCGACGCCTTCTCCTCTCTGCTGGTGGCAACGTTTGTCACCAACCTCGGCGACGGCCTACGGCTTGCCGCGATACCGCTTCTTGCGGTGACCTTGACGTCGTCGCCGCTCGTCATCAGCGGGCTGACCGCTGCTCAGTTTCTGCCCTGGATGACGTTCGCTCCGTTCGGAGGCCTCATCGTCGACCGATCCGATCGTCGTCGGCTCATCATGGTCACACAGGCATGGCGTGCGCTGGTGATGGCTGCGCTCGGTATCGCCGTCCTGGTCGATGTCGTCCAGATGTGGCAACTCTTCGTCGTCGCCTTCATGATCACGGTCGGCGAGATCCTCGTCGACCCATCTGTCGTGGCCACAGTGCCGACGCTTGTCACGCGTGACGATCTGGACCGAGCAAACGGCCGCATCACAACCGTCGAGACCGTGACGAACGACTTCGCCGGCGGACCCATCGGTGCGCTGAGTTTCGCTTTCGCTCCCTGGTTGCCATTCCTGCTCGACTCGCTCAGCTACCTCGGATCGATCGCACCGTTCAGCCGCCTGCCACCGACGCGATCGAGACCAGTCGAGGGCCAGCCTCAACCACCTGTCCGGGTTGCGCTTGGCGACGGACTCCGCTGGATCGGCCAGCACCCGTTCCTTCGGCCCCTCACCCTCGCCGTTGCGATCTACCACCTCGGCACAGCCGCTGCCCTCAGCCTTCTCGTCTTGCTCGTCACTGACGTACTCGACGCTCCAGGCATCGTCTTTGGCATCGTGCTCTCCGCCGCGGCAGTCGGCGCAACCATTGCCAGCCTCGTCGCGGCACGCCTCACAGCAGCCTTCACTCGTCGAAAAGTGATCTCGTCGGCTGCGGTCGTTGCCGCCCTCAGCGTTCTGGCGGCGAGCGCCGCGACGAATGAATGGCAGCTCGTCGCTGCGTGGACCGTCAATGGAGCGGCCAGCGGAACCCTGTTGTCCATCGGGAGAGGGTTCATCCAGCGCCACACTCCGAACGATCGACTCGGCCGTACCGCCATCGCGTCGAGAACGATCACACGCACGTCGTTCGTCATCGGCGCTCTGCTCGCCGGTGTCGTTGCCGATGCGACTTCAGTTCGATGGGCCTTTGTCGTCGCTGGGACTTTCCATCTCGTTGGAGCGCTCCTGCTGTGGCGCTCATTTCGACACGAGCCCAGCTGAGCTGGGGCGGCTGCTTCAGCTCCGGCCCGTGGGCGTAACATCCTGTTGTGCAGGTCGGACGCAGGAAGGCCACCGTCATCGCGGGCGTCGCAATCCCCGTGCTGATCATCGTGACTCTGCTCCTCTACCGGTTCGTGTACTTGGGCAAGCCACTTCTGGACGAGTGGCAATGCTCCAAAGGCGAGGCGCCGCTCGAGTTCGACGGTGGCGGCAGTGCGTGCTCGCCGGAGGGCAGCGAGCTCCCGGCCGGAGCCGTCTGGGATCCGCTCGGCAATCGTCCGTTCTCGTGCGACAGCCGACGAGGTTGGACCGTCATCCATCGTGGTGACGTCGAAGATTGCCTGCGCGACGGACTGGAGATTCCTGCGGGCTGGTCGAAGGGTTCCCGCGATCCATGAGCGTCCGGTGGTTCATCACCGCACGCCGGCTACGAGGTCGTGGTGGACTCTTGTTTGGCGACGGCAGTCGCGAGTCGAGCGGTTCCTTCGATCAGTGCTGAGTCGAGTTCGTCGAAGACGCCTGCGCGTTCGTTGTATTCCGCTGTCATGAATCCAATCACGTCGCGACCGTCGAACAGCGGGGCGACGACGATCGACTGGATACCTGCGATGCGGGCGGTCTCTTGGTTCATGAGTGCAGATGACTTGACGTCATTGATCGTGACGAACGAGCAGCGCTCGACAGCCGCAGTGATGAGCGGGTCGCTGACCTTGACTGAGAAGTGTGGAAAGAGCTGATCGACCTCTGCCGGGTTGCCGTAGTTGAAGCGAGCGAGGTGGCGGTTGCCCTGGCGGAGGAAGATGCTCGACCGGTCGCACCGCATCAAGCGAGTGGTCTCGGCACACAGGTGATTCATTCGCGATTCGAAGGAGTCGCTTTCGAGCAGCGACAGGGCGAGGTCGATCAGAAGCGAGGCGGGATCGTTGGCAGAGACGGATCCACTGCGTCTGGCCTTGTGCTCGTACATCTGGGTGTCCGCCTGGCGAAGGACTTCATCCAGCTGAAGACCGTCGTGTGGCTGGAAGGAAACGACGCCGGTGCTGTACCGCAGTTCGACCCTCTCACCTCGAATGGCATTCCGATCACGAAACGCCTCAGCGAGGCGGGCGAGCGGCTCGATCGTTCGTTGCTCCTCGATACCGGTCGCCAGGATGCAGAACTCGTCGCCGCCGAGCCGTCCGAAGACGTCAGACCCTCGAAAAACCGCTCGAATGATGTCGGCCACCTCGATCAGAATCTGATCGCCGTGATCGTGCCCAAAGTGGTCGTTCACCTCTTTGAAGCCGTCGAGATCGATGAAGAACAGTTTCACCGGCTGCTCTCGACCTTCGGCAACCGCGAGCGCCTGGCGGGCTGCCCTCTCGAAACCTCGTCGGTTCGCCATCCCGGTGAGCGGGTCGGTGCCTGACAGGGCCGTCGCGCTGAGGTGATCCACCACGAGTGCGGCCAGCTCGCTCAGAGAATCCGGCAGAGCTGAGTCTCCTTTGACGCAAAACAATCCGAACAGATCATCGTCGTGGTGCCGTAGGCGCAGGACGCTCCACTGAACAGCTTTGTCATCCAGCAAGTGCGGGTCCCTGCTCCAGGCTGCGGTACCGAAACGTGCAAAGGCCTCGCTGCCGCTGACGACGCGCACATTCGACCTCGGCACTCCGGCGAGATTGGAGACGAGAACCTCGAGCCGCTCGCGTTGCCCCGACACGTCAGAGGCGAGTGCAAGTTGAAGCGAAGCGCTGGAGTCGATGACAGTCATGGTCTCGAGGGATTGTCGACAGAAAATGCCCCGACACTTAGCACGACTGATCGTTCGGCCACCTCCGCTGTGTCGTGATCGGCATCAGGCCGGTCAGTGGTCCGCCTCGGCTGCCGCCTCGAGGCCGTCGAGTATCAGCTTGATTCCGAAGTCGAATTCATCGCCGAAGTCGTAGCCCGGTTTCAGGATGTGGCCGGTGGTGAACTCTGCGAGATGAGGGAAGAGGTCGACCGGCATCTTGTCGGCCATCGACCCGGCGAGCTCGGCCATCTCGTCACCGCCGGTGGCCGGAAGCGTCGCTTCTTGGAGGGCGAAGCCGTGGAGGAATGCGTCGATGACGGCGTAGGCGTGACCGGTGAGTGCGAGGGAGAAACCGCCGCGACGAAGACAGCCGAGCACGGCGTCGTGGTGTCGCAGTGTTGCCATGCCTGGCGATGTTCGGGTCTCCATCAGTGGGGCGGCCCATGGGTGCCGGGCGAGGACCTGCCGCATGGAACGGGCGCGGATCATCATTGCTTCGCGCCAGTCGAGCTCGGTCGGCGGGAGATCGATCTCGCTGAATACTCGATCGACCATCCCGTCGATGATGGCTTCCTTGTTCGGGACGTGGTGATAGATCGTCATCGGCTTCACGCCGATCGCGTCGGCCAACTTGCGGATCGTGAACGCGTCGATGCCTGTCTCGTCGGCCAATGTCACCGCTCCGTCGATCACGCGATCAGCGGTGAGCCGACTGCGCCCGGGCTTGCTCTGCATCTTTGATGACATCGGTCGCTCCTCGTGAACCTTGGTTGACACCGTACTTAGTACGAGTAGGATTGTTGTCGTACAAAGTACGAAACGACTCGAGGATCGACCATGACTGCAACCGCCCGCCACACCGACCATCCAGCCGAGAGCGAAGGGGTGGAGCGCATGAAAGCCGTGACCCAGGACCGCTACGGCGACAGCCGTGTCTTGTCGGTGGCAACGATCGACCGTCCTTCGATCACGCAAGACGAAGTGATGATCGAGGTTCACGCGGCTGCCCTCGACCGGGGCACCGAGCACCTGATGACCGGCCATCCTTATCTCGTCCGCCTTGCCGGCTACGGCCTCACCAAGCCCAAGAATTCGGTGCTCGGCTTTGATGTCTCTGGCCACGTCGTTGCTGTCGGGGCTGAGGTCACTCGGGTCGCGGTTGGTGACGAGGTGTTCGGTATTGCGAACGGCTCCTTTGCCGAATTCGCCGTCGCCAAGGAGACCAAGCTCGCGCTCAAGCCTGCCAACCTGACCTTCGAACAAGCCGCGGCGTCGACAGTGTCGGGGATCACGGCACTTCAAGCCCTCACCGACGTCGGCCGGCTGGAGGCGGGTCAACGCGTTCTCGTCGTCGGAGCGTCCGGCGGGGTAGGAAGCTTCGCCGTGCAGTTGGCCAAGGCGTTCGGCGCGACCGTCGATGGCGTGGCCGGTACCGGGCATCTCGAGCTCGTCCGATCGCTCGGAGCATCACAGGTCTTCGACCACCGGACGACGGACCTCACGGACATCGGCCAGTCCTATGACCTCGTCATCGACACCGGTGGCCGGAACCCCATCCGCAAGCTGCGCAGCGTGCTGACCGCAACCGGCACGCTCGTCATCGTCGGGGGAGAGAACGGCAACCGGATCACCGGCGGTGTCGGCCGCCAGCTCCGGGCCGTCGCACTGTCACCGTTCGTGGCTCAACGACTCACGACGTTCATCAGCGCCGAGCACCAGTCCTCCATCGAGCAGCTCTCGGCGCATCTCGCGTCTGGTGACGTCGTGCCCGCCATCGGCAATCGCTTCACCCTCGATCGCACCGCCGATGCCATGCGACAGATGGAGGCTGGCAGAGCCAGCGGCAAGACCGTCATCGTCGTCGAAGAGGCAGGCAAGTTCGCCGGGTCGGTGCGATCGTCGAGCTTGTGACTGGTCGAGCGATCGTCGTTGCCCTCGCCATTCCGGGGGGCCTGTTCGAGATCGCCGTCGGCTTCTACCTGCTTCGCAGAGGCTTTGACGATCAGAGCTGACACGGGATCGGTGATTCGCTGATGGCGGACGGTCAGTCGGTGGCGCAGCTGTCGAGTCCGAGCTCACCAGCGATCACGCCGACTGGCGCCCAGGGGTCGTCATCGCCTTCGAAGAAGCCGAGCCCTTGCTCCTCCGCCTCGTCGTTCGCTGCGTTGAGTGCTGCGAGCATGTCGTCGAACTGGTCGGAGGCCTCCGACGGCGGTACGAGGTTTGCGAGGCGGTCGTGCGTGTCGCGCGATGTCGAGACGATCCCGTCGAGCGCCTCCTGGAGTTCGTCCGGTGTCGGTTCTCCGCTGAAGATCGGGCCGAGTACTTCGCCGATCTTCCCGTCGCCGGAGATGCAGATGGCGTTGGCCTGTTCGGTGAATTGGGCCTGGGTGAGTGTGTCATCGTCATCGGCGCATCCGGCGAGTGCGCTGGTGCTCAGCAACATGACGGCGGTGAGGGTGATGTAGGTGTGTTGTTTCATGGTGACATCCAATCTTTGAGTCGTTCCCGGGCCCAGGGTTGGGTTTCCCGGTTTGTCGGGAGGGTGTCCTGGTGCGCAGCGCGTCAGGAAGAGTGGGGAGGCAGATCGAAGTCGTCGTCGGTCATCTGCCACAGAGCGATCGATGCGCCGGTGAATCCGATCGCAGTCAAGACGTAGGAGAGCGCGGGGCCAGTGTTCGATCCGAACAGACCCCCGATGAGCAGGAACTCGACTGGTGACGCGAGCAGCATCGCCACGGCGATCGCACGGGGTGCGAGTCGGGCTCGCCAGAGGAGCACGCCGAGGCCGATGCGTCCGATGGTGATGGTGAGGAAGAACGGGATGATGGCGATGATCGTCAGGGGATGGCCTTCGAGTCTTGACGCCAGCGCGGTGGTCGTGTCGGTGTCGAGTCCTTGCTCGTGGGTGATCGAGGCGATCAGGTTCAGGTTGGGGTTCGACAGCATCGAGAGGAACGCGTACGTCACGAAGCCGCCAACGACGAGCGTCAGCCGGGGCGCCGTCCGCCGGTGGGCCATCATCATGGCCACGCCCGATGGGACGACGAGAAGTAGGAAGGGGAGTCCAAGCCACATCGCGGCCTTGGTGGCGGTGGGGTGCGCTGCGACGCTCGCGAACGTCTCATCGATCGAACTGCCCAGATCATCAGGTGTGACCGCATTGGACGCCGCCAGCGCCAGCCACGGCAGCGGCGCCACCACCGCGAGCAGCATTCGCCAGAACCGTCGGAGGTCGGCGGGGCTGCCGTCGCTTTCTGTCGCGTCGGCGCCGGCCGGGTGGTTGATGACGTGTTGCATGATGGGAGGCTCCTGGTTGGACGAGCGCGGTGTGCTCGGTCAGCATCAGAGGTCCGCTTGCCGTTTGTGAAGGGTGTTCGATCCCCACGTGTCGGGAGGATCTCCCACCTTCTCCCGACTCAGATGGGTTGCCCGGCTCGACAAGTCGGAGGATGCTCACGGGGTGAACGAAAGAGCGGTCTCATCGACTCACGCCGGGCGATGGGCCACGCTTGGACTGGCCACCACCGCTGTGGGGATCGCGCTCGTGATCTGGTTCGCAGCTCGCGTCGGCTGGACCACCGACAGGCTGGTGACCCCGAGTTGGCCGTCACTGCTGGTGACCATTGTCAGCTACGGCGTAGCAGGGGCCGTGTTGATCGACCGGCGGCCGGACCTGCCGTTCGGATGGTTACTGTCCGCCACAGCGGCCAGCCAGGTGCTGTTCGCGGCCAGTGCGCTTCCCGCCATCGCCGCCGCACGTCACGGGAGTGACTCGGCGTTGGTCGGGTGGGGATTGGCGGCGGGGACGCTGGGCTTCCTACCCGTCGCGATTCATGGGATCGTCTACGTGCGCTTCCCGACAGGCCAGCCAGTATCGCGGCACGGTCGGGCACTGGAGGCGCTGATCATTGCCGGAACCGTCCTCGTGCTGCTGGGGGGCCTGTTCGGGTCCGACCTCGGCGACACGGCGCCGCCGTGGACTGATGGCATCTCGCATCCTCTCACCGGCGGCACCGTCATCGGCACCATCGCCGACGCGGTCACCCTTGCTGCCCCGCTCGTCGTGCTGGCGGGCCTGGTCGCCGGCCTCGGCCTCGTCGTCCGCTTTCGTCAGGCCGAGGGCATCGCTCGCCAGCAACTCAAGTGGCTGACCGTTGCCGTCATCGTCAACCTCGCCCTGTTTCCTTTCGGCGTGGCTGAGGTCTCCTGGCTGGGCGTCATTGACATCCTCGACAGTCTGCTCTTTGTCGCCACTCTCGCGATCCCGGTTCTTCTGTATCGGTTGTGGTCGATCGACACGATCGTGCGGCGCTCTCTTGTCTACGGGGCCGTGAGCGCACTCCTGGTCGCGGTCTACTTGGGTGTCGCGGCGTTGGGGGCCAGCCTCGTTTCACGGCAGGCCGGCACCGCTGTCGCTGCGATTGTCATCGCTCTTGCGTTTGCCCCGCTCGGTTCCAGAGTCCAGCGATTGGTCGACCGTGTCGCCTACGGCGATCGAAGCGACCCCTACCGCACGATCAGCGCCCTCGACCGTCGACTCGCCGAAGTCGCCGAACCGGGGCAACTGTTGCCGGCGATGGTTGCGACCCTCGCGACGTCCCTGCGGCTGCCCTATGTAGCGATCGAGAGTGCGCACAGCAGCATCCCGCTCGCCGCCCACGGCACCATCGCCGGTCATCTCGAGCGGTGGCCGCTGCTCCACGAAGGCATCGTCGAAGGCTTCCTCATCGCTACGCCACGTCGAGGTGAGGAGAGCTTCGATCAGCGTGATCGGCGTCTGCTCGAAGACGTCGCTCGTCACGCAGGGGTGGCCGTCCACGCCGAAGCCTTGACCGCCGACCTGGTCGAGTCACGCCAGCGCCTGGTCACCGCACGCGAGGAAGAGCGCCGTCGGATTCGACGTGATCTCCACGACGGGCTCGGCCCGGTTCTCACTGCCGTCGGGCTCAATATCGATGCCGCACGCTCACGGCTCGCAAGCGATACGGCAGCCACCGACCAGCACCTGCGTGACGCGCGAGAAGCGACCCGGCAAGCCCTCGATGACATTCGCCGGATTGTTTACGGGCTGCGCCCACCGGCGCTGGACAATCTCGGATTGGTGGGCGCCCTCGAACTCCACCTCGGCCGCCTGACCCCAGGACACTGTTGCGTCGTCGTCGATGCCGAGACGCTGCCGTGCCTACCGGCAGCGGTGGAGGTCGCCGCCTACCGCATCGCCGTTGAAGCGGTGACCAACACCATCCGTCACACCGCCGCCTCCACCTGCACCGTTCGGCTGGCCACGGAAGGCGACACGCTGCTCGTCGACGTCCGCGACAACGGCGGATCGACAGATCCGTGGACGCCCAGCGTTGGCATCCTCTCGATGAGAGAACAGGCCAGGAATCTCGGCGGAGATCTGGCCAGCGGCCCAGACCACAGCGGCGGGAAGGTCACCGCCCGGTTCCCGCTCCCCGCCGGCCAGCTAAGCAATGGGGCCGGCCTGATGGAGCCACGATGATCAACGTCCTCATCGCCGACGACCACCCTCTCGTCCTCCAAGGACTACGAGCCGTCATCGAGGCGACCGACGACATCATCATCGTTGGTGAAGCCTCCAACGGTCGCGACGCCGTGCTGCAAGCCGTCGAGCATCAGCCAGACGTCGCCATCCTTGACCTGGACATGCCCGAACTCCACGGTCTTGAGGCCACGAGACAGATCCGCGAACGGTGTCCGCCAACCGCGGTGATCATCCTGACCATGTTCGACGACGACGACACCGTCCTCGCAGCACTCCGAGCCGGAGCCGCCGGCTACCTGCTCAAGGGGGCCGAAGGCATACACGTACTCACCGCCATCCATTCCGCAGCAGTCGGCAACACCGTGCTCAGTCCCCGACTCATCGACGGCCTGACCGAACGGGTCGCCGGGCCACAACGCCCCAAACCCGGACCGTTCCCCGAACTCACGCCACGCGAAATCGACATCCTCGCGCTCCTCGCTGAAGGCCTCACCAACGCGGAGATCGGTGAGCAACTCCACCTCTCGGCCAAGACCATTGCCAACAACGTTTCAATGATCCTCACCAAGCTCCAGGTCACCCAACGCGGCCAAGCCATCGTCCTGGCACGCGATGCCGGACTCGTGCCCGATCAGAACCATCACCCCACCGGTCGCTGACCCATTTCGGCAGCAGGCCGAGGGTCGACAGTCGCTGGAGTGCTTCGCGCACCGGGTGTGCGACTACGTGTTTGTCGCATTGTTTCACTCCGATCTCTCCGCTCAGAAGGAGCCGTTCCCATGCAACTCGCCGACATCCCACGTCACCCCCTGACCTTCGGGCCCTCCCCGATCCACCCGCTCCCTCGTCTGTCCGAGGCGCTCGGCGGTGACGTCAAGATCTGGGCCAAACGCGAGGACTGCAACTCGGGTATCGCCTTCGGCGGCAACAAGGTCCGCAAACTCGAGTACCTCGTGGTCGAGGCGCTGGCCCAAGAATGTGACACGCTCGTGTCGATTGGCGGTATCCAATCGAACCACACGCGTGCCGTCACCGGCGTCGCCCGCCATCTCGGCCTCGGCTGTGTGGCCGTGCAGGAAGCCTGGGTCGACTGGCCCGACATGAGCTACGGCAAGGTCGGCAATATCCAACTCACTCGGATCATGGGCGGCGACATCCGCATCGATGACGCCGGCTTCGACATCGGCATCCGCGACAGCTGGAAGGAAGGACTCGCTTCGGTAGAGGCGGCCGGCGGCAAGCCATATGCGATTCCTGCCGGGGCGTCAGATCACCCGCTCGGCGGCCTCGGATTTGCGAACTGGGCAGTCGAACTCGCCACTCAAGAAGCCGAGATCGGCATGTTCTTCGATCATGTCGTCGTGTGTACGGTCACTGGCTCGAGCCACGCCGGCATGATCGCCGGATTCGCGCTCGAAGACCTGACGATCGCAAGGTCATCGGGGTCGACGCCTCGGCAACGCTCGACAAGACGATCGCACAGGTGACGAGAATCGCGTCGAACACCGCAGCGTCGATCGAGCTCGGCCGCGACCTCCGCGGCGACGAGATCACTGTCGAGTCGGGCTATCAGGGGCCGGCCTACGGCATCCCCGACAAGCAGACCATCGATGCCATCCACCTCGCTGCTCGAACAGAGGGCATGCTCACCGATCCCGTCTACGAAGGAAAGTCGATGGCCGGCCTCATTGGCATGATCCGCTCCGGCGTGATCCCCGCGGGCTCGAGGGTCATGTACTGCCACCTTGGTGGACAACCGTGCCTTCCCGCCTATGCGGGAGCACCCGGCGTCGGCTGAGCGCTGCCTGCTCCAACTACGATCGTGATGTGTCCCACAATCTCATCAACGACCTCGCAGACGAAGTATCCATCCAGACCGGAGCCGTCGTCTCCAAAGTCATTCACCGACACGACGGGTTGGACGTCACCGTGTTCGCTTTCGACGCCGGCGAGCAGCTCACCGAGCACCAGGCCACGCAAGCGGCCATCGTCCAGGTCCTGTCCGGGATGCTTCACTTCACGGTCGACGGCGAGCAGCTCGATCTTGCCTCTGGATCCTGGCTGCACATGGCACCTGGCGCTCCGCACTCGCTCGTCGCCACCGAGCCGACAGTCATGCTCCTGACGCTCATCGGGTCCTGAAACGACCCACTCCGCTTGCGACGCTTCGAGACGAATCCGAGCCTCGTGATCGCCGGGATATTGTCGTGCGATGGCTGACCTGTGGATGCAGAACGTGCACGTCGGAATCTCGCCAGCGTCGGTGGACATAGTGATCAGAGGTGGACGGGTCGAATCGATCGGTGGTGCGCCGGGGGACTGGTCCGGCGCCATCCTCGATGGTCACGGCTCCCTTGCGCTGCCCGGCCTGGTCGACGGGCACGCCCACCTCGACAAGACCTTGTGGGGACTTCCATGGCGCCCGCACAGCGCCACCCCAGGGCTGGACGGGCTGATCTCCAACGAACGTTCCGGTCGTCGCGAACTGCCCCCGGTCGCTGATCGCGCCGGAGCTCTGCTGGATGCATACATCGCCAGCGGGACAACGCTTGTCCGTACACACGTCGACGTCGACCTCGACAATGGTCTGACCGCGATCGAGGGGATCATCGAAGCGGCAGAACGCCGGATCGACTCGATCGATGTGCAAATCGTCGCCTTTCCACAGAGCGGTATGTTGGTCGCACCAGGAACGGTCGATCTGCTCGACGCCGCTGTCGCAGCCGGAGCCGACCACGTTGGCGGTATCGACCCGGCCGGCTTCGATGGCGATCCGGTTCGGCATCTCGACGCCATCTTCTCCATCGCGGAGCGTCATGGATGCGGCATCGATCTGCACCTCCACGACCGCGGTGGGCTCGGACGGTGGGAACTCGCGCTGGTGATCGAGCGCACTCGGGCCCTCGGCATGGCAGGACGGGTGACTGTCTCCCACGCGTTCTGCCTGTGTGACGGCGACCCATCGATACCAGCGCTTGTCGAACAACTCGCCGAGCATCGGATTGCTCTCGCCACCGTTGCGCCCGGCAATGTCGATCCGCTGCCTCTCGATCTCCTCGATCAGCATGGCGTCGCGGTCTGTCTCGGCCAGGACGGAATTCGTGACCTGTGGTCACCATGGGGTGACGCTGACATGCTTGCGCGATCGGGTTTGATGGCATGGCGTGCCGGCTACCGACGCGACGCAGACATCGAGCGATGTGTCGACATCGCGACCAGCAGAGGCGCTGCAGCTATCGGCGTCAGCGACCACGGCCTGGCTCCCGGTTGCCGCGGCGACATCGTGCTCGTCGATGCCGCCTCACCCGCCGAAGCGGCGGTCACGAGCCCTCAGCGGGTAGCGGTCGTCAAGGCAGGCAACATCACCACGACCGAGGCGTGAAGTAGGTTCGCTAGCAGAGCTGCGGAAGGGATCACGAGTACCCAGCGAGTTCCTGTGGGACGGCTCGGATGGACTTCGATGTCGGGAGGGGCAGCGTGCGCTCGCACGTCGTGGTGTTTAGGTACGCTCCATGGTTTGCAGACATAGTGTCGGTATCTTGACGACTTACTGTCGACAAAGAGGGTTTGGTCATGTTCGTCGCTCTGAGAGATCTGCGGTTCGCCAAAGGCCGTTTCGCGCTGGTTGGTCTCGTGATTGGTTTGGTGGCGCTGATGGCGACGCTGCTGTCGGGTCTTGCCAACGGTTTGGTCGATGACGGGATTTCGGGGTTGCGCCGCTTGCCGGCAACGCATCTTGTGTTTCAGGAGGGGGCTGACAGCACATTCTCACGCTCGACGTTGAGGCCAGATTCGCTTGATGCCTTCGACGGAGTCGAGGGCGTCGAAGCGACACCGATTGGCGTGTCGTTCCTGAACGCTCGCCAACCTGACGGGCAGACCATTGACATCGCGTTGTTCGGCGTCGCTGCCGACAGCTTTCTGGCCGTGACCGACGAGGCGAAGGACGCCCTCGTCGGGGCACCGGGGCTGATCCTGAGCGACCGATTCGAAGCCGAGGGCGTGGAGGTCGGGGACGAACTGACCGTCGTTGGCGTAGAACAAACGTTGCCAGTCCTTGGGTTCACGTTCTCAGGATCTTACGGCCACGTCGACATCGCGTTCTCCTCCCTCGAGACCTGGCAGGACCTCCACTACGGCCAGGACGCCGATGGGCGGTTCTCGGCCATTGCCATACGCAGTGCCGGCGGCACCGACCTCGCCGCCCTCGCCGGGCCCGACGTCACGGTCGAGTCCAAAGAAGCCACCTACCAGGGTTCGCCGGGATTCGCCGGCGAGACACAGACCATGAGTCTGATTCGAGGGTTCCTCCTAGCGATCTCTGCACTCATCGTCGGCGCGTTCTTCACCGTCTGGACAGTGCAGCGCGCTGGCGAAATCGGAACGCTGAAGGCGCTGGGTGCGTCGGCGACCTACGTCGTCAAGGACGCCGTCGGCCAGATGGCCGTCGTGCTCGTGCTCTCCACTACCGCAGGTGCCGCCATCGCGATCGGGCTCGGACAGTTCGTCGGTGGCGCAGTTCCGTTCAGACTCGAAGCGATCCCGATCTTGACCTCGTTGCTGTTGCTGATCGTTCTCGGCATCGCCGGCTGTTTCATCGCCGTCCGTCGTATCACCTCGGTCGACCCCATCCTTGCCCTTCGGGCCAAGAACTGAAGAGGAAACGCTGTGAGCCTTCAACTCGAACACATTCATCTGAGCGTTGCCGACGGCATCGAGAAGCGAACGATTCTGAACGACGTGAGTCTCTCGATCGAAGCTGGGGAGGTGGTTGCCTTCACCGGAGCGTCGGGCTCCGGCAAATCGACGCTCCTCGCAATCGCTGCCCTGTTGCAGCGACCCGACAGCGGCAAGGTGATCGTGGCCGGCAACGACACGACAATCGCGAGCGAAGCCAAACGAACGGCTCTGCGTCGAGATCACATCGGCGTCGTCTACCAATCAGCCAACCTTCTCCCTTCCCTCACGGCCCTCGAACAGCTCGAACTGGTTGCCCACATCGGCGGACGGCTCGACCAGCGAGCAACGTCTCGGGCTCGGGAGCTGCTGGTCACTGTCGGCCTCGAAGACCGCCTCAACGCTCGACCCGCCGAGCTGTCGGGCGGCGAACGGCAACGAGTCGGGATCGCCCGTGCGCTCATGAACGAGCCCGATGTGCTGCTCGCCGATGAGCCCACCGCTTCGCTCGACGCCGAGCGGGGACAGGCGATCATGGACCTCCTCACGCAACAGGCGGTCGAACACAACACGGCGACGCTGGTGGTCACCCATGTCGTTGACCAGATCAGAGCAAGTCGCCGGCTCTTGATCGAGAACGGCGCACTCCACGAATACACAACTGTGTGACATGCCAAAGATCACCGGTTCCAACATTGCCGAGCACGTCGCCGAACAAGAAGCAGCAATCTTCGCAGCAGCCACGCGACTCTTCGCCGAGCATGGTGTCAACGACGTCAGCATGGGCGCCATCGCCAACGCGGTGGACCTGGCCCGGCCATCGCTCTATCGGTACTTCCCATCCAAGGCCGCCATCGTGTGCCGATGGTTCGACCAGGCAATCACCCCGCTCATCGCCGACAGCAACCGAATCGCAGAATCCGACTCTGCTCTGTCTGATCGATTCGATCGATGGATCGAGGCGCAAATCGACTTCCTTGCCGATGTTGGCAATCAAGCGATGATCAGCGCCTCGCTGGAGAGCTCGGAGCTGGCAGACGAGGATCGTCACGTCATCGGGGCCCGACACCGTGACCTGTACGCCTCACTGGACTCCATCTTGTCTGGGCAAGCGGAGAAGTGCGACGAGGAAGTGCAACGCGCCAGGGTGCTGCTGATCGTCGGCCTCCTGCGGAACTTCGCCGACTTGGGTGAGGCAGGTGTGGCTGAATCTTCCGCACGCTCGGAGCTGTTGCGAGCGGCGCGTCTCATCGGCGAAGTCGACTCCGCTCGAGGCTCGGTCGTGGGGAAGGGCTGCTCACGCTGATTGTCGTCCTGTACGACCGCTATCAGATGCTTCGCCAAGGCAGCACGTCGCTCGCTTCGGCTGGGGTTGGTGTCTGATGCGCGTGGTGTCGTGGAACATCGAACTCGGTCGCAACATCGAACAAGCTGCAGATGACATCGAGGCCAGCGAGCGGCTCTGTTCACCGGATGTCCTGCTCGTGCAAGAGATGTCGCCTCGATCCGTTGCTGATCTGGCTGATCGGCTCAATCTCGACTTCCGGTTCGTGGCACCGGCGACTCATCCGAAAACAGGAACGCCGTTTGGCAACGCGGTGTTGTCGCCGTGGCCGATGAGCGACGTCATCGAAACGCCGATGCCGCACACGGCTGTGGTGATGGGCCAGAAGCGGTCGGCTGCCAGCGCTGTGGTCGAGGTCGATGGTGTGATGGTGGTTGCCCACAGCGTGCATCTCGAGACTGTGTTGTTGGCCATTCGGCGCCGGACGGCGCAGGTCCGCTCGGTCGCCGACGCAACTGCCGAGCATCTGCACCCCTGCGTCGTCGGCGGAGACTTCAACGCCGCCTCGTCTCGGAGCCTCCGTAACTTCGATGCGCCGTTGCAGTCGGTCGGATTCGAACGGTTGACCGATGAGTCGATGACGAGCTTCCGTCGATTCGGTCGAGAGTTTGCTCTCGACCATCTCTATGTCCGCGACCTCACCGCCCAGTCCGTCGGCGTGGAGACGAGCTCAACGGCCAGCGACCATCAACCGGTGTGGGCAGAACTCGAGGTCTCGCCAGGTCCTGTGATGCTCATTTCGACCGGATCGCATGGTTGATGATCGTCTTCGGGCAAATCCAACCAGCTTGGTGATTCTCGTCCGGATTCAGCAAGGTGGCGATCCGAGACGAAGGGTTCTCGGACGATCGACGGTGGTCGGTTCGCAATCGAGGCGACCACCGGCGATGATCATGAGATGTTGGTGGAGGCCGTGCTGTACCGCGACGGGTGTCGACGGATTGCCGGTGAACTCGCCGAAGTCGCCGCCGGTGCGGCTGACGGGAGCGGCTTCGTGTGGGTGGGGCTCCACGACCCAGATGCCGGCGAGATCCTCGAGGTTGCCAAGGTCTTCGAATTGCACCCGCTGGCGGTCGAAGACGCGATCAAGGCCCGGCAGCGACCCAAGGTCGAGCGCTACGACAACTGGCTCTTCACCGTGTTGTCGACTGGCCGCTACCTCGACGAACCAGAGGAGATCGACTTCGGCGAGATCCAGATGTTCGCCAATGATGCAGCAATCGTGATCATCCGTCGCGGTGAGCCCGCTCCTCTCGCTGCGGTCCGGGGACGTCTCGAGAGCGAACCCGAGCGGCTCAGCGCAGGGCCTGTCGCGGTACTCCACGCTGTCATCGACGAAGTCGTCGACGCCTACCAGCAGTGCCTTGCTGGACTCGACGACGACGTCAACGAGGTTGAGCTCGAGGTCTTCGCCAGCGACCGTCCCAGCTCGAGCACCCCTCTGGTCGAGCGCATCTACTTCCTCCAGCGGGAGATTCTCGAGCTGCACCGGGCGCTGCAGCCGCTCGACTCGGCGCTGGCCACACTGCGCGCCGACCCGCTCGTCACCGCGCAGCCGGAGTGGGATGCCTACTTCCGCGACATCGAGGATCACCTCCATCGTGATGCCGACCATCTCCACACGTTGCGAGATCTTCTGGGCGCGACGTTGCACGCCAACGCCACGCAGATCAGCCTCAGGCAGAACGAGGACATGCGTCGCATCTCCGCCTGGGTCGCCATGTTTGCCGTACCCACCATGGTGGCCGGGGTCTATGGCATGAACTTCGAGCACATGCCCGAGCTCGGTTGGATCGCCGGCTATCCATTCGCGCTCGGCCTCATGGCCGTCGGGGTCGGGGGGCTCTACCGCTTCTTCAGACGTAGCGGCTGGCTCTGATTCGAAATCGGACGAGGGTCAGTCGAGTCGACCGAAGAAGGTCATACGAGCATTTTCCGAGAGTGACAGCCCCGGTTCGGTGTTGTAAGCGAAGACAGCCAGCAGTCGTGAACGGTCGCCCTCGACCGGTGTCACGCGATGCAACGCGTCTCGGCCGCGGAACAGCACGAGATCACCGGCCTCCTGCTCGAGTTCAACCGGCGAGCGATCAGACTTCCCGTCGAGAACCCGCGCCACCACTTCCTCGTTGTCGAACCCTCCAGACCCATCGCGTAGATCGGCAATGAATTCGAATGCACCACCACCGATGCCGGCCTGGATCAGCAGCGTCACCGAGAACGTCGAGTTGTCGAAGTGCCAGCCGAGTTCTTGCCCCGAATCGTAGTAGTTGACGTTGATCGACGAGAGCGGGTCGGCGTAAGGGTGGAGCTCCGCCTCTCCGAGGACCGTGCAAAGGAACGATCGAAAGACGGGCGAGTCGTAGAGCACGTGCAGGGGGGAGTCCGGCGGTACGAGGTCGGTCGTGATGGCGCCTTTCGTGCTCACGATCGTGTGGCTGCGAGCGTTGCTGGCCGGAAGAGCGGGGTCGGGGTGGTCGAGGTACACGTTGTGGACTTGTTGGGAGTGAAACGCCAGATGGCGATGATCTTTCGCCTCCACGACAAGTTCGCGCAGGATCTCCGGCCGCAAGAATTCTCGAAGAACCAGCATTCCGGCGTCGTCGAGCTCACGTCGCGAGCGACTGACGTATGCAGCATCGGTGAGTCGATGCCGGGCGATGTCGACGACGTCATCGAGCGCACGAGATCCCATCGCGCGGACCGTACCGCGCTCCGCCCTGGAGTTGCCAAAGACTCGTGGCGCCGCGACCTGTGCTACTGCGATCCGCTGTGCTCCAGACCGTGGGCGAGTTGTCCGAAACAGGTCTGGATCAATGCGGGCAGCGCCGTGTTGTAGCCAGTGAGGAGCCAGTGTCGAAGCGATGACCGCATGCAGGCCAACGCTGCGGAAGCGAGTAGGCGGGATTCGAGGTCTTCGGTTTTCTGACCTGCTCGTTGGTTCAGCACCTCGGCGAGTGCGTCTTCCCACCCTGCCTGGAGTTGCAGGCTGCGGGCGAACACGGTTGCGTTGTTGGCCATGATGGTGAACCGGCGGACCAGATCGTCTCGAGCTGCCTCGTAGTCGATGGCGACCTCGACAAAGGAGGCTTGCAACGCTTCCCACGATGGTTCGGCCTCGGGCCGTTCACTGAGCTCGGCGACGATGCGCTCGAGTCGAGTCGAATAGTCGGCGAGCACGACGTCTTCCTTCGTCGGGAAGTACGAGAAGAACGTCCGCGGCGCGATGTCGGCCGCGGCGGCGATCTGCTCGACGGTCGTCCCGTCGAAGCCGTGTTCTTCGAAGAGAGCGATGGCGGCATCTTCGATGCAGCGACGTCGCTCGCGCTTCTTGCGTTCTCGCAGGCCTAGTTCTTCGTTCACGGGCAATATCTTGCCATAATTCAGCGGTGGTTGCAATGTTGCAGTCGCTGCAATATTATGGCATTCGAGTGTTCGCTCGGAACGCTGCGGAGGAGGCATCACATCATGTCGAACTGGCTCTACCAGCTTGGACGCACTGCTGCACGACAGCGCCGTTGGTTCGTTGTCGGTTGGATCCTCCTCGGACTGGTCATCATGGTGGCCGACCGGTCAGTCGGTGGCGGCACGGTCGACAACTTCGAAGTGCCGGGTGTGGAGTCCCAAGAGGCCGTCGATCTGTTGAAGGACAAGTTCCCGGAACGTTCGGGGGCGACGGCGATGGTGGTGTTCCACACGGCGGATGGTTCGGTCACTGATCCCGATGCCTCAGCCGGAATCGCGGCGACGGTGGCAGAGGTTCGAGCGCTCGACCATGTGGTGGGGGTGACCGAACCGTTGGCCAGTCCCCGGTCGATCTCATCCGATGGCGCCACCGCGTTCTCGTCTGTCCAGTTCGACGGCTCCACCGCGGATCTCGGGCGGGAGGCGGTCGACGTGTTGATCGAAACCGCAGGCCCAGCAGAAGCTGCCGGGGTGCAGGTCGAATACGGCGGTGAACTCCCCACCGTGTTGAAGGAACGCAGCACCGGTCCGGCGGAGATGATCGGCATCATCGCCGCCCTCATCATCTTGTTCGTCACGTTCCGCAGCTTCTACTCAGCGGTCCTGCCGCTCGGAGTTGCAATCCTCGGTCTCGTCGTCGGGTTGTCGCTCGTTGGTCTGATGGGGGCGGTGATCGACATCCCGTCCGTCGCTCCTCGGCTGGGGACAATGATCGGGCTCGGGGTCGGGATCGACTACGCCCTGTTCATCTTGAGCCGGCACCGGGACAACCTCGAAGCAGGAATGGGCAACGATGAATCGATCGGGCGGACCAACGCCACAGCCGGCCAGGCCGTCGTTGTTGCCGGTGGCACCGTGGTGGTGGCCATCCTCGGTCTCCAGTTGGCCGGGATCCCGTTTGTCGCTGCGCTCGGTTATTCGGCCTCGCTCGTGGTGGCCATCGCAGTGTTGGTGGCGATCACCCTGTTGCCGGCGTTGCTCGGTTTCGCAGGGCCGAGGGTGCTGGCCAAATCCCATCGTCATGCAGCGGCCGAAGCAGCAGAGGCCGCCGCATCGGGCACAGCGCTGCAGGTGAGCGAGGGTCACAGCGGTTGGGTCCGGTGGGCGCACTGGGTGGCCCACCATCCGTGGCGGTCAGCGATTGCTGCCACGCTCGTGCTGTTGACGCTGGCCATTCCGGTGCTCGACATGCGTCTCGGCCAGGCCGACGCCGGCACCGACCCGACCTCCACCACCCACCGTCGGGCCTATGACCTGTTGGCCAGCGGGTTCGGCGACGGGTTCAACGGTCCGTTGCTGTTGACCATTGATCTGGGCGCCGGGGCCGACCCGACCGTGCTCGAGGCCATCGCCTCCGCGGTCGGCAACGACCCGGGTGTCCAGGCCGTGTCACCTCCCGAGCTCAACGCTGCGGGCGACACCGCACTGATCACCGCCATCCCCACCACCAAACCCCAGGATCAGGCAACCAGCGATCTGGTGCACCGTCTCCGTGACACGACCATTCCCGAGGTGACCGCCGGCACCGGCGTCACTGCTCTTGTCGGCGGGCCCACCGCCGGGTTCATCGACCAATCCGACAAGATCGCAGGGCGCCTGCTCTGGTTCATCGGCGCCGTGGTTGCCTTGTCGTTCCTGTTGTTGATGATGGTGTTCCGCTCCATCCTCGTTCCGCTCAAAGCGGCGCTGCTGAATCTGTTGTCGATCGGCGCCGCCTATGGCGTGGTGGTCGCTGTCTTCCAATGGGGCTGGGGGAGGAGTCTGATCGGGCTCGACGAAGCGGTCCCCATCGCTTCGTTCGTGCCGATGATGATGTTCGCCATCCTGTTCGGGCTGTCGATGGACTACGAGGTGTTCATCCTCTCCCGCATCCGCGAGGAGTACCACCGAGGCCACTCCAACATCGACAGCGTGGTCGAAGGACTCGGTGCCACCGCCAAGGTCATCACCGCAGCAGCGCTCATCATGATCAGCGTGTTCCTTGGCTTCGTCGGTAGCGATGATCCGGTCGTCAAGATGATGGGCATCGGGCTCGCCACCGCTGTCGCTGTCGACGCCACCATCGTTCGCATGGTCCTCGTTCCGTCGACGATGGCCCTGGTCGGTGACCCCAACTGGTGGCTCCCGCAGTGGCTCGATCGGATCCTGCCCCGGCTCGACATCGAAGGCGAACCCGAAATCGAACCCGAAATCGCAGTGGAGCAACCAACGCCGATGATCACCGAGGAAGCCAACCGATGACGACCAAACTTCCGGCTCGCACAACACTTGAAAGGACCATCTGTCATGACCAATGAGGAAGAACTGACCGTCAGCGCCAACCGGCACGGGTTCGTCGGCTATCCGACCGATCACGTCTACGGCATCGTCGACAACCCTGCAAAGGATGTTCCCGAGATCATGGGCGACCTCCTCGCACTCGATGTCGCCACCGAAGCCATCCACGTCTACTGCTGCCAAAAGGGCTTGGAGGAACTGGCGCCCTCTGGGAAGGGATACGGGCTCAAGGCCAGAGTTCAGAGGATCTTGCAGACCATCGGCTACGAGGGCGAGCAACTGCGGCGAGTCCAACGCGAACTCGAAAAGGGACACGCCGTCGTCGGCGTCGCCGTCGACGATCGCGAGGCCAAGAAGGCGGTCGCGGCCGTACTCCACAAGCGGGGCGGGCACGACGTCCACTACTACGCCCGCTTCACCATCGAGGACCTGTGAATTCGACATGGTGAACACCGCCCCTCTCAATGCCACAGCGTCCTCGTCTGCGAGCGCCGGTTCGGCGATACGGGTCGAGGGCCTGACCAAGGACTTCGGCACAATCCGTGCCGTCGACCAGTTGAGCTTCGACATCCCTGCCGGCGGGGTGACCGGTTTCGTCGGCCCGAACGGGTCAGGAAAGAGCACGACCTTTCGGATGCTCCTCGGCCTGATCCGACCCACCGCAGGCAACGCCTGGATGCTCGGTCATCCCATCGAAGACCCGTCACGCTTTATCCACAAGGTCGGCGCACTGGTCGAATCTCCGGCCCTCTATCCGAAGCTGTCTGGCTACAAGAACCTTCTCGCTCTGGCCCGGCTCGGCCAGCTTCCCGCCAGCCGCATCGACGAAGTCCTCGAGATCGTGGACCTCACTGATCGAGCTGGTGATCGCTACGAGAACTACTCACTCGGGATGAAGCAGCGGCTCGGGATCGCCGGCGCGCTGTTGCAGCGGCCGGAAGTGCTGATGCTCGACGAACCCACCAACGGCCTCGACCCTGCCGGAACCGTCGAGATCCGCGCCCTCTTTCGGCGGCTGGCCGAGGAGGGGACCTCGGTTGTCGTCTCGAGTCATCTGCTGTCGGAGATCCAGGCCGCCTGTGATCGACTGGTCATGATCCAAGACGGCCGCCTCCTGTTCTCGGGGCCGCTCGATCAACTCTTGGCCGCTCAACGCAGCACCGTGATCGCGGTCACCGAGGACCCCGCCGAGGGTTCCCGTCTGGCCAGCCTCGCCGAACTCGCAGGCAAGACGTCCACCGTGGCCGGCACACGCATCGAGGTCGAAGCCGAACCGGGCTGGTCGGTAGAACTGGGACGTCTCGCCCTCGACGCCGGGATTGTGCTGCGTGAACTCCGCCCAGTCGAACCGAACCTCGAAACCACGTTCCTGGAACTCACGAACAACCACCAGAAGAGCCCGTCATGATCGCGTCCTTTCGTTCCGAACTCGTCAAGCTTCTCCGGCCAGTGACCGTCGTTGGTTACGCCGGTGCCGCAGCCGGGTTCACCGTCATGTTGACCATCGTCTCGATCCTCAACGCCGACAACCCCAGCGGCCACGGACCCGGGAACAGTCAAGGCGTCGGCCTCGAACAACTCGCCGAACCGGGTGGCTACCTCGCCGGGTTCGAATCGGCCAGCAGTTTCCTGGGCATCGTCGCCTTGGCCCTGTTCGCATCGAGCGTCGCCGCAGAGTTCTCGACCGGCACCATCCGGGCTCTGTTGGTCATCGACTCCAGACGCCGACAACTCCTCGCCGGCAAGATCGCCGGACTCACCGCCATACTCGTAGTGGTCGTTGCGTTTGCGGCCGTTGCCGGGACCGTCGTCGCCTTCTCGATCTCCGGCTCACAGGGTATTGATACCGACGCATGGGCTACCACCGACGGTGCTGTCGAAGGAGCGGCGATCATTGCCAACGCCGCACTGGCCACCACGGTCTGGGGTCTGTTCGGTGGGCTCATCGCCATGGTGTCGAGGTCGGCCGCGATTTCGATCGCTGGTGGTGTCGCCTACTTCCTCATCGGCGAACAACTCATTCTCCACTCGCTCTGGCCGTCCACCGCCGACTGGCTTCCCGCCGGCGTTCTGGATGCCTTGGCCGGAGGTGGCACCGAGACCCTCGCCTTCGCGGCTGCGTTGGCACTCGCCGCCGGCTATGCCGCTGTGGCCTACATCGCAAGCGCCGTTGTCTTCGAACGGCGCGACGTCACCGACTGACTCGCTGACGTCGACGATCCGCGTCCGACCTGGTCAGCGTGGAGGTCACACTGCAACCTCGGCGTCGATGAGGGTGGGCGGCGCGGAGGCGGGGGAAGGATTCGAAGCGGGGCCGGCCCAGAAGCCGACGAGGCCGAGTGCCACGACCTTGACGACCTCGGCGCCGCCGTAGAACGTGTGGAGGTGCGATGGTGGCGGTTCAACCCCGGCGATGATCGACGCGACTCGCGCGTCCAGCGCTGGGACCAGCCACAGCGCCTGCAACACCACGACCACCGCGATCACCCCGGCGACGGCCAGTGTCCGTGGTGATGGTGGGCGTCGAGCCGCGACGGCTCGCCAGATCAGCGCGGCGAGCATGACAGTGAGGGCCCATTCGAGATAGCCGAGTGCGTGGAAGGTGGCGCGGCCGACATCCAGCGCGACGGTCCGCGTGATCGACTCAGCGGTGAACTTGACCGGCGTGGCCAAGAACGAGACACCGATGACGACGCCCATCCACACCCACGCCAGCGGCCGGATCAGTTCTCGGTACATCAGGTTGCCTCCGTCTCCGTCAAGAGTAGTCTCATAGTAAGTGACTAGAAGTTACAGGCAAGGGCGACCTGGTTTGCTCGCTGCACACGATCAAGGAGCCGAATCTCATGAGGACGATCGAACCCCACATCACGCTGGCCGAGTTGGTCACCGACCACCCACAGCTTGCGTCGCGCTTCGATGCGCTCGGCCTCGATTACTGCTGCGGCGGACAGCGGCCCCTCGCGGACGCTGTTGGCGAGGCAGGACTCGACCTGAATGTCATCACGGCCGAGTTGGAGGCCACGCCGGTGCGGGCCGAGGCCGATGCCATTCCCGAGTGGGACGGGATGGGCGGTTTGGTCGATCATCTCGAAACCACCCACCATGCCTATCTGCACGATGCGTTGCCTCGACTGGTGGCGCTGGCGGACAAGGTCGCCGGCGTTCACGGGGGGAATCACGCCGAGCTGGCTGCTGTCACTGCGCTCGTGCATGAGCTCCGGGCGGACCTGGAGCCGCACCTGCTCAAGGAGGAACAGGTGCTGTTTCCCATGATTCGCGAACTCGCCGCCGCCAGCGCGGCAACGCAGTTTCATTGCGGATCACTCGTCAATCCGATCCGGGTGATGCTCGGCGAGCACGACAAGGTCGGCGAACTCCTGGCCGCGCTTCGGGCCGCCACAGGCCAGTACCGGGTTCCTGACGATGGCTGCGGCAGCTACAGCGCCCTCTACGCCGGCCTTGCCGAACTCGAGGCCGACACTCATCTCCACGTCCACAAAGAAAACAACCTGCTGTTCCCCATGGTGCTCGAGGCCGAACGAACGCTGACCACCGTCACCAGTTGATCGGCGGCGAGATCGGGTCCTCTGCCGACGGGTGTGCGAGGCTGAGGATTGATGACCGTCCCGACTGACACGACTGTCGCGCAGCAGCGAAGCTCCCGCCGGTTCTCCTTCCTCGACGACGAGGTCGACGGGACCTCGGTGCTCTGGGGTCTCGGTGCCGTTTCGCTGCTCCTCGTAGGGGTCTATTTCGGGTCAGGGGGAATGCGGTGGTTCGACGCCGCGCTGTCCGGTTACCTCCTCGGCGTCCTGCTGGCCACCTTCGCTGTGGTCTACCGCTACCGCGTATGGCTGCAGCGGCCGCCAACCAAACTGCTGAACCAGCGTGGCTGGCAAGCCCTGACCCGGCGAGGAAAACGCGCCGCCAACACAGCGACGCTTGGCGGCCTGGTGGCGACGAATCTGGCCGGGCAGGGCTTTATTCGACGCCGGTCGACGTCGAGGTGGATGGCGCACCAGCTGGTGTTCTGGGGCTGCATCCTGGCCGGTCTGGTGACCTTCCCGTTGACGTTCGGTTGGCTGCATTTCGAATCGGTTGGGCAGGACTCCGAGCAGTACCGGGCCTATGTCTTCGGCATCGGCACGATGGACTTCGGATCCCGCAGCTTCATCGGGTTCATCGTGTTCCACCTGCTCAACATCGCGGCCGTCTTGGTCATCGCCGGGGTGGTGGTGTTCCTCTACCGACGTCTCAACGATCCGGGGGCGATCGCCGTCGAACGGGCAGGCGACTTCGCTGCACTGGCCGGGTTGTTCGCCGTGTCCATCACCGGCTTGTTTTTGACGGCATCGAGCCTGTGGTTGGAAGGGCGGGGTTACGTCTTCTTGAACACGGTGCACGCCCTCACCGTGATCCTCGGGCTGATGTACATCCCGTTCGGCAAGCTGTTCCACATCTTCCAACGGCCCGCCAACCTCGGCGTGCACTTCTATCGAAGCGAAGCTGCGGACGGAGAACCACAAATCTGCCGGAGTTGCGGCGAAGCGTTCGCCTCGCAGCTGCAGATGAACGACCTCAAACTGGTGTTGCCCCAGGTCGGGTTCGACTACTCCATCGACGCCACCACCGATCAGCCGAGTGGAAACTGGCAGGACACCTGCCCTCGCTGCCGACGAAAGACTGTTGCCTTGACCCAAACGAGACGAGTGGACGGATTCGGCTGATGGCACAACCACCACTGAGCGAACAGCAGCTGATCGAACGTTACGGCCCGCACCTGAACCAGACGCCACCGGGCGGATGGGACGCCGGCCTCAAGATCGACAAGGTCGTCGACACCCATTGTTGTTTCTGTGGCCAGCAGTGCGGCATCAAACTCAAGGTCACCGACAACCAAGTGGTCGGCTTCGAGCCCCGCTACGAGTTCCCGTTCAACCAAGGCAAGCTCTGCCCCAAAGGGGTCAAGCGCTACCTGCAGGGCAGCCATCCCGACCGACTGCTCGAACCCCTTGAACGCGACCCATCGACGGCCGGGGGATTCCGACCAGTTTCGTGGGACCACGCACTCGATCGCACGGTGGCCGAGATCCGCCGTATCGGCGACCAGTTCGGCCCCGATGCGTTCGCCATGTTGTCCGGGGTGTCGCTGACGAACGAGAAGTCCTACCTCATCGGTAAGTTCGCCCGCCTTGCGCTGGGCACGGCCAACCTCGACTACAACGGTCGGCTCTGCATGGTGTCGGCGGGCGCCGCCTCGAAGCGGGCGCTCGGGGTGGATCGTGCCCCGAACCCGTGGAGCGACATCCCTCTCGCCGATGTGATCATCGTGGCGGGAGCAAACGTGGCCGAGTGCGCGCCAATCACGACCAGCTACATCTGGCGGGCCCGTGACCGCGGCGCCAAGCTGATCGTCGCCGACCCTCGCGTCACACCGCTGGCCCGCACCGCCGATGTGTTTCTCGGGCTGCGTCCGGGCACCGATTCTGCGCTGTACGGCTCGATCCTGCACGTACTGATCGAGAACGACTGGCTCGATCACGCCTACATCGACGCCCACACCAACGGCTTCGACGAAGCCGCCGCCGCCGTGGCCGACCACAACCCGAAATGGGCTGCGGAAGTGACTGGCGTTCCGGCCGATCGGATCATCGAAGCTGCCCGCCTCTGGGGCACGTCGGCGACCGGCATGTTGCTGCACGCCCGCGGCATCGAGCACCACTCCAAGGGCGTCGAGAACGTCAACGCATGCATCAACCTGGGCCTGGCCACCGGCAAGTACGGCCGACCGGGATGCGGGGTGTGCACGATCACGGGGCAGGGCAACGGCCAAGGTGGTCGCGAACAGGGCCACAAGTGCGACCAGCTCCCCGGCAACCGCGACATCACCAACCCGGAACACCGAGCCCATGTCGCCGGCGTATGGGGCTGCGATGTGGATGAGATCCCCGGGAAAGGCATCACCGCCCAAGAGATCGTCGAGGCCATCCACGACGGCGAGATCAAGGGGCTGTTGTCGATCTGTTTCAACCCACTCGTCTCGCTCCCCGACACGACCTTCACCCGCGAAGCGCTCGACAAGCTCGAGTTCTACGCCGTGATCGACTTCTTCCTGTCCGAAACAGCGCACCACGCTGACGTCGTGCTTCCGGGCAGCTTGCAGGAAGAAGATGAAGGGACCGTCACCACCGTCGAGGGCCGCTGCGTCAAGATCAACGCCGCCGTCCATCCGCCCGGTCAGGCCAAGAGGGATTGGGAGATCCTTCTGGACATGGCCCGCCGTCTCGGCAAGGGCCACTACTTCGACTACTCCGGTACCGAAGAGATGTTCGACGAAATGTGTCGGGCATCGTCCGGTGGCAGCGCCGACTACGCCGGCATGACCTGGGACCGGATCGTCGATGAACAGGGAATCTTCTGGCCATGCCCTGAACCCGGCCACCCCGGCACGCCACGCCTGTTCGAAGGAGGCACGTTCTTCCACCCAGACGGCAAAGCCAAGTTCTTCCCCATCCGCTACCGCGACCCGGCTGAGGTCGTCGACGACGAGTACCCCATCTGGCTCACAACCGGTCGAGTCGTCTCCCAGTACCTGTCGGGCACCCAGACCCGCCGCATCGCCCAACTGGTCGAGCAGTACCCCGAACCGTTGTGCGAGATCCATCCCCGTCTGGCTGCCACGGTCGGTGTCGAATCCGGCGACCGAGTCACTGTCACCTCGCGCCGAGGATCGATCACGGTGCCGGCCAAGGTGGTCGAGACGATCCGGCCGGACACCGTGTTCATTCCCTATCACTGGCCCGGCGACAAGGCAGCCAACGTCCTCACCAACCGCGCGCTCGACCCCATCTCGAAGATCCCGGAATACAAGGTGTCCGCCGTGCGTGTCGAAAAGGCTGCGGGTACCACCGCCGTCTCCATCACCGACACCCGAGATACCCGCCTCCACGATGGCGACATCCCGGAGGCAGCACGATGATCGCCGGGCAGGTGTTCGTCATCGACCAGAGTCGCTGCATCGGCTGCGAAGCCTGCGTACATGCGTGCGAGGAGTGCGGCACCCACCGCGGCACGTCGCTGATCCATCTCGAGCAGATCGACCCCGGCATTTCGACCCAGACCGCGCCGATGGTGTGTATGCACTGCGAAGATCCGACGTGTGCCAAAGTCTGCCCGGCCGATGCCATCAAGCAGAACGAAGCGGGCGTCGTGCAGTCCGCGCTCAAGCCCCGCTGTATCGGATGCTCGAACTGCGTCCTGGCCTGCCCATTCGGTGTGCCCCGCTACTTCCCCGAACCGGACCAGATGATGAAGTGCGACATGTGTTTCGACCGCACCTCGCAGGGTCTCGCCCCGATGTGCGCGTCGGTATGCCCTTCCGAGGCACTCTGGTATGGCACGCCGGAGCAGTTCGCTGAACGCCGGCCAGGGCAGCTGATCAACGACTTCAAGTTCGGAAACCAGAACGTCCGGACCCATGTCGCCACCGTGGTCAACGACCGCAACCAAGGCCCCCTCGATGTGGCGACTATGACCGTCCGTGAGCGGTGGCAGGACGACCCCTTCGGACTCGGCGCCGGATAGATCCAGGAGACATCGATGACCACGACACAACAACCCGGATCGGACAGCGATGATGCTGGCACCCCTGTCTGGCTGAACGATTTCCCCCACACTTCGGCTGGTGAGGAGGCCGTGACCCGGCGGGCGTTCACCCGCTATCTCATCGCCGGATCGGGTGTCTTTGCAGCATCCACCCTTGGCGCCGCCGCCTGGACCTCGCTCCGTCAACTCGATGGTGGTGGGCCTCGCGCCATCATCGATTTCGACCAGGTCCCAGAAGGCGGCGCTCACTTGTTCCGTTATCCCGGCTCCGATGACCCCGCGATCCTCATCCACCTCCCCAACGGCGAACTGGTTGCCTACAGCCAGAAATGCACTCACCTCGGCTGTGTCGTCTTCTACGAACCAGAAGCAGCCGAGCTCGTCTGCCCATGTCACGAAGGCATCTTCGACGCCTCCTCTGGCGGCCCAATCGCAGGACCCCCAGAACGGGCGCTGCCGGCCATCCCGATCGAGGTGCGCGACGGCACCGTTTGGGCACTCGGAATCGATCGATGAGCGCCGTCAACACCAGCGACAAGCGCACGAGCGCCGTCTTCGTGTACGTCGTGTTGATCCTCGCTCTCCAGGTCTTCCTGCTCGTCGTCTCGCTCGAGGCGTTCCAAGCCGACGACGAAGCGCTGGCCTGGCCCGCCGCTGGACTCTCGGTCGGCCTGTTCGCCACGACCCTTGGGTTTGCTCGGCTGTTGCGTCGTGACTGACTCCGACCGCTCAGACTTCGGGCCAGCTGTAGTCTGACTGCATCAGTCAGCGACTTGTGAGGTGTTCGGTGTTGGACGAAAATCATCGGTGGTCGTCGGTAGTGGCGCCCGAGCTTCGGAGTCAGGAATGAGCGGCCCGGCCCGCGAAGGATCGATCAGCGACGGTATGCACCGGTTGTCGCCTCACATGGTGTGTGCCGGAGCGGCCGAGGCGATCGACTTCTATATCGAGGCGTTTGGTGCAGAGGAGATCATGCGAACGCCCGGACCGGACGGCAAGCTCCTGCATGCCGCCGTCAGCATCAACGGATCCTCCGTCATGCTCGTGGATGAGAACCTCGAATTCGGGATGTTCTCGCCGAAGGCACTCGACGGCAGCCCCGTCACCATTCACCTGATCGTGGACGACGCTGATGCCTGGATGAAGCGGGCGGTTGCTGCTGGTGGCGTCGAAGCCATGGCCGTTCAAGAAGTCTTCTGGGGGGATCGCTATGGCGTGGTCGTGGATCCCTTCGGCCACTCGTGGGCTCTGGCGACACCGCAACCAGTCGACCTCACCTGAGGCGAGGTCGGCAACCTGTACGGGACCTTTTGCCCTAGCTGCTGTGATGAGGAGTCCTAATAGTCGCATTCAGTGAAACTTTTACTCAGGGACTCGAAGAATCAGGGGATCGGCCCCTCCGGAGCGATCGGTGCGCTTCTGCTGGTTGCGTCGAGCTTCCTCATTGCCTTTGTCTTTGCGCCCGGCAGCGCCCAGGCTCGCGCTCAGACCGACGGCGGGGAAGCGGGATTCGTTGCCAGCTGCGCGTCGTGTCACCAGGCCGACGGTGCCGGGATTCCCGGCACCTTCCCACCGCTCGCCGGTAACCCCGCTGCTGCGGATCCGGCCTATGTGGCCGAGGTCATCCGCAACGGCTTGACCGGGCCGATCGAGGTCGCCGGTGTCAGCTACGACAGCGTGATGCCGCCGGTGCCCGCGTTGGAGGGTGCAGAGCTCGACGCTGTGGTGGCCTATGTCGTGTCGTTGGCTGGTGGGTCCGAAGGTCCGACCACCGATGGAAACCCGACCGAACCCACACTTCCGGCGGAACCGACGGTCGGCGATCCCGACCGCGGACGAGACCTCTTCCTCGGTTCCAACGGCCTCGACAATGGCGGCGCGGCCTGCGTTGCGTGTCACACCGCGGGTGCCGAGGGCAACCTCGGCGGCGGCGGCCTTGGCCCCGACCTGACCACGGCGTTCGACCGCCTGGGCGGTGAAGCAGGGTTGACCGGGTGGCTGGGCAACCCGCCGAGCGCGACGATGATGCCGATCTTCGTCGACCATCCGATGACCGAGGATGAGACTGCCGATCTGGTCGCCTACCTGGCCACCACATCGAGCGCCGGCACCGACGATGGCCCGATCGACGTGCTGCTACTTGCCGGCTTTGCCGGCCTCGTCGCACTGATCGGTGGCATGGCGATCGCTGGACGAGGCGGACGACAGACCTACGTGGAACGCTTGAGGAGTCGAGGATGAGCCAGTGGATCCAGGAAACGGTTGATCCCGCCGCCCGCAAGTGGGAGGAGTTCTACCGGAACCGCTTCCAACACGACAAACGAGTGCGGACGACCCATGGTGTCAACTGCACCGGAAGCTGTTCGTGGGAGGTCTTCGTCAAGGAAGGCATCGTCACGTGGGAGCTACAGGCAACCGACTACCCGCAGCTCGAAGAAGGGCTACCGCCGTACGAGCCGCGAGGCTGTCAACGAGGCATCTCCTACTCGTGGTACCTGTATTCGCCGATCCGGGTGAAGTACCCCTACGCCCGAGGCGTGTTGGTCGACATGTATCGCCAGGCCCGCAAGGAGTACTACGGCGGGCCGGTCGACGCTTGGGCCTCGATCCAGAACGACCCGGTCAAGCGAGCTCGTTATCAGGAGGCTCGAGGCAAGGGAGGGTTCCGCCGGATCAGCTGGGATGAGGCCCTCGAGATCGCCGCCGCCTCGGTCGTGCACACGATCGCCGAGCACGGCCCCGATCGGGTGGCCGGGTTCTCCCCGATCCCCGCCATGTCGCAAGTCAGCTATGCAGCCGGAAGCCGGTTCATGTCGCTGATCGGCGGCGCGGTCATGAGCTTCTACGACTGGTACTGCGACCTCCCGCCGGCATCACCTGAGACCTGGGGTGAGCAGACCGACGTCCCCGAGTCAGCTGATTGGTACAACTCTCGGTTCATCGCCGTCATGGGTGCGAACCTCAACATGACCCGCACCCCGGACACGCACTTCCTCGCTGAGGTGCGCCACGCCGGGGCGAAGCTCACCGTCTTCAGCCCTGACTTCTCCCAGGTGGCCAAATACGCCGACTGGTGGATTCCATCGAACCCTGGGCAGGACACCGCCTTCTGGCTGGCTGTGAATCACGTGATTCTGAGCGAGGTTTACCGCGATCGCCAGGTCGACTATTTCCAGGAGTACACCAAGCAGTACACCGACCTGCCGTTCCTGGTCGAGGTTGCGGACGGTAGGCCAGGCAAGTACCTGCGAGCCGATCGGGTCGAGCGCTATGCCGATACCGAGAACGGCGAGTGGAAGCTGCTCATGTGGGACTCCGAGGCCAACGAGCCCCGGATGCCCAACGGAGCGATCGGCGATCGTTGGGCCCACGACGAGAAGGGTCGTTGGAACCTCGAACTGTTCGACAGTGTGCTCGGCGAGGCGATTGCTCCGACGCTGACGTTCATCGACGACAACGACGGAACCGCAGTGGTCGAACTCGAGATCTTCGAAGCCGGCGACGCCGGGCGTGGTGATGCCACGGTGACCCGCTCGGTTCCGGTCCGTACCATCCAGACCTCGACCGGCCCGGTGCAGGTCACGACCGTGCTCGACCTGCTGATGGCTCGGTTCGGTGTCGACCGCGGCTTGAAGGGCGCCAACGCCAAGACGTACGACGATGGCGATGCGCTCTACACCCCCGCATGGCAGGAGCAATACACCGGCATCGGCCGTGAAAGCGTCATCAGATTTGCTCGGGAGTGGGCTCGCAACGGCGAGCTCACCAAGGGCAAGAACATGATCATCATCGGCGCCGGTGCCAACCACTGGTACCACAACAATCTGCTCTACCGGTCTGGCATCACGGCGTTGCTGTTGACCGGGTCGGTCGGCGTCAACGGTGGGGGACTGGCTCACTACGTCGGCCAAGAGAAACTCGTCTGTCACGCCTCGTGGGGCTCGATCGCATTCGGACAGGACTGGGGCATGGCACCCCGTCACCAGAACACACCATCGTTCCACTACGTGCACTCCGACCAATGGCGTTACGAGCGCGGCTATCGCGAATACGACGCCCTCCCCGACAGCCACCCCGAGCGTTTCGACCACACGATCGACCATCAGGCTCGAGCTGTTCGTATGGGGTGGTTGCCGTTCTTCCCCCAGTTCAAGGAGAACCCTCTCAAGGTGATTCGACAGGCTCGCCGCGGTGGGGCCGAAACCGACGAGGAAGTGGTCGCCTCCGTTGTCGAGCGGCTCAAGAGCGGCGACCTCGAGTTCTCGATCGACGATCCCGATGCCCCGGAGAACTGGCCACGAACGTGGTTCATATGGCGGGGCAACGCCATTGGAAGCTCGGCCAAGGGTCACGAGTTCCTCATGAAGCACTACCTGGGAACACACTCGACGGCGATCGCCGCTGAGCCTGCTGACCACGGAGTCTCAGAGGTGAAGGTCCGTCCGGAGGCACCGATCGGAAAGATGGACCTCGTTGTCGACCTCAACTTCCGCATGGATACCTCGGCGCTCTACTCCGACATCGTCCTTCCCGCAGCCACGTGGTACGAGAAGGACGATCTCAACACGACCGACATGCACTCGTTCATCAACCCGATGCAGGCCGCGGTGCCGCCGTCCTGGGAGTCCCGACCCGACTGGGACATCTTCACGGGGTTGGCGAAGAAGGTCTCCGAGCTGGCCGGTGGGCGACTCGGCCAGGTCGAAGACATCATCATGCAGCCTCTCTTGCACGACACGCCAGACGAGATCACGCAACCCACAATGGGCGACTGGCGTGCAGGTGAGGTCGAGGCGATTCCCGGCAAGACAATGCCCAAGTTCAAGGTCCAGAAGCGCGACTACTCGACGCTGTACGAGCAGATGACCTCCCTGGGTGAAGCGATGCGAACCAACGGCGTTGGAGCCCACGGCCTCAAGATCCCGGTCGAGGACTTCTACGACGAACTTGCACGCAAGCAACCCGATGAGTCCTCCCGCGAGGCAGGCGGCGTCCTTCGGCCCTCGTTGCAGCGTGGCCGCCAGGTCGCCGAGGCAATTCTCGCCCTCGACCCCGCCTCCAACGGCGAACTGGCCCATCGTGCCTTCGAGGCAGAGGAGGCGAAGACTGGACTGAGTCTGACCCACCTGGCCGCCGGGCAGCGAGACACCCGCACGAACTTCGACGACATCGTTGCCCAGCCGCGACGGATTCTCACGACGCCGACGTGGAGTGGGATCGTGACGAAGGGCCGGGCGTACAACCCCTTCACTCTGAACGTCGAGCACCTGATCCCGTGGCGCACGCTCACCGGTCGCCAGCACCTCTACCTCGACCATGAGCAGTACCTCGCCTGGGGTGAGCATCTGCCGGTCTACAAGCCGCGTCCTGATCACACGATGTTGTCGGAGACCGAGGAGTCGCTGGCCGAGGGCCAGGACGGCCGGATGTTCAACTACATCACGCCTCACGGCAAGTGGTCGATTCACTCCACCTACTCCGAGAACGAGCGCATGATGACGCTCTCCCGAGGCGGCTACCCGATCTGGATGAACGTGAAGGACGCGGCCAGCCTCGGCATCGGCGACAACGACTGGGTCGAGCTCTACAACGACAACGGCGTCTTCGTCCAGCGTTGCACGACGTCGTCGCGGATCCCGCGGGGAACGGTGTTCGTGTATCACGCCACCGAACGAACGGTCGGTGTGCCGATCTCGCCGAGGCGTAGCAAGCGAGCCGGCATGAACAACTCGCTCACCCGGACCCGTCTGAAGCCGGTTCTGATGAGCGGGGGCTATGCCCAGTTCTCCTATGGCTTCAACTACTGGGGGCCCACTGGGGTCAACAGGGACACGTTCGTGTACGTCCACCGCATCGACAAGCCGAAATACTGAGAGGCGTACCCATGAGAGTCAGAGCTCAGATGAGCATGCTGTTCCATCTCGACAAGTGCATCGGTTGTCACACCTGCTCCGTCGCTTGCAAGAACCTGTGGACCGACCGCGAAGGCGCCGAGTACATGTGGTGGAACAACGTCGAGACTCGGCCGGGGACCGGCTATCCGACCGGCTGGGAGGATCAAGAGCACTACAAGGGTGGCTGGCGCCGAGACAAGAAGGGGCGCCTCAAGCTCACTCTGCACTCCAAGGGTGGTGGTGTTGCGAAAGCGTTCTTCAACCCCTCGCTTCCCGAGCTGGAGGACTACTACGACCCCTTCACTTTCAAATATGGCGACTTGTTCACCTCGCCGCAGTCGACACAGCAGCCGACAGCTGTCCCGATCTCGAAGATCACTGGCGACGAGATGGAGATCTCGACCGGACCGAACTGGGACGACGATCTCGGCGGCTCGGACATCTACGCGGCCAATGATCCGTCGATGGAGGGCATCGACCCGGCGACCCGGGCGCAGCTCGAAGAGATCGAACGAGTCGTCTTCAACTATCTGCCTCGCATCTGCAATCACTGCCTCAATCCCTCCTGCGTCGGTGCCTGCCCGAGCGGGGCGATCTACAAGCGAGCAGAGGACGGCGTCGTCCTCGTCAACGAGGACAAGTGTCGAGGGTGGCGCATGTGTGTATCGGCCTGTCCGTACAAGAAGGTCTATTACAACTGGACCTCCGGCAAGTCCGAGAAGTGCATCCTCTGCTTCCCCCGGCTCGAGACCGGTCAGGCGCCGGCCTGCGCCCACTCCTGTGTCGGTCGGATTCGCTACATGGGTGTGCTGTTCTATGACGCCGACAAGATCGAAGCGGTTGCGTCGGCACCCGATGACGAACTGCTCGACGCACAGCTCGACATCCTCCTCGACCCGAACGACCCCGAGGTGATCGCGGCTGCCTTGGAGTCCGGTATCGACGAAGGCTGGATCGATTCGGCTCAACGTTCGCCGGTGTACAAGTTCGTCAAGGAGTGGGGCATGGCGCTGCCGCTGCACCCCGAGTACCGCACGTTGGCGATGATGTACTACATCCCGCCGCTGTCGCCGATCATGAGCACGGTCGAAAACAACCTCGTCGATCTCGATCTGCCGGCGGAGCGCCAAGACTTCGAGCTCTTCGACGAGCTCGACAAGGCACGCCTCCCTGTCGCCTACTTGGCGAACCTGTTCTCCAACGGCGACTCCGAACCGATCAGGCGCATCCTTCGCACGATGCTGGCCGTCCGCACCTACAAGCGCCGACAGAGCGTCGACCAGTCCATTGACCAAGCAACGCTCGACATGCTGGAAAGCGTTGGGCTGACCGAGGAGAGAACTGAAGCCATCTACAAGCTCACGACGATCCCGTCGATCGACGACCGCTTCGTCCTCCCTCCCTACCACCGGGAGATGTCGATCGAGTCGCTCAACGATCCGCTGTCGGCCAAGGGCGAGATGGGCTTCGGTGCCCGCACCCCACCGGTGAGGGGGCTGTGATGCATCCCGCCACTGTCGTCGCCATGGGCTACCGCTATCCGCACCCAACGGCCGCCGCCGACCTCGACGCTGCAATCAGGTCGTGGTTGACCGGCTCGGTCGAGGCACACATGCGCCGGTTCCACGACGCTGTCGCTGAGCTGAGCCTCGGTGAGTGGGAGGAGCTGCACACCGCAACGCTCGATCTCACCCCCCAGTTCATTCCCTACGTCGGCGATGTCGCATGGGGCGAAAACTATCGACGAGGTGCGTTCATGGCGGAGTTGAAAGTGGCCATGGAGCGCTGCGGCGTCGAACTCGGGGGCGAGCTACCCGATCACATCGAGCCCGTCTTGCGGTATCTGGCGGTTGCCGAGGAACCACTCGACGATCTGATCGAAGTACTGCCGAGCGCCACGGCCACCATGAAGCGGGTCTTGCACACCGCGTCGCCCGAGAACCCCTATCGACACCTCGTGGCCGCAACGGTTGACACGGCCACAGATCTGCGACCCCTCACGATCGGAAAGCGGAGATGAGCCTCAACGACTTCCTGTTCGGCGTTGTGCCCTATGCCGTCGGCGTTCTCGCCGTCGTTGTCACGGTCATCCGCTGGAAACGTCTCCCATTCTCGGTCAGCTCGTTGTCGTCACAACTCCTCGAGAGCAAGCAGCTCTACTGGGGCACGATCTCGTTCCATTGGGGTATCTCGCTGATTCTTCTCGGGCATCTCGCTGCCTTGATCATCCCGCAGGGATTCGAACTGTGGAATGGTGCACCCTTGCGGCTGTACCTGCTCGAGATAACCGGTCTTGCCCTTGCCTTGTGGGCCGCGTTCGGGCTCACGATCTTGATTCACCGCCGGCTCACGAACCACCGAATCCGTCGGGTCACTTCGACGATGGACCTGGTGGTCCTTGCCACGATCGCGGTGCAGATCGTCACCGGCATCTGGATCGCCATCGGCTACCGGTGGGGTTCGTATTGGGGCACAGCGGTGTTCACTCCGTACATCTGGGGCCTGCTCACCTTCCGGCCAGACCCCGCCATGATCGACGCGCTGCCGCTCGTGCTGAAGGCGCACGTTCTCTCCTTCTTCGTCTTCATCGGACTTTTCCCGTTCACGCGATTGGTTCACATCATCACGCTTCCCCTCCAGTACTTCTTCCGGCCATGGCAGCGAGTCGTCGCCATGCGCCACACACCGTCTCGCCGCCGCCAGCCGACCGAACTCCTCGGCGGTGGCCCGCCGACGGTGGTCCCGCGACCTGATCGAAAACGCGTGAATCAATGAGGCTGAAGCCCCAGGGCAACCGAGACAGCGAAGGAAAGAGAACATGAGCGACAACGGGGCGACGGCCGCCGATCAGCCGCCGAGGCTGCTCGACTTCGGGCAGGAACGGATTCGAGTGCTCCACTACACGTGGATCGCCTTCTTCATGACGTTTTTCGTGTGGTTCAACCTTGCGCCGCTCGGAAGCACCATGCGGGAGAGCTCCGACTGGTTGACGAAGGAACACATCAAGATCCTCCTGATCGCGAACGTGGCGCTGACGATCCCGGCCCGGATCGTCGTCGGTGCGCTGATCGATCGATTCGGCAGTCGAATCGTCTTCAGCTGGCTGATGATCACCATGGCTGTTCCAACCATCTGGTTCGCGTTCGCCGACACCTTCGACCAGCTCCTGATCTCGCGGCTGCTCCTGAGCAGCGTCGGCGCCGGCTTCGTGATTGGCATCAAGATGGTCGCCCAATGGTTTCCGCCGAAGTACATCGGGCGTACCGAGGGTTTCTATGCAGGCTGGGGCAACTTCGGTTCCGCTTTCGCAGCAATGACCTTGCCGTGGTTGACCATCACGGTGCTCGGCGACTGGCTGGATCTCGGAGACGATGCCTGGCGTTGGGCGATGGCCATCAACGGAATGGTGCTCGCGATCTACGGCGTCATGTACTACTTCCTGGTTCGCGATGTTCCAGAGGGGCGAACGTTGTCCAAGACGAAGAAGGCCGAGCCGATGCTGATGTCGTCGTACAGCGACCTCGTCCAGTATCTGCTCTGGTCGATCCCGCTCGTAGCGGCCCTCGGCTTGTTGGCATGGCGGATCTCGAACGTCGAGGTCGACGGGGACCGTGTGCTCTCCGACTCCGGTCTTTATCTGACATACGGGCTCCTGACCCTCGTGTACTTCGCACACGTCGCCCGGACGTTGCAGGTGAACCTGCCGTACCTGAAGGCAGGCGTGCCCGAAGACGAGAAGTATCACTTCGGCAGCGTCGTTGCCCTGAACTCCACCTACTTTGCCAACTTCGGCGCCGAGCTCGCCGTCGTTTCGATGTTGCCGGAGTTCTTCGAGGAGGTGTTCGTGCCGCTGACCAACAGCGCCGGCACTCCGATCGTGACCGCAACGCTCGCTGGCATCGTGGCCTCGTCGTTCGCCTTCGTGAACCTCGTCGCTCGGCCCCTCGGCGGCTACCTGTCCGACAAGATGCACAGCCGCAAGAAGACCATGCTCGGCTACGTCCTCGGCATCGTCGCAGGCTTCTTCCTCATGGGTTTCATTGCGAAGTGGGCCCCCGGCGTTGATGATGACGGACTACGCAATCTCGTGCCGTCCTTCGGAGGCGTCGGCTGGTTGGTGATCGCAGTGCTGATCACCATGTTTGCCTCGATCTTCGTGCAGGGAGCCGAGGGCTCGACGTTTGCCGTCATCCCTATGGTCAACAAGCGGATGACCGGCCAGATCGCCGGCATGGCCGGTGCCTACGGGAACGTCGGCGCCGTCGTCTACCTCGTCATCTATTCCTTGGTCGATGCCAGGACTTTCTTCTTCATTCTCGCCGGCGGTGCGGCGGCCAGCTTCGCCATCACGCTCTTCATGCTCGAAGACCCAGAGGGTTCACATTCCGAGGACTTCGACGATGAGCCTGCACCTCGTGCGGTCGGTGCGAACACCGGCACCTGACATGATCCAACCGCAGAACAACACCTGAGCAGAATCGAGACCGTCGCCGTGGCCGACATCCAAACCTGGGATCCAGAAGACGAAACGTTCTGGGAGAGCTCGGGAAAGAAGATCGCGACTCGGAATCTGTGGATCTCGATTCCCAGCCTGCTGTGCGGGTTCGCGGTATGGCTCTACTGGAGCATCATCACGGTCCAGATGCTCAACCTGGGCTTCCCGTTCGAGCAAAGCGAGCTCTTCACTCTCACCGCCATCGCAGGGTTCACGGGGGCAACCTTCCGTATTCCCAACAGCTTCTTCATCCGGATCTCGGGCGGCCGAAACACCGTCTTTCTCACGACACTGCTGCTGATGGTCCCGGCGGTCGGAACCGGTGTGGCGTTGCTCAACACCGACACACCTCTTTGGGTCTTCCAACTCCTCGCGTTCCTCTCGGGGTTCGGCGGCGGCAATTTTGCTTCCTCGATGTCGAACATCAGCTTCTTCTATCCCAAGCGCATGCAGGGGTTGGCTCTTGGACTGAATGCCGGGCTCGGCAACGCCGGTGTGACGACAATGCAGATCCTGATCCCGTTCGTGATGACGACCGGAGTGTTCGGCGGAGGTTCGAGAATTCTCGAGACCTCCTC